>JALCNW010000001.1 GCA_022649305.1 Enterobacter sp.
GAAACCGGGCAAGGATATCCTCACCGGCTCTATCGACGGCGTACCGGATATTTATAAAGCGATGATCGACGGCGAAGCCAACGCCAGCGTTGAACTGACGCCGAATATGGCCGGCCCGGCGTTCGACGCGCTGGAAAAATTCAAGAAGGACGGCACCAAACCTGAACAGCTGACTATCACCAAATCGACGCTCTACCTGCCGGATACGGCGAAAGAAGAGTTAGAGAAGAAGAAAAATATGGGCTACTGAGGACTTCGCACCCCCCTCACCCTGACCCTCTCCCCGGAGGGGAGAGGGGATTGATCGTGCCAATTGTTAAGTCCAGCGCCGCCCTGCCTTTCACCCTCTCCCCTATGGGGAGAGGGCCGGGGTGAGGGGTAAGGAGGAAATATGACCACTGAACACCACCAGGAAATCCTCCGCACAGAGGGCTTAAGCAAATTCTTTCCCGGCGTAAAAGCGCTCGATAACGTCGATTTCAGCCTGCGGCGCGGCGAAATCATGGCGTTACTTGGCGAAAACGGCGCGGGAAAATCCACGTTGATCAAAGCCCTGACCGGGGTTTATCACGCCGATCGCGGCACCATCTGGCTCGAAGGCAACGCCATATCACCGCGCAATACCGCCCACGCCCAACAACTGGGGATTGGGACGGTGTATCAGGAGGTGAACCTGCTGCCGAACATGTCGGTGGCGGATAATCTGTTTATTGGCCGCGAACCGCGTCGGTTTGGCCTGCTGCGCCGAAAAGAGATGGAAGCGCGGGCGACTAAGCTGATGGAGTCTTACGGTTTTTCTCTCGACGTGCGTGAGCCGTTGAACCGCTTTTCCGTGGCGATGCAGCAGATCGTGGCTATCTGTCGGGCGATCGATCTCTCCGCTAAGGTGTTGATCCTCGACGAACCAACCGCCAGCCTCGACACGCAAGAGGTCGAAATGCTCTTTACCCTGATGCGCCAGCTGCGCGATCGGGGCGTGAGCTTAATTTTCGTCACCCACTTCCTCGACCAGGTGTATGAAGTCAGCGATCGGATCACCGTACTGCGTAACGGCGGTTTTGTCGGCTGCCGCGAGACGCGCGAGCTGCCGAAGATCGAGCTGGTCAAAATGATGCTGGGCCGCGAGCTGGACACCAAAGCGCTCCAGCGTGCGGGTCGTACCTTGTTGAGCGACAAACCTGTCGCTGCGTTCAAAGATTTCGGCAAAAAAGGCACGATCACGCCGTTCAACCTTGAAGTTCGCCCCGGTGAAATCGTCGGCCTGGCGGGCCTGCTCGGCTCTGGCCGTACCGAAACCGCTGAAGTGATCTTCGGGATCAAACCGGCGGACAGCGGCACAGCGTTGATTAAGGGTAAGCCGCAAACCTTGCGATCCCCGCATCAGGCCTCTTGTCTGGGTATTGGCTTCTGCCCGGAAGACCGCAA
The DNA here is from genome assembly GCA_022649305.1 of Enterobacter sp. Lineage (GTDB taxonomy): Bacteria > Pseudomonadota > Gammaproteobacteria > Enterobacterales > Enterobacteriaceae > Enterobacter. The sequence goes on from JALCNW010000001.1 coordinate 1,426, forward strand.
AACCGACGGCATCATTGCCGCCGCCTCGGTGCGCGAAAATATTATTCTGGCGCTACAGGCCCAGCGTGGCTGGCTGCGGCCCATTCCGCGTAAAGAGCAAAACGCCATTGCCGAGCGCTTTATCCGCCAGCTTGGCATTCGCACGCCGAGCGCTGAACAGCCGATTGAGTTTTTATCGGGCGGCAATCAGCAAAAGGTTCTGCTGTCCCGCTGGCTGCTGACCAAGCCTCAGTTCTTGATCCTCGACGAACCCACGCGTGGTATCGACGTGGGCGCACATGCGGAAATTATCCGCCTTATCGAAACGCTGTGTGCCGATGGCCTGGCGCTACTGGTTATCTCCTCTGAGCTTGAAGAGCTGGTGGGGTATGCCGATCGCGTCATCATCATGCGCGATCGCAAACAGGTGGCAGAGATCCCGCTGGATGAACTGTCCGTTCCGGCGATCATGAATGCTATCGCGGCATAAGGAGTCAATCGTGATGCCTCGTTCACTTTCTAAGGCTGCAGAATCTAAGCGTCGCTTTAGATGGCCTACCGGTACGCCACAAATTGTGGCGCTGCTGCTGGTGCTGGCGGTCGACAGCCTCGTTGCGCCGCATTTCCTGCAAATTGTTTTGCAGGATGGCCGCCTGTTCGGCAGCCCTATTGATATTTTAAACCGCGCGGCACCCGTTGCTTTGTTGGCGATTGGCATGACGCTGGTGATTGCCACGGGCGGCATTGACTTATCCGTGGGGGCCATCATGGCGATTGCGGGGGCGACGGCTGCCTCCATGACCGTGGCCGGGCACAGCCTGCCGGTCGTGCTGCTGGCGGCCCTTGGCACCGGCGTGCTGGCCGGACTGTGGAACGGTATTCTGGTATCGATTCTCAAAATCCAGCCGTTTGTCGCCACCTTGATTCTGATGGTGGCGGGGCGCGGCGTGGCGCAACTGATTACCTCCGGGCAGATCGTGACCTTTGATTCGCCTAATCTGGCGTGGATCGGCAGCGGCAAGCTGTTGCTGTTTCCAACGCCAGTGATCATTGCCCTGCTCACGCTGATTGTGTTCTGGCTATTCACCCGCCGGACCGCACTCGGCATGTTTATTGAAGCGGTGGGCATTAACATTCGCGCGGCCAAAAATGCCGGGGTGAATACGCGCCTCGTGGTGATGTTGGCCTACGTGCTCAGTGGTCTGTGTGCGGCGATTGCCGGGATAATTGTGGCGGCAGATATTCGCGGGGCCGATGCCAACAACGCCGGACTGTGGCTGGAGCTGGATGCGATTTTAGCCGTCGTTATCGGCGGCGGTTCGCTGATGGGCGGGCGCTTTAATCTGGTGCTTTCCGTTATCGGAGCGCTGATTATTCAGGGTATGAATACCGGCATTTTGCTCTCCGGCTTCCAGCCTGAGCTTAACCAGGTGGTGAAAGCGGTGGTTGTCCTGTGCGTGCTGATCGTTCAGTCGTCGCGCTTTATCAGCATCATCAAGGGGATTCGCGGTCATGATAAAACGTAATTTACCGTTAATGATTACGCTCGGCGTCTTCGTGCTGGGCTACCTGTACTGCCTGACGCAATTTCCCGGTTTTGCCTCGACGCGCGTGATTTGCAACATCCTCACCGATAACGCCTTTTTGGGGATTATTGCGGTCGGCATGACCTTTGTGATCCTCTCCGGTGGTATCGATCTGTCGGTGGGTTCGGTGATCGCTTTTACCGGCGTGTTCCTGGCGAAGGCGATTGGCTTCTGGGGATTGTCCCCGCTGGTGGCTTTCCCGCTGGTGCTGATCATGGGCTGCGCGTTCGGTGCGTTTATGGGATTACTGATCGACGCGTTAAAAATCCCGGCGTTTATCATCACCCTCGCCGGGATGTTCTTCCTGCGCGGCGTCAGCTATCTGGTCTCTGAAGAGTCAATCCCGATTAACCACCCGATCTACGACACGCTCTCAAGCCTGGCGTGGAAAATTCCCGGCGGTGGCCGCCTGAGCGCCATGGGATTATTGATGTTAGGCGTTGTGGTGATGGGGATGTTCCTTGCTCACCGCACCCGGTTCGGTAACGAAGTCTATGCCATCGGCGGCAGCGCCACGTCTGCCAATCTGATGGGCATTTCCACGCGCAGCACCACGATTCGTATTTATATGCTCTCTACCGGGCTGGCGACGCTGGCGGGTATTGTCTTCTCTGTTTACACCCAGGCGGGCTATGCGCTGGCGGGCGTGGGCGTTGAGCTGGATGCGATTGCCTCGGTGGTGATTGGCGGCACGCTGCTGAGCGGCGGGGTAGGCACTGTTTTAGGGACGCTATTTGGCGTAGCGATTCAGGGGTTGATTCAAACGTATATTAACTTCGACGGCACGTTGAGCTCGTGGTGGACCAAAATCGCGATTGGCGTGTTGCTGTTCGTGTTTATCGCGTTGCAGCGTGGTCTGACGGTGCTCTGGGAGAACCGCCAAAGCTCGCCGGTCACTCGCGTCAGCCCGTCAGCCTCCACAACAAAGTGATAACACACTGAATTTGCTTAAAGTCTAAACATTTTCCGGTAGCGGCCGATAATCTTCTTTTCTGCCAAAAAATATCTCGCTACCGGAAATAACATCATGCTGAAAACGCTATCGATTCGTACCGGCTTGCTTTCGTTACTGGCCGTTATGACCCTTCTGCTGCTGATTGTCAGCGGTATTGGCATTTATGCCCTCACACAGAGTTCCTCTTCACTGCAACGTATTAATCACCTTCAGGGTGAGCAGATGGTGCAACTTAATGCGGGCTACACGCTGATTTTGCGCGCCCGTAATGAAGCGGGTCAGGCCGTTCGATTGATGGAAATTGGCATGATGGACGATGCCGCCAAATCCGTGCAGAACATTAATAAAGAAGTGACTCAGGCGCAAAAAACGCTGAAAGCGGTCATTGACGGTGGCGTTTCAGATGAAAAAGGCCAGCAGCTACTGGATAAAGTGGCCGCCAGCCTGGCGGCGTACAACGCCCAGGGGATCGGCCCGATGCTGACGGCGCTGAACCAGCAGAGCGCGGATGCTTACTACGATTTGCTGGAAAACAAGTTGATCCCCGTTTCGCATCAGTTCGACAACGATATGCAGGCGTTCCAGACCTGGAGCGAATCGCGCGGCAAAACCGAAGTGAAGGCCGTACAGGCGAGCAAAAACCGCGTCATGCTGCTGATCGTCATTGCCGCCCTGCTGACTGCCGGGATTATCGTGCTGGCCTGGCTGGTGCTACGCCATATGCTGCTGAAGCCGCTTTCGGCCTCTATCGCCCAGCTTGAACACGTGGCGGCGGGCGATCTCACCCACAGTCTGAATCAGCCCGCCAGCCAGGAGTTTAATCGCCTGAATGCGGCAATCGAAGAGATGCGCCAGTCGCTGATGGGATCGGTGCTGCGCGTGCGCGACGCCAGTTCGCAAATCGATACCGGCAGTCGCGAGCTGACCGCAGGCAACATGCACCTTGCTCAGCGCACCGAATTGACGGCCACGTCGCTCGAACAAACCGCAGCCAGCATGGAAGAGATCACCGCCACGGTGAAACAAAATGCCGACAACGCCGAGCAGGCGCACCAGATGGCGAAGACCGTATCTGACACCGCCGATCATGGCAGCGAAATGGTGTGCTATGTCATTGAAAAGATGCGCGATATCTCGGGCAGTTCGGCGCGCATTGCCGACATCCTGAGCGTTATCGACGGTATTGCCTTCCAGACCAATATTCTGGCGCTCAACGCCTCTGTAGAAGCGGCGCGCGCGGGCGAGCAGGGACGTGGTTTTGCGGTGGTGGCCGGAGAAGTGCGTAACCTCGCCAGCCGCAGCGCCGACGCGGCGAAAGAAATTCGCACGCTGATCAGCGATTCGCAGACGCACGTCAACGAAGGCAGCGACCTGGCGCAACAGGCTGGCGAAACGATGGATGAGATTGCCACCGAAGTGATGCGTATGACCCGGCTGATGCGGGAGATTGCCAACGCTTCTCTTGAACAAAGTCGCGGCATTGAGCAGGTGAATATCGCGGTCAATCAGATGGACGAAACGGCGCAGCAAAATGCGGCGCTGGTGCAGCAGTCCTCCGCCGCGACTCGCTCTCTGGAAGAGCAGTCGCGCGAATTAATTGAAGCCATGGCATCATTTAAACTGACCGCACAAACGGCCTAATATAAATTCCCCCGGTGTATTATGCGCCGGGGTTTATACGGCCTCGGCGTTCACTGCGCCAATATTATCGTGAATATCGCCCATTAATTTTTCCAGTGAATGGGTTAACTGTAATGCTTTCTCCGTTGGCTCCAGATATAACCCTTTACGCACAAAGAGCGGCTCGTCAAAAAGTTGATTAAAGCGCTTCAGCGCCAGGCTGACCGCCGGGCGGGACATCTCCAGGCGTACGGAAGCTTTTGCCATGCTGCCGCAACGAACAATTTCAATAAATACAGGTATAAGATTAAGATCAATGCCGGTATTGGCGCGAGAATAGTTTTGCATTGTGTTGATGACTCCCCTGAGTAATTTATAAACTGTTCAGAAATAATGCGGGAGCGAGCGGGAATATTAAAGCGTCATTTTTATATTCGTTTATACCGTAAAATATATAAATAAAAACGGGGAACACCGTTCCCCGTTAATGAGTGTGTTAAGCGTCCGGGAATTGTTGGATCAGACGCTCGACATCTTCAACCATATGATCGTTGCCGACAAAGAACGAACGGCGCTGGTGAAGGCTATTTGGCATGATATCCAGAATACGATCTTTACCGTCGCTCGCCTTGCCGCCAGCCTGCTCGGCCAGGAACGCCATCGGGTTACATTCGTACAGCAGACGCAGTTTCCCTTCCGGGTGGCTGGCGGTGCTTGGGTAGAGATAAATACCGCCTTTCAGCAGGTTACGGTGGAAATCAGCCACCAGCGAGCCGATATAGCGAGAGGTGTACGGGCGCTGCGTCAACTTATCTTCTTCCTGGCAGAATTTAATGTATTTCTTCACGCCGTTCGGGAATCGGATGTAGTTGCCTTCGTTTATGGAGTAGGTGCTGCCCTTTTGCGGATAACGCATACGTTCCTGGCTCAGGCAGAACACGCCCAGAGAAGGATCGTAGGTAAAGGCGTGAACGCCGCAGCCGGTGGTGTAAACCAGCATAGTAGAAGAGCCGTAAACGACGTATCCAGCGGCAACCTGTTTGTTGCCCGGTTGCAGGAAATCCTCTTCCGTAACGGCGGTGCCAACAGGAGTGACGCGACGATAAATTGAGAAGATGGTTCCCACAGAGACGTTTACGTCGATGTTGGACGAACCGTCCAGCGGGTCCATCAGCACAACGTATTTGGCGTGTTCACACCCTTCAAAAACGACGATCTCATCTTCTTCTTCAGAGGCGATCCCCGCCACGATGTCACGCGCGCGCAGTGCAGCTTTTAGTTTTTCATTGGCGAACAGATCGAGTTTTTGCTGAACCTCGCCCTGAACGTTTTCGGCACCGCTGGCACCCAGGATATCGACCAGACCGGCCTTGTTGATATCACGGTGGATGATCTTAGCGCCCAGCTTTATTGCCGACAGCAAAGCAGTGAGCTCACCGGTAGCATGAGAGAACTCGTGCTGCTTTTCGACAATAAATTCACCTAACGTTTTCATAACACTTTCCCTGCATCGTATGTTGAGTAAAGCGATCGAATGATGATTAAAGCGGTAAAACTCCAACAATCTTAACAAACATTCAAATATTAGCGCAGAGGTGAATCGCGCCAGCAAAATACGGATTTACCTGAAATGCGTTTCTCTGAGGCTGACATGTGAGTAAAATGTGCGCCACATAGAAGAGGGACGGTGACGTATGCGCATTCATATTTTGGGGATTTGTGGCACTTTCATGGGCGGGCTGGCGCTGCTGGCACGTTCTCTGGGCCACGAAGTGACGGGTTCGGACGCCAACGTGTATCCGCCGATGAGCACGCTGCTTGAGAAGCAAGGTATCGATCTGATTCAGGGATACGACGCCAGCCAGCTTGAGTATGAACCGGATCTGGTCATTATCGGCAATGCCATGACCCGTGGTAACCCGTGTGTTGAAGCGGTGCTGGAACGCAATATTCCGTTCATGTCTGGCCCGCAGTGGCTGCATGATTTCGTCCTGCGCGATCGCTGGGTGCTGGCCGTTGCCGGTACGCACGGCAAGACCACCACCGCCGGTATGGCGACCTGGATCCTCGAAGCCTGTGGCTACAAGCCGGGTTTTGTGATCGGCGGCGTACCAGGCAATTTCGACGTCTCCGCGCGTCTGGGTGACAGCCCGTTCTTTGTTATCGAAGCCGACGAATACGACTGCGCGTTCTTCGACAAACGTTCTAAGTTTGTACACTACTGCCCGCGCACGCTGATCCTCAATAACCTTGAGTTCGATCATGCGGATATCTTTGACGATCTTAAAGCCATCCAGAAACAGTTCCACCACCTGGTGCGTATCGTGCCGGGACAGGGTCGTATTATCTATCCTGAGAACGACATCAACCTGAAGCAGACCATCGCGATGGGCTGCTGGAGCGAGCAGGAACTGGTGGGTGAGCAGGGTCACTGGCAGGCGAAAAAGCTGACCACCGATGCCTCTGAATGGGAAGTGTTGCTGGACGGTGAAAAGGTCGGTGAAGTGAAGTGGGCGCTGGTTGGCGAACACAACATGCACAATGGCCTGATGGCGATCGCTGCCGCGCGTCACGTCGGCGTCACGCCTGCGGATGCCGCCGACGCGCTGGGCTCGTTCATCAACGCCCGTCGTCGCCTGGAACTGCGCGGCGAAGCCAACGGCGTGACCGTCTACGACGATTTTGCCCATCACCCAACGGCGATTCTGGCGACCCTTGCCGCGCTGCGCGGTAAAGTCGGCGGAACAGCGCGTATTCTGGCCGTGCTGGAGCCACGCTCTAACACCATGAAAATGGGACTGAGCAAAGACGACCTCGCACCGTCTTTAGGTCGTGCTGACGAAGTGTTCTTGCTGCAACCACAGCATATTCCGTGGCAGGTCGCTGAAGTGGCAGAAGCGTGCATTCAGCCTGCGCACTGGCATGCAGACGTAGATACGTTAGCGGATATGGTGATTAAAACCGCGCAGCCGGGCGATCACATTCTGGTGATGAGCAACGGCGGTTTTGGTGGGATTCATCAGAAACTGCTGGATGGTCTGGCGAAGAAAGCCGAAGCTGCGGTGTAAACCCCTCACCCCAGCCCTCTCCCCAAAGGGGAGAGGGGACTGACCGGATAGGTCAGGGTGAGGGGAACAATCGGTTCGAATCTTAACCTTCGTTCTCAGCCAGCTCGCGCAGATACTGGAAAATCAGACGCGCAGACTTCGGCGGCTTATTCCCTTCTTTCTCTTTCTTCGCGTTACGGATGAGTGAACGTAACTGCTGACGGTCAACGTCTGGCCACAGGTTCACGACTTCTTCGACAGCATCATCGCCCTGGTCGATCAGACGATCGCGGATTTGCTCAAGCTTATGGAACAGCGCAACCTGCTGGTTGTGGCGGTTTTTCAGCTTGTCCAGCGCCTGGCGAATCGGTTCTACGTCACGCTGACGCAGCATTTTACCGATCAGTTGAAGCTGACGGCGACGGCCTTCTTTTTTGATTCGTTGGGCCAGTTCAATGGCGCTGCGCAGATCCGGGTCGAGCGAGAGTTTATCCAGCGCGTTTTTACCCAGCTCTACCATTTCCGCACCAAGTTGTTTTAACTCTTCGGCGTCACGTTTAATTTCACTTTTACTGACCCAGATGATTTCATCATCTTCGTCTTCGATGTCATCACCGGGAACGTCGTCGAGCCAGTCTTCGGGCTGCTTAGTCATGTCAGGCTCCTTAAAAAAGAGGCTAATGTTACCAGTTAAGACGCGCACTGAAAAACGGTTCTCTGTTAGACTTCGTATAACTATCTCTTACAGTATGGCATTTGCGATGAAAGTAACCTCACAAGTTGAAGCGCAGCGTAAGATTCTGGAAGAAGCGGTCTCCACAGCGCTTGAGTTAGCTTCAGGAAAATCAGACGGTGCAGAAGTCGCCGTCAGTAAGACGACGGGCATTGGTGTGAGTACCCGCTTCGGCGAAGTCGAAAACGTTGAATTTAACAGTGACGGCGCTCTGGGGATTACGGTTTATCACCAGAATCGCAAAGGCAGCGCGTCTTCCACCGACCTCAGTCCAGATGCCATCGCCCGTACCGTGCAGGCGGCGCTGGATATTGCGCGCTACACCTCGCCAGATCCTTATGCAGGCGTTGCGGACAAAGAGCTGCTGGCATTTGATGCACCCGATTTGGATCTCTTCCACCCGGCAGATGTCTCGCCCGACGAGGCTATCGAGCTGGCGGCTCGCGCCGAGCAAGCGTCTCTGAAAGCTGACAAACGTATCACGAATACGGAAGGTGGCAGCTTCAACAGCCACTACGGTATCAAAGTGTTCGGCAACAGCCACGGCATGCTGCAAGGTTATTGCTCCACTCGCCACTCCCTTTCAAGCTGTGTTATCGCAGAAGAGAACGGCGAAATGGAGCGTGACTACGCTTACACCATTGGCCGCGCGATTGGCGATTTACAGACCCCTGAGTGGGTGGGTGAAGAGTGCGCCCGACGTACGCTTTCGCGTTTGTCACCGCGTAAACTATCGACCATGAAAGCGCCGGTGATTTTTGCCAATGAAGTGGCGACGGGCCTGTTTGGTCATCTGGTAGGCGCGATCGCGGGCGGTTCGGTTTATCGTAAATCGACCTTCCTGCTCGACTCACTGGGTAAGCAGATCCTGCCAGAATGGCTGACCATCGAAGAACATCCGCACCTGCTGAAAGGGCTGGCATCAACGCCGTTCGATGGCGAAGGTGTGCGCACCGAACGTCGCGATATCATTAAAGATGGCGTACTGACCCAGTGGCTACTGACCAACTATTCTGCGCGTAAGCTGGGGCTGAAAAGCACCGGACATGCAGGCGGCATCCACAACTGGCGTATTGAAGGGCAGGGCCTGAGCTTTGAGCAAATGCTCAAGCAGATGGGCACCGGTCTGGTCGTCACCGAACTGATGGGCCAGGGCGTCAGCGGCATTACCGGCGACTACTCTCGTGGTGCGGCGGGCTTCTGGGTTGAAAACGGCGAAATTCAGTATCCGGTGAGCGAAATTACCATCGCCGGTAACTTAAAAGAGATGTGGCGCGATATCGTGACGATTGGTAACGATATTGAAACGCGTAGCAATATACAGTGTGGTTCAGTACTTCTGCCGGAAATGAAAATCGCCGGTCAGTAATACCCGTGAAGGTGTATTTAATAATAAAAAGGAAGTGAGCAATGCGTAAAAACCTGTTAGCGATTCTTGCTGTGTCGTCGTTAGTGTTAAGTTCTGCAACGTTTGCCGCCGATCTTGAAGATGATATGGACACCCTCAGTACCAACCTGAAGGTGGTGCAGAAAACGGATAATGCGACGGAAATGAAAGATGCATTAACCAAGATGCGTACCGCTGCGTTAGATGCGCAAAAAGCGACGCCGCCGAAGCTCGAAAACAAAGCGGCGGATAGCGCAGAGATGAAAGACTATCGCCACGGTTTTGACGTGCTGGTCGGCCAAATCGACGGCGCGCTGAAGCTTGCCAACGAAGGTAAGGTGAAAGAAGCGCAGGCGGCAGCTGACGGATTCGTCGCCACGCGCAACGAAAACCACAAAAAGTTCCGCTAGCATCACCAAACCCGATCCACGGGGGCGCAATGCCCCCGTTTTATTTTCCGCAGCGTAATAAGAAAACCTTATCTGCATCACATTTCTGACTGACCGTTGGAAAACGTTTCCGCTCGCCTTCCGCTTTATTTGCCGCCGAATAGCGTGATATTCATCACGTAAAGCCAGTTGATAATACATATTCACCACAATTATGTGGCACAGATCACTGGTGCCGCTTTCCTTTCCACTTCGAAGTGGAAAACAACTCGCTACAAACCTTTAACCTGCCACGTTAGTTTTATCCCAGAGCCAATAACGGGGTAAGACGAGTGATTAACGGAGCGGTAATGAACGACGTTGGGGACCAGGCTGCGCAAACTGAAACGCTCGCCGACAGCATGCTTGAGCAGGTCTATGCCCTGCTTGCCCGCCACAACATCATTCCCAATGACGTCCAGCAGCAAATGCTGACCTCGCACGTTCGCGCAATGGCGCATCGGTCAGTGACCGGCGAACCGCTGCCGGAGGTCGAAGCCGACCTGTTTGACGAAATTTCAGCAGATTCAATGCAACTGGCCCGAGAAGTGGTCGCGCAGTTCGGCAATCTTCCTGATGAAGAAGCCTGGCTGCTCTCCGTTCATTTCGAAGTCGCAAAAGACAACCTTTAAGGAGCAACACCATGGAACAAATTACCGTTGTGATCGGCGATCGCCTGGGCAAAGGCCAGAAAGTGGCAGCCGGTGTAGAAAAAGCGGGTGGCCGTGCGGTCGTCGTACCAGGTGTGGCGGCGGATATGAAGCTGGGTGACGTGATGAAGGCGGAAAACGCCACCTTCGGGATCTCCTTCTGCGGCAGCGGCGGCGCGGGTGCTATCACGGCGCAAACCAAACACGGTTACAAGGCTAAATACGGCATGCGCTCGGTAGAAGAGGGCGTCACCGCCATCAACGAAGGCAACAATGTGCTGGGCTTTGGTTTTATGGATAAAGAAGAGTTGGGCGAACGACTGGTGCAAGCCTGGCTGAAAAAGTACGGCGCATAAGCATGAAAGAGCAATTCACCACAACGGTGAGGGTAAAAGGCAAAGGCGACGCGAAAACCCGCGCCTTTGCCGACGCGCTGAACCACGTTCAGGCCGCGGTGATGAAGGCATCGCCGCACATCTTACTGCGTATTGAGCCACAGGACGTGCAGGTTGTTCAGGCGCAAGAAGCGGTGCGTAAAGAAGCTTTTCTGTTCTTCTTTTTGCGCCGGGAAAGACGCACCTACAGCGTGGAGCTGGACGTGACCGTCAACGTGACCGCCATCAATCTCGACCAGGTGGATTTCGTCACGCAACGCTGATTCTCACTAATAGGGCAGACTAATGTTCCTGATAATTTTAATAAAATCGCTCATCATCGGCGGCCTGGTTGGCGTCGGCGTGGGCGCCGGGGCTGCACGCATGTTTCATGCGCCTACCACACAGGGTATGGGCGCGTTTCGTACGTTGGGGGAACTGAACTCCTGCGAAGGGGATCCGGCTTCTCACTTCTCCTTTGGTCTGGGCTTCTTCTTTAACGCCTGGGCATCGTCCGTCGCGGCGGGGGCTTTTACACAGGACGTTGACCATCGCATCATCCCTAACTGGGGCGCGGCGGCGTTAATGTTAAAAAACCGCAACGTCGGCGAGACGCTGCACGATCCACGCAAAATGGCGATTGCCTGCGGCGTGATCGGCATGATCGTGGTCACCTTCCTCAACCTCACCGCCTCCTCCGTTCCGGCGGCACTTCAGGTGACGGCCGTTAAGGTGTTGGTTCCGGCAGCTAACCTGCTGGTAAACACCGTCATGCCGGTGATCTTCTGGCTGGCAGCCATCGACGCGGGTAAAAAATCGGGCTTCTGGGCCACCGTCTTCGGCGGCGCGGCGCAGCTGATTATGGGCAACGCCGTTCCGGGTCTGGTGCTCGGCATCCTGATTGGTAAAGGCGTGGAAGAGAGCGGCTGGAACCGCGTGACCAAAGTGATGATGGTGGCGATTGTGCTGCTGTTCGTCCTGAGCGGTTTCTTCCGCGGCTTCGACATGAAGATGATCGAATCCTTCCATCTGACCGTGCCGAACTGGCTCGACATGATCCACAGCTCGCTCAGCGGCAAATAACAGGAGCCTCTAAATGGAACAGAATAAAGGTTTTTGGTATGCCGACTGGTCGTTCCCGATCTTCGTTGGCCTACTCTCTTCCGGCGTGTTCGCCGGGACGCACATGTACTACCTCTACGGCATCGGCGCGTTTAACGAAGTGGCCTTTGTGGCCATGCTGAAAGCGGGCATCGACACCGGCGTATACGGCGCGGTCGCGGCATTTGGCGCAAGCTTCCTGTTTGCACGCATCATCGAAGGCTCGCTGGTGGGGATTTTAGACATCGGCGGGGCCATTCAAACCGGCGTCGGCCTGGGGGTTCCGGCCCTGCTGCTGGGCGCGGGGATCATGTTTCCGGTGACCAACTTTCTCGCCTCGCTGGCGACCGGCCTGGTCATTGGTCTGGCGATTGGCTACCTGATTATCCTGGCGCGTAAGTTCACCATTAATCAGAGCAACTCCACCTACGGCGCAGACGTGATGATGGGCGCGGGTAATGCCTCCGGGCGCTTCCTTGGCCCGCTGATTATTCTCAGCGCTATGGCCGCGTCGATCCCGATTGGTATTGGATCGCTGGTGGGCGCACTGCTGTTTTACATCTGGCAGAAGCCGATTACCGGCGGCGCTATCCTCGGTGCCATGATTTTAGGTTCGCTGTTCCCGGTGGCCCTTTAACTCCCTCGGGCGCTTCGGCGCCCGTCTTATCAGGAGACTGCTATGTTCGATTTACTCCTGCGCCATGCGCGTCTGACTGACGATACCCTGACTGATATCGCCATTCACGACGGCAAAATCGCGGCGCTGGGCGAGATTTCCACTCCCGCACACAACACCATCGATCTTAACGGCGACGTATACGTCAGTGCGGGCTGGATTGACTCACACGTCCACTGCTACCCCAATTCCCCGATTTATCACGACGAGCCGGACAGCGTGGGCATCGCCACTGGCGTCACCACCGTGATAGATGCGGGCAGCACCGGCGCGGACGACGTGGACGATTTCTATAACATCACCCGCCAGGCTGCCACCGACGTTTATGCCCTGCTGAATATCTCTCGCGTCGGGCTGATTGCGCAGAACGAACTCGCGAACATGACCAACGTTGACGCCGACGCGGTGGCTCAGGCGGTCGCGCGCTACCCCGATTTTATCGTTGGCCTGAAGGCTCGCATGAGCAGCAGCGTGGTGGGCGATAACGGCATTACGCCGCTGGAGCACGCAAAGGCGATGCAGAAGCAAAACGGCGATCTGCCGCTGATGGTGCACATCGGCAACAACCCGCCGAACCTTGACGAGATTGCCGAGCTGCTGAGTACCGGCGACATCATCACCCACTGCTACAACGGCAAGCCGAACCGCATCCTGACACCGTCGGGCGAGCTGCGCGCGTCGATTACCTCCGCGTTGAAACGCGGCGTGCGTCTGGATGTCGGCCACGGCACCGCGAGCTTTAGCTTTGAGGTGGCGAAACGCGCCATCGCGATGGGCATCTTGCCGCACACCATCAGCTCGGATATCTACTGCCGCAACCGAATCAATGGCCCGGTCGGCAGCCTGGCGAGCGTGATGTCCAAATTCCTCGCTATCGGCCTGTCACTGCCGCAGGTGGTGGAATGCGTCACCGCTAACGCCGCCGACGGCCTGCGCCTGGCGCACAAAGGCCGACTTAAGCCCGGCCTGGACGCCGACCTGACGCTGTTCACCGTGAAACGCCAGCCGACGCTGCTGACGGACGCTGAAAACGACAGCCTACAGGCTGAACACATTCTGGTGCCGCTTGCCGCGATCCGCGCGGGCAAGGGCTACATGACCGAACAAGGGAGCACGGAACATGCCTTCAATTTTTGAGAAGTACAATCTAAAGCAGGTGATTAATACCTCCGGGCGCATGACCGCGCTGGGCGTCTCCACGCCGCGCCCGGAAGTGGTGCAGGCCGCGATGGACGGCATGAACCAGTACTTCGAAATGAAGGATTTGGTCAATAAAACCGGGGAATACATTGCGAAACTGCTCGACGTGGAAGGCGCGACGGTCGTCTCCTGCGCCTCGGCAGGGATCGCCCAGTCGGTGGCGGCGGTGCTGGTCAAAGACAGCGACTGGCTGCTGGAAAACCTGCACGTGACGCCCATTGAGAACAACGAAATTGTGTTGCCGAAAGGCCATAACGTGAACTTTGGCGCACCGGTTGGCACCATGGTCGCCCTCGGTGGCGGCAAAATGGTCGAAGCGGGTTACGCCAACGAGTGCTCAGCCGATCAGTTGGCGGCGGCAATCACCCCGCGCACCGCGGCTATCCTCTATATTAAGTCTCACCACTGCGTGCAAAAAAGCATGTTGAGCGTCGAGCAGGCGGCGGTTGTCGCGCGCAAACACGATCTACCGCTGATCGTCGATGCGGCGGCGGAAGAAGATCTACACGCTTACTATCGCTCGGGCGCGGATCTGGTTATCTACAGTGGCGCGAAGGCCATCGAAGGGCCGACCAGCGGACTGGTGATTGGCAAAACGCAGTACGTCGAATGGGTCAAACGCCAGACGGCGGGCATTGGCCGCGCCATGAAGGTCGGCAAAGAGGGCATTCTGGGCCTGACCTGCGCCATCGAACTTTATCTGACTGCCACCAAAGAGAGCGGTGCGGAGATGGTGGCGAAGATGACGCCGTTTATTGACGCGCTCAATACCTTAAACGGCGTCTCAGCTCGCGTGGTTTGGGACAGCGCCGGGCGTGATATCGCCCGCACTGAAATCAAATTCGATGAAGCGACGACCGGCATCGGGACTGGCGACGTGGTGGCGAAGCTGAAGCAGGGCGAATATGCCATTTACTTCCGTGGCTACAAGGCTAACGAAGGGATTATCGAAGCGGACATGCGCAGCGTGAACGCCGACCAGTTGAACATTGTGTATCGCCGCATTAGCGAAGTATTAGGACAGGAGAAATAAGCATGAAACTGACCCCAAATTTTTATCGTGACCGCGTCTGCCTGAACGTGCTGGCAGGCTCAAAAGCCAATGCCAGCGCGATTTACGAGGCGGCGGAAGGCCATGTACTGGTCGGCGTGCTCTCCAAAAACTATCCTGATGTTGCCAGCGCGGTGGCCGATATGTATGAATACGCGCAGCTTATCGATAACGCGCTGTCCGTCGGGCTGGGTGCGGGCGACCCGAACCAGTCAGCGATGGTGAGTGAAATTTCCCGTCAGGTGCAACCGCAGCACGTTAACCAGGTATTTACCGGCGTCGCGACCAGCCGCGCGCTGCTGGGGCAAAACGACTCCGTCGTGAACGGCCTGGTATCCCCAACGGGTACCGTCGGGATGGTGAAAATATCCACCGGCCCGCTGAGCAGCGCGGCGCCTGACGGCATCGTACCGATTGAAACCGCGATTGCTCTGCTGAAAGACTTCGGCGGTAGCTCAATCAAATACTTCCCGATGGGGGGGCTGGCGTGTCGCGACGAATACAAAGCGGTGGCAGAAGCCTGTGCGAAGCATGATTTCTGGCTGGAGCCGACGGGCGGTATCGATCTGGAGAATTTCGAGGCGATCCTACAGATCGCCCTGGACGCGGGCGTAAGCAAAATTATCCCGCATATTTATAGCTCGATTATCGACAAAGCCAGCGGCGACACGCGCCCGGAAGACGTGCGAACGCTGCTGGAGATGACGAAGACGTTAGTTAAATAAAGTGAGCCGTAAGAGGATATAAACGTGCGATTTCCGAACCAACGTTTAGCGCAACTGTTTGATCTGTTGCAAAACGAGACGCTGCCGCAGGACGAGCTGGCGCAGCGGCTTTCGGTATCCACACGTACCGTTCGCGCTGATATCACCGCCCTTAATGCGCTGCTGGCGAGCCACGGCGCGCAGTTTATCCTGAGTCGCGGCAACGGCTATCAGCTAAAAATTGACGATGCAGCACGTTATCACTCCTTACAGAATTCCCGCCCGCGTGCGCTGCGTGTTCCGCGTACCGGGCAGGAACGCGTGCATTATCTGGTGGTGCGCTTTCTCACGTCGGCGTTTTCCTTAAAGCTGGAAGATTTAGCGGATGAATGGTTCGTTAGCCGCGCCACGCTGCAAAGCGATATGGCTGAAGTGCGCGAGTGGTTTAACCGCTACAGCCTGACGCTGGAAACTCGCCCGCGTCACGGCATGAAGCTGTTTGGCAGCGAGATGTCGGTGCGCGCATGCCTGACCGATTTACTGTGGGAACTGGCGCAGCAGGACAGCCTCAATCCGCTGGTGACCGAAATTGCCTTAAACGCGGGCGTTCCGGATCAGCTGATCGCCGTCCTGCACGACACCCTGACGCGCCATCACATTCGCCTCACCGATGAAGGCGAGCTGTTTGTACGCCTGTACTGTGCGGTGTCAGTGCGCCGCATCAGCGAAGGCTACCCGCTGTCAGAATTTAACGCCGAGGACGTAGAAGAGAACGTGCGCGACGCCGCGCGGGATATCGCCACCGCCCTTTCACAGCTTGCCGATAAAGCGCTTTCGCCCTCTGAGGAAAACTGGCTGTGCGTGCACATTGCTGCGCGCCAGATTCAGGAGATTGCCCCAAGCGCCATCAACGCCGACGATGAAGAAGCGCTGGCGAACTACATTCTGCGCTACATCAATACGCACTATAACTACAACCTGCTCAACGACGCGCAGCTGCACGCGGACCTGCTGACGCACATCAAAACCATGATCACCCGCGTGCGCTACCAAATCATGATCCCCAATCCGCTGCTGGATAATATCAAGCAGCACTACCCAATGGCGTGGGACATGACGCTGGCGGCGGTCTCCGGCTGGGGGAAATACACCCCGTATGCGATCAGCGAAAACGAGATTGGTTTTTTGGTGCTGCATATCGGCGTCGGGCTGGAGCGCCACTATAACGTGGGTTATCAGCGCCAGCCGCGCGTGCTTTTGGTGTGTGATGCTGGCAACGCCATGGCGCGAATGATCGAGGCGGTATTACAGCGTAAATACCCGCAAATTGAAGTGACCCGCACCGTGACGCTGCGCGAGTACGAGCTGACGGAAAACATCAGCGAAGATTTTGTTATCTCCACCGCCCGCATTAGCGAAAAGGCCAAGCCGGTGGTGATGATCGCGCCGTTCCCGACAGATTATCAGTTAGAGCAAATTGGCAAGCTGGTGCTGGTGGACCGCACGCGTCCGTGGATGCTGGAAAAGTACTTCGACGCTGCCCATTTCCGTATTATCGACACCCCTGTCGACAGGCAAACGTTGTTCCAGGAACTCTGTTCGCAGCTGCAAGCCGAAGGGTTTGTGGGCGCAGAGTTCCTTGATTCGGTCGTGGAGCGTGAAGCCATTGTTAGCACCATGCTCGGCGATGGCATCGCGTTGCCGCACTCCCTGGGATTGCTGGCGCAAAAAACGGTGGTCTACACCGTGCTCGCGCCCAATGGCATCCAGTGGGGCGACGAAACCGCGCACGTCATCTTCCTGCTGGCAATCAGTAAAAGCGAATACGAAGAGGCGATGGCCATCTACGATATTTTTGTCACTTTCCTGCGTGAACGCGCCATGGCGCGGCTGTGCGGGTGTCACGATTTCGAAGAGTTTAAAACGGTGGCGGTAGAGAGCTTGAGTCGATTTTGAGAGGCGTTATCCAGAATTCGATGTAATGCGAATGTAATGCTAAACTGCATTACACATTTGTATTTACTGGAGGCATAATGGCAACGCTCAACGTCCGCCTGGACGATAAACTCAAAAATGAGGCCTACGCCGTGCTGCAAAAACTCAACCTTACACCGACGGAAGCCGTTCGCCTGCTGTTTCAATACGTCGCGGAAAATGGTCGTATGCCGGTAAAAACCGTCGCCATTAGCGACAGCGAAGAGGCTTTAATACAAGTCGTACGTGAACGGCTGGCGCATCCTGAAAAGGGAATAAAGGTTAGTCTGGATGACCTATGAGCTGGCGTTTGATCCGCGCGCGCTGAAAGAATGGCATAAGCTGGGTGATACGGTGAAAATCCAGTTCAAGAAGAAACTTGCTGAGGTGCTTTCAAGCCCGAGGATCGAATCGGCCAGACTGCACGATTTGCCTGATTGCTATAAAATTAAGTTGAGATCGTCCGGATACAGGATGGTCTATCAGGTTCGGGAAGAGAGGGTGACGGTGTTTGTGGTAGCCGTTGGCAAGCGCGAAAGAATGGCCGTTTATCAAGATGCCAATAAACGGCTTTGAGACTCAACGCAGATGATGCACCACCTGATTACTGCTACCGCGCCAGATAAGCGCCGGGTCTTTTAAATCCTGCACGAATTTTCCGTCGATCAGCACGTTTATCAGACTCACCACTTCCCTCTGCGCGGCGTTCAGCTCGTCGAGCTTATAGCCGGTCCACACCCAGATATCCTTGCCTTCACACTCCTGGCGAATGCGTTTTACCAGCTTGAGAATATCCGCCACGTTCTGCGGATGGAGCGGGTCGCCGCCGGAGAGAGTGATCCCTTGACGGTGAATGCGCGTGTCGTTCAGATCGTTGATGATCTTGTCTTCCATCTCAGCGGTAAACGGCTCGCCGGAGTTTACTCGCCAGGTGCTTTTGTTGTAACAGCCGGGGCATTCGTGAACGCAGCCAGAGACAAACAGAGTGCAGCGGGTGCCGGGACCGTTGACGATGTCGACGGGGTAATACTGGTGAAAATTCATTTTCGCTTCCCAATTGACGCCATGACTGCGTTGGCTGCACTCGCTCACCCTAACCAACTGCTCGGTGCGGTCTTTTCTCCCTCGCCCCTTTGGGGAGAGGGCCGGGGTGAGGGGTTAGCCGATCTGCCCATTCCCCAAATGCTTCACGCGGCGCTTCACTTCTTCCTGCTTGCCGGCGTTGAACGGACGCGCATCCGGGCTGCCAAGATAACCGCATACGCGGCGAGTCACGGAGACGCGCGCGGCGTCGTGGTTACCGCATTTCGGGCAGGTGAAGCCTTTGCTGGTGCACTCAAACTCGCCGGTAAAGCCACACTCGTAGCACTCGTCAATCGGGGTGTTGGTTCCGTAATACGGCACGTGCTGATAGCTATAATCCCACACGTCTTCCAGCGCCTTCAGGTTGTGCTGGATGTTCGGGTACTCGCCGTAACAGATGAAGCCGCCGCTTGCGACCGGCGGATAGGCCGCTTCAAAGTCGATCTTGTCGTACGGATTCACCTTTTTCTCGACGTCGAGGTGGAAGCTGTTGGTGTAATACCCTTTGTCAGTTACGCCGTTCACTACGCCAAACTCGGCGGTATCCAGACGGCAGAAGCGGTCGCACAGGTTTTCGCTTGGCGTGCTGTACAGGCTAAAGCCGTAGCCGGTTTCGTCTTTCCACAGATCGACCGCATCGCGCAGACGCTGAACAATAGCCACGCCTTTTGCGCGCAGCGCTTCGCTGTCGTACACGTGCTGGTCGCCGAACAGTGCATTAATGGTTTCGTGGATGCCGATATAGCCCAGCGAAATGGACGCGCGGCCATTTTTAAAGATTTCCGAAACGTCATCGTCCGCTTTCAGACGTACGCCGCAGGCCCCTTCCATATACAGGATCGGTGCCACGCGCGCTTTCACACCTTCCAGACGCGCGATGCGGGTCATCAGCGCTTTACGCGCCAGTAACAGGCGCTCGTCCAGCAGCGTCCAGAACGCGGCTTCATCGCCTTTCGCTTCTAGCGCGATGCGCGGCAGGTTAAGGCTGATCACGCCCAGGTTGTTACGCCCGTCGTGGATTTGCTCGCCGTTTTCATCTTCATACACGCCAAGGAAGCTGCGGCAGCCCATCGGGGTTTTGAACGAACCGGTGACTTTCACCACCTGGTCATAGTTCAGAATGTCCGGATACATGCGCTTGCTCGCGCATTCCAGCGCCAGCTGCTTGATGTCGTAGTTCGCGTCGCCTGACTTGTGGTTCAGCCCGTCGCGGATGGCAAATACCAGTTTCGGGAACACGGCGGTTTTGCGGTTTTTGCCCAGACCGGAAATGCGGTTACGCAGAATAGACTGCTGAATCAGACGCGATTCCCAACTGGTGCCCAGACCAAAACCAAAGGTCACAAACGGCGTTTGACCGTTGGCGGTGTGCAGCGTGTTCACTTCATATTCCAGTGACTGGAAGGCGTCGTAGCACTCTTTTTCGGTGCGGGAACGGGCGTACTCGTCCGCATTTGGGATCTGCCACTCTTGCGCCACCTTACGATGCTTGTTGAAGCTCTCGGTCACGAACGGGGCCAGCACTTCGTCGATGCGGTTGATGGTGGTGCCACCGTAAATATGGCTGGCGACCTGCGCAATAATTTGCGCGGTCACCGCCGTGGCGGTGGAGATGGATTTCGGCGGTTCAATCTCGGCGTTACCCATTTTAAAGCCGTGGGTCAGCATGCCCTTCAGGTCGATCAGCATGCAGTTGAACATAGGGAAGAACGGCGAATAGTCGAGATCGTGATAGTGGATCTCACCCCGTTCGTGCGCCTGTACCACGTCGCGCGGCAGCAGGTGCTGACGGGCATAGTGTTTCGCCACAATACCGGCCAGCAGGTCGCGCTGGGTAGGGATCACCTTACTGTCTTTGTTAGCGTTTTCGTTTAGCAACGCTGAGTTAGTTTGCTCGACCAGACCGCGAATTTCCTGGTTCAGGCGGCCGCGTTTTTCACGCTGGATGTCACGGTCGTGACGATACTCAATGTAGGCACGCGCCAGCTGCTTGTACGGCCCGGACATCAGCTGGTTTTCGACCGCAGTCTGGATATCGTTAATATCCACCTGACCACGCTCGTTCATCTGGTTACAGACGATTTCTGCGACGGTGGCGCAGTAATCTGCGTCATCGACTCCCGCTGCTTTAGCTGCACGCAAAATAGCTTCTTTGATGCGCTCTGACTTAAATGGCACTTTGCAGCCATCTCGTTTCATCACATGCGGTGTCATGATCACTCCATTAAAAACAGGTTATCCACAGAGGCGAGGAAACATGCACTGTGCAGATTTGCAGACAGCCCAGTCACTTCCCTCATTTTCGACCCTTGTTATCCACAATTCCGGCCAGCGTCAACGCCGTTGTCTTGTTGGAATAGTAGACGATAAATACAACATGTAGGGTCGGCGTGCATTTTAAGTTCTATATGTAGTGATTTGCATCAAACATGTTTACGCTTTTCTTGATTCAGAACAAAGTAAAAGGACGAGAGTACAAACGGCGGGCATTACAGCGTTTGTAAAAAATAGCGGGAAAAATCTGATTAATTATTCAACAAAAACAGGCGCTCAGCACCGTGCATGCTGAGCGCCTGACCCTTAACTCACCCCGCAGGCCCAGCTTAGCCCGGCCTGGAGAAAGGCGACAGCTGCAACAATGCCCAGCACAGCGGGAATCAACACGGAGCGAGCGGGCTCAGCATCCTTTTTCGGCGGTTCTTCATGGCGCAGTGCAGACATTGCCTCGTCGTAGCTGCGCGCGGCCAGAAGCTGATTACGCACACGATCGTCAGTGAGTGAACTGGTGAGCTGCGTCAGCAACTGCATATGCGTACTACCTGCCTCCGCAGGTGGAATAGCGAGCAGGAAAACCATCCTGACCGGTTCGTCTCCTTCCAGCCCTGGCCAGAGAATCGGATCGTCAAAAAGTGCCATGCAAAACGCCGCCTGAAGTACCGCCTCTGTTTTACCGTGCGGGACGGCCAGCGCTTCGCCAAGTGCGGTAGGACCTTCAGTTTCGCGTTGTAAAACGCTCTGGATAAACGCGTCTTTATCGTTAACGATGTTTCGCCTGACAAGCGGTTCGGATAGCCACCGGATCAGCGCTTCAGGAGAACGGCAGGGTGGATTGATAAATACCAGGTCGGGATGCGTGAGTGCGAGTAGGTTCATCTTAAGCCTCAATCAAAAAATCGCAGGTCGCGGAAGGGGCGATCATCGTCACTGACGGCACGCGCGCTTCCAGATAATTAATCTGGGGAAGACCTGCCAGGTTTGCCGGGACGGGAGCTGGCTGCATTCCGGCGTTAAACACACGAGCGATAGTGCCCGACGAGAGTTGAGCATGGGGCAGGGCAGAAAGGACGAGCGGTTCGGGTAAAGCGAATAACGAGAATTCAGTCGGGAGCGTGCGGTCGGAAAGGGGTAATGAAAAACGCTCAAGACGATGATCGAGGGTATGCAGCGTCTGCCGCTGATAGGTGAAAGGTTGTCCTGTAGCCTGATTTTCCAGCTGGCGTAGCGTCAGAGGGTCCGCATTGTTAGCCAGTGCGACGGTGAATGAAAAGTGCAGTGGCTTTAGCAACTGTGCATCCGGTGTGTGGACTACCGTATTGTTAATGCCAGATGCCCGGCCCGGTCGCCAGGCCAGGTCGCTGCGTCCCAACACGCCCGTCGATTTAAATAACGTTAAGGCAATGGCTGCCGGTTCGCTCCCCACAATCTGAAACTCTTTCATCCCACGGCTATTCACCACCAGCGCTTTGCCCGATTCCGCAATGGCAATAATCCCCTCGCTGGTTTCAATGTCCACGGGCATCTCGCGATAGCGTTCCTGCCAGTTTTGCTCCTCATACCCCGTCTGGCGATGGATGATCGAGAAGGGCTGTGAGGCGATGGAGCGATCGGTGCAAATATCACTGTTGATCAGTAAACGTAGCCGGTGATCGCAGTGGCTATTTTCCAGCGCGCTATCCACGTACAGGTTTGGATCGTCTGAACGCAACTCGCATACCAGACGGATCAAGAGTGGTTTGCGAGTCTTATTCCTGCGTCCAGAGAGATCCTGCGGCAGAGACATGACCGCCTCAATTGTCATCGTCTGACAAAGCGGTGTTTTCTGACACTCGATGAGAGTGAAATGTGCGCAGCGCGTCGGTTCATCGCCCGCGAGCGGCGAGAAATCATAGCTGTCGCCAGCATCTGCGCAGTCTTCGAGGCTAAATAAAGACGTGATGCGCCTGCTGCTGCATTTGTCTTCAAGAACAAGCGCACCGGCCTCCAGCGTCAGTCGAAAAGCAGAATTCTCTATCCCTTGCCCCTTCACGCCCTCTCTCTGTTCGATTGGGGCGGCGCTTTCTTCAACCTTAACGGTGATATAGCCGACCGACGGCACAACGGGCGTCTGCAACGCCACCTGCCAACGAAAATAAGGCGGAAGGCGCGTTTCACATTCTCCCTCAGAGGTCAGGGATATAGCCGTTCCACCGGGTAATATCTCTTTATCCAGTACGTCGAAAGGTATCGGCTGTCCACGATGTGTCAGGGAGATATTTTCAGTGCGGCTATACAAGGTGGCTTTCACCACGCGGCAGGTCGGGATCGCCAGCGGATTGAAAATCAGCAGCTCGCCCTCCTGACAGCAGGCGGTAGACAGGGTTTTCACCACCAGATTCCACAGGCTGTGACACAGTTGCTCGGTTTGTTCCAGACGATGAAGAATGTCACGATTAGTGGCATCGCTGTTGCAGCCGCCTATGGAGTCGTGGGCATGGCTTCGCAGCAGCTTCTTCCAGAGGGTATCGACCAGAGACAGGTTGACCGCAATGCCCTGATGGCGCGCCATTGCGATAGTGGGTTCCAACTGCCGCAGGATGAATTGCTCAATGTCGTAATTTTTCTTTTTAATGTCGTAGCGTACTGAGCCGATCGTTTTGTGAATTCGGGTGTATCGCGGTGATTTCAGCTCGCCCTCAAATAATTCAAATTGTTCATGCTTAGCGCGCAGGATGCTGACGTAGTGCTCAAGCGAGCTTATGACGTAGTTATCCTGCGTAGGGGAATGCATGCTGGCGACCTTCAGGATGTCTGGCAGCGTAGGGTCGATGCTGACCTGATCGCCACCGCAGGGCAGGAGCAGGTCATCGATACCCGCCCGGGAACGCAGTAGATCCACCATCGGGAAGATTTTACCGTGCAGATGGCTGGCTTCTGAACGGATGTTTTTGGCCGCGCCATAGCCCAGCGCCATTGCACAGGCGATGATGGTTGCCCCTGACGGCGCGCGCCAGCGGAACTGGCTCTGTTTAGCCTGTCGGTCGTGGTCGATGCCGCGCCAGAAAACGATGTTGTCGATATTACAGCCCTGCAAAATCGTGGGCATCTGCGCGTTGTGGCCGAAAGTATCCGGCAGATAGCCGACCTGCATGGCATGTCCAAGCGTTCGGGCCGCGAAGATACCGTACTTGAGGTTGCGGATAATCGATTCGCCGTGAACGTTGTAGGTATCCGTCTGGGTATACCACGGCCCGACAAACACCCTTTTCTCGCGCACCAGTTTTTCCAACCGCGAGCGGTAACCGGGATTAATGGCGAGAAAGTCATCCACTACCGCCATCTGTCCGTCAAGGTGATAGCAATGCCAGATCGGGTCCTGCTCCAGCGTGTCGATGACGTTCGCAAAGTTATATGACGCCAGCACCATGCTGTCCTGGCGGGTGAAATACCACTCCTGATCCCAATGCGTATGGGCGATAACGTGGATCTGACTCATGGTACGTCCCTCACAGATTGTTCTTTGGACTGACATAGAGAACGCCTAGTGCGCAAATCAGGGCACCAATAAAGACGCTCAGCATGTACCCCGTCACGTTGGTTGCCAGCGGCCAGCCCCAGATGGCCGGCAGGGGGAGCGTCTGCTTCACGCCGAGGGCAATGGCGACCAGCGCACCGGAGACCGCACCTGTCATGAAAACGGGGATCAGACGTGGGTTTTTCAGGATGAAGGGGATTGCGCCCTCTGAAATACCGATAAAACCCAGCAGTAACGAGGTACTGCCAACGGTTTTCTCTTCCTGGCTGAACACATCCGGTAGACCAAAGCGACCGTTGAGGAACGCGGCGAGGCCGACACCAACAGAAGGGATGACGATAGATAATTCTCGGGCGGTTAAATCAAACGTCTCGCTCATGCCATTCAGCCCAAGCGCAACCGACCCTGCTGCCTTGTTGACGGGGCCGCCCAGGTCGAATGCGGTGCCCGCAGCGATCATTGCCGAATAGAATCCCCGTCCGGTGTCACCCGCCGAGGTGAAAAAGACCACCATCAGCTGGTTAAGTGAGCCAAAAATAGGGTTAATCAGATATTCCATCACCATCACCAATGTAATGCCGGTGATCAGCGGAACGACCAGCATGGTCTTGATGGTGGTGAGCTGCTGGCGGACGTGAATCGAATCATTCAGCCAGCGCACCAGGTAGCCGACAAAAAAGCCAATCCCAATCGCGCCGAAAAAGCCGGAGGGCATAAAGCTTTCGATATCAAAGAAGCGTTTGTAGACCTCGTCTGACATGATCCCGCCGATAAGTCCAGGGATCAGCGCCGGTTTTCCGGCAATGGAAAAGGCCAGGTACATGGCGAAGACGGGATACATGAACTTTATGGTCATAAAGCCCACTTTATCCAGCACGCTGAACGGCGAATGCTCAATGTTAATAAACTGCCCGGTGATTTTGGCCGTCGCCATCATCAGCCCGCCCATGACCACGACCGGTAACATATAGCTGATTGCCGCCATGATGTGGCCAATAAAAGTGTGGTAAGCCGAGCGCGGGATCTCTTCTTCGTCTGCTATCGAGGTGACGTTTTTTTCCATTGCCAGCGCCTGACGCAGGTAGCGATCGGTATTTTTGATAAGCTCCTGAGTGCGAATCTTAAGGTGGGGAAGGTTATCGAAACGCTCCGCGTCCTGAATGGGAACGTCGGTCGCAAGGATAATCGCCGTAGCAGAGGCGATATCCTGCCGGGTTAACCGGTTTTTAACGCCGTCGCTTCCCTGCGTTTCGACTTTTACCTCAATATTATGCTCTTCAGCCCATGCGATAATTTTACTCGCCGCCATAAATGTGTGTGCAATTCCTGTTGGACAGGCCGTTACAGCGATAATTTTTTGTTTCATCATTGTAATATTTCCCTGGGTGTGCGAATGCCGGAAGTATAATGGGAACCAAAGGCCATTTTTAATGTTTGCTAATACTAATTACGTATCGTGATACGCCATGTTGCAATATGTGAAGCGTCTTCCAGAGACTATTTCTCTGTTCTGTTAATATTGCGCTGTGTTTTAACAGGGCGTAAAAGATGAATTCATTTCAGGGAAGTGAACGTTTGATATTTGAATACATTCAGTATCATGCTCATAATATTTCTAATATATCGGCAAAAGAGATTGCGCGAGATACCTTTACGACCACGACATCCGTTAATCGTGTTTGTAAAAAGATGGGCTATAACAGCTATACCGAACTTCGTTATCGATTTTTGCGCGATCATTTTACGCCTGTTCCTACTGAACCTGGCGTTGGACCGCAGGCGGACGACATCATGACTGATGTGTCCAGGTTACTTATCCAATCGAGCCATATCTATCTGTATGCACGCGGCGCGTCGCTCACCAGCCTGAACTACCTGTCGCGTTTTTTATCACTGGCGAGCCTGCCACATCTTATTCTGAATGATATGCATCAGCTGACCCGGGTCTCGAAAGGGACTCTCGTGCTAATCAGTAAATCCGGCGAGACGCAGTCACTCATTGAAATGGCGCGTAACGCCCTGCGTAAGGGGCTCAAGATTATTGCGATTACGCGTCAGGGGTCGACGCTGGCCGCACTGTCTACCCTGTGTTGGCCGTTGTCGATTGATATCAACGCGGTATCGTTATATCAGCGAGAGGGGCAACTGGAGCTATTAAGCGCCGTAGATCGTATCGGCTGCAGGCTTCTGCAGCACGATACGGAGTAGGTCAACGGTCAGAGTTGCTTCACAATGCCCAGACGTACGGCGTAATCATTTTCATGATTACCATCCTGAGTGATATACGTTTTATCCAGTGAAACCAGTTCGACGTATGGCGTCCAGCCGTCGTCGAGCTTGTAGTTAAACGCGAGGGTGTGCTCCCAGTAGGTATCATCTCCGGTGCCCTGATCGACATTATCCTGCCAGCGGAAGCGCGGGTTATAGGACATGCCGAATTTCCCTATGTTATAAGCCAGCCACAGGTCGAACTGATGTGACTCCCGCCGGGTGTAACCGTTGCCGTCTAACATTCTGTCGCTATGCTCATCGTTAACGGTGTTATAGCGATAGCGGGCGGACATATTCAGCCCATTATCGAACGCTTTCCAACCCTGAATGAAGGGGCGGTAATGGGTATTGCTGGCCGTAAAGACGGTCACCATCCCTGGTGCAACGGCGAAACCGTCTCCGAGATCAAAGCGCCAGCGCGTTTCGATTTCCTGCGCCGCCTCCGTTAATCCTTTTTCGTCGGGGTTATATCTGTCGGTATCACCAAAAAAAGTGTCGTTATGGTTTTGCGCCGCTTCGACGGAGAAGTAAAAACCGTTATTAGCCTGATGCATCATCTTAATACGAGAGTCATTAACATCCGAGCGCGTATTATGACCAAAGCGCAGGTCGACGGATGTACTTCCGCACCATCCCTGCGCGCTTAATAATAATGTGCTAATACATGTTGCTTTAATAATTGTGATTTTCATAATGTCCTGCCGAGGTTATTTAAAGGGCAGGGCTATTCTTATTTTGGCACGTCACGATGTAAAAGTTATCGTCGTACATTTTGCGTATCGCTAAACGTAAAAAAAAAGAGATACAGCATGCTGTATCTCCTGAAGTTTATTCCTGTACCCACCATACGGCTTCAAAAGGGCGTAATAGCATTTTATCTGGTCGGGGGACGGCATTCTCGTAGTTGCTCAGTGCAATTCGCCATTCACCCTGAACCGGGGCAGGCAGCCACTGCTGAGGCTCATGGCTCAGATTCGCCACGACAATCAGGGTTTGCCCCCGCCACTGGCGGCGGTAGCACCACAGCGACGGATCTTCAGGCAACAAGTCTTGATAATCCCCCCACGTCAGCACTGGCAGGGTCTTGCGCAGACGGATCAGGGTTTGGTAGGTATAAAATACAGAATCCGGGTCCTCCAGCGCCGCACGGGCATTAATTGTCTCGTAGTTTTCGCAGACGCCAATCCACGGCTCTCCTTCACTAAACCCTGCGCTGTGCGAGGCATCCCACTGCATTGGCGTGCGGCCATTATCGCGCGATTTACAAGCCAGAATCGCCAGTAACTCCTCCGCTTCGCGACCGTTCGCCCGCAGTTCGGCGAACATGTTGTGGCTTTCGACATCGCGGTAATCGGTAATGCGGGCGAAGTGCGGGTTGGTCATGCCAATTTCTTCGCCCTGGTAAATGTACGGTGTGCCCTGCATTCCGTGCAGAACCATGCCGAGCATTTTGGCCGCCGGGACGCGATACTCGCCTTCGTCGCCAAAGCGCGACACGATGCGCGGCTGATCGTGGTTACACCAGAACAGCGCATTCCACGCTTTGTTATGCATGCCCTGCTGCCAGTGGGTAAACAGGGCTTTCAGCGCGACAAAATCGGGTTTCGCCTTTATCCACTTTTCACCGTTCGGATAGTCGACCTTAAGGTGGTGGAAGTTAAAGGTCATCGACAGCTCACGCCCGTCGAGCGCGGCGTACTGCTGGCAGTTTTCCAGCGACGTCGAGGACATTTCGCCCACGGTCATCAGGTTACGCGGGGTAAAGACGTCGCGGCTCATCTCCTGCAAATAGTCATGCACGCGCGGTCCGTCGGTGTAAAAGCGACGACCGTCGCCAATCTCGTCGTTCGGGAAGTCCTGATCCTTGGAGATCAGGTTAATCACGTCGAGACGCAGACCGTCCACGCCGCGATCGGCCCAGAACTCGCACACTTTTTTCAGCTCGGAGCGGACCTCTGGGTTCTCCCAGTTGAGGTCCGCCTGCTCTGGCGCAAAAAGGTGCAGGTAATACTGCTCGCTTTCGGCGTGCCAGCGCCAGGCGTTGCCGCCAAACTTGGAGCGCCAGTTATTCGGTAGCGCGTCCGGCGTACCGTCGCGCCAGATATAGAACTGCCGATACGGACTCTCTTTATTCAGCGATTCACGGAACCAGGCGTGCTGCGTGGAGGTGTGGTTGAGCACCATATCCAGCACGATGCGGATCCCACGGGTGTGCGCCTGAGTCACCAGCTCGTCAAAATCATCCAGCGTGCCGTAGGCCGGATCGATGGCGGTATAGTTCGCCACGTCGTATCCGTTATCGACCTGCGGAGAGATGTAGAACGGCGTCAGCCAGATGGCGTCGATGCCGAGGGTGTGAAGATAATCGAGACGCTGCGTAACGCCGCGTAAATCACCGGTGCCGCGCCCGGTGGTGTCCTGGAAACTCTTTGGGTAAATCTGATAGATGACGCCGTTTTGCCACCAGTGGGGAAGGGTATTCATATTTCGTTCCTGCAAATGCGAAGGGGCGCAAGTGCGCCCCGAAAGAAGGATTTAAACAATCTGTAGCGTGCCCTGACGGAACTTACGCTGATAAACCACGGTGGTGAGCGTCATCGGGACGATAACGGCTATCGCCGTTGCCAGCGCAAACACCTGCCAGTACGCGGGCTGAATGGAGAGAATGCCCGGCAAGCCGCCGACGCCGATCCCGTTCGCCATCACACCGTTCAAACCGCACAGCAGCGCTGCCAGACCGGAGCCAATCATGGCGCACAGCATTGGGAAGCGGTATTTCAGGTTGATGCCGTACATCGCCGGTTCGGTCACGCCGAGGTAGGCGGAGATAGCCGCCGGAACCGAGATTTCACGCTCGTTGTGCTTGCGACTGACGATGATAATGCCGGTAACCGCAGAGGCCTGCGCAATGTTAGACAGCGCAATCAGCGGCCAGACGGGCGTACCGCCCAGGCTCTGAATCATCTGCATATCAATCGCTAACGTGGTCTGGTGTACGCCGGTAATCACCAGCGGGGCGTACAAGAAGCCAAACAGCGCGGCACCAATCGGCGCGAAGCTACCGGTCATCAGGTGACGCACCGCGAAGGCCACGCCGTCGCCAATCATGCGGCCAAACGGCCCAATAAACGCGTGTGCCAGGAATACCGCCAGAATCAGCGAACAGACCGGCACCACCACCAGATAAAGGTAATCCGGCACCAGGCGTTTTAAGCGGGTTTCAATAAAGCCGAGCGTCAGACCTGCCAGCAAGGCCGGTATAACCTGCGCCTGATAGCCGACTTTGGCGATGGTGAACAGGCCGAAATTCCACACGTCCGGCACCTGCTGACCCAGTAAGTAAGCGTTCATTAACTGCGGAGAAACCAACGTGACGCCCAGCACGATACCGAGAATCGGGGTGCCGCCCATCTTGCGCACCGCCGACCAGCAAATCCCGACCGGCAGATAGAAGAAGATCGCTTCGCCAATCAGCCACAGGAAGTCATAGATGCTTTGCAGCGCGGGGTACATCTGCGCCAGCGTTTTGCCATCGCTCATCGGCACGTCGCCGATCACGTTACGAAAGCCCAGAATCAAGCCCCCGCTAATCAGCGCTGGCAGCAGTGGGAAGAAGATTTCCGCAAAGTGGGAAATCAACTGCTCATGCCATTTCATATTCTGGCGCGCGGCTTTTTTGGCCTGCTCTTTATCCGCAGACGAATGGCCGGTAGTCGCCAGTAGCGCCTGATAGTAATCGCCCACTTCGGTACCGATAACCACCTGGAACTGCCCGGCGTTGGTGAAGCAGCCCTTGACCATCGAAAGGTCTTCGATGGCTTTCGGGTTGGCTTTGGCCGGATCGTTCAGCACAAAGCGCAGGCGGGTGATGCAGTGGCTGACGGTCGCGATATTCTCGCGTCCTCCAACCAATACGATCAGTTGGTCGATGTCTGTTTGTTTGACTTTGCTCATCATGAAACCTCATGACAGATGGAAGGGTAATGACCTGGACGCAAGCCTACTCTTTAAGCGTAACGGCGAAAATGGGAACGTTCCCGAAATCAGGCAAAGATCACAATAATCCGTTTCAAGGGGGTTCAGGAAAGGTGAGCTGGGATGACGATTTGTCGTGGTTCGCTGCGTCCGTTGATCTGCTCGATCAGCTGCGATGCCGCCTGACGACCAGCTTCGGCGTAGCCGGGATCGACGGTGACAATTTCCGGGTGCAAGAATTTCATCAGCGGCGTACTGCCCACGCTTGCCAGCTGGACGCTCTCAATGCGTTGCTCTTGTAAATACTTGCTCGCACCGAGCGCGAGGGTATCGGTCGCGCACACCAGCGCAGTGGTCTGCGCGGTCAACACGCTGGCAACCTGATCGTAGCCTTGCTTCATGGCCAGGCCGGGCAGGGAAGCGACCGCAGGCAGGTTATGTTTTTTACAGAACGCCAGGTACGCTTCATGGCGGCGTTTACCGGTGGTCACGTCGCTGTGCGGCACGCCCAGGTAGCTGATATGACGATGGCCCTGCTCGTAAAGGCGCTGCATCAGGGTACGAATCGCCCCTTCATCGTCATAACAAACGGAGGCAAAGCCATGCGCATCGCGCGCCAGCATCACCAGCGAAGCCTGCCACGGTTTGAGCATTTCATCCTGAATGCCGGTAAAACCAAACAGCACTACGCCGTCGATATTGCGACGTTGCAGCATGCCGAGATGCTCTTCCACCATGTGCGTTGAAAACTGGCTTTCCATCATGATCGGATCGTAGCCCTGCTCGTAAAAGGCGGGCAGCATGGTTTGTACGGCGAGGTTTTCAGACAAGGAATCAAGACGAGAAACAATAATCGCCACCACTTTGTCGCTCTGCCCACGCATGGCGCGCGCGGAGCGGGAAGGAGAAAAACCATGCTGATTCATCACCGCTTCGACGCGTTCACGCGTACGCTGGCTGACACCGCTTTCGTTGTTCAGCACGCGCGACACGGTGGATTTCCCCACGCCGCTTAATCGGGCAATGTCTTTAATGGTCAGGCGGTTCTGCATCCTTTATTCCCTGTAACAGCGACAAAGTAGTCAATTGAGCCTAATGCGACAGCACATTTTCGCAATGGGCAAAGTCTGGTTTACGTCTGGTTTAGTTCTGAAGGGGTATCATACCGCCCGAATCGTCACAAACGGTATGGTTAAATCCGTATACTGCGCGGCGTTATTATACTTTTACTTACCGGAGGCTGTATGGATCCCGATCCCACCCCTCTCTCGAAATGGAGAGACCTTTCTTTCCGGTAAGCCAGCTTTTGCTGCCTCGCCGGTGATGTGAGGCAGTAACGCCCTAAAACGTTCCTGCTTAAAAATTCTGAGTGCCATTCAGGTACGGCTTTGCCACGCCTGAAGGAAATACTGCGTCCGTCTACGGATGCGGGGGACTGCTTATGCTGAAAAATATCACCCGCCAGCTGCTTGCTCAGCTGCATCGCCATCTACCGCGTCGCCTTGTGCAACGCGATCCGCTGCCAAACGCCAAAAATATGGCTGGCGCGACGATTCCACACACGCTTACCGCACAGTGCCTGAACGCCGCCGCCATGGACGAGAACGAAGTCTGGCGCGCATATGGCGGACATCCCGAAGGGCTGAACGCCGCTGAAGTCGAAAAAACGCGCGCCGAGCACGGGGACAACACCATCCCGGCGCAAAAGCCGTCACCGTGGTGGGTGCATCTGTGGCTGTGCTATCGCAACCCGTTTAACCTGCTGCTCACCGTCCTGGCGATTGTCTCCTACGCCACGGAAGACCTGTTTGCCGCTGGCGTCATCGCACTGATGGTATGTATCTCGACGCTGCTGAACTTCATCCAGGAATCGCGTTCCACCCGTGCGGCGGATGCGTTGAAAGCGATGGTCAGCAACACCGCCACGGTGTCGCGCGTGATCAATGATAAAGGGGAAAACGCGTGGGTCGAGCTGCCTATCGACCAGTTGGTGCGGGGCGACATTATTAAGCTGGCGGCAGGGGACATGATCCCGGCGGACCTGCGCATTGTTCAGGCGCGCGATCTGTTTGTTGCGCAGTCTTCGCTGACCGGCGAATCTTTACCGGTAGAGAAAGTAGCGCGCAGCCGTGACCCAGAGCAAACCAACCCGCTTGAGTGCGATACCCTGTGCTTTATGGGTACCACGGTGGTGAGCGGCACGGCGCAGGCTATCGTGATCGCCACGGGCGGCAACACCTGGTTCGGCCAGCTTGCCGGGCGCGTTAGCGAGCAGGAAAGCGAGCCGAACGCCTTCCAGAAAGGCATTGGCCGCGTCAGCATGTTGCTGATCCGCTTTATGATGGTGATGACGCCAATTGTGTTGCTGATCAATGGCTACACCAAAGGCGACTGGTGGGAAGCGGCGCTGTTTTCGCTCTCCGTCGCGGTAGGCTTAACCCCGGAAATGCTGCCGATGATCGTCACCTCCACGCTGGCGCGCGGGGCGGTTAAACTCTCTAAGCAAAAAGTCATTGTTAAACACCTCGACGCCATCCAGAACTTTGGCGCGATGGATATCCTGTGTACCGACAAAACCGGCACGCTGACCCAGGATAAAATCGTGCTGGAAAACCACACCGATATTTCTGGCAAAGTCAGCGAGCGCGTCCTGCACACCGCGTGGCTGAACAGCCATTACCAGACCGGCCTGAAAAACCTGCTGGATGTGGCGGTGCTGGAAGGTGTCGATGAGGAGTCTGCACGCGCGCTCTCTACGCGCTGGCAGAAAGTGGACGAAATCCCGTTCGATTTTGAACGTCGCCGGATGTCGGTGGTGGTCAACGAGCAGGCCGATGCGCATCAGTTGATCTGCAAAGGCGCGTTGCAGGAGATACTCAATGTCTCTACTCAGGTGCGTCATAACGGCGAGATTGTGCCGCTGGACGACACCATGCTGCGCCGCATCAAACGCGTGACCGATAATCTCAACCGTCAGGGGCTGCGCGTGGTGGCGGTGGCCAGCAAATTCCTGCCTGCCCGTGAAGGTGACTACCAGCGTATCGACGAATCCGATTTGATCCTCGAAGGTTATATCGCATTCCTCGATCCGCCGAAGGAGACCACGGCTCCGGCGCTGAAGGCGCTTAAAGCCAGCGGCATCACCGTGAAAATTCTGACAGGTGACAGCGAGCTGGTAGCGGCCAAAGTGTGTCGTGAAGTGGGGCTGGAGACAGGCGAGGTGGTGACGGGCAGCGATATCGAAACGCTCTCTGACGACCAGTTGGCCGAGCTTGCGAAACACACTACGCTGTTTGCACGCCTGACGCCGATGCACAAAGAACGCATTGTGACCCTGCTGCGTCGCGAAGGCCACGTTGTGGGCTTTATGGGCGATGGCATCAACGATGCGCCTGCGCTGCGTGCGGCGGATATCGGGATTTCCGTTGACGGTGCGGTAGATATCGCCCGTGAGGCGGCCGATATTATCCTGCTGGAAAAAAGCCTGATGGTGCTGGAGCAGGGCGTGATTGAAGGGCGTCGTACCTTCGCCAATATGCTCAAATACATCAAAATGACCGCCAGCTCCAACTTCGGTAACGTCTTCAGCGTGCTGGTGGCGAGCGCCTTCCTGCCGTTCCTGCCGATGCTGCCGCTGCACCTGCTGGTTCAGAACCTGATGTACGACGTATCGCAGGTGGCGATCCCGTTTGATAACGTTGATGACGAGCAGATCCAAAAGCCGCAGCGCTGGAACCCGTCCGATCTTGGGCGCTTTATGCTGTTCTTTGGACCGATCAGCTCGATCTTTGACATCCTGACCTTCTGCCTGATGTGGTTTGTGTTCCACGCCAACACGCCGGAACATCAAACGCTGTTCCAGTCCGGCTGGTTCGTGGTCGGCCTGCTGTCGCAAACGCTAATTGTGCATATGATCCGCACGCGCCGTATTCCGTTCATCCAGAGCCGTGCCGCCTGGCCACTGATGCTGATGACGGTGCTGGTGATGGTGATGGGTATCGCGTTGCCGTTCTCGCCGCTGGCGAGCTATCTGCACCTGCAGGCGCTGCCGTTGAGCTACTTCCCATGGCTGGTGGCGATTCTGGCAGGCTACATGGTGCTGACGCAGATGGTGAAAGGGATCTACGCCCGTCGATATGGGTGGCAGTAAGTCACCACACCCTCGCCCCTTTGGGGAGAGGGTCGGGGTGAGGGGCTACGTTTTCTCCCAAATTCAACAACCTGTGATCTCCGTCGCCTGCTTCGCTTGACGACTATTTAAGCGCATGTTAACAAAATGTTTTGCCTTTATTTGGCCCGTCAGATTCAGATAAGGAACATTCATGTTGCGCTATGGTCTTCTTACCGCCGGGCTTTTGCTCGGCGCTTCTGCGCTTGCCGCGCCGGCAGGCGATCTCCCCCTGATGCCTTGGCCTGCCAAAGTCGAACGTCCTGGCACGCAGGGCGTGCTGGTGCTTAACGATAAAATTTCTGTCAGCGTCACCGGGGACGATCTCGGTGATGCCGTGAATCGCCTGCGCCAGCGCATCGCGCTGCAAACGGGCTGGACGTTACAACCACAGGCCGACAAGCCTGATAATCCCACCATTCGTATCGCGATGGCTAAAAAGGTGAAGCCACAGCCGCTGCCCGACAGCGATGAAAGCTACACGCTCACCGTGGATGCTAACGGCGTAAACATCTCTGCCAATACCCGCTTTGGCGCGCTGCGGGCGATGGAAACCCTGCTCCAGCTTATTCAAAACGGCGCGGAAAATACCTCGCTGCCGTGGGTGAGTATCGAGGATGCCCCGCGCTTCCCATGGCGCGGTTTGCTGCTGGACTCGGCTCGACACTTCATTCCGCTTGAGGATATCAAACGCCAGATCGATGGCATGGCGGCGGCGAAGCTGAACGTTCTGCACTGGCATTTGACCGACGATCAGGGCTGGCGCTTTACCTCAAAACGTTATCCAAAACTGACGGCGCTCGCCAGCGACGGACTGTTCTACACGCCGGAGCAAATGCGTGAAGTCGTGCGCTATGCCACCGCGCGCGGCATTCGCGTGGTGCCGGAGATAGACATGCCGGGGCACGCCTCGGCGATTGCCGTGGCCTATCCCGAGCTGATGAGCGCGCCAGGCCCGTATGAAATGGAACGCCACTGGGGCGTGCTAAAGCCGGTCCTGGATCCTACAAAAGAGGCAACCTATACGTTTGCTGAGGCGATAATCAGCGAACTGGCGGCGATTTTCCCCGATCCGTATCTGCACATTGGCGGCGACGAGGTGGACGACACCCATTGGAAGGAAAGCGCCGCCATCCAGCAGTTTATGCGCACCAACAAATTAGCCGACAGCCACGCGCTACAGGCGTACTTCAACCGCAAGCTGGAAACGATCCTCGAAAAAAACCATCGTCAGATGGTGGGCTGGGATGAGATCTACCATCCCGATCTGCCAAAAAACATCCTGATCCAGTCGTGGCAGGGGCAGGACGCGCTGGGTGAAGTGGCGAAGCACGGCTACAAGGGCATTCTCTCCACCGGTTTCTATCTCGATCAGCCCCAGAGCACCGCGTATCACTATCGCAATGAGATCGTGCCGCAGGGCCTTAACGGCGTGGATACCCTTACCGATAACGACAGCGCGCAGAGCTGGTCCTTCACCATGCCGCGTCTGAAAGGTAAGCCGGTCGAGGGCAGCTTTACGCTGGTGAAAGGGGATACCGGCTGGCGTGGATTTATTGATTTCAGCGGCAAATCCCGCCGGGCAGTTAATGACATTGAATGGCGTGATGACAACCAGGTGACCTTCACGGTCGATACCTGGATGGGCGAAACACGGCCTGTGGTGAACGTGACGGACGACAAGCTCAGCGGCTACTTCCTGGTGGGCAACGCCCGCTATCCCATAACGGGCGCACGTCTTGATGACGTGCCGAAAGGGACTCAGCCTGTGGTGCCGGATGCGGGTCAGCAGGCTAACCTGATGGGCGGTGAAGCCGCGCTATGGGCGGAAAACGTGGTCGCGCCGGTGCTGGATATTAAGCTCTGGCCACGTGCGTTTGCGGTCGCAGAGCGGTTGTGGTCGGCGCAGGATGTGAATGATATCGACAACATGTACACCCGTTTGCAGGCGATGGACAGCTGGACCACGGTATCGGTGGGTTTACAGCAGCACAGCCAGCAGCTGGCGTACTTTACCCGTCTGGGTAACAGTGCCGACACATTAGCGCTGCAAATCCTTGCGCAGGCCGTTGAGCCTGCGCAGTATTACACGCGTCAGCATCTTAAATTCCAGGCGGGAAATTACCATCAGTTTGAGCCGCTCAACCGTTATGCCGATGCGTTAAGCGCGGAAAGCAACACGGTGCGTCAGATGAACAAGTGGGCCGAGCGATTGATCAGCGATGCGGAAGATACGGAAAGCGCAGAAGCGCTGCGTCACGTTTTTAATCGCTGGCAGAGCAACACCAGCGACGCGCTGGCAGTAAGCGAAAACAACTACCAGTTGAAGGCGTTGAAACCGGTGATTCAGGAGGTGGATAAGCTGTCATCGATTGGACTGAGGTTGACGGATTTGGTGGCACGTCAGGGAACGCTGGATGACAAAGAGATTGCGTCGATCCAGAGCGAGCTGGATAACGCAGCGAAAATACAGGATGAAGTGGTGATTGCGGCGGTTTATCCGCTGGAAACATTACTACGCGCAACGCGGAATCCGTAGTCAATACCCCTCACCCATAGGGTGAGGGGTCAGTCAACTCAGTTCTTAACAACCCACGCTTCTTTCCAGTGCGTACCTACGCCTGGGGAATACTGCGTTGATGTCTCGCTGTATTGCTTACAGAAACCGCTGTACGGGAAAGGCTTACATTGGTAGGTCTTACCGTTTTTTGGCTGCAATACAATGGTTCCGGCTTTATAAGACGAGATCCCATCCGGGAACGAGAATTCATAGTTTCCGGTGTTGCCCGTTGCAGAATTACCTTCCAGCATCATATCCACTACGTCCTGCGCAAACAGCGTACCGTCTTTGTTGGTGGCGTAGTATTTCAGCATATGATGACCGGCGGCAACGTCAGTCAGGGTCATGGTGACATCCTGATTGGCATTGTTCATGGCCTGCTTCAAATAACCTTTTTCAGCGCCGTTGTGGTTCATGACCTGCGCTTCAAAATTCACATCGCCCGTGGTGTTAATGTGGTAGCTCACCGTGGCCTGGCCATTTTCAACTTTGCTGTACTGGACGTTAGAGACAGTGACGGCTTCGTTGACAACGGCTTTCTGTTCTTCATAAGAGATGGCTACGGATTTCAGGGTGCTGCCATTTTTCACAAAGACGCTGTTTGCGCCGTGAATCGGGCTCACTTCACCGCTTTCATCTTTTACGCCCACGCGAACGTCGCTCTGAGTGGCGTTGATTTTCTTCGCCAGATCGTAAGACCACTGATTTACGTCGCCTTGAGCCGCAGACGAAACGGTTAGCTCGGTGCGCATCGAATCGACTTCGCCATTGGCATCAAAGAAGCGAGCAATCACTTTGTCGCCAGCGTTAATGTTGTTCCCTGAAATCTGACCGCTTAACGTTTTGAACCATTCAGAAGCTGCCGCTGGCGTTTCATCGGGCGTTGTGCCGCCGCTATTTCCGAAATCAACGTCAACAGCCTGATAGAAGCTATTAGCGGTATCGGCAATTTCCCATACGCCGTAAATCACCTGATAGCCGGTACGTTCAGGTACGTTACATTTCATGGACTGGGTCATGGCTGGCGCTTGTCCATTTCCATTAATGGT
The DNA here is from genome assembly GCA_022649305.1 of Enterobacter sp. GTDB lineage: Bacteria > Pseudomonadota > Gammaproteobacteria > Enterobacterales > Enterobacteriaceae > Enterobacter. The sequence continues at coordinate 39,788 of JALCNW010000001.1, forward strand.
GCAGAACGGGTTTAAATCGAATTGATCGCGGGACAGTGGTTTATTGGGGTCCCAGTTTTGTTTGGTAATGTAATAGCGCCAGTTAGCGGTTTTGTGCGGCGCGGTGTGATGCCAGACGAACTCATGCGTGCCTGCCGTCATGGGGGTTTTGGTCCACGCGTTCAGGCTCTGCTTATCCAGCTGGGAGTAGTTAGCTATCCCAGCGCTGGCAAGCTGACCGTCTGGCGGCAGGCTATTGGTAGGGAACCCCGACGCACGCTCAACGCTTTGTGGTTCATAGGTCACCAGACCACAATCGATATTCTGGCCCAGCTTACACATTTCAGCGCGGCTGGCCGGGGACTGGATATAGCCATGCGCAAAGGCAGAGGTTGCCGTGGCGACGGTAACCATTACCAGCATAATTTTTGACAGTTTCATTTAACGTCCGTAATGGGGAATGATTGGGCAACAGTCTAATTACGGAGCGGAGAGAATCACTTTTTAACGCGGAGAAAATGAACCTCATTACAAGGCGAAAAATAAAAAAGGCAGCTCACGCTGCCTTTAATGTATTGAAAAGAATTAACGACGAACGGCAATCGCTTCAATTTCAATTTTCACGTCTTTAGGCAGACGGGCTACTTCGACGCAGGAGCGCGCCGGGAAGGTGGCGTTATGCTCGTTGAAGAACGCTTCGTAGGTGGCGTTCACGGTCGCGAAATCGTTCAGATCTTTCACAAACACGGTGGTTTTCACGATATCGCCCACTTTCAGGCCAGCGGATTCAACGATCGCCTGAACGTTTTCCAGAGACTGGCGCGCCTGAGCGGCAACGTCTTCTGGGACTTCACCGGTTTTTGGGTTTACCGGGATTTGACCGGAAGTGATGATCATGCTGCCAAGGTCAACGCCCTGAACGTATGGGCCGATAGCGGCTGGTGCATTTTCCGTCGCGAGTACTTTGGTCATGTTTTCTCCTGAATAACAGCAGTTAAAATGTTCACGGCCATTATAGGGAGGCCGGGATCCATTACCAACCTCGATTAGTTGGCCAGCACCACATAATGAGAAAACTCTTTTTCACAGTATTTGCATTTGAGCGCGATGTCTTTCTCGCGTTTTTTCACTGCAAAACTGGAAGATACCGGCTCGGCATGACTAATACAGTTACTGTTCGGGCAGACCAGAACGGTATCGATGCGTTCCGGTAAGTTCGGGCGTGATTTACCCACCACGTCGTAATCGTCGATGCGGTTCACCGTGGCATGCGGCGCGTACAGCGCCAGCTGGTTAACCTGCTCGTCGGTCAGGAAGGTATTCTCGATTTTGATCAGGTCCTTGCGGCCCATTTCGCCGGACGGCAGGTTCAGACCAATGGTGATGCGCTGGTCGGTTTCGGTCAGCTTGAACAGGGTCAGCAGCTTAAAGCCGATTTGCGCAGGGATGTGGTCGATCACCGTGCCACGCTTGATGGCTTCTACCTGGAGTTTATTATCGTGTGTCATGGTCATTCCCCTTACAGAGCTAAGTCGCGATTCAGAACCAGTGCCAGCAATGCCTGGCGAGCGAAAATACCGTTACCCGCCTGCTGGAAGTACCAGGCGTGCGGCGTCTTATCCACATCGGTGGCGATCTCGTCGATGCGTGGCAGCGGATGCAGCACTTTCATATTTTGACGTGCGCCTTCGAGGTCGCTGGCGCGCAGGACAAACTGTGCCTTCACGTTGGCGTACTCGGACGGGTCCAGACGCTCTTTTTGCACGCGAGTCATATACAGAATGTCCACTTCACCCATCACCTCTTCAATGCTGGCGTGCTGGCTCCACGCGATGCCTTTCTCATCGAGCATATCGAGGATGTACTGCGGCATGGCGAGCGCTGGTGGTGCGATAAAGTAGAAGCGATTACCGTTGAATTTCGCCAGCGCCTGCGCCAGCGAGTGTACGGTGCGGCCATATTTCAGGTCACCGACCATGGCGATGTGCAAGTTTTCCAGGCGGCCCTGAGTCTCCTTAATGGTGAACAGATCCAGCAGGGTTTGGGTGGGATGCTGGTTAGCCCCGTCACCGGCATTCAGGATAGGGATCCCACCCGAGAATTCGGTCGCCAGGCGCGATGCACCTTCCTGCGGATGACGCATCACAATCGCATCCACGTAGGTGCTGATCACTGAAATGGTGTCGGCCAGCGTCTCGCCTTTTTTGCCCAGCGACGTGTTGCTGCTGTCAGAGAAGCCGACCACGCTCGCGCCCAGGCGGTGCATCGAGGTTTCAAACGACAGGCGTGTGCGGGTCGATGCTTCGAAGAAACAGCTGGCGATCACTTTATGCTTCAGCAGCTCGGGCTGCGGGTTGGCCTTCAGTTTTGCCGCGGTATCCAGAACCAGCTCCAGCTCTTCGCGGCTAAGGTCGTTAATGGAAATGATGTGTTTTTGATAAAGCGGGTTCATGTTTATCTCCTGACGCCGGGCAAAAAAAAGCCCCTCATATGAGGGGCTCTGGGAATAGGGTTATCAACGGGAAGAAAAACGGCAGGCCAGCGTCTGTTTTCAGACGCGGTATGACTGTATGTCGTACACGCTTGACCATGACTTCCTCCCGGCAAATTGTCGGCGATTATACTCAGCTCCATTTTCGGATCAAGCGATTAATGCACACTTTACTCAATGCAAACGGTTCTTTATGAATATTAATGCGTTCTGAGTAAATAATTAATTTGCTTATGCACCAGCGCCGTGCGCTTCACCACGCGCGGCGCGACCCAGACAATACTGCTTCCCGCCACCACGCCTAAGATTTCGGGCAGTTGGTGATAATCCAGAATCCGCGCCACCGCGCGACCATATCCGGCGGCCGTATGGATAAGGATAAACTCGCTATTGTGCTCCACGCTGACCACCATTTCGGAGATGGAACGGGCGGCATCCGGAGCGGGGCGTAACTGCGGATTCATCGAATAAATCTTTTGGCCTTTGGCATTTCTAATTTTTATGACGCCAAGCAATTTGAGCAACCGCGACACCGTGGACTGACTGATGCTGTCGAAGCCCCGGTCCTGCAAATCGCGACGTATTTCTTCCTGGGAGAGATAACTTTTTTCAGCAATCAGGCTCTGGCATACCGTCAGTTGTAATTGTTCTTTCGGGGAGTAATCTCCGTATTCCATCATCGTTTTTCCCATATTCAATTGCCGAAATTATCGGTAGCACTGCACCGATCCGTAAGCCGGGGTAAGCGCAGCGCCACCCGGCACGTTACATAAGTGCTCCGAGGCTTAACGCCGCCATGATCACCACCGTCAGAATCCCCAACAGCGGTGCCACCCATTTCAGATAGCGCACGTAAGGCACGCGAGCGATAGCTAACCCGCCCATCACCACGGCAGAAGTTGGCGTAACCAGATTCACGATCCCGGATGCCGACTGATACGCGGTCACGACCAGGTCGCGGTTGACGTTAGCGAAATCCGCGAGCGGTGCCATGATCGGCATCGTCAGAACGGCCAGGCCGGACGAAGATGGCACAAGAAATGACAGCACCACTTCCAGCCAGTACATCACGTTAATAAACGCCACCGAAGACAGCCCGGTCACCAGACCTTCCGCACTATGTAAAATCGTGTGCGTAATCATGCCCTTATCCATAATGACTACGATACCGCGCGCGATGCCGATAATCAGCGCAACGCCCAGCAAATCTCGCGCGCCGTTGATAAAGGTTGAGGTCAGCTCCTCTTCACTCATCCGCGCAATCAGGCCAACGATAATGGCGCTGGCAAGAAAGACGGCGGATATTTCAGCCATCCACCATCCAAGGACCGCCACGCCGTAGATCATCACCGCGAAGGCGAGGGCGAAAATCACCAGAATGATTTTGCGCACTGGCGTAAATTCCAGCGACTGCTCGCCTTTGCTGCCGAGGAAATGGGCGAGGTTTTCTTCTTGCTTGTCCGCCACGATCGACAGGGAAGGATCCCGGCGCACTTTGCGAGCGTAGCGCATCACCCATACCACGCAGATGACCCAACCAATCGCCAGCAGGGCCACGCGCAGGGCGATCCCATTGGTAAACGGAATGCCCGCTGCGTTGGCGGCGATAACCGTAGCGAAGGGGTTAATGGTCGATCCGAGTGTGCCGATCCCTGCACCGAGCAGCACCGTGGAGGCGGCGACGACCGGATCGAAGCGGGCGGCGAGCATTACCGGCACCAGCAGCGTATAAAACGGCAGCGACTCTTCTGCCATACCATAAATCGTACCGCCTGCGGCAAACAGCGCCATCAGGATCGGGATCATCCACTCTTCTCGACCACGCAGCCGCGTGGTGACGCGCTCGATCCCGGCATCAATCGCACCGGTTTTGGTGACGATCCCCAGAAATCCGCCGATGATCAGAATAAATAGCGCCACGTCGATCGCGCCGGCTTGCCCCGACACCGGATCGTACAGCCCGGCGATCGGCGCCATCAACACCGACACGATCCCCTGCGGATGTGCGGCAACGTGTGCGTAAGTTCCGGCAATAGGGACTTCTTTGCCGAGCGTTTCATTCATCACCATCTGGTACTGACCGGCCGGAACAACCCAGCTCAGCGCGGCAACCACGGCAATCAGAAAAAAGAGGATGGTATAAGCGGAAGGAAACTTGAATTTGCCCATGATGTTCTCCTGAACCCCGGCGCAGCCTCAGGCCGCGCCGGGCGGTGATTAGTCGCCGAGTGTCGCCACCATGACCGCTTTAATGGTGTGCATGCGGTTTTCTGCTTCGTCAAAGACGATAGAGTTCGGTGATTCGAAGACCTCTTCCGTCACTTCCAGCCCTTTCAGGCCGTAGGCCATTTCGATTTCACGGCCCACTTTGGTGTGCTCGTTATGGAATGCTGGCAGGCAGTGCATGAACTTCACGTTCGGATTGCCGGTGGCTTTCATTACTCCGGCGTTGATCTGATATGGCGTCATCAGGCTCACGCGCTCGGCCCACGCCTCTTTCGGCTCGCCCATCGACACCCAGACGTCGGTGTAGAGGAAGTCAGTGCCATGCACGCCTTCGTTCACGTCATCGGTTAAGGTGATGCGCGCACCGGTCTCTTTGGCGATGGCGCGGCACTGTTCAACCAGCCCGGCCTCAGGCCAGAAGGATTTGGGTGCCACCAGGCGAATATCCATGCCCATTTTTGCCGCGCCAACCATCAGCGAGTTGCCCATGTTGTTCCGCGCGTCGCCCAGATAGGCGAAGCTCAGCTCCGGCAAGGTTTTGCCTGGCGCGTGTTCCAGCATGGTCATCAGATCTGCGAGGATTTGCGTAGGATGGAATTCGTTGGTCAGCCCGTTCCAGACGGGAACGCCTGCGAACTCGCCCAGTTCTTCGACGATCTCCTGACCGTAACCGCGATACTCGATGCCGTCATACATGCGGCCCAGCACGCGGGCGGTGTCTTTCATCGACTCTTTATGGCCAATCTGCGATCCGCTTGGACCGAGGTAGGTCACCTGTGCGCCCTGGTCAAACGCGCCCACTTCAAACGCGCAGCGGGTGCGGGTGGAGGTTTTTTCGAAGATCAGCGCGATGTTTTTGCCGACCAGAGTTTGCTTTTCGCGCCCGGCTTTTTTAGCGGCTTTGAGTTCGATAGCGAGGTCGATCAGGTACTGAATTTCTGTTGGGGTGTAGTCCAGCAGTTTAAGGAAGTTGCGGTTTTTTAGGTTGATGGTCATGTGGGAAATCCTTTTAAATTAGTGTCTAAAACCTTACCCCTCTCCCCTATGGGGAGAGGGCAGGGGTGAGGGGGTTAGTTACGAATCAGCGTGCCTTTCTCCCCGGCCAGAATCTCTGCCCCGTCTTCCAGCGCGCCGATCCCGGCGATGCCGTTGCACGCTTCGACAAATTCACGGCAGGCAGCCACTTTCGGCCCCATTGAACCGGCGTCAAACTTCATGCCTTTCAGCAGTTCCGGCGTTACCTGCGCCAGCGGACGCTGGGTCGGTTTGCCCCAGTCGAGGTACACCGCGTCGGCATCGGTCAGGATCAGCAGGGCGTCGGCCTCGATCTGTCGGGCCAGCAGCGCGGCGGAAAGATCTTTGTCGATAACCGCTTCAATGCCGCGATAGCCGTTGGCGTTTTCCACCACCGGTACGCCGCCACCACCGTTGCAGATCACCAGATGATCGCGCTCAATCAGGGCGGTAATGGCATCGCGCTCGACGATGCGTTTTGGCTGCGGCGACGGCACTACGCGGCGGACATATTTGCCGTCGGCCTTGAACGCCCAGCCTTTTTCCGCACGCAGCACACTGGCCTGTTCCGCGCTATACACCGGGCCGATGTATTTGGTCGGGTTGCTGAAGGCTGGATCGGCCGGGTCCACTTCCACCTGAGTGAGCAGCACGCTCACCTCGCGTTGAGGCAGGTTGTTTTTCAGCGCTTGCTGGAGCATGTAGCCGATCATTCCCTGGCTCTCGGCACCAAGAACGTCAAGCGGATAGGGCGTAACTTTGTCGTAGGCACTGTTTTGTAGCGCCAGCAGTCCGACCTGCGGCCCGTTGCCATGCACCAGCACCACGCGCCATTGTTCGGTCAGCCCGGCGATGGTGTGGGCTGCCAGCTCAATATTCTGACGCTGGATATCCGCTTCCAGCGGTTCGCCGCGTTTGAGCAGCGCATTGCCGCCGAGGGCGACGACCAGAGTGGGTTTTCTTTCCATGATGGCTCCTTTAAATTCCGTCGCGTTCCAGTGGGCAGCTCATGCAGCGTGCGCCGCCGCGACCGCGTCCCAGCTCGTCGCCCGGAATCGGTAGCACGGTGATCCCCGCTTTGTCGTATTTCTCGTTAGTCCAGATGTTGCGCTCATAGCCAATCACCACGCCGGGGCGAATGGTCAGCACGTTGTTGGCGTCGTTCCACTGTTCACGCTCGGCTTCGAAGGCATCGCCGCCAGTGGTGATCAGGCGCACCTGATTAATGCCGAGTGCTTTCTCAATGGCGTGCAGCAGGTCTGTTTCCTGGGTGCGCAGCAGGCCGCCGCGTCCGTCCGGGGTCAGCGTCCAGCACTGGGCGTCCTTGCGCACCACTTCCGGGTAGACCGAGAAGGTATCGACGTCGATGTGGGTCATGACGGTATCGAGATGCATACAGGAGCGATGTTTAGGCAGCTCAACGGCAATCACGCGCTCGGCCTGACGATGCTTAAACAGGCTGTTGGCGAGGAACTCCACGCCTTGTGGCGTCGTGCGTTCTGACATGCCAATTAATACCGCACCGCGACCAATCACTAATACGTCACCGCCTTCTAATGTGGCGTGATCGTAATTAATATTCTCATCGCCGAAATACTTAATAAAATCACCGTCGGCAAACGCCGGGTGCCAGCGATATATGGCGCGGAGGTTATTTGTTTCGCGCTGACGGGCCGCTTTGGCCATCGGGTTAATCGACACGCCGTTATAAATCCAGCAGGAGGTGTCACGCGTAAATAAATGGTTGGGCAACGGCTTCATAATAAAATCATTCGCCGTGTGGGTATCGACAACCATATTTTTAATAAACGCAGGGATTTCGCCGTAGGTTAATCCACCACTCAAACGCCGCGCCAGTTCACGATGCGGCATATCTGCCAGCCAGCCGCGCACGTCGTTGGCGAACGCAGGCCCGAGGCGATAGTCGGAGATTTGTGTTTCCAGTAACCAGGCTTTGGCGTCTGCAATATCAAGGGTTTGTGTGAGTAAGTCGGTCAACAGCAGGACTTCCACACCCTGCTCGCGCAGCGTGTTTGCGAAAATGTCATGCTCTTCACCCGCGCGCTCTACCGATAACACATCATCGAATAACAACTCCTGACAGTTCGACGGTGTTAAACGTTTTAGACTTAAATTTGGGCGATGCAGCATAACGCTACGCAATTGACCAATTTCAGAACCGACGTAATGCTTTTCCATAATTATTCCTTTAACTGTTTTTTCAGAATAAAAAGGGCTGTGCTATGAATCGGGATTTATTTCATAGCCCTCTAAGCTCAATTGATTTCAGGGCTCATAGTAGGCGGCTTAAAATTTGATAATGTGATATTGCTCACGCCGGATCGGCTATTAGCAGGTTTGTTTTCTATTGCATGACTCGCATCAGATAATGATTAATTAGTCATTATTGCAGTATGAATGACTAAGCATATTTGGCTGGGTATATTTGTAGTTGTTATTGATTTGTTGATTGTAATAGGCTGATACATATAAATAACATTATGAATTATATGAATAATTTAAATTGATAAGCATGAATATGCATAAATCAGAATTAACTATTGTTGCTCAAAGCTAAATTAAAAAATAACTATCCAGAATAAATGAAAATAACCGAGATGATAAAGTGTGACGGGGGCGCGGGTTTTTTATTAATATTAGTTTTATCAGTGCATTAAAAAAAGACGCTTACCTTGTCAAACCCGCTTTATGCATAACCGTTGCATAAATGCCGGAGCGCTATTAACAGGCAATTAACACATTTCCCGATAATCATGCGCTGACGCAAGTCTTGCTCAAAAAAGAGTGGTATGGCAGTAGAAATCCTCGTATAAAAGATAAAATGAAACATCGTTTTACATTGAGGGTTTAATCATGATCGTTGGCAACATCCGCCACCTGCAATCCTGGCTGCCAGAAGAATTGCATCAGGCTATCGAACACGTTAAAGCGCACGTCACCGACGCGACGACGCTCGGCAAACACGATATTGACGGCAACAACCTTTTTTATCTGGTATCCGAGGACATGACTCAGCCGTTTGCTGAACGCCGCGCCGAGTACCATGCTCGTTACCTGGACATCCAGATCGTGCTGAAAGGCCAGGAAGGAATGACCTTTAGCACCTTGCCGCACGGCACGCCGGATACCGACTGGCTGGCGGATAAAGACATCGCGTTCCTGCCGGAAGGCGAGCAGGAAAAAACCGTGGTGCTCAGCGAAGGCGATTTTGTGGTGTTCTATCCGGGTGAAGTCCATAAGCCGCTGTGCGCCGTGGGGGGTGCCGCGCAGGTCCGGAAAGTGGTTGTGAAGATGCTGGTGGGCTAATTTTTTGGCCCGGCGTGCTATGACCGCCGGGCCTGGAACGTTACCGCGTTGTTACATCATTTCGTGATCCAGTCTAAAATTTCACCTCTTCCTGCACTTTCCCGGTTTACCTCTTCCTTTATCACGTCATAGTATGAGAGTTAAATTAATGAACGCTGTTCTATAATGTAGAACAAAATGATTCAGCAAGGAGATCTCATGCAGCAGAACGTGCAGTTTTCGGGGATTATTCCGCCTGTCTCCACCATCTTCTCTGCCGATGGGCAGTTTGATAAACAGGGTACCGCCGCGCTTATAGACGACATGATTGGCGCAGGCGTAGATGGCCTGTTCTTTTTAGGCAGCGGGGGAGAGTTCTCGCAGCTAAACGCCGAAGAGCGTAAAGCGATCGCCCGTTTTGCTATTGATCACGTGGATCGTCGTGTGCCGGTATTGATTGGCACTGGCGGCACCAACGCCCGGGAAACCATCGAACTCAGCCAGCATGCCCAGCAAGCCGGGGCGGACGGGATCGTTGTCATTAACCCGTACTACTGGAAAGTGTCCGAACAAAACCTGATTCACTATTTCCAGCAGGTGGCCGACAGCGTGACGCTGCCGGTGATCCTGTATAACTTCCCCGCACTTACCGGCCAGGACCTGACGCCGACGCTGGTGAAGACGCTGGCGGATTCTCGCCGCAATATCGTGGGTATCAAAGACACCATCGATTCCGTAGCCCATCTGCGCAGTATGATCCTGACGGTGAAATCAGCACATCCGCACTTCACCGTGCTGTGCGGTTACGACGATCATCTGTTTAATACTTTGCTGTTAGGGGGCGATGGCGCGATTTCAGCCAGCGGCAATTTTGCCCCGCAGGTATCGGTAAAATTGCGCCAGGCGTTTCGCGATGGCGACTTGGCTCAGGCTGCACATTATCACCAGACCCTGCTGCAAATCCCGCAGATGTATCAACTGGACACGCCGTTTGTGAACGTCATTAAAGAAGCGATTGTGCTGTGCGGACGACCGATTTCCACGCATGTGTTGCCGCCTGCCGGGCCGCTGGATGAGGCTCGCAAAACGCAGCTTAAATCGCTGTTACAACAGCTCAAGCTCTGCTGAGGCGCACGAATACGATGCCAATAGAAACGATTTTTACGCCGCAGAGCGATGCTTTTTATTCCGTCACCACCCATGCGGCCGGGCCACAGGGCGCGCTGCCGCTGACCCCGCAAATGCTGATGGAGTCGCCAAGCGGCAATCTGTTTGGCATGACGCAAAACGCAGGTATGGGCTGGGATGCGAATAAACTCACCGGGAAAGAGGTGCTGATTATTGGCACTCAGGGTGGGATCCGCGCAGGAGATGGCCGCCCGATCGCGCTGGGCTACCACACGGGACACTGGGAGATTGGCCTGCAAATGCAGGCGGCGGCGAAAGAGATTACTCGCCACGGTGGGATCCCGTTTGCCGCGTTTGTCAGCGATCCCTGCGATGGTCGTTCTCAGGGAACGCACGGAATGTTTGATTCCCTGCCGTATCGCAACGATGCGGCTATTGTGTTTCGACGTCTTATTCGTTCCCTGCCGACACGCCGCGCTGTGATTGGCGTTGCCACCTGCGACAAAGGCCTGCCAGCTACCATGATCGCGCTGGCATCCATGCATCATTTGCCGACGATTCTGGTACCGGGTGGTGCCACGCTGCCACCCACTTTTGGTGAAGATGCCGGAAAAGTGCAAACCATCGGGGTGCGCTATGCCAATGACGAGCTTTCTTTGCAAGAGGCCGCCGAGCTGGGTTGTCGCGCCTGCGCCTCGCCGGGTGGTGGCTGCCAGTTCCTGGGAACGGCGGGAACGGCGCAGGTGGTGGCAGAGGCGCTAGGTCTGGCGCTGCCGCATTCGGCGCTGGCTCCGTCAGGGCAGGATGTCTGGCTGGAGATCTCGCGGCAATCTGCGCGGGCGGTCATCGAACTGGATAACCGCGGCATTACCACGCGCGATATCCTGACGGACAAAGCCATTGAAAACGCGATGGTGATCCACGCCGCGTTTGGTGGTTCCACCAATTTACTGCTGCATATTCCGGCTATCGCGCATGCAGCGGGCTGCACGTTGCCTGACGTTGAGCACTGGACGCGTATCAATCGTAAGGTGCCACGGCTGGTCAGCGTGTTGCCAAACGGACCGGATTATCACCCGACGGTGCGCGCCTTCCTGGCGGGCGGTGTGCCAGAGGTGATGCTCCATCTGCGCGCGCTCGGTCTGCTGCATGAAGATGCCATGACCGTCACCGGGCAGACGGTGGGGGAAAATCTTGACTGGTGGCAGGCATCGGAGCGTCGTGCGCGATTCCGCCAGTGCCTGCGCGATCAGGACGGTGTCGATCCGGATGATGTGATCCTGCCGCCGGAGCGTGCCAAAGCCAGAGGGTTAACCTCGACGGTGGCTTTCCCGGTTGGCAATATCGCGCCAGAAGGCTCGGTGATCAAAGCCACGGCAATCGATCCGTCGGTGGTCAGTGAGGATGGTGTGTATCGGCATACTGGCCGGGCACGGGTGTTTGTTTCTGAAGCCCGCGCGATTAAGGCAATCAAAAACGGTGAGATTGAACAGGGCGACATTATGGTGGTGATCGGTGGCGGGCCGTCTGGTACCGGCATGGAAGAGACCTATCAGCTGACGTCGGCCTTAAAGCATGTGTCGTGGGGAAAATCAGTATCGCTCATCACTGACGCGCGTTTCTCCGGCGTGTCTACCGGCGCATGTTTCGGCCACGTAGCGCCAGAAGCGCTGGCCGGAGGGCCGATTGGCAAGCTTCGCGATGATGACATCATCGAGATTGTTGTTGATCGTCTCTCCCTGACCGGCAGCGTGAACTTTATCGGCACGCGACATGCGCCGCTGACGCCTGACGAGGGCGCGGCGGAACTGGCGCTTCGTCAGCCGCATCCGGAACTGCACGCTCATGTTTTTTTGCCCGACGACACCCGCCTGTGGGCGGCATTACAGTCGGTGAGTGGAGGCACCTGGAAAGGGTGTATTTACGACACGGATAAAATTATCGAGGTTATTAACGCCGGTAAAAAAGCGCTCGGATTGTAATTATTAAAATATTAACTCGTCTGCGGAAGTTATTTCGCGGACGATTTTTCTACGCCCGTAATATAGCGATTGACGGAAATTATTATTTTCATAACTCATTGAAATAAAACACAAAACTATTTTTCATTTTCATCTTTATAACGATATTTATCACAAAAGCAAAATATCATAATTCATAAACAAGAAATGACCATTGCCGATAAAACGATCATCTCATTACACTTTATTAACACGAAAATGTGAAATCAGCACACGAAAAAAGGGTGTATTCCTGACGATGCACCAGGTGAAGTATTGGCCTGGACCAGGTCCCTGACGTTTGCACTGTTCCACTCTCTGCGTTGGGGGTCAAAATGCAATTAACCATGAAAGATAAGATTGGCTACGGGCTGGGTGATACCGCCTGCGGCTTCGTCTGGCAGGCGACGATGTTCCTGCTCGCCTATTTCTATACCGATGTCTTTGGCTTATCCGCAGGCATCATGGGCACGCTGTTCCTGGTGTCGCGCGTGTTGGATGCGGTCACCGATCCGTTAATGGGGCTGTTAGTCGACCGCACCCGCACGCGTCACGGACAATTCCGCCCGTTCCTGCTGTGGGGGGCTATTCCATTTGGCATCGTGTGTATGCTCACCTTCTACACGCCGGATTTCTCTGCGCAGGGCAAAATCATCTACGCCTGCGTGACCTACATTCTACTGACGCTGGTCTACACCTTCGTTAACGTGCCCTATTGCGCCATGCCAGGTGTGATCACCGCCGATCCTAAAGAGCGTCATGCCCTTCAGTCCTGGCGCTTTTTCCTGGCAGCGGCAGGATCGCTGGCAATAAGCGGAGTGGCTCTGCCGCTGGTGGGTATCATTGGTAAAGGTAACGAACAGTTGGGCTACTTTGGCGCGATGTGCGTGCTGGGGGTGAGTGGCGTGGTGCTGCTGTATGTTTGTTTCTTTACGACCAAAGAGCGCTATACCTTTGAGGTTCAGCCGGGTTCATCGGTATCGAAAGATCTCAAGCTGCTGTTCGGTAATACCCAATGGCGCATCATGTGCGCGTTCAAAATGATGGCGACTTGTTCCAACGTGGTGCGCGGTGGGGCCACGCTCTATTTCGTTAAATACGTGATGGATCATCCTGAAATGGCGACGCAGTTCCTGCTCTACGGCAGCATTGCCACCATGTTTGGATCGCTTTGCTCCTCCCGACTGTTGGGCCGCTTTGACCGCGTGAAGGCGTTTAAGTGGATTATCGTGGCTTATTCGCTGATTAGCCTGCTGATTTTCTTCACCCCGGCCGAAAATATCGCCCTGATTTTTGCCCTCAACATCGTGTTCCTCTTCGTCTTTAACACCACCACGCCGCTGCAATGGCTGATGGCCTCCGACGTGGTCGACTACGAAGAGAGTCGCAGTGGACGCCGCCTGGACGGGCTGGTGTTTTCGACCTATCTCTTCAGCCTGAAAATTGGCCTGGCGATTGGTGGCGCGGTGGTGGGCTGGATTCTGGCATGGGTGAACTACTCTGCCAGCAGTAGCGTGCAGCCGGTTGAAGTCTTAAGCATCATCAAGATTCTGTTCTGTGTGGTGCCGGTGGTGCTCTATGTCGGCATGTTCATCATGCTCTCACTGTATAAGCTGTCCGATGCGCGCGTGGAAGCGATAAGCCAGCAGTTGATCAAGCATCGCGCGGCGCAGGGCGAGGATATTCCCGCTGCGGCGACGGCGGCATCTCATTAAGAAGGAGGCAATATGTACACTCTGAACAACCCGATTCTGACCGGATTTAACCCGGACCCTTCGATGTGCCGTCAGGGCGAAGATTACTACATCGCTACGTCCACCTTTGAGTGGTTTCCGGGCGTGCGCATTTATCACTCCCGCGATTTGAAAAACTGGTCGCTGGTGAGTACGCCGCTGGATCGGGTATCGATGTTGGATATGAAAGGCAATCCGGACTCTGGCGGTATCTGGGCACCGTGCCTGAGCTTCGCTGACGGGCAGTTCTGGCTGCTCTACACCGACGTCAAAATTGTCGATTCGCCGTGGAAAAATGGCCGCAACTTTTTAGTGACCGCACCGTCAATTGAAGGCCCGTGGAGCGAGCCGATTCCGATGGGCAATGGCGGGTTCGATCCGTCGCTGTTCCACGACGATGATGGCCGCAAATATTATATTTATCGTCCGTGGGGACCGCGGCACCACAGCAATCCGCACAATACCATCGTCATGCAGGAGTACTTCCCGCAGACGCAGCGGCTCTCGCCGGAACGTAAAACCCTCTTTACCGGTACGCCGCTGTGCTACACCGAAGGGGCGCATATTTATCGCAAAGACGGCTGGTACTATATGCTGGTGGCGGAGGGCGGCACCAGCTATGAACACGCTGTGGTCGTGCTGCGGGCAAAAACGCTGGAAGGCCCATATGAACTGCACCCTGACGTGACGATGATGACCAGCTGGCATCTGCCTGAAAATCCACTGCAAAAGAGCGGGCATGGGTCATTGCTGGAAACGCACACCGGCGAATGGTACATGGCGTATCTCACCAGCCGCCCGCAGCGTTTGCCCGGTATTCCACTACTTGCCTCCGGCGGGCGTGGCTACTGCTCGTTAGGACGCGAAACCGGCATTGCGCGCATCATCTGGCGCGACGGATGGCCCTATGTTGAAGGCGGCAAGCATGCGCAGTTGACCGTACCGTGCCCGCAAATGACGCAGAGTCTTACCGTCCCGCAACCCAACTGGCGTGACGACTTTAACGCCGACACGCTCGACCCTGAACTCCAGACGTTGCGCATTCCTTTTTACAGCACTCTCGGCTCCCTGAGCGCGCGGCCCGGTTTTTTGCGCCTGCACGGCAACGATTCGCTCAACTCGACGTTTACGCAGTCTACCGTGGCGCGGCGCTGGCAACATTTTGCCTTCCGCGCGGAGACGCGTATGGAGTTTGCTCCGCAACACTTCCAGCAGAGCGCGGGGATAACCTGCTACTACAACACTAAAAACTGGAGTTACTGTTTTGTTGATTACGAGGAAGGACAGGGGCGAACGCTAAAGGTGATCCAGCTAGACCATAACGTTCCGTCGTGGCCGCTTCACGAGCAGCCCATTCCCGTTCCGGATGATGCACAAAGCGTGTGGCTTCGCGTGGATGTCGATCGACTGGCCTATCGCTACAGCTACTCGTTTGATGGTGAGCACTGGCAAACTGTGCCTGTCACTTACGAGGCGTGGAAATTGTCAGATGATTATATTGGCGGGCGCGGGTTCTTTACCGGGGCGTTTGTGGGCCTTCACTGCGAGGACATCAGCGGTGACGGCTGCTACGCTGATTTTGATTACTTCAGCTACGAGCCGGTAGAAGAGTAACGCCTCAGGCCGGGTAGCCCAGCGCTCTTGAGAGCTGAAGCCCGGCCTCTTCCAGTTGTAGCCGAAAACGAGTCAGTTCGTCATCGTCCACACGGGAGGTGAGCGTTGACAGGCTTAGGGCGGCAATGACACGAGATTCATGATTCCACACCGGCACTGACACGCAGCGCACGCCTTGCTCGTTCTCTTCGCTATCTAGCGCGTACCCTTGCGCGCGCGTTTGCGTCAGCGCAGCCAGCAGATCCTGGCGTGAGGTAATGGTCGCGGGAGTGAACGTGGTGTACTGATACCCCTCAAGCAGCGGGTTTAATTCTGCGTCATCCAGCCAGGCGATCAGCACCTTACCGATGGCGGTAGCATGCACCGGCAGACGGCGGCCAATGCGTGAATAGGCAATCGCGGCGAGCTTCCCTTCGATCTTCTCGATGTAAACGCCTTCCCGTCCGTCAAGAATACCCAGATGGGTGGTTTGCCCGGTATCGCGGGATAGCGCGGTCAGCCAGCTTTTGGCCTTCTGGCGAATGTCTATCGAGCCCACCACAAAATGGCCGCGTTCGACCAGCTTCATGCCGAGGCGATATTTGCCGTTTTCTGGGTTCTGATCGATATAGCCGTGAAGCTGTAGCGTTTTGAGGAGTGAATGGAGGGTACTTTTACTCAGCCCCATCAGTTTGCTGATGTCGGTGATCTTAAGCTCCGTGGCCTGCTCGTTAAACAGGTCCAGGATCTGCAATGCACGTTCAACAGACTGAATGATAGGCATAATGGCGGTTTGTCCACGCTGAAGTTAAGGCGAAAACGTACCCTTTTTACGCTGAAAAATCAATCGACTGCTTCGCCCTCTCTGTGTAAGAGAGGGCCGAGGTGAGGGCAGATTTACTCCCCGAGCGTCGCCACCATGACCGCTTTAATCGTATGCATCCGGTTTTCTGCCTGGTCAAACACAATGCTCGCCGCGGACTCAAACACCTTATCCGTCACTTCCATTCCACCGTGCAGGCCGAATGCTTTCGCCATTTGCTTGCTGAGCGCGGTTTGATCGTCGTGGAACGCGGGCAGACAGTGCAGGAACTTCACGTCCGGATTGCCGGTCAGCGCCATCATCTGGCCGTTGACCTGATAATCGCGCAGCAGCGCAATACGCTCCTCCCATTTCTCCTTTGGCTCGCCCATCGACACCCACACGTCGGTATAGATGAAGTCCGCGCCTTTCACGCCCGCTGCGATATCTTCGGTCAGGGTGATCTTCCCGCCGTTCTGAAGCGCCAGCGCGCTGCACTCCGCGACCAGACTCTCCTCCGGCCAGCAGGCTTTTGGAGCCACCAGACGCAGATCTAACCCGACCAGCGCCGCCGCTTCGAGCATGGAGTTGCCCATGTTATTACGCGCATCGCCTGCATAGACCAGCGTCATCTCTGTAAACGATTTGCCCGGCAGATGTTCCTGCATGGTCAGCAGATCCGCCAGCAGTTGAGTCGGGTGGAACTCGTTAGTCAGCCCGTTCCAGACCGGCACGCCCGCGTATTCCGCCAGCGTTTCGACCACTTCCTGACCGTGGCCACGATACTGAATGCCGTCGTACATGCGCCCGAGCACGCGCGCGGTGTCCTTAATTGACTCTTTATGCCCAATCTGGCTGCCGCTTGGCCCGAGATAAGTGACGCGAGCGCCCTGGTCAAATGCGGCAACTTCGAAAGAGCATCGTGTACGGGTCGAGTCTTTTTCGAAGATGAGCGCGATATTTTTGCCAGTAAGCGTTTGTACTTCCTTACCATTTTTCTTATCCGCTTTGAGTTTGGCGGCAAGGGACAGCAGAGCGTTGACTTGTGCAGGGGTAAAGTCGAGCAGTTTCAGGAAGTGTTTTTTATACAGTTCAGACATTTTATCCTCACATGGCAAAGGCCACTTATTGAATTAAAATTCACTTTATATGTATGAATATTCATTTGCAACCCTGTTTCATAAATCTTTCTTACATTAGGTGGAGGCAAACACATCCGTGTGTGAAAATAGAAGTATCTGCCGAACTTTAAAGAGGAACGAGCCATGGCAAACCCAGAACTGCTGGAAGAGCAACGCGAAGAGACGCGCCTGATCATTGAAGAGCTGCTGGATGACGGTAGCGATCCTGACGCGCTGTACACCATCGAGCACCATTTCTCTGCGGATGACTTTGAATCGCTGGAAAAGCTGGCGGTAGAAGCGTTCAAGATGGGTTACGAAGTGACCGAGCCGGAAGAGCTGGAAGTGGAAGAGGGCGAAACCGTCATCTGCTGCGACATCCTGAGCGAAGGCGCGCTGAAGGCTGAGCTTATCGACACGCAGGTTGAACAGCTGATGGATCTGGCCGAGAAGTTTGAAGTGGAATACGACGGTTGGGGCACCTACTTCGAAGATCCGAACGGTGAAGACGGCGACGACGAAGAAGATGAAGATATCGTCGACGAAGATGACGACGGCGTGCGTCACTAAGCGTTTCAGGCGGTGGCGCTTGCCACCGCTTTTTCAAGGCTGAAAAATGGACTACCCGCAGATACTCGCCCCTGTTCTTTCCTTCCTCCAGTGTCCGACCCCGCAAGCGTGGATTGATAAAGCCCGAGATCCGGCAAACCTGCCGCTATTGCTCACCGACCACATGGTGTGCGAGCTCAAGGCTGCACAGACCGCGCTGCTGCTGGTGCGTAAATACGTCGCCGATAAACGCGGTGCCGACGCGCTGCTCGAATGGCTAAAACCTTACGAGTCTTTCACCTTCCGTGACGGCCCGGAACCTGATTTCGTCGCCCTGCACCGACAAATTGGCAAAAGCGTGATGCCAAAAACCGACGATCCGTGGGGCCAGGCGCTTATCGACAGCATGGTGATGCTGATTAAAGAAGAGCTGCACCATTTCTGGCAGGTGCGTGAGGTCATGCTGACGCGCCAGATCCCGTACGTCAAAATCACCGCCAGCCGCTACGCCAAAGGCATGTTGAAAGAAGTGCGTACCCACGAACCGCTGACGCTTATCGACAAGCTGATTTGCGGCGCGTATATCGAAGCCCGCTCCTGCGAGCGTTTCGCCGCGCTGGCCCCGTTCCTCGACGATGATTTGCAGAAATTCTATCTCTCGCTGTTACGCTCGGAAGCGCGGCATTATCAGGACTATCTGACACTTGCCCAACAGGTAAGCGACAACGATATCTCTTCCCGTATACAGCTTTTTGGCGAAATTGAAGCCACACTTATCTCAACGCCGGATAACGAGTTTCGCTTTCATAGCGGCGTGCCGATGTAACCTGTGATTGCAAAAGGATGCGAGACGATGAAAAGAGCCTGGAAACCGATTGTTATTGTTGCCGTACTGGCCGCCGCCGTAGCGTGCTGGGTCTATTACGACAAACAAAGAATGCAGCAGACGCCTGAACATCAGCTCGACACCACGCTCAACAGCATGCCGGCCTGGCAGGTGTTGAAAGAGCAAGACCCCGCATTTCAACAACGTATCCGCGCCCAGATCCTCGACATGCAGAAAGAGGGTAATTCCGAACAGCAGATTATCGACGTGATCCAGCCGCAGATTTTGCATCTACAGATGTCGCGCCTGCAAACCGCGCCAGATGCGAACGTGGTGGATTATATGCGCGCCAACATGGAGCAGACCGCCGCCATCCAGAAGGTGAGCGACGACGCCTGTTTTCGCTTTCTGTATCCTGACGTAAGGGGCGGCATCAACCCGATGCGCGTGCTGGATAAGACGATGATGCAGCGCCGGATGCAGGCCGACGCCGACATGATGCGCGCCGCCTACGGCAATAACAAACACACCGTGACGGCGCAGGAGCGCGAGAATGCCATCGCCGACGTGCGCCCGATTATGAAGGAGTTGGCTGCGAAGTATGGCGATGACATCCAGTTGCTACAGGCCCCCAACAAGGCAGCAGGCAAAGAGAAGGTGTCGTGCGATATGGTGCAGGCGATGTGGGCCAAGGTGCTGACGCTACCCGAACAACGCGCCGCCGGGGTGATTCGGCTCGCGGTTTCTGAGCTGGAATAGCCATAGCGCTGATTTTTTCGACACTTAGCACAGGTTTAACGCGCTGCCCCTTGCAAGGCGGCGCGCGACAGGTATAATTCACAACGTTTTCCGCATACCCTTCAGTGCCGAAGTGGCGAAATCGGTAGACGCAGTTGATTCAAAATCAACCGTAGAAATACGTGCCGGTTCGAGTCCGGCCTTCGGCACCATAAGTATGTAAATAGACCTCAACTGAGGTCTTTTTTTATGTCTAAAATCCAGCATTTACCTACCTTTCTCGCTATATTAACTCTCTCAAGGTCAACCGACTTCAACGTACATCTACCAACACATGTTGGTACAGATGATGGTATTTCCGGTTCGATAATGCTTGTACCAACAGGGAGGGGATAAGCATGGCTCTAACAGATATCAAAGTCAGAACAGCCAAGCCAACGGATAAGCAATACAAGCTGACCGATGGCAACGGTATGCATCTTCTCGTCCACCCAAATGGTTCAAGATATTGGCGTCTGCAGTACCGCTTTGGAGGAAAGCAAAAGATGCTGGCTTTAGGTGTTTATCCTGAAGTGTCTCTTGCAGATGCCAGAGCTCGTCGTGATGATGCTCGTAAGCTTTTGGCAAATGGCATCGATCCGGGAGACAAAAAGAAAAATGATAAGGTTGAACAGGAAGAAGCGCGCACTTTTGAGGAGCTTGCTGTTGAGTGGCACGCCACAAATAAAAAGTGGTCGGAAGAACATAGCCGACGAGTGTTAAAAAGCCTAGAGGACAACCTCTTTCCAGCCATAGGTAAGCGTAATATTGCCGAACTAAAAACGCGGGATCTTTTAGTACCCATCAAAGCTGTTGAGCTATCTGGGCGACTTGAAGTGGCTTCTAGGCTACAACAGCGCACCACGGCAATAATGCGTTATGCCGTCCAGAGCGGTTTGCTTGACTACAATCCCGCACAGGAAATGGTTGGTGCTGTTGCTTCAAGTAACAGGCAGCATAGAGCAGCTCTTGAACTGAAACGTATCCCCGAGCTTCTTCAACGCATTGGCAGCTATTCCGGTAGGCCTTTAACTCGCCTTGCCGTCGAGCTAACCCTCCTCGTCTTTATTCGTTCCAGTGAACTGCGTTTTGCTCGTTGGTCCGAGATCGATTTTGAAACTTCTATGTGGACGATTCCAGCCGAGCGAGAAGCTATCGAAGGAGTAAAGCACTCGCAGCGTGGCTCGAAAATGCGTACGCCTCATTTGGTACCGCTTTCCCGACAGGCATTAAATATCTTGGAGCAGATAAAGACGTTCAGTGGAGATCATGAACTGATATTTATTGGCGATCATAATCCTCGCAAACCGATGAGTGAAAACACGGTGAACAAATCTTTGCGAGTGATGGGATATGACACACAGGTTGAAGTGTGCGGTCACGGTTTCAGGACCATGGCGTGTAGTTCGTTGATTGAGTCAGGGTTATGGTCGCGGGATGCGGTAGAACGACAGATGAGCCATATGGAGCGTAACTCTGTGCGTGCGGCGTATATTCATAAAGCCGAGCATCTGGATGAGCGCAGGCTAATGCTGCAGTGGTGGGCAGATTATCTGGATGCTAATCGGGAGAAGGTAATCTCGCCTTTTGAATATGCAAAGATTAAAAACCCCTTACCATCATGAATGGTAGTAATTATAAGGTTATTTCACAAACATATAAAACAATGGAGACCTGAGTTAATATCAGGTCTCCGACATGTTTTTATCAGCTAAAATATAACCCCTGATTGTATCTCTTTTACTAGTTCACCAACGGTGAATATTTCCCAACCTTCTACTTGTACTTCAGTTAAGTTAATTGCAATTTTTAATGTTGGCCATGCTGCTTCAACGGTTGCAATAATCTCATGCGCGGAGTTCTGCAAATCCAATCCTGGTACCGGAGGTTGGTATCCTTTGTGCTGCATAATATGAATGTCACCGTGAACAGATGGGTCAGTGAGTTCATAAATGTCTTTCCAGGAGTCAGCCTTTAGTAATCCCTGTTGAGAACGCAAGCGTTGAATAATTGCCATCTCAGCTTGAGTGACAAATATTCCTTCATGAAAAGGTTGTTTACGATGGCAATCTTTACAAAGAACATGGAGGTTTTCTGCTGAGTTATCGTATTTAACACCATTTCTATGATGAACATCGCAGAGATGGCGTGAGGAGCTTAAATCAACACAGCAATCATTACATTTATAACTTGCTTGTTCACGAACAGATCGAGAAATATCTTTCCAATTATCTACATAGCCACTATTTGCTTTATCATGAATACCTTTTGGCATATGACGGAAGCAGGTACTGTAGTGGGAGAAAAAATTATTTAAGGAGAACGATTTAAATATTACTCTCTTTTGTATCTTATCAATACTACCTTTATAATTGAGTCGTTCAAGGCAATTCATGCAAACTCTCAAGTCAGCATCTTGACTGCGGCCTAAACCATCGTCAATTTCAAATAAACCATCAACACGGTTTGTTGCATGGTAGCGTTCAAAACGATTTTTCTGTCGCATCTCGTCAAGAGTTCGACACCATGCGATGTGAAATCTCTTCCCTTTTTCACCATCCTCAATGGCCGCATCATAGCGTCCCGTGTGATCTCTGATATATAAAAGGACTTGACGTCCCTGGTAGGAAATTAAGCCACTACCAGGATCAAGATCGGCAATACTAACTTCTTTACCAGCAGATAATTCAATATCAATAGGGTCGAAGACGACAGGTGCTTCAGCAAGGGAGAATTTAGCACCAGAAGGAAGCATTTTGTTTCCTAGCGCAATTAACTCAGAAAAATCAATGGTTAACTTCATTATGACTATTCCTGAATAATACGGCGAATTTGCAACTCTGCATTTGTAATAACTTTAAATGTAACCCGTCGTGAGCGGTTTGGATCTTCTTTTCCCGCAGGACTAAGAATAGGATGCGAAGATGAGTATCCCACCGCAGCAAATTTACTTTTGACCCATTTTTGGTGAGTTTCTGATTCTTTTAAACTGTATACGTATTGTAAGACTGCACGAGTTCTTCCTTGAGATAATTCCATATTATTAAAATAGGCCACATCTTGGTTAGCAGCGCCCGTCCAGTCAGTACTGGTATGCCCTTCTATACGGACTTCAGTGATATGTTGCTTATACTGGTCTAACACCCTCAAATAACGAGGAAAAAAATCGTTAAGAATTTCCTTAAACTTTGGTTTTAATTCTGAACTACCCAATCCAAAAAGAACATCCGGCGATTTAAATCTTACCTCAAGGGTTTGCTTATCTATTTCAGCATCCCAGGATGATAGATCTTTAGAAAACTCAATTTCCAAAGCATTATAAAGTTGTTGCTGAGCTTGCTCATAGGCAACAGCAACTTCTTTTATTTTTTCTTTTTCAATACGCACATAATGCATGTAAGCAATAGAAATAAACATAAATACCATCATCAGACCTGCCATCAGGTCTGACATGGAAACCCAGTGTTCGTTGTCCTGGGTGCTTTTTGGGGCTTGTTTACCAATAATCTTATCCATTAACTGTTACCCGCGATTTTGTCTGGAGTTAATTAATGGTTGTAATTGGCCAAGAACACTTTGATATTCTTTTATCAATTGATCATAATTTTTGACAAATCCTTGGCTAATTGCCAGTAATGCATTACCTAGCGATTGCATTTCCCTGTTCATTTCACGCTCAGTTGCTTGTTCAAAAGCGTGTAGTTGTTCATTGATGGAACTACCAAAGCGCTCAACAGATTCTTTGACCTGTGAATTCAAACCAGCGCTTGCTTTGTCAAAGGTTGACTGCATGGTTCCAAACATACTGTCTGCATTATTGGATAATTGCTGATTAAATTTATCGCCTGTTTTACTAAAGAGATCAATCACACTGATTGTATTTTGCTCCATATTACGGTGAAGTTCTTTAGAATGTGATTCAAGAGACTTCAAGAATTCATCACCACTTTGTTTCATTTCAGTAATGGTATCGCCCAGTGTTGATGTTAAAGTCTCAGAGGAGTTGCTCACATCATGTGCCATTGATGCAAATGCTTGTTGAGTCTGAGTGACAGACTGTCTGAACCCATCAGAGCCTTCATCCAGAGCAATTCGCATCGCATTCGCATTGGCGATTAGCTCAGTCCCAGTTTGTCCCAGGGATGAGCTGACACTCAATGCGCCAGCTTTCAGCAGCTCACCCACTTCATCGAGTTTTTCGTGGATAGCCGGAACCGCATCGGTTGCTTTATCACGTAACAAAACAAAAGCATCAAGGTGTCGAGATAACTCGCTTATTTGATGTTGGTTAACCTGCAAAACATCACGTAATTCAGCCATTGCAAGTGGGATCTCCTTGCACTCCTCCCAGATACCAGCAACTGCACCACGAGTTTCAACTAATGATTCGACGCTTTGTTGGTACTGCGCGCCCATAAGTTCGACTTGAGTTTTATAGTTCTCCTGCCAATCGACAAGTTTTTTTACCGAAGCATCAAGTGCCTTAAAGTTATCACCGAATTGCTCAGTTAAATTATTATTAAAATCAATAATAACTTGTCTCAATGCATCAATTATTTGTTCAGTTGCACCTTTTGCCATTAAGTCCGCAAATTGTTGTAATTGTTCCCATAGCTTGTTACTAAACTCGGCATGATTTGTAATTTGTGCACGGGAGGAATCATTAATTTCATTGCGTAATAGTTTCATTTGTACAACAAGTGAACCCTCTTCGTTACCACTCATTCCGGATATCATTTTCTCAAGATGTTGGTTTTGCTCTTTTAATTCACGGTGTATATCTTCTGGAGTGACAGACTCTGGATGTGTTTCTTGTTGCTTGCTACGTTTGTTAGCAAAGAAAAAAGCATCTAATCCATTGAATAAAATGGCAAAAAACATCCCGACAATACTGGTTATAAACGCGGTTTTCAGTCCTCCAAGTAATACTGGAATACTGGTGTCAATGCTCTCTGTATTAAAATTAAGTAATCCAATAATAATACCGATAAAGGTACCCAATATACCTAATGCACCCATAAGTGTTGGGGCATATTCACGAAATTTACTATGAATATTTTTATGGTCACACCACCAGGCACTGGAAAATACGAAAATAACGGCCCAAATGAATACGTTAGTAACGAGTGTGGAATCAATAGATTGAAACAAATGTTCAAAGAGCTGAGCTAACATTGCTATTCCTGTGATTGTGACGATGTGTTGTGGTATTAGAACTTCATCGCCACCATGTCATAGAGGGAAGTTTGGCCCTCAAAATTTTGTGATGATTGTATCAAAATTATTCACGACATAAATGACTTACATCACGCTCTGCCCGGTGAACCCGTTGAGCTTTCTACCTATCGTAGTAATGTGTCATGCAGTGAATCAATAAGATATAGGCTACTTGTGAAGACATCTGTTAACCCACTTCTGCATTGGCTCAAGGCGTTCTTTTTTAATCGTTCATTAATCGCTTCTGACGGCAGGGCACTCTATGCCTACCGCTGCAATGAAAAGGAATACAAAGAGCTAGCCAAGCTTCTATGTAATCATGTTCCTAGAACCTATCCAAAAACTGTTTTTATTTCCTACAGTGACGCCTTGTTCTGCCTTTATGCAGCCGAGTTTATTCGTCGTAATCACACTGCTGGGCACCCAAAATGGGATGCTATTTTACAGTCCATAAACTGGCAAATCCCTTATCCACATCGCCAAAAGCTTGTTAGTGAAGGTATACGGCACTGGAAAAGAGAAGTGAGGAGTCTGGGGCAAGCTTCAGGCTACTTACATACACTGGCCTGCGAAGGTGGATTGCCAGTGCGTATGATAGAAAACGAGAGTGGTTATTTAATAAACTACTTTAGGCGGATTTATCAGGGGTTGAGAGGGTCACAAGGTAATGTCTCAGCAGTTAAGATTGCGGAAGACTTGAGTGACACTATTCCTGGTACAATGCAAAACGAGCTTGTCTATGAAGTAGCGGGTGAATTTTGTTGGACGCTTTCTAAACTTCTTAATGAAAGTGGTCATCAGGGGGGAGATCCTATTGCCTCACTACGCAAGACATTGCCAAACTGGCATCACCAACTCCCTCTCGTTCTCCTGGAAGAAAATGCAGCAGAAATAGTCAGGCGTTTATTTTCACAAACATCAGAAACCCGAGTCGCTTCTGGCATCTTAGTAGAAAGAATTTGGATCGATGTCGATGACAGTTGGTTCTGTGATGCGCGATTCCGTTTTCCTGGGATGCTACGTAATGAACAGCTTAAAGCCTTATTTGAATGTGAAATACAACAAGATCAATCGCGACTGATTATTTCTGCACAATGGATAAATGGTGGGGCACGTCTGGCAATGCTAAGCCGTCATGAACACCAAGATTGGCGGGTTGAATTGTTGCCAGCTGCGACACAAAAAATCTCAGGCATGGAAGCGTTGGGAGAAATATCATTAATGTTGTTTGATGGGCCAGCGCTCATAGGCAAAGGTATCCCGAAAGGAGGATACGAACTGGCAGAAGATCTCCCTTGGGTTTTTGAAGCTATGAACGAGAGCGAGTCACAGCTGAAATTATTCGGAATGGGTTCTGTTAGTTCTGTGCAAGCCGCTCTATTTATCTCATTGCCAGCAAATAGCAATCTGGATATCAGTGGTGAGGGTGACTTCGATATTCCACGACTTTTGACGAATAGTGCACGTAGTCTCACGAAAGTCAGTGGTGTTTTTAGCGTTATTTTGCAAGATGGTGCCATCTGTACTATTCGTACTCGGCAGATATCTGATTCATCCACTGAATATTTTATTAAACCATCAGAGGTCGATCTTGTTAAGTCGGATTATCCTGTTCATCGAGCCTGGCCTAAAATTGCCTGGAAAAAAGACCTTCAGCATGGGATTGTTCCCGAGCCGGAACTTTATTGGCGTTCAATACGTTCAGGGAATATGACATGGTCCTCAGTCTCAACTTCAATACCTAAAGGGCAAATTGAAGTACGGCATGTGGTTAATAATGAAGTGTTATTCAGTGGTCGGATGGTTGTTTTACCAGCAGATTTTGATATTAAAATTGTTCCCGACTCAGCCCAAAAAGGAATTATTACTCTTTCCGGGATTGCTGAAACGCGGGTAGAACGTTACATAAATAATGAAAATTATTTATTAAAAACTGACTATCTGGCTCAAGAGTGCATAGTTCCTTTCGATGGTAGTGTTTCCAAAAATATCACAATAGACCTGCGTGTTACCTGGCGGGATGGTTGTAACCTTAAGCTATTATTACCCTCTCCAGTGGCCGGTGGTCGATTTGTTAATCAAGAAGGTGAGACATTTTCTGAAGGTATTGCATCAGTAGACCATTTACATGGAGTGAGTGCTGATTTACTTACAATATCCCCAGCAGGGAAAGGTTTTCTAAACGTTGAGTTAAAAGATGAGAATCCACTTTCTAAAGATCTTCATTTTTTATCTATGGATATTCCATTATTTACTGGGCGAAATGAAAACTTACAACAAATTTCTCTATATGAGAAATATAATCTCTTAAAATCACTTCTAGCGTGCTCATGGGCGAAATATAGCTCATTACATCTTGATTTCTACGCTGAAAAATTAGGAAAAGTCGGTTCAACGCTAAACATAAAACGATATGATGGTAAGTTTATTGAACGAGGTGATCGTCTACATATTGATGTTCAGGGCGCAATTAGCTTTCCACAAGATCGAGCTAGTGAAATAATTGTACAAGCAGTTTCACTTACAGATCCTGCTTCATGCGTTATGACCTTACCGAAAGATGCATTAGGTTATGATTTTTCGTCAAAGAGTGATAGCAGTGGACCTTGGTTAATAATTGGCAAGCTAGATAACTATATTCGGGTTGAACCATTATTAAGATGGAGCGATAAATTACCCGTACACGATGAATTGTTAATAAAATCACTTTGTGAGCCGGAGCAGTCAAAACGTAAGAGTGAGATAAACTCACTGCTCTCCGATGTAAAAAACAATCCATTACAGCAGTCTGCTTATTCAATAGTCGAGTATTTAAAAAAATATAAAAGCTCTGATGACTTACCTCTGCATGTGCACGATTTGTTTAATAAACTATCCAAGGACCCACTGGCTTTAATTCAGCTCTTAATCACATCCTGTTTGTCTGGTGATAGTGAGCTTATTTACGACATGCAAAATGAATTGCCATTCTCATGGGGTTGGATTCCATTCGAACATTGGAGAAATTCTTTTCATGATTGTTATGTTTCTCTTGCAACTCAATTTGGTGATGAAGCGCTGGCGTTAAATATATTACAGCCATTTGTTGTATTTATTAGTAATAGAGCAGCGATTGACCGTCGATTCGCAGCGATTGCCAATGTGCTTCAAATGAATTTTAAATTATCACAATCAGCCTGTGTCGGAATTACATCTGTTGATCGTGAGCAGTTTAATGAAGCAAAACAGATGCTGTTACGTACTCCGGATAGTTTTGGCTGTGTTGGAACCTTTACCAAGGAACAATGGTTAACTGCTGTCTCGCCTGACCTGAAATCTATATTTAAAAAGTTTTGGATCGAAGACAGTTACCAACAAAAATTTGAGAAACTATTTAATTTGATGTTGGTCGCCGCGTTGTTATCTCATAAAGATAATAATGTAATGCACCAGCTTTCTTCACTATTCGAAATAAACTATCAACAAGCCCCGCAACAGTTGGGGATCATTTATCAGTATTATTTTGAGCAAGCAGGAGTTTGTCATTGATGAAAGTCCAGCAACTACATTATGCGCCGCTTTTAAATCAACTTCATCAGCGTGCAGTGCGTTCGGTGGTGAGCCAACTGGCATTGCGTAGCAAATCGCTGACTGAGTATCTGGAATCTCAGTACTTCAGAGCACCAGGGCTACAAGGTTCTCTGCTTGCCGATCCCGTATTTGAAAGTACTTTTGGTTGGATGCCTGCCAGTGAAACAATGGATGGGCTTCGAGACAAGCTCATATCTAACCATTTGGTTAATGCACTCAGTCATGCACCAGTGCCCTTTTCCCACCAGCTAACAGCCTGGCGTACTATTCTTGAAGATAAACAGTCCTTATTAGTGAGCAGTGGTACTGGGTCAGGAAAAACAGAATGTTTCATGGTCCCTGTACTGGAAGATCTGATTCGTCAGCAAGAGGCTCATAGGCGGCCACTGATAGGTACTCAGGCTATTTTTTTGTATCCTCTTAATGCCCTAATCAACAGCCAACAGGAACGGTTACGTGACTGGACCAAAGGGTTTAAAGGAAAAATTCGTTTTGCGCTTTATAACGGTGAAACGAAACACACGAAATATGAGGTTCAGGAAGAGCAGAAAAAAGTTCCAGAACAAGCTTTGAGTAGAGAGGAAATATACGAGTCCCCACCTTCTATTATGGTAACGAATACCACCATGCTGGAATATATGCTTATTCGACGTAAAGATGCTCCTATCGTTGATAAATCACAGGGGATGTTGAAATATATCGTTCTTGATGAGGCGCATAGCTATATTGGTTCCCAGGCGGCAGAGCTGGCATTATTACTGCGCCGTGTCATGCAGGCCTTTAATGTCGGTCCAGGGACTGATAATCCTGTTCAGGTCATTGCAACATCGGCCACGATTGGTGAAGATTCAGTCGAGGGCAATCAAGAATTGGCAAAATTTGTTGCTGATTTGGCCGGTGTGACTGAGCGGAATGTAAAAGTAGTACGTGGTTACCGTCAGATCCCACCTATATCTGATACGCATATTCGAGCTGAATTTCCATTGTCATTAACTTCACTTAATAATCTTACCCCGACAGAACTTTATCAGCAGCTTTGTCAGTACCGAGTGACACAAGAACTACGGCGAGCCTTAACTCAGCAAAAGAACCCAGCAGTGCGTTTAAGTGAATTACTGGCGATTGCCCGGCATATCTGGCCTGAAATTTCCAACAGGGAATTATTGCAATTACTTGATCTGATGGCTAAAGCACGTTCAGATACATTAGATAATTCGCTGGCTTTTACCCCTTTACGTATGCACGGGTTTATTCGAACTCTGGCTGGGCTATGGGCGTGTTCAAATCGGCAATGTGCCCATAAATCTCATGAATTACAGAATAAAGATTGGTCATTCGGACAAATTTGGTCTGAGCAACGCCTGTTTTGTGATTGTGGTGCACCAGTCTTCGAAGTACTCCGTTGTTCCGGCTGTGGCACAGCTTATTTATCGGCAAAGGAAGAATTAAAAAACGATGGCACTACATGGTTGTCTGCACAACCTACTGTTGCCGATGAAGACGAGTTTGCTCTTGAAGTAGACTTATATCGTGATGATGAAGATGAAGACAGCGAAGAGAGCGGTCACCAGTTTGATCGTCTTTTAGCTGATACCGGTGAGAAAACATTTGTCTCACTCGAAGAGAACAACCAAGGGAAAATAGTTAGTAATTCCGCAGTTGGTTATGAAGTGAATTTGCTGAGACCGGAAAACCGTGATGCAGGGAAATCGACGTTTTTTACTTGTATTTGCTGTGGTGATGCTGAGCGGAAAAATAACCCTTTATTTCGCCCACTGCGTTTGGGGGCACCTTTCTTTCTAAGTGACATTATTCCAACGTTACTTGAATTCTCCCCATTACCAAAAAACCTGGAAGAACAGCAAGGGCCTTTCAATGGTCGTCGGTTACTGACATTTACCGATTCCCGTCAGGGGACGGCACGAATTTCTGCACGCTTACAGCAAGATGCAGATAAATCAACCCTCAGAACCCTTTGCTATCAAGAGTTAGCGAACATAACAGAGCATTCTGCTGGTTTGAGCGACGAGCAGAAAGAATTGCTCAAACCTTATATTGCCCAATTCTCTGTAGTTCCAATATTTAAGAGTGCAGTCGAGGCTTTAAGTAAGGCGATAACCTCACATGAAGTGTTAAGCTTACATGAAATTCTCGCTTTGAATACCATTGCGGCAGCCATCAGTTCACAAAGCGAAGCACATGCTCAGGCAATGGAAGTGTTACTTTCTGGTTCGTGCGCTCAGAAGGTTAAATCTGTTTCCTGGCAAACATTGGTCGAGCAGCTATCCGGTAGTGTAGATCTGGCTGACCGAATGCGAGGTAGTTTCAAAGAAATATCTGGGCTTGATTTAACCAAACAACAGTTTGCCGATTTTTGTCTGTACAGTGAATTTGGACGCCGTCCTAAAAATGCATGGACGTTAGAAAATTTGGGTCTCGTTGCTATTCATTATCCTTTTATTGATAACGTGAATCGTTGTCCTCAGGATTGGAAAAGCCTTCTGCCAGATCCTGACAAGCAACTTGCCGAATGGCGCAATCTACTGAAAATTACCCTTGATTTCTTTATTCGCGAAAACAGTGCTGTCTTTTACGAGAATGAACAATATCCCCGTTGGATGGGGGCACGTTTCCCAGTAAAAATGCTGCAAGGGCCGGATAAAAAATATAAAGAGCAGAAGCGTGATCAACTTTGGCCCCAAATTCGGGATCGCCATTACAACCGGGTTATTAAGTTACTGGTGGCTGTATTCCCAGCTATTCAGCCAGATCAAACTTACTGGAAAGATTTAGTTAACAATTTAATGAAAGAGGCCTGGGATGCCATCAGGCCAAATCTACGTCAATTTGAGTCGGGTTATCAATTTGATATTAAAGAACAAGCTTATTTTTACAGCCCAAAAGAGATCTGGCGTTGTCCTTATACCCGGCGCGCACTTGATGTAACTCTGTTAGGTTACTCACCTTATTTACCTGGAAGTGAAGGCATTGCTCCTGAGAAGGCCGTATTGGTTGAAATGCCTGAATTGCCAATGCGCCACTGGCGGCTGTCTGGTGGCGGTGAGTTGCCAAGAGATGAGCGGTTACAATGGCTGGAAGATGACCCGCAAATCAAGAGCGCTCGTCGTGAAGGTGTGTGGTCTACCCGTAGCGACAGACTGGCACTGAAGGATGGCTGGTATCGCCTGGAAGAGCATTCTGCACAACGCACACCTCAACAAAACCAGTTTAACGAAAAACTGTTTAAGGCTGGGAAAGTTAACGTGTTGAACTGCTCTACGACGATGGAAATGGGCGTAGATATTGGCGGTATGAGTTTGGTTGCGATGAATAACGTCCCTCCTGCTCCAGCTAACTATCTGCAGCGTGCAGGCCGTGCAGGGCGTCGAGGTGAATCAGCTTCAGCAGCAATTACCTTATGCAAAAATACCGCCCATGGTATGGAAGTTTTCAAAGATCCGCTTTGGCCATTTAACAGTAGTTCCAAGGCTCCACAGGTACGCTTTGAGAGCGAAAGCATTGTCCAGCGCCACGTCAATGCGCTGGTACTTGGTCTGTTTTTAAGGGCGGAAGTGCCGGATGCGACCAAGCTGAGTTGTAAATGGTTTTTTGAGGGTGAAGATAGCCAGTGTCAACGTTTCTTGAATTGGATGAATGGCCAATCAGAAGTATTGGCCAACAAGTTGAAACGGCTGGCTCAGGGAACGGTATTAACGTCTCTGACTGCTTCCCAGTTGCTTTCGCGTACCAATTCAATGATGCAGAAAGCAGAGCTTCACTGGCGTAATCAACTCGCAATTTTGCTACAAAATATTGAATCGTTGAAAGCAGACAATACCGGCTGGGAAGAGACTCCTGCCGGTAAAGCAATTGCTTATCAATTACGTGATTATCGTAGCGCATATCTTTTTTCAAAACTGATCAGTGAAGCTTTTCTTCCTGGACACGGTTTCCCTGTGGGGGTCGTTAACTTTAACTTCCTGACAGCTGATGAACTTGAAAAGCGTAAAGCTTTAAAAGCCAGTCAATTGGATCAGAAAGAGGGGACAGAGAACTTTTCACGTAGTCTCGAAAAACTGCCAAGTCGTGACTTGCCTACAGCATTGCGTGAATATGCACCGGGTGCCGATGTGGTTTTAGGCGGAAAAGTCTACCGTTCCGCAGGAATTATGCTCGGTAAAGTATTGGGGAGTGGGCAGGAGCTAAAAGGCGACCATCATATTCCGTGGTTCTGGCACTGCCGCCAATGTGGTGCGGGGTCTACCAGCGCAACATATCCTGCAGGTTGTAGCCATTGTGGTGCAGAAAAATCACTACTTACCGTGAGGCGCTATTTGCAACCGGTTGGTTTTGCGACAGATATCCGTTATCAGGCCCATAACGATGTGTCTATGCCCGCACAATTGCCTTATCAGGACCCTCGGGTGTTGGTACCTTCAGCTGTATGGGTTTCTCTGCCAGATACATCATTGGGGCGTTACCGCTTCAGCAATAGTGGTGAGTTATTCCATTTCAGCGATGGTGAGTTCGGTAAAGGCTATGCCATTTGCTTGTCTTGTGGTCGCACTGAGTCACAAACGGAAGCTGAACGCACACCGGCAACACTCAAAAATCCTGCACTAGAAAATACGCATCTTCTGTTACGTGGCGGCAGTAATGATCGGCAGGGCAGCAGCAAGCTGTGCCATGGTCATGTTCATAAAGATTTGTGGTTAGGTTATAGCAGCCGTACAGACATGGTTGAACTGCAGCTTAATGACGAAAACGGTTTGCTGATTACTGATGATGTTGCTGCACGTTCCCTGGCTGTCGCATTACGTGAAGGGTTGGCGCATAAATTAGGTATTGAAAATACCGAGCTGGGCGTCACTATTCAGCAATCCCGCGATAGTAACAATGCTTATGGATACTCGATTTTTATCTATGACAATAACGCAGGTGGGGCAGGTTATGCAGTTCAAGTAATTGATCTATTCAGCGAAGTGTTTAACTATGCCAAAAAGTTACTGGATTGCTCATGCGATAAATTCTGTCATCACTGCTTACTCAGTTACGACAGTCAGCACTATGTCAGTAAGTTGGATCGCCATCGTGCCTTACCATTGCTCACCAGTACGCGTTTGCAGATGTTGAAACTTGCACCGGAATATCAATTCTTCGGGCCGGGCAGCCGGGTTGAAACTATCCCTCTAATGCTGCGTTTATCACAGCATCTTAGCTCAGGGCGTTACGGCACTCTCTCATTGGTAATATCCGGAGTGACAGAGGAGTGGGATTTTACACATTGGCCACTATTGAAGGATGTATTGCGGTTTGCATCCTCGGGAGGCAAGGTCGAGCTGCTAATCACCACCGCATTAGCTGAGTTACCTGAGAAAATACTCCATCAGTTGTCGGCATTGTCAGCTATGCCAGGTAACACATTATGCATCCGTCCTATCACTGAGAGCCTGCTTGCTCAGAGTAAAGGTCGCTGGTTGGCGCAAATTGTTGGTGATGATCATTGCCTACAGTGGGCTGCAGGCATTGATGCCATTACCATCCCTGGTGAAAGCTGGGGACAGAGTGCAACGACTCCTGTTGTATCTTGTCCGGTGCATGTTGCTAAGGTGCTTCCTGGAGATGCGCTCTCCCCGGAAGAACTGTTACCTGAGTTGCCTGCGGGAGCTGTTCGAATCAATTTGTCCCACCAACTTGATGGCCCATTGGACGGTTTCGGGTCACGTTTCTGGGCGCTTATAAGCAGTCAACACCCATTCTGGAAGCGTGCTTTCACCGAAAAACGTGAAATAGCTCAGGTGCAATATAGCGATCGTTATGTGAATAGTCCTTTCACTGCACGTCTGCTGGCCGAACTTTTGACTGAATTGGTCGAACAAGGAATGGCAGAACGAGCGGCACTCTCGATATCGGTGAAAAAACTCGACTACAGTTCGCGTCAACATGACTTATTGTTTAACGCTTGGCTCAACGAGCAAGACCGGGAGCAGGTGGTGAGAACATTGCTGGAAGAAGGATATCTGGGCCCTGCCTGGTCAGGGAATATTTCATGGTTTATTGGTGATAACCGAACGACTGACCATGGCCGCGAGTTAACTGTGTCATTCAAAGATGGTAGTGAAGGTTATCTACTGCTGGATATGGGACTTGGCTACTGGCGCTGCCAGGGAGATTCATTCTTTGACTTCGAAGAACATCTCTCTCGGCAAGTCGAAATAGTCGCTTCCAGTAGGGCAAATCTCATCGCTCCGGATAACGGTCTGCGAAGCTACATTATTGTCGGGTAATTGAAGGCCCCCTGCCTGTTCAGGGCAGGGGGTTGACGAAGCGCACTACTCTCATGTTTCTGGTTAATAAATGAACTAATTTTTTGCGAGATGTCTCCCATTAAGCCATCACATTAATCAGTCATCGTGATACTCTTTAACTCCCTCTTTTTTATCGCAGTATGCCGTGCTGGTGCCGATAAACCGCCGATTTGCATTGCTGCTACAACAGACAGAAAAACCGATGAACGAACAAAATTATGCACCCGGGATGCGGGTAGTCATTCGTGACGCAGAGTGGCGTATTCGTCGCGCAGACAACAGTGGTGATGGTGGTCACTTGCTTATTTGTGACGGCATTTCGGAATTGGTACGCGGTAAAGAAGGGCTGTTTCTGACAGGATTGGAAGAAAATATTGAAATATTGGATCCTGCAAAAACTAAGCTGGTAGAGGACGACTCCGCCAACTATCAGGCATCACAACTTTATATCGAAAGCCAGCTTCGCCAGCGAGTGCCGACGGATAATCTAGTTCACTTTGGCCATAACGCGGCGATGGATTCGATGCCTTTCCAGCTTGACCCAACGCGAATGGCGCTGGCACAGCCACGCCAAAGAATTTTGATTGCCGATGCGGTAGGTCTGGGTAAAACGCTTGAAGCGGGCATTCTGGTTTCTGAATTAATCCGCCGTGGCCGTGGTAAACGTATTCTGGTGCTGGCGGTTAAATCGATGCTGACCCAGTTTCAGAAAGAATTCTGGAGTCGTTTTGCCGTTCCTTTAACCCGTCTGGACTCTGCTGGCCTGCAAAAAGTACGTAACCGCATCCCCACGAACCACAACCCGTTTCACTATTTCGATAAAACGATTATTTCCATCGATACCCTGAAACAAGACATCGAATACCGTCACCATCTGGAAAACGCCTGGTGGGACATTATCGTTATTGATGAAGCCCATAACGTAGCCGAGCGTGGCACCAGTTCATTACGTAGCAAACTGGCGAAATTGTTGGCCGGGCGAAGCGATACGTTAATTATGCTCTCTGCTACCCCTCACGATGGTAAAGCTGAAAGTTTTGCCAGCCTGATGAACATGCTTGATCCCACAGCGATCGCTAATCCTAAAGAGTATGAATACGCCGATTTCGCGGATAAAAATTTGGTTGTGCGTCGCTTCAAGAAAGACGTGAAAGATCAAATGGCTGGCGAATTCCCGGAGCGTGAAATCAAGGCCTTGAAACGAGATGCGACATCTGCAGAAGAAGAGGTTTACTGCCGTCTGCTGGAAAGTAAATTCCGTGATGACGACGAGGAAGATACTTCAGCAAACAAAGGCCATTTGTTCAAAATCACGCTGGAGAAAGCGCTGTTCTCAAGCCCTATGGCTTGTGCCAGCGTCGTCGCGAATCGTTTGAAACGCCTGGAAAGTCGCAAAGAAGTTAATAGCCAGAGCCAAATTAATGAACTGCACTCTTTGTTATTGGCGTTGAATAATGTTGATGCCAGTCAGTTCAGCAAATACCAGCTATTGCTGGAAACCATCCGCAACGATCTCAAATGGAAAGCGAATAATACTGACGATCGTCTGGTGATCTTTACCGAGAGTATTAAGACGCTGGAGTTTTTACATCAGCAACTGCTTGCAGACCTCAAAATAAAACCAGAGCAAGTCGCCACACTGCGTGGCGACCAGGGCGACACTGTGCTGATGGAAACTGTTGAGGCCTTCGGTAAGCAACAGTCGCCATTGCGCTTGCTGATATGCTCTGATGTGGCATCGGAAGGGATCAACTTGCACCACCTGAGCCACAAAATGGTTCACTTCGATATTCCCTGGTCGTTGATGGTATTCCAGCAACGTAACGGGCGTATCGACCGCTACGGGCAAAAGCACGTTCCACAAATTCGTTACCTGCTAACTGAAGCAAACGAACCGCAAATCAATGGCGATATGCGCGTTCTGGAAGTGCTGATCAACAAAGATGAGCAAGCGCAGAAAAATATCGGTGACAGTTCAGAATTCACGGGTAAGTTTACCCAGGAAGAGGAAGAAGAGCAGGTCGCAGGCTACATGATGCAAGGTAGCGATAACGGTGCCAGCCTCTTTGATGAGCTATTGAACAGTAACGTTGGTGAAAGTGCTGAACACGATTTATTCAGCGAACTGAGTAATGTGGTTTCCGACGACATTCAGTCACTAACGGCCACGGATACCAGCCTCTTCGCTGATGAACAAACCTACTGTGAAAAAGCTCTGGATTATCTGAAGGCCAGTGGTCAACGTATTCAATACGAAACCTTGCCTGATAACACCCTGTCGCTGGTAGCGCCGGAAGAGTTACGCCGACGCTTTAATCAGCTTCCTCCAGAAATCACCCCGGAAAATGGCCAGTTTTACCTAAGCCAGGACAAAAAGGTCATCACTGATTCCATTATCCGTTCCCGTGGGGAGCAACACGCCTGGCCTGATGTGCATTATCTCTGGCAAATCAACCCAGTGGTGCAGTGGCTAGATGACAAAATGCAGTCTGCCTTTGGTCGCCATCAAGCACCCGTGATTCGCCTGCCGCATCTATTTTCGCCAGATGAAGACCATTTTATTCTCTCGGGTTTGTTCCCGAATCGTAAATCCCACCCGATGGTGAATTCATGGCTGGTGGTGAGTTTTAATCTTGACCAGCTAACCGGGAGTTTGCCGTTTGCTGAATTCCTGGCAAACAACCCGCAGCTTGGCAAAAAGCTGACCAATGCTGGTGGCGAGCAACGCAACCATCAGCGCCAGCAGCAGCTACTGGAAAAAGCGATAGCTCATGCTCGCGATGTTTTTGCGCATGATCGTCAGGCGTTTGAAGACAAAATTAACCAACAGTTAAATGAACATCTGGAAAAGCTAGAGAAACTCAAAGGGCGTCAGATAAGCCAGCTGGAAATGGATTTTGCTGAAAACAAACAGCAAGAGTCAGTTAAACAGAGCCGTAAAGAGCAGCGCCAGCGTGAAATTGAACACAACTTTAACAGCTATATCGAATGGATTGAGGACACGATGACTACCGAAAAAGAACCGTACATTCAGGTCATTGCTGTTATCACCGGAGCGGAGGGTTAATCATGGCGCTGGTCGGTATTAATAACGAAAACGAATTTTACTCCAATCATTATTTGGGCGAAGTGTTTACCAGCGATATCCGCGAAGCTCTGGAGCCGTGGAACGAACAGGAAAATGCTGCTCGTGAAGTAGAGCGTGCTGCCAGAGAAAAAGGCGAAGAGTTTACGCCGGGCTACCGGGCGCCCTGGAATCAGCTAAATAGCCTGGCAACAACCTTCTTCCGCCAGTTAGCTGAACAGGAAAAACAGCGCCAGATCCCGCAACGTCTGACGGATCAACGCAGCCGCTGGCAGCCACTGTTACAAGCTTTGGGATACGAACTGAACCCGCAAATTCAGGTGCTGGAGGACGGTTCTCCTCTTCCCGTGCTAGCGCGTTATAACAGCGCTGATGGCAGTCCGTGGTTATGGATTGTTGAAGCCCACGATGTGGAAGAGGGTACGCTCGATCCCCTAGCGTTATCCTTGCTGAAGGCTCAATTCCCGGTTGATGTAGATAAAAAGCATCGTGATAATCTTCGTAAAAATGCCCGTGGTGAACACCGTTCCTGGCAGGATCTGATTTCGACAGAAGTCTTCACACAGCCAGAACCCCCGCGTTTTGTCTTGCTGCTTGGCAACCGCCAGTTGCTGCTGCTCGACCGCACCAAGTGGGCGCAAAACCGCCTGCTGCGTTTTGATTTTGAAGAAATTTTAAGCCGCCGTGAAACGGAAACGCTGAAAGCGACGGCGGTGTTACTGCACAAAGACTCGCTCATGCCTGGCAGCGGCGCACCTTATCTCGATTCATTGGATGACAATTCCCACAAACATGCGTTTGGTGTATCCGAAGATCTGAAATATGCACTTCGTGAAAGTATCGAGCTGCTCGGCAACGAAGCGATGCGCTACCTCATTGAGCGAGGGCTGGCGAACTATACGGGGAATCGTGCCGTTAACCCGGAAGATCTTAGCCGCGAATGCCTGCGCTATATGTATCGCCTGCTGTTCCTGTTCTATATCGAAGCACGTCCGGAACTGGGCTATGCACCCATGCAGGTGCGGACCTATCTGCAAGGTTACAGCCTGGAAACGCTGCGTGACCTGGAAATGATCCCGCTTACCAGCGAAGAGGACAGAAATGGCCGCTACCTGCATGACAGCCTGAATATGCTGTTTAAGTTGGTGCGTGAGGGTTACAAAGGCGGTGAGAAGATCCAGAGCGATTGGATCAGCGGTGAACAGATCAGCGTCCATAGCAATCAGTTCAAGATCCCTCGTCTTGAAAGTCATCTTTTTGCGACAGAAAACACGCCTTATTTGAACCGTGTTGTGTTCCGCAACGAAACGCTGCAGCAGGTTATTCAGGCGATGTCCCTTAGCCGTCCAGGCAAAGGGCGCTTTGCGCGTCGCGGGCGTATTTCTTATCGCCAGTTAGGGATTAACCAGTTAGGTGCAGTGTATGAAGCGCTGCTATCCTATCGTGGTTTCTTTGCCAGTCACGATCTCTATGAAGTGAAAAAAGCCGGGGAAGAGTTCAACGAACTGGAAACCGGCTACTTCGTCAGTGCCGATGAGATAACGAAATACCATGATGACGAAAAGGTATTCGAGAAAGACGGCAGCTTGCGTATTCATCGTCGTGGCAGCTATATCTATCGTATGGCCGGTCGTGACCGTGAGAAATCGGCGTCTTACTACACCCCCGAAGTGCTCACCCGCTCATTGGTAAAGTACGCCCTCAAAGAACTGTTTAAAGAGCAGATTGAGCCGATAGCCGATCCCCACGCCAAAGCCGATGCGATTTTAACACTCACCGTTTGCGAACCGGCAATGGGAAGTGCTGCATTCCTTAACGAAGCCATCAACCAGTTAGCAGAAGCTTATCTGTTCCATAAACAGCAGGCGGAAGGGCGACGGATTCCGCAGGATCAGTACACCCAGGAATTACAACGGGTGAAAATGTACATCGCGGATAATAATGTCTTCGGCGTGGACTTAAACCCGGTGGCGGTTGAATTGGCAGAGGTTTCCCTGTGGCTGAACGCCATCAGCGGTGACACCTTTGTGCCGTGGTTCGGTTACCAGCTGCACTGCGGTAACTCACTGGTTGGTACCCGTCGTCAGGTTTTCAATAAAAGCGAACTGACCTACAAAAAGGCTAAAGATCCGAGCTGGCTAAACAGCGAACCAGCTGAACTGGCAATGAATACGCCGCGTGAGGAAAAGCAGATTTTCCACTTCCTGCTGCCAGACAGCGGCATGGCAAACTACAGCGACAAAACGGTTAAGCAGCGTTATCCGGATGATTACAAGCTGTTAGATTCCTGGCGTAAAGCGTTTACCGTGAGCTTTGAGCCTCATGAAATTAATGATTTGCAGCGTATCAGCGGCAAAGTAGAAGCGTTGTGGAACGCGTATCGTCAGCAGCTTAAAGCCGAGCGCGAAGCCACCGCCGATGGTTATGCCGTCTGGCCATTGCCAGCCGATGCGCAATTGCACTCCAGCATGCGCAGCAAGGACGAGACGTTCAGCAAACGCCACCAGGACAATAGCGTCTATCAAAAACTACGTTGGGTAATGGACTACTGGTGTGCGCTGTGGTTCTGGCCGATTGATAAAGCCGATGAACTGCCAGATCGCAGTGACTGGCTGTTTGATCTGGAGACCCTGCTCGACGGGATTGTGGTGACGGAAGAAGTCACCGCTGCTGAATCAAATACCATAGCTGGTTTGTTTGACGAAGAGGAAAGCATTCGGGAAGAAGAATCTTTATTCTCCGGCACCGGTCGCCTGAAAACCGATGTGTTATTCCGCCATTTACCGCGCCTGAAAGTGGTTGATGCTTTACGCAAACAACATCGCTTCTTCCACTGGGATTTAGAGTTCAGCGATCTGTTTGCCGAACGTGGCGGTTTTGACCTGATGCTGGGTAACCCGCCGTGGCTGAAAGTGGAATGGCAGGAAGCGGGCGTGCTGGGTGATTACGAGCCGGAGTTTGTGCTGCGTAAATTGAGTGCGTCGAAGCTGGTGACGCTGCGTGAACAAACCTTTAATCAAATCCCTGCGCTGGAAGCTGCCTGGTGCAGCGAGTACGAAGGTTGTGAAGGGATGCAGAACTTCCTCAATGCGCAGCAGAACTATCCTGTATTAGCAGGTCAAAAAGCAAATCTCTATAAATGTTTCTTGCCGCAGGCTTGGCGCTTAGGGGCAGAAAAAGGTGTGGCGGGCTTCCTGCACCCTGAAGGGATATATGACGATCCGAAAGGCGGGCAGTTGCGTGCTGCTGTGTATCCGAGACTAAGAGCGCATTTTCAATTTCATAATGAACTGAGTTTGTTTGCAGAAGTGCATCACGCAACGATGTTCAGTATTAATGTTTATGGGCCACAGCAGGCGACACCTTCCTTCATCAATATGTCGAATGTTTATGCGGTAAGCGCGATTGATGCATCGTTTGAACATAACAATCAAGGGGCTGTGCCAGGTATTAAAGATGAACTTGAAGTAGACGGAAAGGTAAAAGTTTCTTGGAATACTACCGGCCACCGTTCTCGCCTCATCAACGTTGGTTTGCACGAACTCTCCTTATTTGCTCGCCTGTACGACGATGAAGGAACTTCAGCCTTACAAGCACGCTTGCCCGCATTACATGCAACACAGTTAGTCACCGTGTTAGATAAATTTGCTGATCAACCCACGAGATTAGGGGATTTGAGTGGATGCTACTATGCGACGCAACACTGGAATGAAGTCAATGCACAAAAAGACGGTACGATGAGACGTGAGACTCAATTCCCAGATCACACTTCTCAATGGATTTTATCAGGACCACATTTCTTTGTGGGAAATCCATTCAATAAAACGCCAAGAGCAAACTGTACGCTGAATAGTGATTACGACTGCCTCGATCTACTGACTCTGCCAGACGACTATTTGCCACGCACCAACTACATTCCAGCCTGTGATGCGCAGGAATATGCCAAACGCACGCCTCGAGTAACCTGGACTGAGCTTGGTGAAGATGAGCCGAGGAAGGTGACGGATTATTATCGTTTTGTGAATAGACGAATGTTTGGAGGTTCATCGGAGCGTTCGATGATATCTGCTATCGTTCCTAAAAATGTTGCACATATACACCCTGTACTCTCTACTACATTCAAAAATATAAATAACTTGGTTAGTTTCTCTGCATTTTGCCATTCAGTTGTTGCTGATTTCTTTCTGAAAACGACAGGACGCTCAGATGTTTATGAATCTACATTGCGTGGATTTCCTTACATAGAATTACCATCAGCTAATTTGAGGGCTCTAACACTTAATGGCCTCGTACATGAGTATTCTGAACTCTGGCAATCAAGCTATACCCCTGACTTCAACACCCAACGCTGGAGCCGCAACCTCACGCAGCTTCCACAAGATTTCTTCGCCAACCTTACCCCAGAATGGCAGCGAAATTGTGCGTTACGCACCGATTACAGCCGTCGTCAGGCGCTGGTGGAAATCGACGTTCTTGTCGCTCAGGCGCTACGGCTAACACTCGAAGAGTTGCTGACTATCTACCGCGTACAATTCCCGGTGATGCGTCAGTACGAAGCTGACACCTGGTACGATCAAATCGGCCGCATTATCTTTACGCCAAGTAAAGGTTTAGTCGGTGTTGGCCTGCCGCGTACCGCCCGTAAAGCCGATCTGAAGAATGGTTTTAGATTCTCTGTGGATAGCCCGGACTGGAAGGGCGGAGATGGCGAGGAATTGGCTATCGGCTGGGACGATGTTAAACACCTGCAAACCGGCACCGTCAGCGTGACTTTTGATGACTACACCCGCAACGATGAAGGCGAGCGCCGCACCGTGACCTGGCAGGCACCGTTTATCAAACCAGACCGCGAAGACGACTATAAAGTCGCCTGGGCATTCTTTGAAAATGATAAGGAGAGCATCTGATGCTGCCTTCCGTTGTCAGTCGGCAGGTTGCCGACAGCGTAGCCGAGTTTTTACGTGCGTCATTTCCGCTCAATAGCCCGCTCTTCAATGGCGAAAAGAACGATAACATTAATATGCTGGAGCAGTTTCTGCGCCAGCCGGAAGCATTACTGAAAGGGCCGTATCTCTCCGCTCAGCTGCCGTTCCGAAAGAGTACCTTGTCGCTGGATTTCTTCCCCAATCTGTCGCTGCCATTCCCACCGCACGCCCACCAGGCCCAGGCTTTTGAACGGTTAGGCCGTGCTGAGCCTCAGCCCACATTAGTGGCAACCGGCACGGGTTCCGGTAAGACAGAATGCTTTATGTTCCCGCTGCTTAACTACTGTGCAGGAACACCGGGTGCCGGGGTGAAAGCGATAGTCATTTACCCGATGAATGCCCTGGCAACCGATCAGGCCAGCCGCTTTGCTCAAACTATCAGTGGCGATCCACGCCTGCACGGTAAAGTCACCGTAGGCTTGTTTGTTGGTGATAGCGAAGAACACCCAAGCAAAAAAATGTCTGCCGATAAGGTGATTACCTGCAAACATACGCTGCGCGACAGCCCGCCAGATATCCTGCTGACTAACTATAAAATGCTCGACTACCTGCTGATGCGCCCTGGCGACCAAAAGCTATGGCGGCACAATAAGCCCGGTATGTTGCGCTATCTGGTGGTGGATGAACTGCATACTTTTGATGGTGCTCAGGGCTCCGATTTGGCCTGCCTGGTGCGTCGCCTTAAATACCATGTCGGTGTAGATAACGGCCGTTTTGCTTGTGTTGGCACTTCCGCGACAGTGGGTGATGAACTCGGGCAATTGCTGGATTACGCTCAAACTATTTTTGATCAGCCGTTCACCGATGCTGCGGTGATCCGTGAAGATCGTTATAGCGCAGCCGAGTACCTGCAAGGCTTTGAAATAACTAACAGCCAGTATCCCGCGCCAGAAGATAAAACGGCGCTTGAACCTCATCGTTATGCCACGCCGGTTGACTATCTGAACGGGCAGATTCCCCTCTGGTTCCCGGAAAGTACATTGCGCCTTCCCGATAATCTGGAAGATGATAACGGGCGTGAAAAACGCATAGCACTCGGTGAAATGTTACGTCGCCACAGCGTGTTGCATGTGTTACTGCGTGATTTACAGGGCGGTATTCTTTCCGAACAGCAGTGCCTTGAAAACCTACAGGTCATGCTTGCTGAAAGCCCGGAACACGCCGCTCTGGTTTTGCAAAGTATTTTGGCGCTGATTGCTCAGGCAAGGCTGGAAGTACCGGAAAACCCAGGCGACCATCAGCAGCGCATTGCGGCAGGTAAACCACGCCCGGTCTTACCCTTTGTACAGTTGCGTTCACAATTATGGTTACGTGAAATGCGCCGCCTGGTGGCCAGCGTTTCAAAAACACCGCAACTGGTTTTTGCCGATGACCTGACTGTTGAAGACAGAGAACATCACCTGCCGGTCATCCACTGCCGTGACTGCCATGCCACTGGTTGGGTGAGTATGCGCCACGGGCAAAATGTGCAGCTGGAAACCGATCTTGATGGGATTTATCGCCAGTTCTTT
Source organism: Enterobacter sp. (assembly GCA_022649305.1). Taxonomy (GTDB): domain Bacteria; phylum Pseudomonadota; class Gammaproteobacteria; order Enterobacterales; family Enterobacteriaceae; genus Enterobacter. The sequence continues at coordinate 84,009 of JALCNW010000001.1, forward strand.
GAAAAGGGCCGCTCGATTGTGCTGGCCTTTCCGGATAAGAATGAAAAAGCCGTCAGCGGTATGCATCAAAAATTATGCCCGGCTTGCCTGAAGCTTAATAAGCAATCCAACGTGCAGTGTGGGCACTGTGGGTATAGCGAAATAGTGCGGGTACTGATCCCTGACATGCTCAAAGAGCGCAAAGACCAGCTTGAGTTCGCCAACGAATGCCCTTATTGCAACAGCAAAAATGGCATCTCGATCCTCGGTTCCCGTGCGGCCAGCTTATCGGCGGTGATGATCCACCAGCTTTATGGCAGTAAGTTTAACGAACATAAAAAGCTGATCACTTTTTCAGACTCCGTACAAGACGCAGCCCACCGCGCCAGTTTCTTTACTGCCCGCACGTGGCCATTAATGGTGCGTGGGCAGATTGCCCGTTTACTCAATGTGGGTGAAACCTTACGGCTTGACGAATTCGCCCAGAAGGTTTGCCAGCAAACGCGTGAGTCCTCGACCGATGACGCACATTTTGTGGCGAATTTCATCGCGCCAAATATGCAGTGGCTAAACGATTATCAGACGTTAAAAATCGAAGGCCAACTTACTGAAAACTCGGATCTCCCGGAGTTGGTTCGCTTACGTCTCGACTGGGAGGTGTGGAGCGAGTTTACCCTTCGTGCCAGCATCGGGCGAACGTTAGAGACCACGGGTTTTGCTGCTACCGGCGTGGATACTGAACGGCTTAACCCAGCAATTAAAGCGCTACATCAGCAGCTTTGTGAAGAGTTGGGTGACCTGATGAACGGTGTGACGGTTGAACAAGTCACACATCTGGCTTTAGGGATTTTGTGGTATCAGCGCCATGCTGGTGCGGTGATGCATCCGGCATTTGAAAGTTATCGGCGGGATGGCACGACCTTTATGATGACGCAAAAAGAGCGTACATCACGCTACATGCCATCTATCGGCCCGAAAACGCGTAAACCTGTTTACGCCTCATTTGAAAAAATCACTGGCTTTCACCGTCTTATCGGATCTAAAGATAACCCAAGCTGGTATCAGCATTGGTTAACTCGCTCATTAAACAGCGGCGATAATATTTTCATCAGTAGTACTTCGGAAACGATATTACGGCTGTTTTACACGGCGCTGCAACGTGCAGGAATTGTGACATCTTTCGATACCAAAGGTCGTGAAGCCTGGGGGTTGAGTATTTCGGCACTGGTTGTCAGCCGTGATGTCACCCAGCTCAACTGTACGTGCTGCCGGGAAGTTGTTCGCGCGCCATCCGAACAGGCGTGGCTTTGGGAAAATGCTCCTTGTATGTCACTGCGCTGTGATGAAGGTCGCTACCAGATTACTGATAGCAAGCCGACGCTGCGTTGGGACAATATGGATATTGCTCGCGTCATGGGGGGTGAGCATACCGGCTTGCTGACCCGTGAAGATCGCGAGGCGACGGAAAAATCGTTCTATCGCGGCACTAAGCCCTGGAACATCAATTTATTATCAGCGACGCCTACGCTGGAGATGGGTATTGATGTTGGCGATCTTTCTTCGGTTCTGCTTTGTTCCGTGCCGCCAGCTCAGGCGAACTATTTACAGCGTATCGGGCGTGCCGGTCGTAAAGACGGGAATGCATTAAACATTACTGTTGCCGAAGGGAATCCGCACGACCAGTTCTTCTTTGAAGAACCACTGGAAATGATGCAGGGACAGGTTCAGGCTCCAGGTGTATTTCTCAATGCGGTGGCGATTCTCGAACGACAACTAGCCGCTTTTTGCCTGGATAACTGGGTAAAAACGGGGGTGCCGGAATCCGCAATCAGTAAAAACGTGAAGCAGATGCTCGATGAATTGGATACTGGCCGTAAGGGCGGTTTCCCATACAATTTCCTGCGCTATGTGCAGGGACATCGTGTGGCGATTGCTGAACGTTTTGCCGGGATTTTCCCGCAACTGGAAGCTGATACCCTGCTGCAACTGACCCATTACCTCACCGGTGAGCAAGATTATCGTTCGCTTGAACAAAGAATAGATACTGCACTGGCGCAATTACTCGAAGATCGCAAATCATTGCGTGCACGTATTGATAAGTTGAAATACAGCATCGAGAAGTTGAAAGCTGCGCCTCAGGATCAAAATTACGAAGCTGATTTGCGTGAACTGACTTCTGAGCGTTCAGCATTGCAGTCACTGATTCGTCAAATAAACGACAAGCAGACCCTGAACTTCCTCACTGATGAAGGCTTGCTGCCGAACTATGCTTTCCCGGAAGCCGGTGTGACTTTACGTTCTGTTTTGTGGAGGCGTAAAGAAGGGGGGCAAGAACGTGAATTCCAGAATACAACCTACGAGTATGAACGCCCTGCCGCCACAGCGCTGGCTGAGCTAGCCCCCTTGAATAACTTTTATGCTGGTGGGCATAAAGTAGAGATCGAACAAATCGATCTTAACGTCTCGAAGCCTGAAAACTGGCGGATATGCAGCCACTGCAACTACAGCGAAAATATCGATCAAACTGGTGATCAGCATAAGTACTGTCCAAAATGTGGCACGCCTGTTTGGGCTGATGCAGGGCAGAAAACGACCTTACTGAAATTGCGTCAGGTCTATGCTCGTGCCAGTGCACGCGATAGCCAAATCAGCGATGAAAGTGATAGCCGCGAACCGACTTTCTTCCAGCGGCAGTTACTGGTGAGTTATGAACCTCAGGATGTCACGGCGGCCTATGCCATTGACGAAGGCGAAGTCCCGTTTGGCTTTGAGTTCTTGAGTAAAGTGACTCTGCGCGATATTAACTTCGGCAAGATGGCTGATGATGCCAGCGAGTTGATGATTGCGGGTGACAAAAAGCGACGTACTGGTTTCCAGGTTTGCCTGAGCTGTGGAATGGTTAAACGCCCGCGTAACAATGATCCGCGGCGAGATCATGATCTGAGCTGTAAGTACCGCAGTGAGCCAGAAAAAGCGAAGTTTGAAGATTATCTCTATCTTTATCGCCAGCTGGAATCCGAAGCGCTGCGTATTTTATTACCTGTAACCAGTTACAGTAATGACCGTATTGTTGAGTCGTCACTTGCTGCGGCCATCCAGCTTGGGTTGAAACATTACTTCAAGGGGAATGTTGACCACCTTAAGGGCGTTGTGTATCGCGAACCTGAAAACGAGGGTGAATCCTGGCGGCAATATCTGGTTATCTACGATACGGTGCCGGGAGGAACGGGCTCTCTAAAAGAGCTGATGAGAACTCCAGACAACCTGCTGAAATTGTTGCAGCAGGCCTATCAGGCATTAGTGGAATGTAGCTGTAATCACGATACCAGTAAAGATGGCTGCTACCGCTGTGTGTACGCCTATCGTGATCGTGGGCGCATGAAGTTTGTTTCACGTGACCAGTCGCGCGTACTGTTGGCGCAAATTCTTAAAGCCAGCGATAAAATTCGCCAAATTAAAACCATCAATAGTATTTCGCTCGACGCAATGATGGGGTCTGAGCTTGAGAAGCGATTTATCAGCTGCCTGCAGGAGCAAAAAAGCCTGGTTGTTAGCCGCAGCTACGCGCACCAAAGCGCAGGCTGGGTTATCAACACCCGAGTGGAGTCTTCGTCCAGTTGGCATTTAAAAGCACAGGTAGATTTAGGGGTTAAAGAGGGGGTGGGTATTCCATCACGTCCTGATTTTGTTCTTTACCCTATTGCGCAACCAGCAGATATAAAGCCAGTCGCGATTTTCCTCGATGGCTATGCCTTCCATAAAGACACAGTTTTTGATGACGTTCAGAAACGGCAAGCGATCAAAGATAGCGGGAATTACCACGTCTGGACTATTGGTTGGCGTGATCTTAATGAGGCTGGGTGTAAGCATCTGCAGGATGTACTTGGTCTTGGGCATAATCCGGCAATGAAACAGCCTACGGTTTATAACCGATTCCATGATGTCAATTTTGTGACCTTGCATACTTCGGTACAAGACAGGAACAGCTTCGATTTGTTACTTGATTATCTGACTGAGCCTGAGCAAAAAACCACGCTTTGGAAAAAGCTGGCTGCTGCACATGCCTGGATATGGCTGGACGTTAAGCGTTCGCAAGAGCCAGCCGTCCAGCAAAAATATGCTTATGAAATGCAGGAAAATGCCTCACCTGTACGTCAGAAACAAATTTTACCCGACGAACCTTTTGTTTTTGGCGGGCTTCTGGACAGTTGCGGTTCATCTCAACCATTTATTGAGTTGGCATCAGTATTACTTCAAAGCTATCTCAAGACTACGCCAACAGCGGACCAGCTGTGTGAGGCATTACGACTTCATCTCTGCTTTGATGACCGCCATTCAGAAGATAGCGGTTATGAAGCTGGATTTTATGGTTTCTGGCGCCTGGTGAACCTGCTGCAATTTTTGCCTGATATGTCATTTACCAGTCGTAAAGCAATACACCAGCCACAAGAAAAATTAGTCGTTTTGCCGATAGAAACAGCTCCAGAAGTGCAGTCAGATGCAAGTTGGGCAGAAATTATTGAGTTTGAATTGCTCACCAATGAAGAAATTGCTTTGCTTGAGGCTCATGACTTTGGAGCACCTGTTCCAGGCTACGCCTTACAAAACGATCTGGGTGAGATTATTGCAGAAGCCGATCTTGCCTGGCCTGAACGGAAACAGGTCATCATTTTCGAAGATGAGAACTTCGCTTCTCATTTCACAACATATGGCTGGCAGGTCGCTTTAGGCCCAATCAGCGAAGAAACCTTACAACATCTGTCAGGAGGTGATAAATGACGGTTCAGTCGCCAAAAGTGGCACTTTCTGATGGCTTTTTGGGGGCGTTTGCTCGTATCCCAAAAGCGCAGCAGAAGAAAGTTCAGGAGTTTATTTCTAAGTTTCGCCAGGATCCCACCAGTAATGGGCTGAACTACGAAAAGATTCACGATGCTCGAAGTGCCAATGTTCATTCGGTACGCATTGATCAAACTTACCGCGGTATCGTGCTTAAACCAGAACAAGGCGCGATATATATGCTGATGTGGGTGGACAAGCATGACGAAGCCTATGAATGGGCGCGCCGTCATGACTGTTCGATTCACCCATTAACTGGGGCGATTCAGGTTATTGATATTAGTTATATCAAGGCTGTGCCTGAACCTGTTGCACCTGATAAACCTAAGCTGTTTGCTGCGTATTCAGCCGATCAGATATTGGCATTAGGTGTTCCTCCTGTATTTATCGATCAGGTTATGGTTCTTACGGATGTCGATGGGCTTAACCAGCTTGAAAACGTTATGCCTGCAGAGGCCTGGGAGCCACTTCATTGGTTGTCTGAAGGATTGGATTACCAAGAGGTTCTGGAAGAGTTTAACGACCGCAAAGATGTACCTGTCGATACTAACGACTTCATCGAAGCTATTGAACGCAGTAAGCGTCGATTCCATGTAGTGGAAAATGAGCAAGAACTGCTCCAAATGCTTAATGCACCACTAGAAAAGTGGCGAATCTTTTTGCACCCCAGCCAGCGTAAGTTGGTAGAAAATCCTGCGACCGGACCTGTTCGTGTCTTGGGTGGCGCTGGTACAGGTAAAACCGTAGTTGCTATGCATCGTGCAAGATGGCTTGCTCAACGTTTGGGTGATCAACCTGGTAAGAAAATTCTGTTTACGACTTTTACTCGTAACCTTGCTGCAGATATTCGTGCCAATTTACAGCGTCTTTGTACTCGTGAAGAAATGGCTCGTATCGAAGTTATTAATATCGATGCCTGGATGAGCGAGCAATTGAAACGCCATGGTTATGATTTCCGTGTAGTTTATGAAAGCGATGAAGGTCGACGTAAATGCTGGAGTTATGCCTTGCAGCAAGCCCCAGCAGAGCTCGGTTTATCTGATAATTTTTACGCGGAAGAATGGGCTCGGGTAGTGCAACCCAATGCGGTCTACAGTCGTGAAGACTACCTTAAAGTGAGTCGGCTAGGGCGAGGAACGGCATTGTCGCGTATTCAGCGAGCCAAAATATGGCCTGTATTTGAAGAGTTTCGTTCCCAAATGGCACGCGCAAAATTGCGTGAAATGGGGGATGCGATGCATGAAGCGATTGTCCTGTTTAAAGAAAAACAGGTTCAGTTACCTTATAGCAGCATTGTGGTCGATGAAGCCCAGGATATTGGTGCTCCGGCCTTTACTCTAATTCGTAGTCTGGTACCTGAGTCACCTAATGATCTGTTTATTGTCGGTGATGGGCATCAGAGGATCTATCGCAATAAGGTTGTCCTGGGGCAATGTGGCATTAATGTCCGTGGCCGCCGAAGTAAGAAACTAAAAATTAACTACCGTACAACCGAAGAAACTCGTCGGTTTGCCGTTGGGTTGTTGACTGGAGTTAAGGTAGATAACCTGGATGGTGAAGCAGATGCCAGCAATGATTATTTGTCATTGCTGCATGGTGATTTACCAACCATAACGCATGCTACCGATTTTAAAGAAGAAGCAGGCACCATCGTTAAACAGATTCAGGCGTTACTGGCTAATAATGTGCGTTCCCAGGATATTTGTATAACGGCCCGTACCAAGCACGCCTATGACCGTTATGCTTCTGCGTTAGATGATGCTGGAATTGAAACTTATTCTTTAGGCCAGGACAGCGGTGATACTGATCAACGTTCTGGGGTGCGTATGGCAACGATGCATCGCATCAAAGGACTTGAGTTCCAGTATGTCTTCCTTGCCGGGATTAACGATGGTGTTGTACCTGAGGTGAAAGCCATCACTTCAGATGATCCTGTAGAGAAACGTGATGCGTTGTTCAATGAACGAGCATTGCTTCACGTGGCAGCAACGCGTGCGGTAAAAGGTTTATTTGTTTCATCATACGGCAAACCTAGTTTCTTACTGGAGCCTGAAAGCGAGTAACACAACCAGATAACCAGAAGCTGTATCTTCTGGTTATCTACATTTTAGCCCTAATCAATATCGGCCAATGATTTGCTGATTTGTTAAGGATTAGGAAATCAAGTGGCACATGGAAGGGCTTTCGCAGTGCACAAATTGCGTGTTGTTAGCCCTGTGGGCATAAAGGACTGACGCAACGAAATGTACATAGAAAAATTTCTGACTGAATACGATGACTCGCTAACAGGTGAATTGAATGTTGATCCACTTGGGCAATTAGTCATCTGGTCGTCCTGGGGACAGGACATCTTTCATAGCCGCATTACTTCTATCGCAAATGATGTGCGGCAATACACGCTGAATCTGATACATCACAGCGTACTGCGCCAGCTGCTGGCAGATGACAAGCAGCAAACTGCTGGCGCGATGAAAAGCCTCTATCATAAAAAGCAGGCGCGCGAGTTCAGCGCAGCCTGTCTGATCCATCTTGAAAATATCTATATCTACTCCATGCTGGCGGTTGAAAAAAGGGGCGTCACGCTCACCGGTGTGCAGGGTATCAATAAAGCCCGGCCAAGATGGAATGCCGCAGACAAAAATCCTCCGTTACATTTTGGTCATGAGAAGAGCAGTGAGCTGCTGACCAATCAGATTGCGCTTGGCACCAATGGGCGCTACAAATCGCCAATGATGAATATGCAGTTTTTCACTACTGATTATCGCTACGATCTGCCGGGTAATAAGCCTGTGTGGCAGGCTGCAGAGGCATTTATCCAGCATGTGCCAGAGCTGAATAAATTACGTGAAGCGGCTCTGACCCACTTGCAGTCACTGATGCAGGTATCACATAAGCGAGATCTCAGCCCGGTTTACGAAGACATTCCTGCCAGCCTTAAAAAGGCTTATGTGACGGCATTCCGCGACCCCAAAATGGTGGGTGATTACTCCCGTGAATTCTGGCTGCAAAGAACAGGTTTGGATAAACATGCGGCTGGGGCGATTTATCTGGTACTTGAGCAGGAACGTGAACGTTCGGACGAACCGGAGCTCACAGTCGCTGAGGTTTTCAAACAAGCCGTACAACAGGCTAAAAGCGTGCCTGAAATGAATGAAAACGATCTCATGGCGTTACAGAATATCTGCCAGGCTGAGCCGTTTTTGTCGTTGATCGATCTGATGTTTTCTGGTCTACGTCGACAGGGTAGTCAAACACTGGCAGAGTTCCGTCAATTCTGGCAGTCGCGCGGTCTCACGGAATTACATCTGCCTCAAATGGCGGCTCAGCTTCAACAAAATGGTGCACTACTTTCCTCCCTTTCCGGAACTCCCGCTAGACGTTTTCAGCAGTTATTAACGCTGGCCAGCGAGACATTGCTGGAAGAACAGGTACGGGGTCTGCTGGCCTATCATCACAAGCTAATGGAAGCTCGAGGGCAATTTCCGTGGCTGATGCTGGAAGGCGACGAGATTGTGTTGCAAGTGCCGCCGTATTCGCTTCGTGAAGAACGCCGGAATAGCGACTGGGTAAACCGTTACTATTTGCCACAGTTCAGGCACATGCTGAATGGCTTATGGGGAAGCGCGGCATGAAACTGCTAGAAACTTTTAAAAAGCAGATTGCTGAAATGGGCGATCTAAAGCGCGTTTGGCTTACCACCTTTAATCTGGATATCTCTTTTGTTGAGACTTGGGTGCTACCTGCTGTACTGGGAATGGATGTGCCTGCGAGTCGTATGGATTATGAAGGCCTGCAACGAGCGCTGGACGAGAGCGGCATTGATTTCCGCATTTATTGCGATCCGCACATGATGGCGAAAGATAAGCCGAAAAGAACCTCGATAGCGGTGTATCCGGTTTCGGTGCGTAGGCTGGCTCAAGGCGAAGACTCTTATCTGGACAAAGATCGCGGTCTGTTTCACCCGAAAGTGTTTTATCTCGAAGATCACAACAGAAAGATTATTGTGGGTGCGGGCAGTGCCAACCTTACGCTGAGTGGATGGGGGCGAAATCAGGAAGCAGTAGTTTTTCGTTGCGTTGCCAGTAATACCCAGTACCAACAGGTAAAACAGTTTTTTACCTCTATCGACAACAGTTTGAATAAAGAAGCGTTCTTCCCCATACGCCGTAAGTTTCTTGGCGATGATCATGACTGGTCATTTATTCACAGTCTGGCTGGCGCCACGCTGCTGGATACCCTGAAACAGGGTGTTGAGTTGAAAACGCTGAGCGTCTGGTCGCCTTATCTTGCTGCGGATCTGGCAGGTTTTATTGGCAGGTTAGGGCCGGAATTACACGTAGAATTAGTTCCTGACTTGGTCGAAGGAAGCTATATACGCACTCGCTGGAGTGAAAGTATTCAGGAGCTAATAACAAGTAAAGCGCTGACCCTTCACGACTCGCCTGCTCCCAAAGACGATCGTGCGTTGATGACCCATGCCAAGCTCTGGCTGGCGAAAAGCAGCAAAAGCAGCAAAAGCACGCAACTGGCAGTGGGTTCCTGGAATTTCACTTCTCCCGGTTGCAGCAGCCTCATGGAGAAAAACTGGAATGTAGAAGCGGGAATTGTGCATCCGGTCTCTCGTAACATCACGATTTGCGGCAAAGAATGGGATGATGTTAATGAGGAGGATTTCGCCAGTGAAGCACTGTTGAAGGAAGAGGAGCTGGAGCTGGGCGAACTCCCTCCTTTCGATCTCACCGTTATTTTTGACTGGACCCGCTGCGAATATCAGATTGTCGGGCAATGGTTCAGTGGCAAGCCAGAGTCGGGTTACCACTTGATACTGCCGGGTATCAATGGGTCGAATGAACTGGTATGGAAAGCTAATGGTAAAGTTCTGAAGTCACCACAGCAATTGGCAGTATTGAAGAGCGATGCCGTGTTAGATAACCCTTTTTATACCCTGCGTAGAGCAGGAAAAACAGACTGGCAGGGTATGATCGTCGAAACTGGTACTGAACACCGGCGCGCGCTGAGCTTTACATCGCTCGATGATCTGCTTAACAGTTATCTGAGTTCTGCAGATCCCGGTTTGAGCGATCGCCTTATGCTGCGGGGCGTTGGGGCGCAAGACGAAGTGCAAAGTGAGGTAGAGGCAGAAATCGTTATGTTAGAAGTCACCAGCTATTTCCGCCTGTTTCAGGCCATCCAACAACGTCGCAACTGGCTGGTAGAGGTGGAAGATGGCACCCTGCTTTATCGTCGTCTGTTCAGCGAACCTGGCTGTCTGCAGGAACTGGCAGAAATAGCCAGAGAGCGGGTTAAGCAACCAACCCATCCGGTATTTAACTGGTTCCTGGCGCAGGAAGTTAATAGTCTGGCTGCTCTGGCAATAAAACGTGTTAAAAGCATCCGACGCAAACAGGGGGCTGAAGCCATATTTGTCGCAGCGCACTTGTGGGAGTCTCTACAGGTTGCAATTCCACCTCTAACTAGCGATGCCGCTAGCCTGCGTTATCTCGCTGCCATCAGGGAAGACTGTAGTTATGGCGAATAAGTTAAAACAGATCATTACCCCGGTTGAGGTTTCAGCCGTGATGAATTTCGATGCGACTGATATGCACTGGCAGTATCAATCCGGTGCGTCCAGCATGGCGGCGAAGCAGGCTGAGGGTGTGGCTGGATTGTGGAATTTGCTGAGTAAACAACGACTGGCGCTTCTCGCCGATGAAGTCGGCATGGGCAAGACCTATCAGGCGATGGGTATAATGCTGCTGTTATGGGAGGCAAAACCCGATGCGCGCATTCTGGTGATGGCACCTAACAGGACGCTCTGCGACAATTGGGAAAAGGAATTCGGCACCTTCACCCAGAAGCACTACCGGGCAGCGAATAATGCGTTTACCTCAGCAGAGGGGAAGGAAAAATATGCTCCGCAAATTCAAGGCAGGCTGGCAGATCTGGCGGCAGCTGTGGAGAAAAAGGCACACCATTTCTACCTCACTACCATCCACTCATTAAGCGGCCTGGTGCCCCAGTCTGAAAAAGAAGATGCTCTGAACGCTGCAGAAGCCTATGGCGCGTCGTATCGTCAGCAGATTAAGCAAGCTCTGGGAAAAGGAGGCTTTGACTTAATTATCATTGATGAGGCGCACTACTTTCGTAACCGAAGCGGCTCACAGCGCGCTGCTGCCGCTCAGGCCTTCTTTGGTGATGCGCAGGATCGGCTGGGTAGCAACGTACTACTGTTGACGGGAACCCCCAATCACTCATCACCGCGAAATATTTATGACATTTTTAGCTACTTCAGTGACTTGCCAAAGCGGTACGCAGTGGATGATGTCAGCGCTCTGATGAATGATTTTGCCATCCGTCGCCTGCGCAAAATGCAGGGCAGGGAGGGCAGTCACAGCAAATATGAATATCGTCATGAGCGCGCCAGCGTTTCCAACTTTACTGACCGGCTGGATGCAGAGCTGTTCTTTGCTCTTTATCAGAAACAACTGGTTGTCCAGCTGGATAAAGAGAAAAAGTCGGGTGGCGGCAGACGTATGCTCTATGGCTATCTTGAAGGGTTTGAATCAACGGGTAGCACAGCCAGTGAGCGGGACAATGGTGGCGATGAAGAAGAACAAATCCATAACGACTTCAACCAAGCCCCGGATTCTTCTCTGCTCAACAGGCTTACCCGGCAGTTTAACGATATCTATCACCGCTTTCCAGATCACCCGAAATACGATGCGCTGGTGGATGCCTGCGTTACCAGCGATCCATTCGAGCAGTTGCAGCCGCTACACAGCAGAAAGCATCTGGTGTTTGTGCGCCGCATTCCGTCGGTGCGCGAAATTACCCAACGCATCAACGCCCGTTATGACGAAATGATGGCTAAGCGGTTGATGGATGTCTGGCATCTACCCGCTGATGCACGGGAAAAATGGCGAGAATCGGGTTGGTCGCGGGAAATCTTCGTTGATCTTTTATCGGGAAAATCCAGCGGGGAGCCGGATCTGGAAGAGCATATGCAGGAAGATAGCGCGGCAGATGAACCCGAAGCAGATAATGAGCTGAAGCTTTCCAGTAAAATAGCGGAGTTGTTTGTAACGAAGAAAACCGGCCTGCGCAGCACTGACTGTGCCAACGTCAGTTTGCGTTTCCGCCGCCCGGAAAGTCTTTTCTCTCTGTTTCTGGAACCCGCACTGGACGGCACAACTGGTACCTATCGTTATCATTACCGAAAAGAGTCTGGTGAACGTCAGCGGGACAGCTATGGTGATGCCGCGCGCGATGCCCGGTGGTCGCAAACCCCATTAGCGGCGGGGATTGAATATACCAAGGCATTGCCTACCGCCTGGGGACTGATGTTCAATGAGCTCCCGCAACCGGCAAAAGAGCAACTGATAAAGTGGCTCGACCAGCCTAACGGCATGGCAATCATTGAAAACTTTGCCAACTATCTGCGCACTGGTTACCTGTTTGCCAGCCCGGTGATGATTGAGCTCTATTGCTGGTTTACTGAGTTCAGGCGTAAACCTCAAAAGAGCGAAGTTCAGCAGCGCTATGAGCATTTTGTTGAGTGGGTGACCCCCAAACTGAAGAGATCGCTGATGCAGCGTTACTTTGTGGCTGCCATCGAAACTTTCGAAACACTATGCGTGAAAATTGTTGGTCAGAAGCTGGATAGTAACCAGTACAGCTGGCGTGAGTTTACCAGCCTGAACAGTCCTGGCTGGTACGCTAGCGGGCAATCCCACAACCGTGAACGTTTGATTCGCGGATTTAACTCACCCTTCTTCCCGAATGTCTTGGTAGCGACTTCAGTATTGCAGGAAGGTGTGAACCTCCATCTTCAATGCCATCAGGTGCACCATTACGGCATTGCCTGGACGCCTGGTGATAATGAACAGCGGAATGGGCGAGTTGACCGCCTCTTTGGCCGTATCAATACCATGCTCAAGGTCCAGGGCGAAGCCGAGATGATAATAAATTATCCTTACCTTGAAGGCTCATTTGACCAGGATCAGTTGGCATCATTTATTTGCCATAAACATAGTGTTGAAGAGAAGCTTGACAGTTGTCAGCTTCAGGATTTTGACAGCACAATTGATCTCCAGGAGGAGACTCAAGGTTGGCAACAATGGTTACGACAGCCTTGTAAGGACAAGGATAAAGAAGATCCTTATCCAGCAAGGTTTGCTCTGCAGTGATTTACTCTAGGTGATTACCACACATGCGATAATCACCCTCGTATATCAACGGATTATCAAAGAAGGGGGCCAGTGTGTAGTGGCTGGAGCCACTACACACTGGCCCAGCCGCTATATTGTCTTAAAAATTTGTCCCTATATTATTTCGGTCAGGCAGCAGCAGAAATCGGCGCTGCCGTCTCCAGTTGATCAACTATCTCGCTAATTTGCGCATGGCCATAGGTTAGAATCGGCCTTTGCTTAACCACACTGACTACCAGCGGCTTGATCAACATATTGGCTGTTGCACGGCCTTGCTCTTTAGCAGCGAAGATGATCTCCAGCGTTTTTTGGTCGATCACAGTTGCCAGATTCGCGTTAAGGTTTGCAAGTTCGTGCTCTGTAAGCATGAGGTTTGTCACAAGCCATGTTACTTGCTCCTGAATGAGCGTCAGCACCTTAACCCGATCGTCTTCAACCAGAGCACCAGCAATTTTTCTGGAAATAGCTGTAGCAATCATCCCACCTAGTAAGCCGCCTGCTGCGCGCCCAGCTAAAGCGCCAAACGGACCTAATGGGCTAAGCATTACTCCGCCAGCAATGGAACCGATAGCTCCTCCTGCCACGCCGGAAGAGGTTACAGCCAGATTTTTTATAAACTGAGCTCCAGAAATATGACCACGTATCATCTTGATCATATCCGGGCCAGCGGTCACGGCGACCAACGCAAAAGAGGTTACAAGAGTACCACGCATCATTTTATTCAGAGAGTTCAGGTTATTGGCACCGACTCCCTGCTGAAGCGCATTCCTTACAGTTGGGCTGGCTGCCGCGAAATCAATATTTTTAAGCAACCCCTGAACGGCGCCAATGCGGTGTAACTGCTGAACCGTCACATAAACTGTCAGCGTACGGGCAAAGGTTTTCCCTGCCTGAATCGCAGCTATTTGTAGCGCGGCCTTACGATCACCGGTATTGAGATAGAAAATAGAAGCCGTCAGGCCAAAGCTGAGCCCGCCTGCAGCAAGGCTGACAATAGACCCTTCTGCAAGATCGTAAGTAATGGATTCGAATGTGCCAAACTTAGTAATATTCTGGGCTTGGGTATAGGTAAGATGGCCCTGACGCACTAGTTTTGTCGCTTCAGCAGGGTCGTTAACCCCTGGCACTTTTCCATCGCGAATTTTGTTCTGCATAGTTTCAAGTGCTTTTGCATACTGGTCTTTAGGCACTTCAAGCTGCATCGGTGCACCGTTACTGTCATAGTAACGATACTGACCATTTTGCCCATCAAAACCCGCCCCTACGCTGCGCGCTGCAGTCGCACAATACTTTGTTTGGATCTCAGTACCATTAACCAGCCTATCTGCTCCATTTTTTGCATTGTCGTCACCGAGAATATGTGCGTCTTTCAGACGTGCTTTGTCGACCAGATGATTTCCTCGTTCAGCTGCAAAACCATGCCCTTGTCCACCCGTAGCAAACATTTTTTCATTGGTATTCCAGACTTCTGGCAACGTCATGAGTATAAGGCCATTCGTCGCTGCGCTGGAAATAAACTCAGCCCGTGGTCTCTCATGGATTTCCAGACATAGTTTTTCAGTTTCCCGACAGACATCAGAGCAATACCATTCATGGTTTACGTGCTCAGTACCATTCACACTTCTAATATCACTCAAACCGCATGACGTGCAGGTACAAAGTTCATCTACATAGTGGAATGAGACAAATTTTCGTCCGTCTGAAAACGAATAATAACTCCCACAATCGAGATAACGATTCAGGAGATCATCGTTTGCAGCGGAAGGTAAATTCAGTCGATTGGCGAAAAGGGTTTTCAGCTCATCGGAAGAATGAGATAGCTTGCTGTTTAAGCGTTCATTGAATTCAGCCATTTTTGTTTCATACCAGGCATCATTCAACAACCAGTTTTCTCCCGCCAATTCTTGTTCACGCGTATCGCCCTGCAAAATATATTGCGAGACCAGCTTCAGATAAATACTTTCGATTAATTCTGCTGAGAGGTTACTTCCTTGTTTTAGCTCTGCCAGCCATCCTCGGCTATTGATTGCTTTTTGTTCCTTCAATCCTTCGTTGATAGTAATCGTTAATTTTTTAAGTTCCTGAATCTGGTTTGCCGCATAGAACTGCGTCAGTAAGGCCGCTATCCAGTAAAGCAAACCAGCCCACCACATCAGCGAAGAGGAGATATCGTATTGCCATGCAATAAATGGAGTTGCAGCAGAACAGGCCATCAGAAAATAAGACGTATAAAAACAACAATAATACTCTTTAAGTTTTTCGGCGATATCGGCGGGGGATAGTCCATTTCTCAGAATCGCTTTGGTTTGCATGGGCACTGCTAGAAGGCCCCCAGCAAATGCCGCAGTCAAAATAAACTTCATTGAGTCAAAGGTATGAGCTTCAAAGGCGATATGTTTTCCGTCAAGCCCCCACATAAAGCTTATTATCATGCCAGCAATGACAAGTGGAACACCCAACAACCAGCGTAGACGAAGCGCAAAGGTTATACGCTCCACAATATAACCTGCTAATAACGGTGGTCCTGCAACGATCAGCGCTCCGAGGCCTAATACCATACCCAGAATATTGAGCGATGCCCGAAACAACGCTTTAATAATAACAAACCCTATAACCAGAAGAATTAATGCACCAATTATCTGTAGCATTATTATTTTTATCCTTGCTTTAACTGTTTCATCCCGGCATCACGCCATCATAAAGGCGTCCAAATCATCCGCGTTTTTAATAATCTTGTCTTTCTCTACTCCATAGGCCTGAGCTAGAGTAATGCTCGCCTCGAGCAATTTACGGTTATTTTCAACATTGAAAGCCGCTGCTGTCAGTTCTCCTAATGCCGTGAATTCGGATAAGATTCGCTTGAGTGTCTGCTGCTCAATGTCATTCAGTCGAAGGGTAAAATGGTCCATTCTGGCTTGCAGAGCCTGGCGGGCTTTACTGTCCAGATTTTTGGCAACGGTGACCATGAACTTCCCTGAGATAGAGCCAATTACAGCCCCTAGTACAGGAACAGGGATTAACGCCTGGCCTGCAATGGTCATTGCACCAACAATGGCGGACTCGGCACAAACAATGAGCCCGAGTTCGGTAAACTCATCAAGATCTATTTCACCCTGCTGGTAAGATAAGGCAAGGCTTCCAACCCCCTTGGCGGCGGTGACAAGTGCGCTGGCGAATGGTGCTCCCATCGAGGCATAGTTGGTTAGGGTATAAATCGCTCCAGCGGATACACCTCCAATCGCTGCACCTTTTAGTGTATCTAGCCCCACGTCCTGCCAGTCTTGTGCATCGAACTCACCACAAAAAATATTTTTACCGTCACGGTATTTGCGGTATATCCCAGTTCCGAGAGCAAAAGCCCCCCCGAAAGCTGCCCCCATCGCCGTCGCCCGCATGGCTTCGTTCAGCGAAGGTTGGTGATCCTCGATAATTTCAGCTTTTTTAGTCTCGTTCTGCTTACCTAGTTCCTGATCATGCTTATCAAGTGTTTCGTCGATTTTCCCCCATTGAACGTCTTTGTAATCAGAAACACCTGGGCGCACAACATCGGTGAATGGTCGCCCCGTTGCACTTTCAATATCGGCAACTTTATCCTTGATAGCCTGCAATGTTTTTTCGCTCAATCCCTCAACCGGCTTCCCGTCAATAACGTCCTGGATGGTCTGCCAGGTATCTTTCGGGATATGGTAAAACTGCTCACCCTTTGTGAAGTCGGGATAAATTTCCATGTGCTTCAGGACATGAGTTAGATTGTTATTAATGCCATTTATAAATTTTGACTGTACTTCAATACCATCAATCTTGTAGTCCGCAGGGGCGGTGCGACCCACCCCATTAAATGTTGCACCTAAAGCCGACTCGTCAACCAATCCTTCATCGATCGCCTGGCGTGCATTGCGCACGCCCACCTCAAGTTGTTCAGCAATCTCACCGTGCTTGGTACTCATCGAACCCAGAATGTTATTCGGTGACGCAATAAAATCACGCACCTTCTGCATCTGTTCGCCCGCAAAAGTAAAGGCGCTATCCTGCTGCGCCAACTTAAATAATGCTTCCTCGATGCGGGCCTGATTGATGGTATCAACCGCACTGCCAATAACTTGATCGCCTACTGCATCATGACTATTCACACTGTTCATTACTGGATTTTCTTGTTGATCAGTTTTGACAACGCATTGATATGGTTAATCAACGCCCCTAGCTGATCTTTCTGATGCGCATTAAACTGGCTGTAGTCTCGCGGTGCGGTCTTTTCAAGCGCATCGACGATGCTCTCAGTGCCATGATAATGCTCAGACGTTAACACTTTCAGTTCCTGCGCTCCGCGTTCCATTACCCTCAATTCGCTGGTTTTGGCGCGAACCTGGCGATCTTCGCGCTGAGCTTCGTCAATAATTTTTCCATTCTTACGACGAGCCAGTAAGGTTCCACCTGCAATACCTACGGCACCAATTCCCCAACCGACTGGACCCGCTAAAGCCAGCAATGCGCCTCCAGCGGACATGCCTCCGCCGCCAGCTGCCAGTGCACCACCACCAAGCCATGCCAGTGCAGCATTCGTTGCCGCAGCGCCGCTTAAAGTTGCAATTGCGGTACCCGTTGAGGCCGTACCAAAAGTCGTTGCAATGGCTAAGGCTGCCGTAGGGGCAAATGCTGCGACACCGGCTCCGACTGCAACCCCTGCGGCAGCGGTCCCTTTTCCAACGTGTGAGGTTCGGTATTCTTCTTCCAGTTTTTCGACGACGTTATCGAATTCAGCAATTTCAGCTTTCAGTTCGCTCCAGGATTTATCAAATTCCTTGGGTTTATTCGCCAATCGATTGACGAAGCTTTCACCCCGAGTAATTAGGGTTTTACTGCATTTTTGGCGCAGCAAAAAGAGATCTGTGATCTCCTCCTGAGTATCTTTTGCCTGTGCTTCATATTGGTTTGTTGCCCTGGTAAGACTGGCTAATGCTTCTTTTCTTTCTGAGCCGCGTAACATTTTTCACTCCTGTTGCATATCGTCAAAAATAGCCATGCTGCATTTTGTTTCCATTTCAGCCATTTGTTGATTGAGCTGCTGCTGAAAACGCTGTTGCAGGGTAATCGGGGAAATAATAATGAGATTGGGTAACCAGTATCGTAATAGAGGGAAGAGCTGGTTTTCGTGCGCCATTTCGGTTTGCACAATCAAATCACCGTTTGATTCTTGTTGTATTAATTTCTGCGCAGGTAATAAGTTGCGGCGCTGAAAGTAGTAGCTAACCTCGGCGGCGATTCTGACGTGTACCGTCTGCTTATTCAGAGAAAACCAGACATCATCTTCTTCAGCAAAGTACTGGGTTATGTGCAGCTCTGGCGTGAAATGTACGGAAGTAAGATGCAGCCAGCGAATTTTACTGAGCTGATAACCCTTCACATTTCCTCTATCCACAGCGCCGAGATACCAGACACCTTTTATGTTAATTAGCTTATAAGGGGCAACGGCACGGAGTTTGTCTTTATAGTGAAATTCGCAAATGTTGTTCTCGCGAATCGCTTTATCAAACAGACTAAAGTTATTCTCAAGTACTCGTTGAGCCTCAGGATCACTCGGTAGAGAACGGATACTTAACGACGTTAAATCAGGCTGGGAGAAGAGTTTTTTTGCGGGAAATAAAGCTTCCATACCTAAAATACGGACGAGATTTTGCAGTTCTTTCAGTGATTGAGGTTTGGCATAAGCGGGTGCCAGCCTGTAAATACCATCGCCATTATGGATAATACGATCGCCCAGGCGGTTAAGATCCCGATACAAGGTGCGTTCGCTGATTTTGAATTCGTCCATCAGCTTTTGGCGAGACACAAAACCGTACTGATATAGTTCTGAGATAATAACGGTTATTCTCTGTACCATGACTTCATGCCCGCTCATACGTCTTCCCTTGATAGCTTTTCCCTGATGGTAATCTTGCTTACTGACAGGTCATGTCAGTAAGCAACAGGAAAATGGAGAGCTCCATCTATCTATATCGGCACAAAAACAGTTTTTCTTAAAAATTTCATGCATCAATGATGCGCCCGATACGACCCGGTAAGCATGAGACTAATTGCTCTCTGCGGACAGTCCATCATAACTGACAAATTGTCCTTTAAAATTAATAACCTGATTGGAAGGTGTATAGTCCACATCGGAGAGCGACTCATCGCCACGGGCAATCGACGGGTCGCTAATTTTCATCCATTCTGAAAATGTTTCCAGAAAACGTAAGCCGCTGAGTTGTACCGGGATGATAACTATGTCCTTTTGATTTTTGTCGACGATAAAAAACGGGACCTCGTAATTCTCGCGGGTTTTATCCCCATGCGTTAAGTAAGCATCTGCCGTGTCTTTGTTGATGTATGACAGTCCGTGGTCTGAAAAATACATCATGGACCAGTCACCGCCGTCACGTTCGGCAATATCGTGGATTTGTCCCAGCAGCTTGTCAGTCATCGCGATGGATTTGATGTAGCACGATATTTCTTTGGCCCCTACATCGATATCATACTGATCCTGCGTTCTCACACAGGCCTGCGGATGTGACCCCATCAGGTGCAGTACGATGAATTTTTTTCCCTCGCCCTGTTTCAGTGCGGCTTTGAGTTGCGGCAACAACTGATCATCCGGGGAATACGTCCTGTCATCAGAGCTGGCTGATTTAGTAAAATAAGGATGGTCTGCACTTTCTCCTATTAATGCCACGGGTGAGTCAAAATGACCTTTCCTGCCCTGATTTGAAATCCACCAGGTTTCAAATCCGGCGCGTGAAGCGAGCGTAACGATATTGTTATTCAGTTCGGCCACATTGCCCTGACTACGGGCCAGTGTGTTGGTCAGGGAAAGCATGGTAGACGGCCCGGCAGAGATATAATGGGTAAACAGCGTGGCTGGGGTATTATCAAGCCATGGCGTGTTGAGATACTTTCCCCCGAAGGCATGCAGATAATCGCGGCGTACGCTTTCCCCGATAACCAGAATGTAGGTTTTATGCTGACCCGGTAAAGAGACTGGCTTCCAGACACTGCCCGTGGTCATTATTCTGGCGAAGTACTGATTGTTGTCACGTACTACTAGGTAAGACGTATAGATGTCATGAACAAAGCGTACCTCGGGTAATCCACTGCTGAGCAGTCGTCCCTGTCTGAGTGGGGACCAGAACGCAGAAGCAACGAAGAATATCACCAGAAAACTGTAGATGCTCCGCGTGACGGGGGCGTTTTTATGCCCGGAAAACGATGACACGATAGTTGCTATACCGGAGACAATAACAGACGCAGATAGCAGCCAGGTGGCTGTCGGGATATTACCGATAAACTCATGGGCTTCATTCGTATTGGTGTACATCAGCGAGCCAATGACATTGATATCCGGGAAGCCATAGTTAGTGCCAACCGGCGCATAAAGTGCACCTGCTAGGGTAAATACCATCACCACGAAACGGTAAATTATTTTCCCTGCATATCTGAGGAGTAATAATCCGGATAAAGCTGAAAAGACATAAATTAATTTATATTGATACCCCAGTGCGTAATGCACGAGTAATACCCATATCAACAAATACAGATTTTCACTGTTAATAAGACTTTTTAAGCCTGCAGTGATGCTGGGCGATAAATATGACAGTGTTTTTAGCATGAATGTGATTAACCTTTTAGATCCAGCAGGCAGCACTCTCCCGCAAGATGAAAATCCGGTGAATGATTCAGGGGGAGTCTGAGCGCGGGCAATACTCCGGCGGCCTTTATCACTGGTGCGATAAAAGCTGAAACGGACTGAGTAATAAGCCCTGAGCGATAGTGATAAACGGTGTGTAACCTTTCGGGATATCACCCGTTAGTCATTGCTGATGAATGCTTTTTGTCAGGCATCTTCATCGCCGCTACGGATGAACTCAGAAAGTGAATTCGCCCCTATGGTACTTGCGGGTATTGCCTGAAAGATAATTGTTTTTATAGATCAGTTTTCCGATATCGATCGGTTCTGCCGATCAATCCATCTGTGGTATTGGGAGGGCACTCTTGCGGGCAGTTAGGATGGTCAGGCCACTGATTATAAAAGGTAAAAAAGAGATACTCCTCTGTGAGGCGAGACAGAGTCTGATGGTTATGCCGCCATTGCGTAAGGTCTGATGGCGGATAGACTGACGGCCTCACTGCCAGCCTGCTGAAAATCACCAGCGCGTATTCCTCAAGTTGTAGGGGGGAAAGGTGACGAATTTCTTGAGTAACGTCCGGTAGCCCAAGTCTGTTTATTTCAGCGGTCAGCATGCTGTACCAGGGACAGTGTGATTCAAATGTACCCGCATCCGAGGAAGTGAGCGTTGCGTTATCGCCCGGCATACAGCCAGGCAAAGCTGACAGGAGAAATGCCGGGAACAGCATGGAACCGTAACCGGCAATGTTGATTGATGTGACCTGCAGAAAGTGGCGATGACGCCTCAGGGGAGAGCCTGTCCTGGCGTCACGTGCAATACATTGATTCATTCTGCGCTGGCTGGTGCGTATCAGTGTGGAAAGGGTAATACGGTTTGGCATGGTTATGCTCCCTTATCCACGTGATTGTGTTATTTGCTGTTGCAGCCATTGTTCCACTTCACTTTTAAACCAACGTGAACTTCTCCCCAGTTTGAGGGGCTTAGGAAACAAACCATCCTGAATCAGCTTGTAAAACCATTTATCGGTCAGGCCGGTAAAGGCAGTAATGAATTTCATGTCGACCAACTGGTCACTAAGCAGGGATGTATTTTCAGATATCATGATGAGCTCTCTCCGGTGATATTTATGGAGAGCAGTACGCAGAAAGTAATTATGCTAACGAGTACTGCTCATCAGATATCCGCCCGGCGTAATTAATTACTTTTAATCGTACTTTCTTGGCCTCCCTCTACGGGATCTGTCGGGTATTGAGCTGAAACGGCTATGGACGCCATCAGGTTTTTGCTCAGTCTTTGCCATATAGCTGAGAATATATTTCATAGCATCCACCCCCATTTTATTATCATGTTTCGTCATCTCTTCACTCCTGACTCTATAGTGGGGTTGGGGAGTACATCGATGGGCGTACCCTTCATTTTCAGTGACACTCTTCCACTGTTTTTCTATCTCACGGAATATCTGCCAGGCTTTATTACGTAACTGTCCATTGATGAATACTGCACAGTGAGCATGATAGCGATGATTCTTTCCATATTCGGCCACCCAGGTATAACCAGCTATTCCAATGATATCGGCTAATCGACTTTCCAGCTGAACCATATCGGCGCATAGTCCATGAACATCCTGAAGAATGAATTCGGATGAATGACTCAGATAAGCAAAATCAATTCTAAGGAGAATAAGTTTTGAATATCTTTGGAAGAGATTATCAACATGATGGTGTAACTGAGATTCCAGTTCAGGGTAAGTCGGGTGATTAGGATTTGTGGTGCGGTGTGTACTCACGGTGTACTCCTCATTATGTCGTTTCATGAACATGTGAGGAAGACGTAAGTTTTAATCTGATTGATGGCTGGGACGGTTTGAATGGATTTTTTGTGTGGTTTAATATTTATAGCGGGATAGGTATTACTCAGAATAACAGTAATAACCTTATTTAATCATAACCGGCCAAGTCTTGAGTTGTCCTGATGCATGAGTTTTTCGCTAATCTGATATTATCAGACATCAATAACAAAACAAATCCCACTGTATTTGTGATGGTCTGTATGACTACACCGTATTATTTAAATCAGAAAACCCCTCTATGGAAACTGACGCTCATCGTGATGTACTGCTCAGACAACCCAATCAGTCACGCTAAATTTTCGATAAAATTCCGGTAATTTTGTGATAAAACAACCATAAAGTCACTTCAAATGACGGTAAAATCACGGTGTGATTACCTGTAAAATGGATGGCTGCTAATGGATTGTTATGATTATGTTTCGGAAAAAGATATTAGGAAATGCCAGTATTATGTCCGTTATATGGAAAGCCGGGAACGTTCAGGAATAAGATTCCCAGAGTATTTTGACTGGCGAAATAAATCTGGAAATATGGAGGAAATACGTACCTGGATTGATGGTGAACTTAATTATCATTTTAAAAGGGATGTGCGGGATATAAAAAGATTTGTCAGCAAGATGGAGTCTTCCTGTAAAGATGAAATATTACCCGTAGCAGAATTTGACTGGATTAAAAAAGATAAAAGAATTTGTCTGTGGTTGTGGTATAAAACAGTGGGTTACCGCAGCAGGCGTCGAGATGTATTTCCTGAACACCAGGGTAGATTTGATGCTATTGTCGGATATTTTGATGCAGAAGACCTCACAGGTAATCAAAAAAGGGAGATACTCAACGAATTAAAATCTGACTGGCAAAGAAAGAACAATACACCAGATCCTTTTAGCGAAAAAAACACAGAAATAATAAATTATCTCTGGAATTACGCCGCAAAGCCAAAGGATAATATTACTCGATATTTTTTACCAATTACCGATGACGACAAAAAAATCTGTCTGACCGGTTTTTATGACTGTATTCTGGATACCCCTGAGGGTAAGGAATTATTTCTTCGCAGAATTAACACCGCGCTATCTTCCCATAAGCACCGGGAAAAATCAGGTAAAGGTAATATCAATAAAAAGTTTTTACTGTCTCTGGAAAATGATAAAAAGCTGAGTGACATGATCGCATTCGTCAATATGAAACGTGATGATTTTATGAATCGCCTTATCGCTGAGGAATATGAAAGGCGTAAAAATACAAACGGACAATCTTAAATAATTTTCAGTTATATATTACTCCAGTGAATCTTTGAGGAATGCGTCTGTATTCCTCTTCTTTAGCTATTCACAAAGGTGATATCTATGGACGAAAAGTCTGCGCTTAAATTATTATATTCCCCCCTTGAACTCCTACCCTCAGCTGTAGCCCGGGGTATTATTCAGCGTCTGGACAGTGTCATTAATTACCAGCCAGTGATTGGTATTATGGGCAAAACGGGGGCGGGAAAATCCAGCCTGTGTAATGCCCTGTTTCAGAAGCCGGTATCGGCAGTTGGCCATTCCCGGGCCTGTACTCGTGAACCCCAGCGTTTTCACTTACAGGCGGGTAACCGCATTGTGACGCTTGTTGATCTGCCTGGTGTGGGAGAAAGTCAAGAATATGATGAAGAGTATCGCGCACTGTACCAGTCAGTGTTGCCTGAGCTGGATTTGATACTCTGGCTGATTAAGGCGGATGACCGGGCGCTGTCGGTCGATGGGGAGTTCTGGCATAACGTCTTACGACCTGGCACACAGCATAGCGATAAGGTTCTGGTTATCGTTTCGCAGGGAGACAAAACAGAACCCTGTCGTGAATGGAACGGTGCGTTAAATACACCTTCACCTTCTCAGCTAGCTCACATGCAGGATAAAACTGATGTGATCCGCCGCTTGTTCCGGGTCCCGACACTCCCTGTCGTGGCGGTCTCAGCGGACACCGGCTGGCACATGCAGACGCTGGTAGAAACGATGTTCAACTCTCTTCCCGCCCGCTCCAGCAGTGCGATCAGCTCCCTGGTCAATCCGCTTTACCGCACCGATACCGTATTAAAAAAAGCCCGTCAGGATTTCGGTGATGTGCTCGATGAAACGCTGAGCGCCTGCGTTGACGAGTTTCCGCTTCCCCGCGCAGTCACCCATGTAGTCCGCAAAGTCATTGATACCGTAGTCAGCACAGCCCGCAGCATCTGGAATTTCTTCTTTTGACTCCCTCACTGCTTCTGCCCGGTGGCAGAAGCAGTGAGCCCGCTATCAGAGAGCCCATTATGACCCGATTAGCATCCCGCTTTGGTGCGGTGAATCTCGTTCGCCGTGACCGTCCGTTAACCCATGAGGAACTCATGCATTTTGTGCCGAGTGTGTTCAGCGAAGAAAAGCATGAATCCCGTAGCGCACGTTACACGTACATTCCCACTATCACGCTGCTGGATAATCTGAAGAATGAAGGATTCCAGCCCTTCTTTGCCTGCCAGACTCGCGTCCGGAACCCGGACAAACGTGAGCATACCAAACACATGCTGCGCCTGCGTCGTGAAGGGCAAATCACCGGCAAACAGGTCCCGGAAATAATTCTGTTGAACAGCCATGATGGCTCCAGCTCTTATCAGATGTTGCCGGGTTTATTCAGATCAGTTTGTCAGAATGGTTTGATTTGCGGTGAGAGCTTTGGCGAGGTGCGTGTACCACACAAAGGCAACGTGGTGGAGAAAGTCATTGAGGGGGCGTACGAGGTACTGGGAATATTTGACCGTGTGGAGGAGAAACGCGATGCCATGGAAGCCCTGCAGTTACCTCCACCCGCCATGCAGGCGTTAGCACAAGCAGCATTAACCTGGCGTTTTGGGGAAGAGCATCAACCGGTGACTGAATCACAAATCCTTTCCCCGCGCCGCTGGCAGGATGAAAGCAACGATTTGTGGACGACGTACCAGCGCATTCAGGAAAACCTGATTAAAGGCGGGTTGTCGGGACGGACAGCTAAAGGTGGCCGCGCTCACACCCGCGCCGTTAAAGGTATCGATGGCGATGTGAAGCTCAATCGAGCCCTGTGGGTGATGGCAGAGAAAATGCTGCAACTGGCTTCCTGAAATACACGGTAATGAATGACCGCACCGA
Source organism: Enterobacter sp. (assembly GCA_022649305.1). Classification (GTDB taxonomy): domain Bacteria; phylum Pseudomonadota; class Gammaproteobacteria; order Enterobacterales; family Enterobacteriaceae; genus Enterobacter. Next base: position 109,675 of record JALCNW010000001.1, read on the forward strand.
TCAATAAATGAAAACCGATCGACAGCAACGATCTGACTTTCCTTCTGCACATTGTTAGCGTTGATGTGAATTCATCACGACTATTTATCGCCTTTTTCTCATTAACACATTCGATATTGGAAATAAAAAATATGAAAAATATAACAGCTTCATTGCGCGTATTATCAGGCGTTATGCTGGTGACAGGAGCATTATTAATACCTGTTGCCAGTCATGCCGGAAATTACGGTGATTATATTCCTTACCGCCTCATTAATCAGAGCAGCGACACTGCGAACCCGGGCTGGCGGGTCTGTACCTATCAAAGCCTGTTAAATCAGCAGCGCATTAACCTGTCTATCCAGTATGCCTGCTGGCCTTCAGCATTCCAGAGCCGTGTAGACGGGCAGTTTTACGACCGTACCTCCTGATTCATCCTTCCCTTATACAGGCTGCTGTTTCACACAAACAGCGGCTTTTTTTATTTAAAGGAGCCGCAATGTCTGAACTGACTTTAGTGTCGACCCTACCGTCCCGTGAACAACGCCTTATCCGTCGAGCCCTGCGTCTGCTGGAGAAATACCAGCGCCAGCCGGGAGAGCCATTCACCTCCACCAGCATGACTAAAACCTGGCTGCAGTTACAAATGCTCCACCAGGAACGGGAAGTTTTTATCGTGATGTATCTTGATAACCAGCATTGCCTGCTGGAGCAGGAAACGCTTTTTGCAGGCACGCTCAGCCATACCGAAGTGCATCCCCGGGAAGTGGTGAAATCAGCCCTGCGCCACAATGCGGCGGCCGTCATTCTGGCTCACAATCATCCTTCTGGAACAACTGATATCAGCCTAGCTGACCGGCATATCACTCAGCGGTTAGTGAAAGCCCTTGCTCTGGTGGATGTACGGGTACTGGATCACCTCGTGGTGGGGAGTGATGTTGTATCTTTTGCCGAACAAGGGTGGCTGTGAGCATACCTATTGATTCATTAAAGGAGATAACTATGCCGTTATCTGTCTCTCAGGAATGGGGCCTGCGAAGTGATATCACACCACGCTTTGGCGCAAGATTGGTTCAGGAAGGCAACCGCCTGCATTATCTGGCTGACAGGGCTGGGCTGACGGGGAGCTTTAGCCCAGAGCAATTACAGAAACTGGATCAGGTTTTCCCCCGGTTTATAGAACAACAGGAAGCCATGCTGCGTTCCGGTGAGCTAAATCCACGCCAGCAACATCAGGTGGCCGTTCATCTTGCCGGGTTGACCTGCATAGCAGATACCCTGGGCAGTTATGGCTACGTTTACATCACTATTTATCCTCAGGTTGTATCCGTGCAGTAAAAACCTCTCTCTTTTATAATTATCAGGACTCAATTTATGCACATTTCATCTGTACCGGCCACGGTGCCGGTTTCGTCACGCCTGTCGCCCGTACAGGTGTGGCAACAATTGCTAACGTATCTTTTAGAGCACCATTACGGCCTGACACTTAACGACACGCCATTCCATGACGATGCAGCTATCCAGGAACATATCGAAGAAGGAGTTACGCTGGCTGATGCAGTGAATTTCCTGGTGGAGCGTTATGAACTGGTGCGCACTGACCGTAAGGGATTCACCTGGCAGGAGCAGACACCGTTCCTGACCGCCACCGATATTCTCAGGGCTAGGCGAGCTACCGGATTAATAAACACTTGAATTTTTCGAGCCTCATTCCTGATTTTTACCTCTGCGCTTTCCACCCTTTTTATTCATCGCATAATGCGCCTGCCACTTCCGGCAGGCGTGTTTGCTTTTATGGACGATTGACAATGCAAACAGAACCCGATGTATTAACGGAAAACAATGAACTCATCTGCTCGACCAGTATCGAACGTATTGTCACTGGTCGCGATGCAGCACTGATGCAGATTACACAGATCATCGAGCAGCTTGATGCTATTTCCCGGTTAACCTCAGAAATCGGCGGTGGTACAGCGCAAGACTGGGGGATGAAAGCTGGACATCGTTACTATAGTTGGCTGACAGAAAAGGTAGATAAAGCGCTGCCTGCCGTCACCCGTAATATCGACCGCAATATTTGGCGCGACCTGATGTTGAAATCTGGCATGATGGCATTAATGGATGCTCAGGCTCGTGACCAGTGGCATAAGAACCTGGAAGAGGGGGATCTGCCTGCCATCAGTGAAGCGAATATCCTCAGTACCTTTGAGCAGCTACATCTGAACAAATTGGATGTTTTTGAGCGAGGAATTATCAATGTGTTTAAAGGGCTATCGTGGAATTACAAAACTAACAGTCCTTGTAGCTTCGGTAAGAAGATTATTGTCAACAATCTGGTGACGTATAACCGCTGGGGTTTCAGTCTTAACTGGGGCTGGCGGCGGGATCAACTGGCGGACCTGGAGCGAATGCTCTTTTTGCTGGATAGTAAACCCATTCCTGACAACCGGGGTGATATCTCCACTCGTTTGATGGAGCATATCCGGGATAATCCTGCTAAGGACGTTTACGAGGATGAGTTCTTCAGCATTCGTTACTTTCAGAAGGGTACCGCGCATCTGACGTTTAAGCGTCTGGATCTGATAGAGAGGATGTATGACATTATTGCGAAGCACTACCCGGGGATGCTAGCAGCACGTTAGACTCATACTGGATCAAATTGTGTCTTCGCCCCGATTCGAGTCCCAAAATCAACTAGTTAATGTGTTGGTATCGATGTTGGTATATTATCTAAATGTCTATTTTTTATTATTTTAAATCAGAAGGTTAATTATTATGTTCGAGTCCGGCCTTCGCCCTCACCCTCTAAAAACCTCCCGCCGATGCCAATCCACAAAACCCTCCCTCGGGTAATTCCCTTTCACCATCGGTAGCGCAATTTGCTTCCCAGCAAAATCCCAGAACAGTCTTCCAACGATCCCGCTGCCATTCACCGCCTCAGACACCAGCACCCGCATACCGTCATCCAGCCCAATTGAGCCTTTATCAAATGCCTTATGGTGAATTGCACACAGCGCCAGCCCGTTCGGAATTTCGCAAGGTCCGCCATGCTGCTTCCATTTAATATGTGCCGCTTCGAGAGCCACAGAGGCGTTGTCGTGTCGCATATCGAACCCGCAGATGGCGCATTCATAGTTATAGGCGCGGAGCACCTGCTGACGGAACAACGGATCGCGAACCTTGCGAATCTGCTGGATATCAAAGCCCATCTCATCGGCGATCTCTTCCTGAATGCTTTCAGGGAAATGCGCTTCCAGAATTTGCTGGGCCAGTGAACCAATAAGTTTTTTGTTTTTCGTCAGCAGCGCGTAATGCGCTTCATCGAAACCGCCAGCAACGTTGTGTTCAACCAGCTCTCCCGCAGGTGGCTGCTTGCTGCCAATAGTTGAACAGCGTTCATCATTCTGGAGTTCCCAAAAGCCATCGCCCTTAAGACGCCAGAAGGGCATGTCGGGTCGATACTGGGCGCGCTGTGGGCCAAAACGTTCCAGCAGGCTATGCAGCGGGTCGCGCACTTCTGTGCCGTAGTTGAACAGGCGAGCATGCCCGCGCTGATAGTTCGCGAGAACATACAAAAGCAATAAAGGCTTATGTGGCGCACGTTGTTCGCCTTTGCGCCAGATGGTGATGTCGGCAATTGCCTGTTCGAGCGTTTTACTGGAAGCCATCGCGTTGCTTAATAAGGTAAATAATTGCGATGATGCTCGCAAAACTCCTTACGATCAACCCACCACTGCACCATTACCAGTAAAAGCGCCAGTGACAGCAATCATCATTATTTTCTGAATCCGCCTCGCATTTTTCATTTTTGCCTGATCATAAAAAGGCTGTGTTTTTATTCAGTGCGGTATAATAGGCATCAGAGATTACCCCTGAACGTGAAAGGATTTTTTTACCGATAATAAAGTAACGAAGGATCGCGATATGAAGGTGCTAGAACACCCTCACACCGCTAACCACAAACAACTAATAAGGAGTTGAATATGGCTGCGACGAATTTTAAGCCAGAGTTTACTATTTTCAAAACGGAATCAGACGCTTTTAGCGATATGATCGAAAACCGCGATCTAATACGCAAAAATAGCACCCGCCGTCTTCACGGCAATCAGACCGTTGTTGCGCCGATCCATCCCCGTGCGGAGACGCCAGAAGCCAGCGCTGCCTGCTGCGAACTGTATTCGCGGGTTGAAAATAAATATCTTCCACTTGGTGGCGAATGGCTCACCCGAGCGGGTTTTATCCACGGTATGCCTGTCAAAATTCGGGTCATGAAAGACTGTATTGTGATTACCCCGCAACATACAAGAGAGTTATGGGGATGTCTGGAAGGTATGAGTGTGGCGAATATTAATAAACAGAAAGTCGCGCAGTGGTTAAAGACGTTTCCAGGGGCATTAAATGATATTGGCGATATACCGGTGATTAGGCGCGTGAAAGGGTAGGCAGTGTCAGCTTTACTTCAGACGCTACACCTCATGCGATTCTGGCATTAACAAAACGATACGGGTATGTTATCTCATGCCCGTAATATTCCTGGCTCAATCCTGCTTTATTTGCGCTTTTACAGCGTTAACCAGCACAGCATGAAGTTCACCGACTGTTAAATCACGTATGACCGGTTCAGGTATGCCACGTATCCAGCGCATAAATCGACAGATACCAAAAAAATCTATGCCTTCCCCCGTAAACAGATACTCGTTCTCAGCAAGAGAGAACGTTTTCATATAGCCATCTTCTTCCGTGGCAAGTTGAACGGCAAAAGCTTTTTCGCAGTCTTCCAGTAGGTCTTCGCCGTCCATACCGCAAATATGTAAATCGGCTTCAATCCAGGTGTTGCTATCAATAAATTTACGGTGTTCACCTGAAGAGTTTCGAACAACCTCAATGACTTGTAAGAGAGTCGGCTCCATAAGGATGATTCCTGAAGATAGAAAAAACTGACTTGCCCAGGTAGCGCTTCGTTTGCACGGGCCAACAAGAGCAAAGTTTCTGCGGCCCGAAAAAGCTTAAAATGAGTTTAAGCTATTGCCATATGATTCCAGGCATCTCTGTAAACTATATTCCCATCACAATGTTTCCACGTTATAGCCTCATATCTGAGCTCGATCGTCTCTGTATGCGTTCCTGTTCCTGAGCCCGGGAATAAATTCGGTGTTATGCCTGTGATCTTTACATTCTCCAGGATAATGTTGAAATACTCTCTTTCAATTCCTGCATCATCAATTTGATACATTTTTATCGTAGCTGATTTTAGAGTTTGGTTTTCACATAATGCTCTGCAGAGAACCGGTGTTGTTTTATCAAACTCTTTCTGAACGGCAATTGGTGTATGTACACGAGTGCCTGTCAATCGGCCTGTATTTCCACTCACAGGAATGGTGAGATGGTGAGTGACCGCTTTTAATTCAATCGCACCTAATCGACCGAAAACTATGGAACCTCCTACAACCGGTGAGCCATTAGCATCGGTTAACCAAAGATATGCTGGATTTGACATGATTATTCCTCATTTATGTTTACAAAAGAAGGTAGGTGTAACATCGCCACGACCCATATGAATAAGCCAATAAGTTTTATAGGCCACGGCTCAAGGACAGCTATGCAAGCAAATGTACCTACGATGAGTAAAGGACCTGATAACACATCTAGGATTCCGCCAAAAATATGTATCTTTCCTGGCAGGAATTTATTCATGACTAGTGAAATAATGTAGGCGCTAATGGTAATGATGCAAAAGGCAATTGTTTTATCATGCCATGTTTCAAATTCTACCCAGCAAAAAATATAAAGTAAGACTAAATATGAGCAAAGTAGTAGATTTATAATGGGGATGATAAATTTACTCATATGAGCCTACCATATGTTTTACATTTAGTTTTTCATTAACTTTATTTATGATCTGATTAAACATAGGTTTCCCTTCTGAGTAACCTGCATGGATAGCATCTACGAAAGGCTGGACGGCATCAGCAAAGAGAAAGTAGAGTAAATCGTAGTCTCGGGGTCTAAGAAGTTCGTATATCTCTGGTGCTTCTGCTTTAAGTTTATCAGATGTTCTGATTGCGCGTTCAGCTAGGCCCCCAAACAACAGGAGTGTACTCAGTCCTGTTATTGGATTTAATTTTCCTTTGAAAACCACAAACGTAAAAGATGTTCTTTCAATAACGCGTTTCGCAATAGCCGATGCAATAGTATTTGTGAATACTCTACCTAATATTGAAGAAGCTACGGGTCTATAAATCTTATCTTGCTCAGCCTCCGTTAAATATCTGTTGAATAATTCAAATGTTTGTTTGGCTGCATTGACTATGTTATCGTAGTTCAAAATGTCTTTTCTGATAGCGGCAGCTATTCGAATTCTTTCAGTTTCACGTTCATATCTTGTATCGGTGTCAAAGATACCATAGATCAGATAGCCATAATCTAGCGGAACTGATAAGCCTCCATTTATAAATCCTGTAACTGTATCAGGAGAATCGATTATGTTGCATAATCTCTGGGCTATATTTTCTATATCAGCCATGATAAACCCTTTAAGGAAGGCATAAAGAGTTATATCAATGCGATATTTTTTTGATTACGACAATTTATATTAGCTAAAAAATAAATTAAGTGTTTCTTATCGCTGTGATTTCAGTCGTGAGATAATTTGCGACTTTATGCCAATACCACACAATCACCGCTAAAATGCGGCAGCCAAGCTAACCCGCTCATGCTCTGCTACTCGACGCCCGCACCTTCATCCTCCCCGCCAGCGTCACGTGCGTCGCCGCATCCTCCTGATGGCACAAATACTCCACCGCCAGCCGCCCAAGCTCGCTGTACGGCAGTTGAATACTGGTCAGCGCGGGAGTGAGCTGTTCGGAAATCTTCTGGTCGTCGTAGCCTGCCAGCAGTATATCGTTCGGGATGTTCACGCCGTTCACTGCCAGCGACTGATAGCAGCCGATGGCCAGCCAGTCGCTGGCGCAGAAGATGGCGTCTGGCCGTTCTTTCAGTTCCAGCAGCGCGGTAGTGGCGGAATAGGACTCGCTAAACTGCCAGTTGGTCTGACACACCAGGGCGTCGTCGCACGGGAGTCCGGCCTGTTCCAGCGCGGCACGGTAGCCTGCCAGCCGCTGGCGGGAGGCCTCCATCCAGCTTTCGCCGGTGATGTGGGCAATGCGCGTCGCACCGCAGGCAATCAGATGTTTTGTCACCTGAAACGCGTTGGCGTAATCGTCGGGCACAAATGAGGGCAGCAGCGGCGAGCCGGGATCGCGTTGGTTAAGCAGCACCAGCGGCAGGCGGGTGCAGTCCTGGAACGCAGCCATGTCGACCAGCGTGGTAACCGGGGAGGCGAGAATAATCCCCACGCAGTTGCGCTTTTCAAGCTGGCGAATGATGTTCAGCGCCAGCTCCACGTCGTCGCCGTAGTCATACACGGTGAGCAGCGTTTCGTTGCGCCAGGCCGCTTCCCGAGCCTGGCTGATGGCGTCGATAAACGGGTCGTAGCTTTGCAGGGAACTGACCAGCAGGGCCACCTCTTCCTGATTGCGCGGGGCGTGGATGGCGGGCAGGCGGTCGTAGCCAAGCTCGGTGGCAACGCCGATCACCCGCTGGCGGGTCTCGTCGCTGAGCTTGATGTTGCGAGACTGGTTGAGCACCAGCGATACCGTCGCCTGCGACACCCCGGCCGCACGCGCAATATCGTTCATCGTGACTTTGTTTTTCCGCATTATCCGTCTCTCCCTCTCGCGACATCGCATCATACCTTAACTGTTCGCCAAAGCGCCGCCGATCACGTTTCTTCTTCGTCGATCCGTTAACTCTGTGATGGTTGTCGCTTTTCTGAACGTCATCATTTGCTCATTTATCATGCTGCTAATATTTATTAGCTAAATATTATCAGTCTTCGAGGAGCAACGATGAAAAAGCAATGGAGCAAGGAACAGGCGCAGGCGTGGTATCAGCAAAAGGGCTGGCTGTGCGGGTTTAACTATCTGCCGTCGACGGCGGTGAACTGGACCGATATCTGGCAGGAAGAAACGTTCGATGTCGACACCATTGACCGCGAGCTGGGCTGGGCGGCGGACGCGGGCTACAACACCCTGCGCATCAACCTGCCGTTCATTGTCTGGCAGCATGACCGCGACGGCCTGATGGCGCGTATCGACCGCTTCCTGACAATGGCCGATCGTCGCGGATTCAGCACTATGCTGACGCTGATGGACGACTGCGGGTTCTCGGGTGACGAGCCGTATCTGGGGCCGCAAAAGCCGCCGGTGCCGGGCAAGCACAATAGCCAGGCGGCGGCGAGTCCGGGACGCGAAAAAGTGTGCGATCGCGACTGTTGGCCGCAGATTGAGCGCTATATCCGCGACGTTGTTCGCCAGTTCCGTGACGATAAGCGCGTGCTGCTGTGGGACCTGTACAACGAGCCGGGCAACCGCGGGATATTTGCCACCGGCACCGAAGAGGTGCTGTACGACGAGAAGCTCGAAACCTGCGCGCACGAGCTGATGAAGCTGGCGTTCCAGTGGGTGCGCGAAGAAGATCCCACGCAGCCGCTGACCGTCTGCGCGTGGCGGCTGCCAGCGGAGGTGGAAGATGAAATCTTCTATCAGCATCCGCTGGACCAGACTGCGCTGGCCCTGTCGGACGTGGTGAGCTATCACGCCTACACTCATACCGCCCGCATGACGGCGATTATCCAGCAGCTTCAGCAGCTTGGGCGTCCTATCTTCTGCACCGAATGGCTGGCGCGACACGTGGGCGGCACGATGGAAGAACAACTGCCGCTGATGTACATGGCGAAGGTCGCGCCGTACCAGTGGGGCCTGGTGCGCGGCAAAACGCAGACGTGGCTGCCGTGGCCGGTGGTGATGAAGGAGTCTACAGACTACTGCCGCCTGTGGTTCCACGACGTCTTTGAGGAAAACGGCATCCCGTTCTCGCGCAAAGAGATCGCGCTGCTCCGCCACCTCCGTAAAATCGCCCCGCAGGGCTAATAATAACGACCCGGCGGTTCACCGCCGGGCAGCAAGGTACGCACTATGGCAACGACAATGAAAATACCGTCTCGCGAGTTGTGGTCTTATTTTGGCTATGGTTTAGGTCAGTGTTTTAGCTTTGGTTTAGTGGGTTCGTTTATTAACTATTTTTACACCGACGTGCTGGGGATCTCGGCGCTGGCGGCCAGCTCGATCTTCCTGATCGCCCGCGTCTGGGATGCGGTTCACGATCCGCTTTTTGCCAGCATAATGGATACCATTAACAGCCGTTTCGGCAAATTTCGTCACTTTTTGCTGATCGCACCGCTGCTAATTACCGGCGTCACGCTGCTGGCGTTTTATAAAATCGAAGCGGATATGACCACCAAAATCCTCTACGCCGGGGTGACGTACATCCTGTGGGGGACGCTGTACGCGATATCCGATATTCCGTTCTGGTCGATGTCATCGGTAATGACTAATGACTCCGGGCAGCGCACCCGCGCGGTGACGGCGGCGATGCTGGGTGTTAACGCCGGTATTGCCTGCGCCAATATTTTCTTCCCCAAGCTGGCGGCGTTTTTTGCCCAGTACAGCAATGACAAAGGCTACTTTATGGCGGCGCTGGTGATGATGCTGGTCGGCCTGCCGCTGATGCTCAACGGTTTTATGCAGATTAAAGAGCGTGTGCCGCCAAGCCCGGAAAAGGTGACGATGCGCGACACCTTCCACAATCTGCGCCAGAACAAGCCGCTGTTTATCATCCTGCTGTCGTTCTTTTTCTGCGTGTTCCACAACGTCGCCAACGGCATTTATATCTACTTCTTTATCTACAATATGGGCGACGGCGGCCTACAAATGGCGATCGGGATAATGGGCATCCTGGCGGCGGGGGTGTGCCTTATCGCCCCGATGCTGACCCGCAGAATGCAAAAGCGACAGCTGTTTATGATCCTCTGCGGGCTGGATGTCGCGGTTCGTCTGGTGATGTGGTTCGCCGGATACCAGCACACGGTGCTGCTGTTTATCCTGCTCGGCCTCAGCACGTTGTTCGTGATGATGACCAATATTCTTACGTCGTCGATGATCGCCGACACCATCGAATATGCCGAGTACCACACCAATAAACGCTGTGCGGCAATCACTTTCTCCGGCCAGACCTTTACCGGCAAAATGTCGGTGGCTGTGGGCGGCGGGTTGATCGGCGTGTTCCTGACCATGATCGGCTACGTGCCGCAGGCGCAGGTGCAAAGTGACGAGGTGCTAACCGGGCTGTTCTTCGGGATCTGCCTGCTGCCGGCGATAGGCTCGGTGATCCGGCTGATCTGCATGTCGCGCTTTACCTTCACCGAAGAAAAACATGCGGAGATTTGTCGCCTGCTGGCAGAGCGGCGCGCGTAAAAAAATCCCCCATCAGGTGATGGGGGAGTGCGCTTACTTCTTACCGTTAGGCTTGAGCCGTTCGCCCGGCTTGAGCCTGAACAGCTCGTCGTCACGGGTGGAGTAACGAACCGTCCCGTCCGACATTAAATAAGCGCCTTCGGTGAATCCCGCGCCGTTCAGGAACGGAGCCACCGCGTCAGGTTTATTGGCGAAAGCCGCTTCCAGCGCCAGCAGCGCGTACGGCGCAATATGGTCGATGTTGGCAAATTCAGCCTGTGGATCGTCAACGAAGAAACCGTTCACGCGCTGGGTGTTGAGGATATTTTTCCCCACGCCGTCCGCCAGCGTCAGATACGCTTTTTGCCCCGTCGCCTGCCACAGGTCGATCAGCGCAAAAATGGCGTAGGGCTCGTGGTTATCCGTCTGCATGTTCAGCTTAAGCTTCGCGCCGCCGGGCTCGCCGATATCGCCAAGGTTCTGGCCTTTGGCGATGCCGCGCGCCACTTTCCAGATGGCATGATCCGGTTCCAGCGTCCACGCGCGAGCGTAGGAAAGCAGGAACTCATTGCCCGCCGGATAGGCTTTCAGCGTTGTGCCTTTTTTGCCGTAGTAGCCGTCTCGTTTTAAGACGTAGCCGGAGAGATCCGTTCCATTAGCCAACATCGGGCGGAAGGTATTGGTCGGTTCATCATAGGCGTAGGTGGCAAAGGCTTTCAGGCCATCCAGCGTCCATTTTTTGAGATCGTTACCGTCGTTACCCAGCTGTTTTGCCAGCGCCAACTGCATCAGTGCGTTTTCGGAATAGAGCGTGCTGGTCCTGCCTTTCAGCAGCATATTGCCTTCCAGCGCGTCGACGCCCAGCTCCGGGCCAAACTGACGCTGGGCGCGATCGCCATATTTTGAGTGCGTGTCGCTATCATCGGTGGTTTCGGCGCGCTTGAGTGGCTGCGTGAACTGGTAAACGCCCAGCCCGGTTTTTTTGTCGCGCGGCAGCACGTACTGCTCGGCAAGACGCTTCGACCAGGTCAGCGCCCCTGCGTCACGATCGTACTGGTAGAGCAGCGCAGCGGAGTAAATCAGGTCGTTCCCGGCGTTAAGGAAGCTCAGCCCTTTAGTAGCAAAAAACGGTGGCTGCTGCGCAAAGTCGCTTTGCCACAACGAGCCCATCGCTTTGCCGTATTCTCCGTGGCGGCTGGTTTCCAGCGTTTTCCAGTCGTAGACGTGGGCATTCCAGAAGGCTTTGATAAATCGCGCGGTGGCTTTGTCGTTTTCGGCAAACATCAGATCGTAATAGGGGTAGGCGTTCTTGAGCTCATGAACCCTCTCTTTTTCGCTGGGACCCTGTGGTTGAAGCGTTCTCAGGTCGACAAAACGGTGCCCGCCCCACAGCAACAGGCCGCTCGGATCTTGATAATGGTCGAAGTAATAACGGACATTCGCTTCGGCCCGCTGTTGATATTTTGCCTCGCCGGTCAGGTGGGTCAACCCCACCAGGACGCGCATCAGGTTTTGCTGTGCGGAGAAGTTTGACAGCACCGCCGCGTTGCCGTCCGGGAAGATCCACTCCATCTGCTTGCCGGTACGCGGATCCACGCCGTTTGCCAGCAGAGGTGTATTGTGCCCGTATCGATCGCCAGCCTTGTCGAGAACCGTGTCCGCGAACTGCTTAACGCTGCTCAAACGCTCACTATCCTGCGCCAGAGCGGCAAACGAGAAGACGCTCAGAAAACTCACCGTCAGCGCTATTTTTGAAATCTTCATTATTGTCCTCTTAATAAAATAAGGGTTTAAGTAACCCTTATTTATCGACATCAGGTTGTTACGCTTTCATCAGAAGGAATATTTCACGCCAACGCGGTAACGCGTTTGTCTTTCATCTGTGACTTTACTGCCGGAGACATTCCCAATCGCCATATAAGGGGACCAGTTTTTATCAAACTTATAGGTAAGCTTGAAGTCATGCGTCCAGTCATAACTATCGTTATCGGCCAGCACCACGCCCGCCGAATTAGCTTTTTTATAGTCTATTTCGTAATCGAGTTGGTAATCCTTCAGGAATTTCCACGAGAGTACGCTGGTTAAGTTATAGCCGTTTTCCGAGGTGTCTTTAGTGGTGCCGATATTGCCAGAGTTACGTTTGAAGTAGGGGCGGTAACGTAGCGAGGCGCTGACGTCATCGGTCAGATTGGCTTTACCACGCAGGTAAGGGCGATAGTTGTTCGATGACGAACTGGTATCCAGTGAGAAGCCCGGCTCAATCTGGAAGGTGTTATTCATTTTATATACGTAACTTGCTACCACTTCGGTGCCATTGCTGACGGTTTCATCAAAGGCTTTGTCTTTATTTTGAGAACCTTTCCATTTTCCTTCCAGTGATAAGCCAAAGCCATTGGCAAAGCGGTGAGACATTGACAACCTGTCTTTATGATTATTACCGCCGCTGTCGTTCATTTCATGACGATAATCAAAGGTTACTGCGTGTGCCGCAATACTCATAAAAGGGACTGTAAATAATAACAATGAGCGCAACATAGGATCCTCTATTTTTATTTTCCAAAGGTATAAGATGTTCTCTGCCATAAAGCAGTCGGGTTGATAAAAGTTATAATTAGAATTGGCGTGTGGTGCCGGGTGCCTCCCGGTGAATTGAGCGCCGATTTCTCAATTCGTCCATAAAAACGAAACGTTTTGAGGGTTACCTCATGTCAGCATGACCCCTCCGCTTAGGGGGATTCACCACACATAATTCTGCCGTTCCCTGGTGTTGGTTGTTTTATAAAGACTTGTGATCTTATGGAATTAACTTTTACATAAAATGAAATATTGTTTTGAGATCGAGATCTGAATCTTAATACGTTACTTTCAATTATTTTTATTGGTATATATAAAGATAATCCTAATAATCATTTTCATTTTAAAGCAATGAGTTATTAGGTGTTTCTTAAGTTTTTTTATTTTTTATTGTGGCAAGTTTAAGATATATCAACAACGGTGAATAAATTTATTCCTGGATAAATGGCAACACACTGGCGAAAAAATACCGTAAACTTATCCGTATAAATTGCCGTTAAAGAAACATCAAACGGTTTACAGGAAGGGAAGTTAAACGAAAGCTAAACGAACTGGCAGAATAATAAAAATGTCGTGACCTCTGGAGCCTCAAAATGACTATCTATGGAAAAGATCGTTTATTCATTTATGGAGTAGAGAAAATACTGAAGCAACTGCGTCGTGAGCAGCACGCAGGGCCAAGCGGCGATCCACCCTGCGTGTATGTCACTTCGGGCATGGATATTCAGGAAATGTACTCTCTGTTCTTCACCACCCCGCCGGATCACCATTCAATATTTATCACCTCCGAGCGGTACTTCGATTCACTCAACCGCCTGTTTCCGGGGCTGATGAAGCTGTGCCTGTCCGAGAAACTGACGGTAGAGGAACTGCGCCAGGCGCTGCGGGTAATGAGCCTGCTGTCTGAACAGAATCAGCGCGCAGGCTATCACCCTGATAGCTTCAAATTTACCAATGCTGAGCAACAGATCATGAGGCTTATTTTACGCGGGCATTCACTGGACGATATCGCAAGGATTCGCGGTGTAAGCCCCACTACCGTGAGTGTTCAGCGTAATGGCCTGATGAAGCGTACGGGTACCAAAAGCCTGCTGGAGTTGTGTTCGCTCTACACCGCAATGCGTTCACATTAACAGCGCCTGCCGAGAGGCGCTAAAACACCGGCACGCCCAGCCCGAGTTTCACTTCCCGTAATGTCTGCCGGGTGACGTCGTGTGCGCGTTCGCTGCCTTTTTTCAGCATCGCCATCAGCATACCTTTGTCCTGAATGTAGGTTGCCCGACGCTCACGCATGGGCGCAATCAGCTCCTGTAGGCACACCTCCAGCTCATTTTTACAGGTTCTGTCACCCAGTCCGCCGCGCTGATAGTGGGCTTTCATCTCTGCGACTTTGGTTTTATCGGCGTGAAAGGCGTCCAGATAAGTAAACACCACGTTGCCGTCTATCTTCCCCGGATCGTTTACTTTTAAGTGGTCAGGATCGGTAAACATCGCGCTCACCGCACGATGAATGGTCTCTTCGCTGGCGGAAAGGAGCAGCGTGTTGCCGAGTGATTTTGACATCTTGGCGCTGCCGTCGATGCCCGGCAGGCGGCTGGTGTCGCTGAGCATAGCTTTACAGTGACGGAGCACCGGCGCAGGCAGCAGGCTATTCATCTTATGCACGATTTCGTTGGTCTGTTCGATCATGGGCAGTTGGTCATCGCCAACGGGTACGACTTCGGCCTTGAAGGCGGTAATATCCGCCGCCTGGCTGATGGGATAAACCAAAAAGCCGACCGGCAGCGAGCGGGCAAACCCTTTCTGCGCAATTTCATTTTTCACCGTCGGGTTACGCTCCACGCGCGCGACGGTCACGATATTCATATAAAGCGCGGTGAGTTCAGCAAGAGCGGGCAGGGCGGATTGCAGGCAGAGGGTGGTGAGCGTTGGGTCGATGCCCGCCGCCAGATAATCGGCCAGCACTTCGGGAATGTTGTCGCGGATCTTTTGCGGGTTGCTGCCGTTATCGGTCAAGCCTTGCAGGTCGGCAACCAACACAAATTGCTGATAATCGTGTTGCAGGGCGACGCGCTGGCGTAGCGATCCGACGTAGTGGCCGAGATGCAGCGGGCCAGTTGGGCGATCGCCAGTCAGAATGGTGGTTTTACGGTTCATGACAACTCCTTAAGGGTTCAGCCGAAAGGGGTCTTTGAAACGCAATAGCCGCCTTTCGGCGGCTATTTGAAAATGGGATTACACATTCGAGCCGCCTTTAAGAAGGCAGCCACCACAGGTTGTGACGCAGAGCGTTTGGGACGAGTTGTGTATTCATTAAATTAACCTATCACGACCCGGCACGAGGGTAAAGTGGTGCGCTGGCGTCCCATATCATCTCATGCTGCGTCATCGGTAACGGCTGGAATCCTGCCCCAATAAACAGAGGTGCAAATTGCGCAGGCAGCGCGGTAGGCGTGCTAATGCCGGGGTATCGTGCGTTTATCGTCTGGAGCATGCTGCGAGCATGTCCCTGACCTCGCGAAGCGGGTTCTACGAACACTAAACGCAGCTGTGGGGTTAGCGTTTGCGTGGTGATCGCTGCCCAGGCTCCGGTGTTATCGGTGAGAATTTCGCACTGTAACCGCGTCAGCATCAGCGGGTCGAGCAGCCACGGCAGATTCAACGGCGGTGCGTTAAATACGGCGCGCAACAACTCATCGGTCGTGGCGGGCTGGAGATCGGCCTTCGGGGTTGGCTCTGGCGATTCAGCTTTGAAGCCTGTCAGCCCCTGGGTGATAGCAAAACCGAGCGACTGATACAGCCCGATAGCCGCCGTGTTCGCGCCGATCACCTCAAGATAAAGCCGATGAATGCCGCTGGCTTTCAACGTTGCAAACAGCGGAGCCAGCATCGATTTCGCCAGTCCTTTACCGCGATACGCAGGGCTGATGGCAAAAGCGGCCAACCGCGCAGCGTCTGGTCGGCGCGCAATAATGGCGATGGCGACCGTTTCACCGTTATGCTGCCACACGCGGCAATCTTCCATGCTCATTCCTTCCGCCCCAAAGCGAAGGGCAAAAGTCTCGGGCGTGAGCGCGATCGGGACAAAATAATCCTGAAAACAGTGCTCCAGAATGTGGGTCAGATCTGCGCAGCTATAGTGAAGCGCGCTAACGGCGGTCAGTTCCATGGCTTTCTCTGCGTGCGGTTGTTGGAAAGTCAGTGTAGCGGATTACTCGCCAACCAGCTCAATCCGGTTGCCGTCCGGGTCCGCAATCACCGCTTCGTAAAATCCGTCGCCCGTCATGCGTGGCGCGCTCAGCAGCGAGCCGTTTTGCTGGGCGTTCTCCGCCATGCTGTCTACCTTCGCTTTATCCCCCACGTGGATAGCGATATGGGCCCAGCCGATAAACTCAGGATACGACGGGGCATCGGGCAGATCCGGTACCGTCATGAGCTCAATGGTTGGCCCGTCAGTGAGCGTGATAAAGTGCGACGCAAACCCGGCGCGGTTTTGGCTGATATAGCGCTCGTTGCTGCGGCCATTAAATACGGATTCCCAGAACTGAACCTGTGCGTCCAGGTTGCGGGTCCAGAGTGCGACGTGGGCGATTTTCATAGTAAGCCTCGCTGTTTGAGTGGGGTTGCAAAAGGCGTTGCGCGTAAAAGTGAAGGAAGCTCTTCCTGCTGCACTTCTTGGCGGGAACGTTCAGCGTGTATGACAGGGGTAAACCAAAAACCATCGTAAGGTCTGCTGGCGACGATCTGCGAAGGCGGATAATGGCGCTTCATACTGGCACTCCGGTTGATTGACAGGCCGAGCGTCATGCAACATTATGCGCATTAATGCTCGATTTGGTTTTTAACAGGATTCTTTATGCTCGATTATGCCGCTTTCCCTGAACAACGACAAGCCCTGATCCGCCAGATCCTTCAGGAGAACGGCAGGGTCGTCTGTGCGGAACTTGCCACCCAAATGAAGGTGTCAGAACACACTATTCGCCGTGATTTACATGAGCTTAGCAAAGAGGGGTTTTGTAAGAAGGTGTATGGCGGCGCAGTGTTACAGCTGCAAGATGCAGGTAGTTATTTGATCCGCGAGCACAAAAATAACGCAAAAAAAGACACAATCGCGCAGAAAGCGGCAACCCTGTTGAAGCCGGGCGGCTGTATTTTTATCGATACCGGCACAACCAATCTGGCGCTGGCGAAGGCGCTGCCTGCGGATCTTAACGTGACGGTGATGACTAACTCTCCGGCCATCGCGGCCGAGCTGCTGCGTCATCCGTTATGCGAGGTCATCATGACCGGTGGGCAGATCCAGCGGGCATCCGGCGGCGCGGTGGGCGCGACGGCGGTGGGTCAAATTCAGGGCGTTATCTTCGATCAGGCGTTTATCGGCGGCTGCGCGATGGATCCTGAAATGGGCCTGACCGGCTTTGATTTTGCCGACTGCGAGTTCAAGAAGGCGGTGATTGCCCAGAGCAACCAAACCCTGGTCGCGATGACGACGGACAAACTTCCGGGCGTGGCACGATTCGTGGTGGCGGCAAGCCGTGACATCGACGTGCTGGTGGTTGAAAAGGGTATGGAGAAGGACATTGTTGAGGCGTTTGCCGCGCAGGACGTTCGCATTGTGTGCGCCTGAGGACTTTGACAGGTAAAACAGGCTACACTCTGACTTTGAGCGCTAAAAGCCGAGGATAAGAATAATGCACTTCACACAGAAAGATCGCGATAACACTGAAAAATCAGAAGGAAAAAACGGCGCAGGCGCATTGCAGCAGAAGCTGCTTGAGTCTCGCTCTATCATTATTTCCGGTGAGATTGACCAGGCGCTGGCCGAAAAAGTCATCACCCAGATGATCCTGCTGCAAAGCGTCAGCAACGATCCGATCAAGCTGTATATCAACAGCCAGGGCGGCCACGTGGAAGCGGGCGACACCATCCACGACTTTATTAAATTTATTCGCCCGGACGTGCACGTGATCGGCACCGGCTGGGTTGCCAGCGCGGGCATCACTATCTTCCTCGCGGCGAAAAAAGAGAACCGTTACGCGCTGCCAAATACGCGCTTTATGATCCACCAGCCGCTGGGCGGCGTGCGCGGTCAGGCCACGGATATTGAAATCGAAGCGCGCGAGATTATTCGCATGCTGGAGCGCGTGAACAAGCTGATTGCCGACGCAACCGGTCAGCCGCTGGAAAAAGTGAAAAAAGACACCGACCGTAACTTCTGGATGTCTCCGTCAGAAGCGCTGGACTACGGAATCGTGGGTAAAATCATTACCCATTATGACGATCTGAAGCTGGACTAAGTTTTTCTGGCGCCCTTTCTGGGCGCCTGCATTTCATTCCCCTTTGACCCATGACAAAGCAACCTGGCGTCATGGCTCGCATAATCGCACCCGTCTCCTTTCTCACTGGTGCTACCCATGGCGTATCAACTAAATCTGAACTGGCCAGAATTCCTCGAAAAATACTGGCAAAAAAAACCTGTTGTGCTGAAAAATGCCTTCCCAAATTTTGTCGATCCGATCACGCCTGATGAACTGGCGGGTCTGGCGATGGAGCCGGAAGTCGATAGCCGCCTGGTCAGCCATTTCAACAACGAATGGCAGGCGAGCAATGGCCCGTTCGAACATTTCGATGGCCTGGGTGAAACCGGCTGGTCGCTGTTGGCCCAGGCGGTCAACCACTGGCATATGCCATCCGCCGAGCTGGTGCGTCCGTTCCGTGTGTTGCCGGACTGGCGTCTGGACGATCTGATGATCTCCTATTCCGTGCCGGGCGGTGGCGTAGGCCCGCATATCGATCAGTACGATGTGTTTATCATTCAGGGAATGGGCAGCCGCCGCTGGCGCGTGGGTGACAAATTGCCGATGCGTCAGTTCTGCCCGCACCCAGCGCTGCTGCACGTGGATCCGTTCACGCCGATTATCGACCAGGATCTGGAGCCGGGCGATATTCTGTATATCCCACCTGGATTCCCGCATGACGGCTTTACCCATGAAACCGCGCTGAATTATTCCGTCGGCTTCCGTGGGCCAAATGGTCGTGACCTGATCAGCAGCTTTGCCGATTACGCGCTGGAAAACGATCTGGGTGGTGAACACTATAGCGATCCGGATCTGACCCTGCGCGATCATGCTGGTCGTGTAGAACAGTATGAACTCGATCGCCTGCGTAACATGATGATCGAGATGATCTGCCAGCCAGAAGACTTCAAAAAATGGTTCGGTAGCTTTGTCTCTACACCGCGTCACGAGTTGGATATCGCAACGGCAGAACCGCCATACGAGCCAGAAGAAGTGCTCGATGCGCTGATGGGCGGCGAAACCCTGGCTCGTCTGAGCGGGCTGCGCGTACTCAACATTGGCGACAGCTTCTTTATCAACAGCGAGCAGTTAGAAACCGTCGACGCGAAAGCGGCAGATGTGCTGTGCCGTTACACCGAATTTGGCCAGGCTGAACTGGGTGACGCGCTGCAAAATCCGGCGTTTATCGCCGAGCTGACCGATTTGATTAACCAGGGTTACTGGTTCTTCGAAGAGTAAGTCTGACGGAGGCGTTTAGTCACGGCTAAACGCCTCCAGAGCGCTAAATCAGCAGGTTACAGGCCTTCCAGTAGTTGAGCAGGCGTTCGTCATCCCGTTCCCGTTCTGCTTTACTCTTCATCGTTCGCGCCAGATTTTCTCTCGATACTTCCTGGCCCTTTTGCACAATGTCTAATACCGCTTCACCAAGAGCCAAAGAAATGTCATTACGATTATTGTGAATCTCCATATTTGTCTCCATGTTGATAGCGTGAATTAAATTATAAAACATACTGACGTGGGTGAACTGAATTCATCCCATTCTGATGTCGTTGCGTTTATTTAAAAGAGACCCGGAATCAGGCGGTGAGCACTATTCTATTGCGCTCAAGTGGGTGATAATATTTTCTTTATTATTATTTCCCGGTAGGGGCAGGTATGCATAACGCAACGCGCCATAATGAAAGTACCTCAACGAAGAAATTCTTTTCCGTTGAGGATTTTCAGCTATTTGGTGAGCGTTACGGCATCGACTATCACTTCCCGCGTTTAACTGACGACGCTAACCACAGCAGCCCCGTGCTGCACGGCGATGTCGAAGAGATGACGCTCTCATCCGGTATTTCGCTCACCCATTCTGACGTCCGCGTGCTGCAACCCTACGAAACCACCTCTCGGCACAGCAGCCCGCTGTATATGCTGGTGGTGCTCGAAGGCTGCGTGACGCTCACTCTCAACGGCGTGGAATATGGGGTGCGATCCGGCATGGCGTTCAGCTCGCGGCTGAGCGAGCAGCAGGTGATGAGTGCGCGCCACGATGCTGATAACACGCTCAAAACGCTCTCGTTTGGCGTATATCCCAACGATGCTCATCGCGAGAACCTGCTGGAATCGCTGCTTCAGGAATGGCAGTGTCTGCACGCGCCGACGTTTGTCTGGCAGGTGCCTGGCTTTGTGTTATCGGGGATTCAGCATGCTCAGCAGCAGGGGCTAAGCGCGCTATCGCGCAAGTTACTGCTGGAGGGGCTGATGTACCAATTGTTGGGTCATGGGCTGAGCCAGCGCCAGCAACCTGGACCCTGTCGGCCCGAACTGGCGCGCCTGGAACGTGTGCGAAACATGCTGGAACAGGCACCGGAACAGGACTACACCCTTGCTCAGCTGGCGGCCCTGGCCGCGATGAGCCCGAGCAGCCTGCGCAGCAAGTTCCGCCATGCTTTTGGCCGCACAATTTTTGATTACCTGCGCGACTGCCGCCTGGAACTGGCTCGCCGCTATCTGCTGGAAGGCCACAGCGTGCAGCAGGCGGCGTGGATGTCCGGCTATCAGCATGCCACTAACTTCTCCACCGCCTTTCGCCGCCGCTATGGCCTCTCTCCCGGCGATCTGCGCAAACGTCGCTAACGTACTTTTCCCTCTCACGCGAACGTCATTCTTACGGTTTAGCACGGCGCATACATAACCTGGCGTTGCGCATAGCTGTTTACGATCTCAAAAAGGTAATAATTCTTATTAACAATTAGAAATACCTTTGGAGATTTTCATGTTCGCTCAATCACGGCTGGCCCTGTTGGTAGGATGCGTTACCGGCAGCGTCGCGTTTCCTTTGCAGGCGCAGGAAGCGCAAAAAACCGAAACCGTTGTCGTCACCTCGCAGATGCAGAGTGGCGCAACCAAACTGGCCACGCCGGATATCGAAACCCCGCAGGCAGTGTCGATCGTCACGCGCGAGCAGTTCGAAGAACAGGGCGCGACCAGCGTGCGTCAGGCGGTGAGCTATACGCCGGGGGTGTACAGCAACCAGATTGGTGCCTCGAACCGTTTCGATTACATCGTCTTGCGCGGCTTCTCTGACGGTAGCCTGGACAACGTTTATCTCGACGGCCTGAAGATGATGGGCGACACCAACTCCCACAGCTCGCTGGTGGTTGACCCGTGGTTCCTGGACAATATCGAAGTGGTGCGCGGCCCGGCGTCGGTGCTGTATGGCCGTTCGTCTCCGGGCGGGATCGTGGCGCTGACCTCGCGCAAACCGTCGTTCGATCCGGGTGGTGAGATCAAGCTGTTCGCCGGGAATAACAACCAGCGCGGGGCGATGTTCGACGTTACCGGCCCGTTAGACGATAACGATCGCGTGGCGGTGCGTCTGAGCGGCATGACCCGCTACGCCGATTCCCAGTTTGATCCGCTGAAAGAAGAGCGTTACGCGCTGATGCCAAGCCTCACCTGGCGTATCACCGATAATACGCGTCTGGATCTGATGGCCTATCTGCATCGCGATCCGGAAGGCGGCAGCCACTCTGGCCTGCCGTACGAAGGCACCGTTGTGTCGCACAATGGCAAGAAAATTTCCAATACCTTCTTTGAAGGTGAGGACGATTACGATAAATACGATCGTCGCGAAAACATGGTCGGCTATAACGTTGAACATAGGTTCGAGAGCGGCTGGTCGGTGCGCCAGAAGCTGCGCTATCTGCACACCAAAGTTGAGCTGAATCAGGTGTATGCCGCCGGCTGGCTCAATGAAACCGAGCTAAACCGCGGCTATTCCGGCTCGGACGAGAAAATGGACGCCATTACTCTGGATAACCAGGTCGACGGCAGCTTTGATACCTGGGCAGTCAACCACCGCGTACTGATCGGGATGGATTATCAGGATCGCAGTAACAACACCACCGGCTATTACGGTGGCTTCCCGGCGATCGATGCCTTCCACCCGGTATACGGTGCGGATCCGGACTACATCACCCTGTATGGCCAGGAAAAGCACAAGCTGCGTCAGACCGGCTACTACTTGCAAGATCAGATGTCGATCGACCGCTGGCGTCTGACGCTCGGTGGCCGTTACGACCAGGTGAGCGTATCGAACGTCGATAAGCTCAACAATACCCGTAGCGATCTGGATAAAAACAACTTCAGCAGCCGCGCGGCGTTGCTGTATCTCTTTGATAACGGTGTCGCGCCGTACATCAGCTATTCCACCGCCTTTACGCCGACCAGCTTTGCTGATGAAAACGGTCAGATCCTGGATCCGATGAAGGGCAAGCAGTGGGAAGCGGGCGTGAAGTATGAGCCGGAAGGGATGAACAGCCAGTTCAGCGCGTCGGTATTCCGCATTAACCAGAAAAACATTGCCACCAAAGAGGAGCCAACCGATCCGTATCGATCCATCGGTGAAATCGAATCTGAGGGCGTAGAGCTGGAAGCGGTCGGGCAGTTAACCGACAGTCTGCGCATGCAGGCGGCGTATACCTATACCGATATCCGCTATAAGAAAAGCAGCCCGGAAGAAGAGGGTAAACGCGCCGTCTATGCTCCGCGTAATATGGCCAGCGCCTGGCTGAGCTACGACGTCAAAACCGGTCCGCTGGACGGCCTGACCGTCGGTTCCGGCGTGCGTTACGTCAACGGCGTGACCAGCGATCGTCAGAATACTCACACCTTGCCGTCGTATACGCTGGTGGATGTGGCGGTGGGCTACGATTTGTCGAAGGTGGGGCTGACGGGCGTGAGCGCGCAGCTTAACGTCAATAATCTGACTGACGAAAGCTACGTGGCGGCGTGTAATTCACTCTCTTATTGCTACTTTGGTGCCGAGCGCAGCATTGTCGGCAGCGTGTCCTGGAAGTTCTAAACGGTATTTTGCCGGGCGGCGGCGATCGCACTGAACCCTGTGGGAGAGACCTCATATGAAGACATCACACTACTCTTCCATCGCAATGTGTATCGCCTCGCCCATTTTCTTCAGCGCCTCGCGATTTTTCTCATTCGGCGGCAGGGCGACGTTAATCCGCAGGCAGTTACGATACTTCCCGGAGGCTGAAAATAGCGATCCCGCTGCGGCCTGAATCTTCAGCTCGCACAGCTGCTTGCTGACGCAAACCATATCCACTTCCTCAGGTAATTCGACCCACAGTAAAAAGCTACCTTTAGGCCGCGTCACGCAGATGTGACAAGGGAAATACTGGCGCACCCAGCAGGTGTAGGTTTCCATATTTTGCTGATAAATCTGGCGCATACGCCTCACGTGACGGTGGTAATGCCCGTCGCGAACAAAGGCGGCGACGGCCATTTGCGTGGCGGGGACGTTAAACCCGCCAGCGGCATATTTCATGTGCATCACGCGGTCGTAATAGCGGCCCGGCACAATCCAGCCCACGCGCAATCCCGGTGCGACGGTTTTGGTAAACGAACTGCACAGCAGCACGCGGCCATCGATATCAAAGGAGTGGATGGTGCGTGGACGCGGGTAATCTGCCGCCAGCTCGCCGTAAATATCATCTTCAACAATCACTATATCGTGGCGCTGAGCCAGGGCCAGAACCTGGCGTTTGCGCGCTTCCGGCATGATAAACCCGAGCGGATTGTTGCAGTTGGGCACCAGAATGACCGCTTTGATCGGCCACTGTTCCAGTGCCAGCTCCAGAGCCTCAATGCTGATCCCGGTTTCAGGATCGGTCGGGATCTCAATGGCTTTGATATTGAACCCGCGCAGCATTTGCATGGTGCCGTGAAATGAAGGGGATTCCACCGCCACGATATCGCCCGGTTTACAGATCGACAGCAGCGCGATCGACAATGCACCGTGACAGCCGTTAGTGATCACAATCTCTTGTGCAGAGACGGTCGATCCCCCGTCCAGCATCAGTCGTGCAATTTGCTCGCGTAGCTCAAGCCGCCCGTCGAGACCATCATAGCTCAGCATTTCGCAGGGATTGTGCTGCGCGATACGGCTCATCTCGCGCCACAGCGGTTTTAGGCTCGGCTGGGTCAGATCCGGCGAGCCGCCCCCAAAGGAGATCATCTCTTTGTCCGCGCGGGCATCCAGCAGCATCATGACTTCGTCCCACTGGGTCACGTCTACCGGACGCTGCACCGGACGCGTCATGGCGGGCACCGGCGGCTGGGCTTTGCGTTGAGAAACGAAATAACCGGAGCGCGGCTGCGGGGTTATCAACTGGAGATTTTCGAGGATCTGATAGGCTTGCTGAATGGTGCTGATACTGACGCCATGTTCCTGACTCAACGTACGTACCGAAGGCAGGCGTTCCCCGCTGCGATACAGCCCTTGTTCAATACGTTCCGCCAGAAGATTGGCCAGATGTTGATAACGCGTCATGCTGTATCCTTCATTTTTGCCATACAGATTGTCAAACCAGTACAGATTAGTGCCATTAACGGCATTCAGATACAGTATTAGCGGATCTGTATGTTAAATAAAAGTTGTTTTTGAGTCTGTATTGAAATGGGTATTCTCCGCGATGATAAAGCCTCTGGCAAACCGAGGAGAGCATCATGGAATTCAACGAAAATCGTCCCAACCGTCCGTTTATTGGCTTCGTTTTAGTCTGGAGAGCGTTGGTAAAATGGCATCGTCGCGGGCAGACGCGCCGAGTGTTACGGGGAATGAGTGACGACCAACTGCGTGATGTGGGGCTCAGCCGCCACGATGCGAGCAATATTTGATTGGCCTGGAAACGGCATTTATCTGCAAGCGGGCAGATAAATGCCGGAATATTACTCTGCGGTCGTTTTGCTGGTGTTTTCCGCGATGCGGCGCAGGTATTCGTTATTTTTAAACGCCACCATAATCAGTTCAAACATCACGCGACAACCGATCAGGCTGAAGATCATGCCGAAAAAGCCAGCGATCAAATGTTCGGTGAACATGGAATACAGGCCGCCAAGCAGAATAAACAGCATGACGATCCAGTAGAAAAAGACCAGTACGCGCGGCGTTAATAAATAATCGAATCCCAGAATTGATTTCATTTTCTTGTCCTTAGAATAATGTCGAATACCGACGAAATGAGCGGCAGAGTATAAAGAGAACAGTGAAGACGTACACCTACGAATTTTTCCGGATCCGGATATTTTTATTCAATTAAACGAATCGTCTGTGCCTGCGGGCGTTGTAATAACTCCCGTGCCTCTTCATACGACCGCACGTTGTTATAGCCAATTACCAGCCCGTAACGTTTACCTGAACCGCGATACCATTCGGACAACGCATTCACCTGGAGATGATGCTGTTGCCAGCACTGAGCCACTTCGCGGTCGCGGCTGCTTTTGGTCAGGAAGGCGACAATATGCATCCCGCCGTCGTTTTGCTCGGTGAAAAAGTGCTCGCCGTAGACGTCTCGTAGCGCGGCAATCATCCAGTCGCGGCGCTGCTGGTACAGGGAGCGCATCTTTTTCAAATGGCGAAAGAAGTGACCCTCGTTGAGAAATCCCGTCAGGATTTTTTGCGTCAATACCGGCTGACCGCTGGTGACGATATCCGCGCAGTCGGCAAATGCGGATAGGGTGCTGGCAGGCATCACCACGTAGCCCATGCGCAACGATGGCATCACGGTTTTGCTGAAGGTGCCCATAAAAATCACCCGATCGTGCCGATCGAGGCTTTTTAGCGACGGCAGCACCTTGCGGGTGTAGTGAAACTCGCCGTCGTAGTCATCTTCGATTATCCAGGCTTCTTCTTGCGTCGCCCAGTCGAGCAACTGCTGCTTGCGTGGCAGTGACAGGGTGACTGCCAGCGGGCTTTGATGCGACGGCGTGACGATGGCGAAACGGGCGTCGCGATGGTGGCGCAGCAGATAGTCGATATCCATCCCCGATCGGTCTACCGGCACGGTGTGCAGGCGCGGCACGATGCGCTTGAGCAACTGCTGGCCCATAAAATAGCCGGGATCCTCGAACACCACTTTGTCACTGCGACTGGCGAGCGTATCGAGGATCAACCGCAGGCTGCCGCTGTACCCGCTGGTGATCATCACCTGTTCGGCGGTGCAGGATAAACCACGAGAAATGTTCAGATAGCGGGCGATAGCTTCTCGCAGCGGATACCAGCCCATCACCGGCGGGCTGAGCATCTCCTCCTGACGCATCGATCGTGTCGCCTGGCCTGCAAGCAGCAGCCATTTTTTATAGGGGAAACTGTCCAGAGCCGGAATGCCGGGGCGCAAAAACCCGGCGCGTTCGCGCTGGCTGATAAGTGATGCTGGCAGCGTACCTGTGGTTTGTTCTGCAGGAGCCTGTTGAACACGTGGCAGATTCAGGTCCGGATTCACTCGTGTGCCGCGCGCACCCTGGCTGACCAGATAACCCTCACCGATCAGAATCGCATACGCCGTTTCGACGGTTTTGCGCGCGACCTTTAGCTCTTCTGCCAGCACGCGTATGGCAGGCACTTTGTCGCCGGGCTTCAGCACACCACGCGTGATGTTCTCGCGATAGCGAGTGTAGATGTCGTGATAGCCCGATTTCATGTCCTACCTCATTTTATGAGTTTTGTATCTTTTTACTATGTCATGAACAGCGTAGATTTGCCTCATCGCATGACCTTACCAGCATCAAAAAGAGGAAAGACAATGAGCACTCGCGTCAATCACCATAAAGCCACACCCGCACTCGCCAAAGCGCTGTCCGACCTGAGCATGGCGGTTGGCAAAACGTCCATCGAACCTGCGCTCAAGCATCTGATCGATATTCGCGTGTCCCAGCTTAACGGCTGTACATTCTGCCTGGATATGCACTCCAAAGAGGCAAAAATTGCCGGTGAGCGCGAACTGCGCCTGTATCATCTGGCAGCATGGCAGGAATCACCGCTGTTTAGCGCCCGCGAAAAAGCCGCGCTGGCCTTTGCTGAAGCGCTGACCCACATCACCCCGCAGGGCGTAAGCGATGAGCTGTATCGCAGCGTGGCGGAACATTTTTCTGACGTTGAGATTTCCGAGCTGAACTTCGCCATCGTGGCGATCAACGCCTGGAACCGTTTAGGAGTGACCTCGCGCATGGAGCCTGGCTCGCTGGACGTGGCGTATGGCCTGAACAAGGCGAATCTGGAGTAAGTTTACCTGCCCGGCGGTGCGACGCTTGCCGGGCCTGTTGTTTTTGCAATTCCTGCTATTTCCCCTCCTGTTTCTTGATACTTACCCTGATAACTATTACTGTGTCCTCGTGTGATAAGAGGACTCCCCATGAGTGAAGAAGATCTGTTCTGCCGCAGGCCGATGGGCATGCGGATGGCAATGATTGTGCGTCAGTGGCGCGCGGTGATTGATGATGCCATTCTCGAGACAGGGCTTACCCAATCGAGCTGGACGGTGATGATGCAGCTTGAACAATTAGGGGAAAACGTCTCGGTGAGCGAGCTGGCGGAAGTGCAAGGTATTGAACTGCCGCCATTGATGCGCACCCTCACACAGCTGGAAAAGCAGGGCTACCTGCTGCGTACCACATCGCCTTATGACAAACGCATCCGGCTACTCACACTGACAGCTGAAGGTAACGCGGTGCTGAAAACGCTCACCCGCGTGATCGAAAATTTTCAGCAACGTGTGTCGCAAAACATTGCGCCTGACCATCTTGAGATATTCAGCGCAACGTTAAATCAAATCGCCTGCAATTTGCGGACAATCCGCGAAGAAGATAACAAGACCCAAAAATAATGACTCCTGAACAAAAGTTTGCCCGCTGGGTAAGGGTGAGTATTGCCTCTTTCCTGCTGATGTTTGTCTATTTTATCGTGGCGGATATCTGGATCCCGCTGACGCCGGACGCCACCGTGATGCGCGTGGTGACGCCAGTCTCTGCGCGCGTGTCCGGCTATGTGGCGGCGGTGCACGTGCACAATAACAGCCAGGTGAAAAAGGGCGACGTGCTATTTGAACTCGACCCGATACCGTTTCGCAATAAGGTCGAGGCCGCGCAAATCGCCCTCGAACAGGCGCGTCTGTCTAATCAACAGCTGGATGCTCAGATCGTCGCCGCACAAGCCAGCCTGAAGACGGCACAGCTGACCGCGCGCAACGATAAAGTGACCTTGGATCGCTACCAGCGCCTGAGCACCCTGCAAAACGTCTCTCAGTCCGATCTGGATAAAGTGCGTACCACCTGGCAGAGCAGCGAGCAGTCGGTGGCGAATCTGGATGCCAACATTCACAACCTGCGCATTGCGCGCGGCGAACGCGATGAAAAGCGCAACGTGACGCTGCAAAAATACCGTAACGCGCTGGAAGAGGCCGAGTTGAACCTGAGCTGGACCAAAGTCTATGCACAGGCCGACGGCACGGTGAGTAACGTGCAGCTTAGTCCTGGTTTTTATGCGTCATCCGGGGTGGCCGCGCTGGCGCTGGTGAATAACCAAACCGATATCGTTGCTGATTTTCGCGAAAAAAGCCTGCGCCATACCCATCAGGGTACCGATGCTGCGGTGGTGTTTGATGCCTTCCCCGGCCATGTTTTCCGCGCCCACGTGACCAGCAGCGATGCGGGTATTCTGGCCGGGCAGGAAGCGGTCAACGGCGAGCTGTCAGAGCCGGAAACGTCGAACCGCTGGGTGCGTGATGCGCAGCGCATGCGGATCCACGTGGCGCTGGATGAGCCGTTGCCGAAGCACCTGCCAACCGGCGCGCGTGCGACCGTGCAGTTGTATAACAGCGAAGGGCCGTTTGCGCGCTTCTTCTCTGGCCTGCAAATTCATCTCGTCAGCCTTTTGCATTATGTCTATTAACACGCTCGCGCGGGTGTTTACCCCGCACGGTAACATCGTCTATACGGCAAACGATTTTCGCCAGACGCTGCGCATCGTTTTTGCCGGGATGATTGCGCTCAGCGTCTCCAGTTTTTACAACACCACCTACGGCGTGTTTTACGTGGTGTATCCGATC
The DNA here is from genome assembly GCA_022649305.1 of Enterobacter sp. Taxonomy (GTDB): domain Bacteria; phylum Pseudomonadota; class Gammaproteobacteria; order Enterobacterales; family Enterobacteriaceae; genus Enterobacter. The sequence goes on from JALCNW010000001.1 coordinate 138,766, forward strand.
ATGCTGCTGTCGCTGGTGCCGGTATTTAACCGCCACGTGGCAAAGCAGTTTGTGTTCAGTGCGTCGATAAACTGCGTCGAAATGGTGTTGATTATCGGCTATCTATCACAATGGCCGCTGATCATGACGATGGTGGTGTTTGCCTTATACGTGATGCGTTTTCGCTTTATGAGCCAGGGCCCGCTGTTCCTGTTTGGCTCGATGGGCGTGGTATGCCAGAGCGTGATGCTCAACTTTATGAGCTATCCCACCACCAACTGGCACACGCTTTTATTTTCTAATATCGAAGCCAGCGTAATGGCGGTGTGTCTGAGCGCACTGATGAACTACCTGCTACCGGACGTCGAACCCCGCCAGCGACCGCCGTTGATAGAGAAGAACGCCGCGCGCGTGCGTCATGAATCATTACTGTCAGGCACCGTGGCGACGCTGATTTTTGTCGTCTTTCAGATAAGCGATCTTAGCGATTCCTTATCGGCGCTGATGGCCGGGATTTTGATTTTGTTCCCGATGCACTATCGCGGCGCGGTGATGAGCTCGCTGTGGCGTGTGGTTGGCGTGGTGCTGGGCTGTTTGTACATTCTGGTGATGCAGTTGCTGCTCTACGATCACAGTAGCCATATGGTGTTGATGATGCCGCTGATTGGTCTCGGGCTGGCGTTTGGCGCTCGGCTGCACGTGATGGAGAAAGTCGGGGCAGGGGTCGGGTTTGCCAGTATCACCACCATTGGGATTATGTTTGGACAGAACCTGCACCCGGACGGTGACCTGGTGTTTAGCGATCTCTATCGCATCGTGTCGGTTACCGTTGCGCTGGTCGCTACGCTGACGCTGGTATTCCTGGTGCATCTGATCCTTAACTGCTTTGAACCCACGCGCTACGTCATTCGGGAGGAGTGACACAACGCTTTTCTGCATTCTGTGATATGACTGTCGGCCGATAAACTGGCCGACAAAAGGAACGGATGAATGTGGCAAACGCGGGCGCTGGAGTTAAACAATCAGGCTTACTGGAACTGGGACAAAGCCTGCGAGCTGGTGGAATATGCCCTCGCACATGACTTCAACACCGTGATTGTCGGGCAGGTTGATCTGTTCGATATGCTGGTTTCACCCAAAGGCTATACGCCGCATCAGTACAACGACCGCCTTTCCAGCCAGCAGCGTGCTCGCTGCGTCTATCTCAATCGCCTGGGAATATTGTGCCAGCAAAAAGGGCTGCGTTTTTATCTACAGGCCAAGGAGTTTAACTTCCCCACCGATCTGCTGTTGGCGCATCCGCACCTGTTTGAGCCTGGCCACGGTGTACGTTTCGACGTTGATTTCTGGTGCGGCTATCTTGGGGAAAAAATCGCCCTGATTTGCCAGCGTATCCCGGCACTGACCGGCCTGCTGGTGGCCATTTCTAATACCGATGGCCTGTTGCCCGTCTCCCGCCCCAACTGGGAGCTGGAAGCGAGCGGTACTGTCGGTTTACCCCAGCGCGACGAGCGCAGCTTTGCCCTCTACAGCCGCTGTTTTAACGTGTTGTCCCGCACGATGCAGAAAGAGAATAAGCATCTGGTGCTGCGCGTATTTCCGGCAGGCAATCACGATCTGGGCAATGTGCTGGAGGCCATTCAACCGCTACCGGAAAGCGTCAGCGTCTCCATCAAATTGACCCCTGAGCGTTTCTGGCCCTCGTTTCCCAATAATCCAGCGCTGCTGGCGGTCCGCGAACGCGAAGTGTGGGTTGATATCGATCTGGTTGGCGAAGAGGTGGGCTGGGGGATTTTCCCGTTCCCCCGGATTGATGAACTACAGGGGCGTTTGCTGTGGTGTCGCAGCAATCCAGCGATTCGCGGCGCGGTATGCAAAACCAGCTGGGAAGGCGTTGATAATCATTGGGTCATGGGTACGCTGAGCGAATGTAATCTGGTGGCCTGTAGCCGGATGTTGGCCAGCGACGGAGAACATTATTCGCAAGCGCAGCTGTTGACCTACTGGCTCGACGAAAGCTACGGTTGGCGTCCGTCACCTGACGTCTTTAGCGAGTTTACCGCATTACTGGAGCAGGCCGGCCAGGTGCTCTATAACGCGATTTATGTACGTGACCACGTTTTCCATCGTCACAGCCAGGTGCCGGAAAGCTACGGCCAGGCGGTGTGGAGCCTGTACGGGCAGCTCAACCGCAACCACTGGCTGCCGGGCTCGGAGCGAGATATCACCTTTAGCGCTCAGGATATTGAAACTTCCGCTGCCTGTTTGTCGCGTATTGCCAAAGAGAAAGATGAGGCGCGCGACGCTTCTGTCACCTTGCGCGATCGGGCGCTGCGCTTTGCGCAATCAGCGGCGTTTCCGCCTACGCTTCAGTGCCGCTGGCTTGAGGAATGGCAAGGGTTTGCTCTCTATTGCCACCTGTTTTTACATGCGCAAAAAGCGTTTTTCACTTTGCGATTTGCCCGTGAAGTGGAAAACAGCTGGAGCATGCGCGAGATTTGCCAAATCAACATTCAGGAGCTGTATCGCAGTGCATCCGAGATGGAGGATTTCTGCGCGAAGCACGCCGACGCCTCACCGGGGCTGCACGTGCTGTTTGATGCCTCGCGCGTGCGGGCGCTGGCGGATAGCCTGGGCGAGGAGCTTAAAAGGCTAAAGTAATTTGACCCTCGTCACACAAAAATCCATCAGTGCGGTTTTTGTGTGACGCCTGTCCCATCTCCCTTTTTCCGTTACTCAACGGATGTGACGATTATCACGCCGTTGCCCCCATGCTTTTGCGCTTTGTGAGCGCTCGGGCAGATCCCAGGAATCCTCCGTCACAGCTTCTCGTCCCATCTATCAAATACCCTGATGATATCTGCGAAATGTATTGGTTGTGACAGGAGGAAGCGATGTCTCAAGGTGACAGGTTATTGGCTCAGGGCGAGGCGTTGACGCGTTTTCGCGTTTCCGTGGCAAAAGAAGAGCGTTTTGCCGAATTTTATACGGGCGAACTTTTTGACGAGGGTATTCGCCATGCCAGCGGCCCGCAGGACAGGTCATTTTGTCGCCGCGTGTTCTGCCATACCCACGCGCAGCGTGTCGTCGACGCTTCAATGGCGCTGCCTCTGCCCTATATCGCCGTGAGCGATGCTGATGACATTGTTTCTTTCTCCGGTTTTCGTTCCCTGCCGTTTCACGTCCAGCGCTGGCTGGCGACGGATTTGATGGCGCCGCAAGACGGTGAATATGCGTTCAGGCTGGGCACCTGTGGCGGCGTGCGGCTGTGGTGTTCCGCAAATCTGGCGGCGTGTTTTACGCCATTGACCCGCAACGAGATGCAGTTTCTGGATATCCGGCTGACGCTGCACAAAGGTAAAAACAGCGTGCTTATCCATCTCGATGAACTGTTTGAGCGCGACACCTTCTGCGCGTTGAAAATGGTCTATCTCGATGAAAAGCCGTTGCGCGTAGGGACGATTAAGGGCCAGCAGCTTGCGCCGATATCGATACCCCAGGCCCCTGATGGCGAGCGGCTACTGATGCTGATGGCCGCGCGTGAGTATGGCCCGCAGGTCGAGGCATTGCTGTATAGCCTGCTTAAACAGGCAAGCGCACGCGAAGAAGGATCGGTGTTTTCCGTGCTCGTTCTGCTTCAACTCTGGAACCAATATCACGGTGACGCTTTTCCTGACGCGATGTGGCGACGGGTGAAATCAACCCTTCTGGGGTATCGCTACTGGCATGACGAGTGGGGCTGCGATGTGATGGATTTCTGGCGCGAAGACAACGCTGTCGCCTTTCATACGGCCCAATACCTCGCGGGTCAGTATTTTCCTGACGCGCGCTTTATTGCCTCTTCACGCTACGGGTATCAACAACTGCAACTCGGCAAGGCGCGACTGGAAGGAATCTACGCATGAACTCTGTACAGCTAATGAGTACCCTGGAGCGCGTGGTGCGCGGGTTTTGTCGCCTGAAAAATCTTGATGAAGTGGGGGCGAGCGACGGCTTCGCTATCCATTTCGAAGAGTGGGAATGGGAGGTTGGCGTAGGACTTTACGGGTTCTGGCGCTTTGCCGATTATCAGAAAGACAGTGCGCTACAGCAGTCTATCCTTACGTGGTATGAAAAGCAGATCGACAAAGGGCTGCCGGCTATCCAGATCAACACCACGGCACCGATGATCGCTCTGGCGCTGGTGGCAGGGCATCACCAGCGTGACGATCTGCTCTCAACGGTGAATGCCTGGGCTGATGCCCTGCTGCGCGATCTCCCCAGAACCGAGGAGGGCGGTTTTCAGCACGTCGTGAAAGAACAGCCCAATACCGGGCAACTGTGGGATGACACGCTGTTTATGACCTGCCTGTTCCTCGGCGTGGCGGGCGTGGTTTTAAAACGCCGTGACCTGATCGACGAAGCGGGATATCAGTTTTTGCTGCATACGCGCTACCTGAGCGACCCCGTCAGCGGGCTGTGGTATCACGGCTGGACGTTTGTCGATAAACACCATTTTGCAGGCGCTTTCTGGGCGCGCGGTAATGCGTGGATCACCGTCGCCATTCCGGAGTTTATCGAGCTAATGGGCGAGCATCTCGACACCAGCGTGCGCCGTTATCTGGCGCAGATTGTCGCTCGCCAGGTCCGCTCGCTCTGTGAAATGCAGGCGGAAAACGGCATGTGGCATACGGTGCTCGACGATCCACTCTCGCCGCAGGAATCTTCGGCGACCGCCGGTATCGCCTACGGCATGCTGCGCGGGGTGAGGTTGGGGATTCTGGATAACAGCGTAAGCGCGCATGCATATCGCGCCTTTGATGCCGTCATGGCGCGTATCGATGACGACGGTCTGGTGCTCGAAGCCTCACGCGGCACCATGCTCGGCTGGGATATTCAGTATTACTGCGATATTGCGGTAGCGCCCGTGCCTTACGCCCAGGCGCTGACAATGCTGTTGTTACTGGAGATGCAGCACCATCGGGAGCTGTGACAGCAAAAACAGAATCAGACCAATCGTCCCACCGACCAGCGTGCCGTTGACGCGAATAAACTGGAGGTCTTTACCGATGTTCAGCTCGATCTGATGCGACATATCTTTGGCATCCCAGCTTTTGACCGTGTCACTGATATGTCGGGTCAGAAACGAAGCGAAATCAGGTGCCACGCGGTGCGCGGCCTGTTCCAGATGCTCATTCAGCGACGCGCGCAGGCTGGCATCAGCCACCAGCGTTTCGCCAAACCACATCCCAGCTTTGGTGATGCGCTGTTTTACGCGGGAATCGTCGCTTTGCAGATCCGCCTTTAACCACTGGCGCAGATCGGCCCACATCTCACCCAGATAGCGGTTAAAGGCCTCATCGTTCTTGAGGTAGTGTTTGATGTTCTCGGCTTTTTCGGCCATTTCAGGATCGGTTTTGAGGTTGTCGATAAGCTTTAACGTGGCCCTGTCGAACGCCTGACGGATCTGGTGCGTGCGGTCATGACTGATGTCGTCCAGGATCGTATTTACCGCATCCGAGACCATCTCAGCACTTTGATCGCCAAGCCATTCGGTGGGTAGCATTTTTGCTTTGCGCGGATGTTCGGTCTTGAGCCAATGGACTATCTGTGCGGCGATAAAATCCCGCGTGCTGTCGCGCTGAATAAGCGTTATCAACCGATTGATGACCGCATCCAGCAGCACCTGATGGCGGTTGTTTTTGGTCATGCTCTCCAGCATCACGGCGCTGGTTTCGGTGAAATCCACCTTATCGATAGCCTTGTGCACCGCGCGTTTCAGCAAACGCTGAATACGCCCGTCATCGGTCAGCTCCAGGAACCCGCTCATCACCTGAATCAGATGCTGCCCCACACGCTGGGCATTATCCGGCTGGCTAAACCAGGTGCCGATCATCTGAGCCGGTTCATAGCGGCGAATCAGCGCCACTAAGGATTGGGTATCGAGAAACTTCTCCTGCACGAAAAGCCCGAGATTGTCGCCGATTCGGTCTTTATTGCGCGGGATAATCGCCGTATGCCGCGAGATAAACGGAATCGGTACCCGACGAAACAGCGCCACCACTGCGAACCAGTCCGCCAGCGCGCCGACCATCGCCGCTTCGGCAATAGCCTTCACGCCGCGTACCCAGAAGGTCTGCGGCAGAAAGAGGGTGACGATAAACGTCGCGGCGGCTACCAGCAGTAGCGACAGCGCTAACAGCTTAGCGCGTTTGAGTTCAGCTAATTTTTCCATAGGGTTAAGGATAGAGGGAAGCGGGGTGAGGTTGCAAAGATCGCCATAAAATCTGCGCTTGCATTTACATTTTCCTGAAGCCTCCTTCCAGAATTTAAGGCCGATTGGGTCGAGTAAAAATTATTTGTATATACTTTTTTGTATATACAATAATGGAAGCGTACACTATGCCAATGGAGTATGAATGGGATCCTCGCAAGGCGAAAAGTAATCGACAGAAACACGGGATTTGCTTTGAAGATGCGGTACTGGTTTTCGACGATCCTCGTCATTTGTCCATACAGGATCGTTATGAGAATGGAGAGCATCGCTGGCAGACCATTGGGATCGTTCATGGGATCGTGGTCATCCTGGTCGCGCACACCATAAGATTTGAAAGCGGTGGTGAGATTTTTCGAATCATTAGCGCCAGAAAGGCGGATCGCAAAGAGAGGGACCGTTATGAGTACTATTAAACATAAACGCGGTAGCGCATCGATACTGAGTTCACGACGGGAAGCCGAACTCAAGGCTCTGGCGGACAAGCCCGATTCGGAGATTGATTACAGTGATATTGCTGCCACGGAGGGGGAAAAATGGTCAGACGCCACGCGTGGAAAGTTTTTTCGTCCCTTAAAAACGCAGGCATCCGTGCGTATTGACGCTGATGTAATGGAGTGGCTGAAAAAACCTGGGAAAGGCTACCAGACGCGACTGAATGCCATTTTGCGGGAAGCTATGCTGCGTGAACAAAACAAAAAATAGTTTGGCCACTCCGGTGGCCTCACTCAGAAACCTCCTGATATACCCAACTTTACGCCCGTACCCAGTCAGTTTGACTACCCTTAATACCCTAAGCGGTAAATTAAGGAGACCAAAATGGCTTACCAGACAGTGAATCCTGCTAACAACCAGCTGATCAAAGAGTATCCATCCCACACTGATAAAGACATCGAAGTGGCGCTGAAAACGGCGGACGCGCTCTATCATTCTGACTGGGCGAAAGGCGACATCGCGCCACGTCTGTCAGTGCTGCATAAGCTGGCGGATCTTATCGACAGCCGCACCGAAGCGTTGGCTAAAATCGCCAGCGTGGAGATGGGGAAACTGATTGAGCAAAGCCGCAGCGAGGTGAAGCTCTGCGCGCAGATTGCCCGCTATTATGCCGATAACGCGAAGACATTTTTGGCTCCGGTGAAGTACAAAACTGAAATGGGTGAGGCGTGGGTGGAACACCATCCGATTGGCGTGGTGATGGCCGTTGAGCCGTGGAACTTCCCGTTTTACCAGCTCATGCGCGTACTGGCACCGAATCTGGCGGCGGGGAACCCGGTCATCGCCAAACATGCCAGCATCGTGCCGCACTGTGCCGAAGCCTTTGCCCACCTTGTTCGTGAGGCGGGTGCGCCGGACGGTGCGTGGACGAACTTGTTTATCTCTTCGGATCAGGTCGCAAATATCATCGCCGATCCGCGCGTGCAGGGTGCAGCGCTGACAGGATCCGAGAAGGCCGGTAGCGTGGTTGCCGCGCAGGCCGCGAAGCACATTAAAAAATCGACACTCGAACTGGGCGGCAACGATGTGTTCGTGGTGCTGGACGATGCCGACCTGGAAAAAGCGGTGAAGATTGGCGTCAATGCGCGACTCGCTAACGCCGGACAGGTATGTACTGCTGCTAAGCGTTTTATTCTGCATGAAAAAATTGCTGAGCAGTTCCTGACGAAATTTACCGAGGCGTTCCGCGAAGTGAAGATTGGCGACCCGCTGGATGAGAAAACCACGCTGGGGCCGCTTTCTTCAAAAGACGCGCTGGAAACGCTGACTAAGCAAGTCAACGAGGCGGTGAAAAACGGCGCGAAACTGCATGTCGGCGGCAAGCCGGTGCAGCGCGAGGGTAGCTTCTTCGAACCGACAATCCTGACCCATATCTCGCGTGAGAATCCGGCGTACTTCGAAGAGTTCTTCGGGCCGGTGGCGCAGGTTTACGTGGTGAAAAGCGATGACGAAGCTGTCGCGCTGGCGAACGATTCCCACTACGGTCTGGGGGGCGCAGTGTTCAGTAAAGACATTGAGCGCGCGAAGAAAATGGCCTCGCGGATTGAAACCGGAATGGTCTATATCAACTGGCTGACCGATACCGCAGCGGAACTGCCGTTTGGCGGAGTGAAGCGTTCGGGTTACGGGCGTGAGCTGTCGGATCTGGGCATTAAAGAGTTCGTGAACCAGAAGCTGGTGGTCGTTCACAAGTAAGGGTGCAATAAAAAACCTGCCGTTTGGCAGGTTTTTTTTATCTTTCGAAAGCTTAGAAGCTCACGCCGCCGCCAACATAGGCACCGTCGATCAGAGTGTGGTTTGGACGACCGTCTTTGCCATCAACGCTCACGTGGCGGTAACCCACTTTCAGCGTAACAGGTTTAATTGGCGTCCAGCTTACGCCGCCGTTGGCTTCAACGTAGTTATTCACGCTGTTGTTCAGACCATTCGGTGCGACATAGCCTTCACCAAACACGTTAACGCTATCGGTAATTGCAACGTTAACACCGCCGCCGAACGGGAATGCGACACCGTTATCGCCTTTCTTCGGACCCATATAGATAGCTTTTGCGCCAGCATTCAGCATCACCGGGCCAACTTCCAGGTTGTAACCTGCGCCAACGCCACCGGTCTGAGAACCGTCATCGGTATTTTTGAGCCAGTTACCATCAACATAGATACCGGAAGTGGATTTACCCATTTCAACATTCAGGTTAGTGAAGTTTTTACCCTGCTCAATGCTGCCACCCATTGCCAGTGCGGAGCCAGATACGGCGGTCAGAGCGGAAAGGATAAGGATATTAAGCTTTTTCATGGTTTGTGCCTCGTCATCAAATTAATCTGAGGACACCTTAACAAGCGATGTTTATGACTGCAAATGTGAGGTGGTTCGCATTTTTATGCTGGTTCTGTTAATTAAATTGAAGATTGGTGTTGGTAAAGAGTTGGTTTGCCATGACGTCAATGCGTAATGTTTCGGCGTTTAGAATAAGTTTAATTTTTTTTCTAAACAAAGCCTGAACGGGGACGGGATAATGATTCGAAATGAATTAATTGAATTTCTAATAATTTCCAAAAATGTTTCAGTAGTCACACATTCCAACGTAAGTTTACATTTATAAGCCTAAAACATACTCAATTATGAGCTTTTTAAACGCTTAAATGCCCTCTCCCACGGGAGAGGGAACAGAATGTGTCGCTACTTACGTAACCCCGCAAACGCCGCCCGAATCTCATCTTCCGGCAGTTCCAGGCCAATAAACACCATCACGCTACGCGGCGTTTCTTCACCCCACGGGCGATCCCAGTCGGCGCTGTACAGGCGCTGTACGCCCTGGAACAGCAGGCGGTTTGGCTCACCATCGATCCACAGCATGCCTTTGTAGCGCAGCAGTTTGTCGGCGAACGACAGCAGCAGGTTTTCCATTACGCGCGAAACGTCGCTGATATCCACCGGATAATCCAGCTCGACCACAATGGATGACACGTCGTTTTGTTTGTCGGCCATAAAGTGGAAGCGCGGCGTCGAGGTGATGTTCTCTTCGAGCATAAAACCGTTGGTGTTGAACAGCTGCGCAAGGTCGATATTACCGTGGGTGACGGTATAAATCGGCGCGCGGGCATTGATGCGGGTCAGGCGTTCGCGCAGCTTTTCAGTCTCGCCCGCAACGTCGATTTTAGTCAGCAGGATGCGGTCGGCGTAGCCAATTTGCGACTGGGCGATGGTGAACTGATTCATCTGCTCGTCGGCGTGAACGGCATCGACCAGAGCAATAACGCCGTCCAGCAGATAGCGCTGGCAGAGGATCTCATGGGAGAAAAAGGTCTGGATAATCGGGCCGGGATCGGCCATGCCGGTACATTCGATGACCAGACGGTCGAATTCAATGTCGCCGCGATCGCGGCTGTCGAGCAGATCGAGCAGGGCGTCTTCCAGTTCGCTGGAGCGGGTGCAGCAGATGCAGCCGTTGGTCAGGGTTTTGATCTGAGTCGCGCGATCGCCAATCAGCTGGTCGTCCACCGACACTTCGCCGAATTCGTTTTCGATAACGGCAATTTTAAAGCCGTGTTGTTCATTGAGGATGTGGCGCAGCAGGGTGGTTTTACCCGCGCCGAGAAAACCGGTGAGTAGGGTAACGGCAATCGGTGTCATGGTCTCTCCTTTAGCAGCAGCGTATGCCGCCTTCTCCACTTCCGCCGTAGCGCGCTTCCTGACGCTCGCGAAAGAATTCGGTATAGGTCATGTAGGGCTTATCCGGATGGTTAGTCTTCATATGCTCAACGTAGTTGTCATAGTCCGGAATGCCAATCAGCATTTTCGCCGCCTGACCGAGGTATTTTTTTGCTTCGCCTAAGGTACCAAACATAGCGCATCCTGGTAAGAAAAAGCCCGGCGAGGTGAATTCGCCGGGCTTTTCCCCTCACCCCGGCCCTCTCCCCAAAGGGGCGAGGGTTAGGGTGAGGGGGGTGTTGATTAGTGGTGTGAAGCGGTCTTCACGCCGCCTTCCGGGACCGGCACGTACGGGGTTTCTTTATCCGTACGACCGTCGGCGTTACGCACGTTCATCCAGGTTTTGATACCGTAGAAGATAATGCTGTACACCACGACCAGGAACAGAATGCTCAGACCCGCGTTGGTGTAGTTGTTCACCACGATATGGTTCATGTTAGCCACCTGCTGCGCGGTAAGTTCACCGCCGCCTGCGGCAATTTTGTCTTTGTACTGGTTAGCCATATAGAGGAAGCCTTCCAGCTGTGGATTGGAGCTGAACAGTTTCAGACCCAGCGCCCAGGTGGTGCACAGCAGCAGCCACATAGCCGGAACCACGGTCACCCAGATGTATTTGGTGCGTTTCATTTTCACCAGTACCACGGTGCCGAGTACCAGAGCCACAGCCGCCAGCATCTGGTTAGAGATACCGAACAGCGGCCACAGGCTCTTCACGCCGCCCAGTGGATCGACCACGCCTTGATACAGCAGATAACCCCACAAACCTACGCAGCCTGCGGTACCCAGTGCGCCCGCCACCAGTGAGTCGGTTTTCTTCAGGAATGGAACGAAGTTACCGAGCAGATCCTGGAGCATAAAGCGACCCGCACGAGTACCGGCGTCCAGCGCGGTCAGGATGAACAGCGCTTCAAACAGAATACCGAAGTGGTACCAGAAGCCCATGTCTGCCCACGGCAGCACTTTGTGGAACACGTGTGCGATACCGACGGCCAGGGTTGGTGCGCCACCGGCACGGTTCAGAATCGACGGTTCACCGATGTCTTTTGCGGTCTGCATGATTTGCTCAGGCGAAATCACAAAGCCCCAGGAACTGACGGTCGCCGCTGCATGGGCGCTGACGTCTTTCAGCTGCGCCATGATCAGCGCAGCGTTGTCGCCACCCATCTCATGCAGGTTTGGCATGGTGATGCCCAGACCTGCTGGCGGGGTGTTCATCGCGAAGTACAGACCCGGCTCGATGATAGACGCTGCAACCAGCGCCATGATCGCCACGAAGGACTCCATCAGCATCGCGCCATAACCAATAAAGCGAGCGTCGGTTTCGTTGGCCATCAGCTTTGGCGTGGTGCCAGAGGCGATAAGCGCATGGAAGCCAGACACCGCACCACAGGCGATGGTGATAAACAGGAACGGGAACATCGCGCCTTTCCACAGCGGACCGGTACCGTCGATGTACTGCGTGACCGCAGGCATTTTCAGTTCTGGGTTGATGATCACGATGCCGATCGCCAGACCGACAATAACGCCGATTTTCAGGAACGTCGCCAGGTAATCACGTGGTGCCAGTATCAGCCAGACCGGCAGCAGCGCGGAGATAAACGCATAGCCGATTAACGCGAAGGTAATCGTGGTGTCTTTAAAGGTCAGCGCCGGGCCCCAGTAAGGGTCGTGCGCGATGATGCCACCAAAGTAAATGGAGGCAACCAGCAGAACGATACCAATCACCGACACTTCACCGACGCGGCCAGGCCGCAGGAAGCGCATGTAGATACCCATGAACAGCGCAATCGGCACGGTTGAGCAAACGGTGAAGACGCCCCACGGGCTTTCTGCCAGTGCTTTCACCACGATCAACGCCAGTACCGCCAGGATGATAATCATGATCAGGAAGCAGCCGAACAGGGCAATGGTACCCGGCACGCGGCCCATCTCTTCTTTTATCATCTCACCCAGAGAAGCACCGTTACGGCGAGTCGAGATAAACAGCACCATGAAGTCCTGCACCGCACCCGCCAGTACGACACCCGCCAGCAGCCACAAGGTCCCTGGCAGGTAGCCCATCTGCGCGGCAAGCACTGGCCCCACTAGCGGACCTGCACCGGCAATGGCAGCGAAGTGGTGGCCAAACAGCACGTAGCGGTTTGTTGGCACGTAGTTCAGGCCGTCATTGTTAATAACCGCCGGAGTGGCTCGCGTTGGGTCGAGTTTCATGACCTTCTGCGCGATGTATAAGCTGTAGTAGCGGTACGCCACCAAATAGACAGAGACTGATGCGACTACGATCCACAGGGCGCTAACGTGTTCGCCCCGGCGTAATGCGACAACGGCAAGACAGAAAGCGCCGAGGATCCCGAGTAAAGCCCAGGGCACGTGCTTAAGTAGTTTTTTCGTATCCATAGTAAGACCTGGTTTCTAATTGAAAATGGGGGCCAGAGTTCGTTGTGAGGAAGTATTGATTAATGCTGCGGCGATCTTGCCAGATCTTCGCGCGTGTAAAGGAAGGTAAATGGGTGAGTGGTTGTTAGTGGACGTTAAGCGGTCAAAGGTTGAGGCGAGTGGTTCAGGCTCGCCGTAAGTGGCTTATTTTATGTGATTTAGATCACGCAGATGGCGTCAGGGTGGGCGCGGTAGACACATACCCTTCCAGCGTCTCAAACAGTTTATCGCGCAGCCATTCTGGCTCTAACACCTGAATGTTCGGTAACCAGTAGAAGATGAGCGGTAGAATTTGATTTTCATGCGATGCCTGACAGCGAATCGTTGCGCCTTCGCTGGTTTCGGCAATCAGTTCCTGGTCAGGCAATAAATCACGGCGTTTGAAGTAGTGAGAAATATGACTATTAGTGAAGATTTTCACTTCGAAAGTCTCTTCGCTCACCCACGGGTCGAGGTTTTTCTCCAGTAATTCGACGGTATCACTATCACACTCAAAAGTGTTTTTCTGGATATCAAACCAGCTTATTTGGCTCAAGGAGAAGGATTTTAACCTGCCATTTTCGGTCGCCTGTAAATACCATATGTTTTTTTTGTTAATGAGTTTGTAAGGATTGATAAGGCGTGTTTTGCCTTTATAAATCATTTTGCAAACATTGCGATTTTTAATCGATTTCTCAATAGCCGATAAATAACGACGAATATCCCTTTGTACGGAATGTTCAGCGTCATTACTGAGAATAAGAATATGATTTTCCTCGACGCGAGACTCCAGGCGTTGCCAAAACTCTGCCCCGCGATCGGGGAAAAAACTATCGGCATTCAGCAGGTTAGCCACCGCATTATGCAAGCCATGGCCGCTCGCGCTTTGCATCGTATGGATAAGACAATATCGGCCGTTGCCGGTGTGCTGGACAATGGGTGAGAGCGCATTGAGATCGCGATAGACCGTTCGTTCGGTGATGTTGAATTTCTGCATCAGGTCGCTGCGATTAACCACACCGTGTAAATGCAGCTCCATAAGAATATCGACGAGTCTTTCAGCCGAGCGGCTCCGAGCCGGAATTGCCTTCATTAATATTTCCGTTATTCCATTGAGATGCTCTGAATGATGCGGATTGCTCTGACAGAAACGGTCAGTGCTACAGAGACAAAAAATTTATCTTATGGATATATAACGGCGCGATTTAGGGTAAACCTTAATATTTTTGCGAGAAGTCGCGCCATTCCCACCAAAATCAGGACGATTTTCGTAAAGTTTTCCCTAACCAGGCCGAAAATTCTGTTATCTGTCTGATGGAAAGAGAAAACATGTTAAATCGTATCAAGATTGTCACCAGCTTGTTGCTGGTTTTGGCTATTTTCGGCCTGTTACAACTGACATCCGGTGGTCTGTTCTTTAATGCCCTGAAGCATGACAAAGAAAATTTCACCGTCCTTCAAACCATTCGCCAGCAGCAATCCACGCTTAACGGCAGCTGGGTGGCACTGCTGCAAACCCGTAATACCCTGAACCGCGCGGGTATCCGCTACATGATGGATCAGAGCAATATCGGCAGCGGTGCAACCGTTAACGATCTGATGCAGATTGCTTCTACGTCACTGAAGCAGGCGGAAAAAAACTGGGCTGACTACGAAGCACTGCCGCGCGACCCGCGTCAGAGCGAAAGTGCAGCGCTGGAAATCAAGCGTAACTACGATATCTACCATGGCGCGCTGGCGGAGCTAATCCAGCTATTGGGCGCAGGTAAGATTAATGATTTCTTCGATCAACCGACCCAAAGCTTCCAGGACGGTTTTGAGAAGCAGTACGTGAATTATCTGCAGCAGAACGACCATCTCTACGAAACCGCCGTGGAAGATAGCAACAGCTCTTATACTCAGGCCGTCTGGGTGTTGATTAGCGTGCTGATCGCGGTGCTGGTGGTGATCGTTGGCGTGTGGATCGGCATTAAACAGGCGTTGATTTCTCCACTGAACCGTCTGATCGAAAGCATTCGTCATATCGCCAGCGGCGATCTGGTGAAGCGTATCGACGTTGAAGGCACTAACGAGATGGGTCAACTGGCCGATACGCTGCGTCATATGCAGGGTGAGCTGGTGAGTACCGTAGGCGATGTGCGTAACGGCGCGAACGCGATTTACAGCGGCGCGAGCGAAATCTCTGTGGGTAACAACGATCTCTCCTCCCGTACCGAGCAGCAGGCCGCTTCGCTGGAAGAGACCGCTGCCAGCATGGAAGAGCTGACCGCAACCGTTAAGCAGAACGCCGAAAACGCCCGTCAGGCGAGTAATCTGGCGCTGAGCGCGTCCGAGACGGCGCAGAAAGGCGGGAAAGTGGTGGATAACGTGGTGCAAACCATGCGTGACATCGCGGGCAGTTCCCAGAAAATCGCTGACATTATCAGCGTGATTGACGGTATTGCTTTCCAGACCAACATTCTGGCGCTCAACGCCGCCGTAGAAGCCGCGCGTGCCGGTGAGCAAGGTCGTGGCTTTGCGGTGGTAGCGGGCGAGGTTCGTAATCTGGCACAGCGCAGCGCCCAGGCCGCACGCGAAATTAAGAGCTTGATTGAAGACTCCGTTGGCCGCGTTGAACTGGGTTCTACCCTGGTAGAAAGCGCCGGTGAAACCATGGATGAGATCGTCAATGCGGTAACCCGCGTGACCGACATTATGGGCGAAATCGCCTCTGCGTCTGACGAGCAGAGCCGCGGTATCGACCAGGTCGGGTTGGCGGTTGCTGAGATGGATCGCGTGACCCAGCAGAACGCCTCGCTGGTGGAAGAATCCGCAGCAGCAGCAGCGGCGCTCGAAGAACAGGCGAGTCGTCTGACGCAGGCCGTTGCCGTGTTCCGCATTCAGCAGGAGCCGGGTAAAACGCGTGAGCAGTCGGGCCTTAAAACCCCGGCTCCGCTGGCGGCGCGTAAAGCAGCAGCGACCAGTTCAGGCGATAACTGGGAGACGTTCTAACGTCCTGACGCGCCCTGTTCAGGCAGGGCGCTTATTTTTACCGGAGCAGATGGATTACGCTTTATCCGGATCGCTGATGGGCTGGCGAACCAGGAATATATAGGCCAATGCACCCAGTGCGGTGACGCAGCCGCAGATAATCAGCGCCAGGCGGAAGGAGTGCGTGGTATCAACAATATAGCCGGTGATAATGGGCGCGAATGACGCACAAATGAAGCTGGCGAAATTTTGAATGCTGCCCACCGAGGCGGTCATGCGTGAAGCGACCGCGACGTGAATCAACCCCCAGCAAGACGTTCCGGCAAAGTGGATGCAGAATAACGCCATGCCGATCAACAACACTGCGCTCATCGACGTTGTGGCATTTGGCACCACGAAGGTAAATGCCGCAGAACACAGCATCCCGGCAATGATACAAATTTTACGGCTCTTAATCGGTGCCATCCCGCGTTTGACCAACCCATCCGTCACGTAGCCGTTAATCAGCATCCCCGCCGCACCAAACAGGAAGGGAATCGCTGCCATCAGACCCGTGCTTTTAAGATCCAGGTTATAGGCCGTTTGCAGATAGCCCGGTAGCCACGCCAGATAAAGCCATGCCGTGTAGTTGATCCCACTGAAGCCAAGCATCATTCCCCACATCGTGCGATTGCGGAACAGGCTGCGCCATTCGGCAAAGCTCAGGGGATTACGACGCGCGTTGACGCTACCAGCATTCAGATATGCCTGCTCAACGGCGGTGAGTTCAATTTGCTCGCGGTTGCGGTACAGCATATACCAGCCAATCGCGAGGAAGATGCCCAGAATACCGATGGTAATAAACATCCCGCGCCAGCCCATTACCAGCATCATGGCCGCCAAAATGGGGGGACTAAGCGCGACGCCGATAGTGGAAGCGGCATTGAAGAAGCCCATCGGGCGACCGCGCTCTTTGATATTAAACCAGTCGTTAATTACCTTAACGCCGCACGGGTTCATAGGCGCTTCACCTATCCCCATACCAATACGCACCAGCACAAACTGAGTGAAGGTGTGGACCATGCCGGACATCGCCTGAAAGAGCGACCAGAAGAACATGCCCAGGCCGAGCATAATGCGAGGCCCTTTGCGATCCAGTAGCGGACCGCAGGGCAACTGAGCGATGCCGTAAGCCAGGGAGAAGACGGATAACAACGCGCCGATTTGCGTGGCGCTCAGCCCCATTTCCTCGCGGATGGTTAAATTCGCCACCGACAGCGAACTGCGATCGAGATAATTAATTACCGCTGCAAAAAATAAAAGAATCATCGCGGTGGTTTGAATACGTTTAATTCTGCTACTACGTTGAACCATACCCTCTGGCGGGACAGAAATATCCACAGGTGAGGGGGCGTCAAATGAAGAACGCGGGTCGAGGGTGATGTTATCTTTTTCCACGCCGAACTCCTGAATCTTATCGTTTTATTATCTGCGTGACATGCTTTGACGCAGGGTTATTTTTACGTTCGGTGATAAATCCATTATTTTCACCTTCGCTCACGAAATGTTTTAATGCAGTCGACCTGTCGTGAGCATAGGTAAAGGGAAAATATCTGGTGTTTGAATTTTAATAAAACCGTGCACCAGACAGGAGTTTGCTGTTTTTAATCGGTTCTTAATGTTGGGGAAATTGGCTTTGAGCGATCGAGCGAATCATCGATTGTTTAGCAGAATTCAGATGGTTGCAGAGTGCCAGGGTCGCATCCAGATCGCTGCGGCAAATCAGGGCGCTGAGGATCGTCATATGTTCGTCTATGGCGATAATGTTGCGTTGCTTGAGGTCGCTCTCATCCCACTGGTAATGGAAGTGGAAAATGACGGAGATTATCTCAAGTGACTGATTAAAAAATATATTATCAGCAGCAGACAGCAGCAGAGCGTGAAAATCCCGGTCAAGCTGCGAGAACATGCGAAAGCTATTGCCGATGCTGTCGCGCAGCATCCTGTGGCGTTCTAAAAGCGTTTTCGCCTGTAGCCAGCGCGGATCGCCGTCGGGCAGGTTGAGGAAATGCTGTAGCGCGTGAGTTTCCAGCATTTCCCGCAGCTCAAACAGCTGCTCGGCATAGGCTTGATCAAACTGCTTCATGCTCCACTGGCCGCGTTTTTCGCTCTGGATAAGATTGTAACGTCCAAATTTCAAAAGATATTCACGCACCACTACAGGGCTGACGCCCGCCGTTCGAGCCAACTGTATTTCGGAAAAAGTTTCGCCTGCGCGCAACTGACGCTGGTTGATCATGGCGAAAAACGCCTGCTCGAAAATGCGATTTTGTTCCGCCATCGACGCCGTGGTACAGGCGAAACCATCTTCGTGATCGGGGCTTCGGGTCATGACGTAATCGCTGCCAACCTGCGTGAGTACGCCGCAGTCGCGTAAATGGCCCAGCATGTGCCGCACCGTGGTTCGGCTGATGTTGTACATTTCTGCCAGCGCGCTTTGAGAAGGCAGTGGTGAAGGGATATGGCCGCGCGCCATATCATCAATAACCTGATTAATCACATTGTGACGTAAATTCTGCGAACGGCTCATGGTGCTCTCCTTTTCTCGCATTAAAACCCGATTTAAAACATTTTTATGCGCGAGCATTCACAAAATACGTTTCCTGTTCCTGCGCCTGTTTATTTTTCATCGATATCTGAATCATCAAAAAAACGGGAGAGTTGAATGATGTCCACAATGAATATGTTGATTTGCCAGGAGCCGAAAAAATTAATCTGGGAACAGCGTGAAATCCCTATTCCAGGTGAGGGTGAAGCGTTAATAAAAATTAAATCGGTAGGAATATGCGGGACGGATATACATGCCTGGGGAGGCAATCAACCTTTTTTCAGCTACCCTCGCGTACTGGGGCATGAAATATGCGGTGAGATTGTCGGCCTGGGTAAAAATATTCATCAGTTAAGAAAGGGGCAACAGGTGGCGGTGATACCGTACGTCGCTTGTCTACAGTGTCCGGCGTGCCAAAGCGGGCGCACCAACTGCTGTGAAAAAATTTCGGTGATTGGCGTTCACCAGGACGGCGGTTTTAGTGAATATCTGTCCGTTCCCGCGAATAACCTACTGGATGCAGAAGGCATTGACCCGCAAGCTGCTGCGCTTATCGAACCTTTTGCCATTAGCGCCCATGCGGTGAGACGCGCGGATATTCAGCCCGGTGACCAGGTTTTAGTGGTGGGAGCAGGGCCGATTGGCCTGGGTGCGGCAGCGATTGCCCACGCTGATGGTGCGCACGTGGTGGTGGCCGATACCAGCCCTGCGCGGCGGGAGCATGTGATCTCCCGGCTGGGATTGCCGGTTGTCGATCCGTCCGCAGATGATTTTGATACGCAGATCCGGGCGCAGTTTGATGGGGCGCTGGCGCAAAAAGTTATCGATGCCACGGGTAATCAGCATGCGATGAACAATACCGTTAATCTGATTCGACACGGCGGCAGCATCGTGTTTGTTGGCCTGTTCAAGGGCGATTTGCAGTTCTCCGATCCCGAGTTCCACAAGAAAGAGACCACCATGATGGGGAGTCGCAATGCGACGCCAGAAGATTTTGCCAAAGTGGGACGTTTGATGGCAGAAGGCCAATTGACCGCGAGAATGATGCTGACGCATCGTTTCGCCTTTCGCGAGCTGGCGGAGATTTATGAAAGCGATGTCATCAACAACCGTCACTTGATAAAAGGTGTGATTACGTTCTAACCCTTGCCATACAGCGCCTGGCGAGTTTTTGGGCGCTGTTATTTTTTATTGGTAGGGAGAGGATAACCTCTCCCTTATTTAGCCTTCGGCGTTGATGATTTTGATATCAACCATGCCGATACCGAGCTGACGCGGTGAGTGGCCGAGAATATTGCCCTCGTTGGTAGACTGCGGTTCTGGGGGAACAATCACCACGGTGTTGCTGCGTGACGGGTTGTCGAAATGCAGCGTGGTGGTGGTGACGTCGTGACCCAGGGTGAGCGTCTGCTCTTTGTCGCCAATGCGCACCGGAATCGGTTTGCTGGCGTTCGGACCATAGGCTTTGGCGGTAATAACCAGATCGAATTTTTCTGGCAGTGGCTGGGCGTATTCGATTTTGACTTCATTCCCAAGCTGAGCGTTGGACCAGCGTCCCCAGGATTCAGGGCGCGAGATTCCGCTAAACTGCTTCACCTCTTCAGGTGCGCCAGCGACGTTAAAGACGAAGCTGTCGGCTTTGTAGCGAATATCGTTATCGACAATTTTGAGTAAATCGACGTTACGTTTGAAGCGATCGGTATCAATCACCGTATCCTTAAACGCCGTTTTGCCTTTCCACTGTTCTTTATCGACATGCTGCACGGTTTGCTGTCCACCCAATTGACCTTGCGATACGCACCAGTCTGTAGAGAGCGACAGCGGCTGGGACCACAGCTGGCCCATTTTGTAACAACGGTCGATCCAGACGAAGTTGTCGCGCGGGGCGAAGTCAGCAAGCTGGAAGCGCAGCGGGGCAGAATATTCGCTTTCTGGCAGCGGTTCGACGCGGTTATCGGATACCCGTAAAAGCAGAGGCAAACGGAAGTGGCTGCCGGAGAAGGCGATCATGCCTTTATGCCGATCGATGGTGAAATCCTTCATCTCTTTCGGGAAATTCCACAGGCGAATGACATCCGGCTTCCACGCCAGTATTTTTTCCTTGATGTTGAGGAATACTTCAGAGAGCGACTGCCCTGAAAGGCTGCTGCGCCCGAGGCCGATAAAGTTATCGCCGCCCATGATATCCAGCACGGTTGCGCCGTTGTCCATGGTATTTCGTTTGGTCGCAATAACCTCCTGCTGCGGCTTGTCACCACGCATGACAAAGAACAGATTGCTGCGATCCATTTTATTCAGTGCATCCCACGCGGTGTTTTTCATCGCCAGATGGTCGGAGGAGACAACAATCACCGTGTTTTTGAAGTAAGGGGAAGCTTTGATTTTGTTGATAAACGCCGCGATATGCTCCTGGCTACAGGTCACCGCGCTGAATGACTGGTTGGCTTTACCGTTGATCTCATAGCTTTTACGTTGGCAGGTTCGCGAGATAAAACCGTCCGGGTGATGGGTATCTACCGTCAGCGCAAAAAGCGAGAAGCGCTTGCCTGATTTGGACAGTTCCTCGAACTTTTTCCAGGTTTCATCCAGTACCGTGTCGTCGTAAAAACCCCAGTCGTTGCGATAGCTTGGATCTGCAACGGTGGTTTTTAGCTCTTCTGCACCGTACAGATGCTCAAACCCGTGGGATTTCAGGAACACGTCTTTACCGGCGAAGCGCAGGTTGGCTCCCTGCATAAAGTAGTTTTCATAGCCGGAGTTTTTCAGGATATCGCCGAGACAAATATTCTGCGGGAAGAAGCTCGACATGGAGGCAGAGGCATTGCCTTCGAACGGCGCAAACAGCGGGATGCCGCACTGGGAAGCGACCATGCCAGCGATAGTGTAATCGGTGCCCGGGAGTTGCGCCGTATGGCTGAAATCAAGCCCTTCGTTTTTCAACGCGCCTAATTCTGGCGTCAGGTCCGGGAACGCGTCATTGTCGAAATAGGTGCGTTCAAGACTTTCGCCATAAATGTAAACCAGGTTGAGCTTAGGATTGACGATCTGTTTTGAAGGTTCTTTGTAATACGCGACGAAATCAGGATCGCCATCACGCGACTGAGACTTTACCAGTTCGGTAATCTGATGGAAGGCCGGGCTTGCATCGACAGACCCAAGTGCCAGCACTAACGCCAGCAGGCTGTAACCCAAATGGTGCGGACGATGACGCCGACGGCGCAGCACCCAACCGAGCGTGCCGAAAACGACAACCAGTGCCAGCACGAGACCAATACCTGGAAGTATGTACTTACTAACACCAGCACCCGTCAGGCTATTGGTCAGGGTGTAGAGTACGGCGTCGTTAATACCGTCACCGGTAAAGTAATCGCTGGCGTAAAGCGTAATGTTCAAAACAATAAAAAGCCCTAACACCGTTAATGTGGCGACAAACCACCAGGTGTTGCGACCCGCTTTCCAGGCATAAATGCCGATGGAAGCTAAAAATAGGGCAAGGGATATAAACTCTGACAACAGCTTATCCTCAATAGCGCCAGTATCTTAGCTGGCTATCTGATTATTTTTTGGTAAGACAATTTAATGGCGAAGTCACGTAGCTGCAATTCTAGTGTCACTAAAATGTGCTGTTGTTAGGATTTGGTTTAGAAATCGAAATCTTTGAACCTCATCGCATCCCGTGACCCGTGGGCTGAAACCGAGGCTGGAGGGTAAATGATTCTGACGCCGCGTTGTCAGAATAGCGTAACCATCGCGGCGTGTTGTGACCGAAAATGGGATGAATCAGGAGAGGAAATTAACGCCTTGTTTTAGCACCAAATCACAGGCTTGTGTTTTGACCTTTTTCGCCAGCGCAGAATCACCAAGCGTGCTCAGGTTTAACTGTTGGCCGTTTTGCGCGTTCAGAAGACCTTGAATACCGTCCATGTAGTTGGTGTCCTGCTTCTGTTCCTGGGTATCCAGACCCAGCTTGCCCAGTACCTGATTTTTGATGTTTTGCGTATCGGTCACCGAGGCGAGTTTCTGCTTCGCGCAGTATCCAAGAATACCGGCTGCGTTGTTCATCGTGCCTGCGCTCAGGCTCTGACTGCTGTTACCCAGCAGGCTGGTGAGGGAAGAGGCAGACAATCCACCGTTCTGGGTACTGCTGCTCTCTTTCGTCAGTTCGTTTGCGGCGCTGGAGAGGGAATCCTGCCAGGATGCGGCGTGTGCGGCACCGCTAAGCAGGATGAAACTGAATGCGGTGCTGAGAAGAAGATTTTTTTTCATGATGTTAACTCGAAGAGTGGCCCTTTTCGGGCTGAAAGTTACGCCAGTATATACCGTGCGATCCACTCGTCCTCCCTGGAAATATCCTAATACTCTTTCCCGGTGACGCGACTGCGGAAGCTCCCCCAGTCAAAAATGACGTACAGGCTGTTACCCAGCTTCATACGATCCATGACGCGATCGCCCAGCAAACGGGTCATTTCGTCGATATTGTGGTTGGTGAGCATGCCCGTCGGGCGCTTAGAGGAGGATCGGCGATCCACAATCTGGTTAATGATGACTTTCTCATAACGTGATTCCGTCTGGACGCCGATTTCGTCGATCACCAGCAGATCCACATTACTCAAATCGTTGAGCAGTTGCTCTTCGCTGGTTTCACGGTTGCTGAAGGTATCTTTCATCGCTGACATGATGTCGGCAACGGTGATAATCAGCACCGATTTGCCGCGCAGCAGCAGCTCATTGCAAATAGCGGCGGCGAGATGGTTCTTACCGGTACCTGGCTTGCCGCTAAAGATAAAGCTGGCGATATTACCGTCGAATTCATCCACGTACTGACGCGCCTGACTCAACGCGTTCATTTGTCCCTGCGATTCCACTTTGTAATTATCGAAAGAGCAGTTCTGGTGTAACGGACGGATCCCTGAGCGGTTAAAGGTTCGCTGCATTTTCATGGCGCGGTTTTCACGGGCAAGGGCGGCCGCGCGAAGTTCACCCTGTTCTTTTTGCCAGGCTAACAGCTCTTCGCCCGTGGTGAAGGCCGGTTTAACATTTGCAGGCATCATTTTTTGTAGACGCTTCATCAGCTCGCCGACATTTTTCATTTGGCACCTCGGAACCCGTGAGGGATCTGTGTATCCGGTTGTGAAAAGGTATTGATATCACGTTTTGGCTGACCGCCATTACCGGCGCGATTGATCTGCACGCTGCGGGCGAGCTTTTGCTGCCACTGTACATGGTGGAAGACTTTGCCTTCTGCCTGCCAGTAAGCGACAAACGCGGCGAGCTCCTCTGCTGTGACGGGCTGCGTCAGCGCGATGCCCCACAGTGCGGCCTGACGCTGGAAATCCGCATCGGGTTGCCAGCCCGCATACATGGGGAATTTCCCCATCGGCACGGCAATCGGGGTGCTGGCCGGTTCTTCGAAGAATTGCGTTTCCAGAGTGACATCGCTTGCCGGACGCGACAAGCGCGCTTCGATATCCAGAAGCTCGGCCAGACGTTCAGGGGTTATCGCGTAGAAAGCTGGCGCATTGTCGGCAAATACGGCGATGGTGCCGCCTTCGGCATGTGTCAGAGCGCTTTGAGGATCGCGCATAAAGGCATCAATACCCGCGACGCTGGTGGTCAGGATTCTGGAAGACATAATACTTTCTCTGGTGGATTACTACGGACGCACTATGGGCTTATGGTAGCACAGAGAGGGTGGGGCAGGTGAACCCTCTCCCGAAGGGGAGAGGGAGGTAACGATTAGGCAATAATGTTCAGCGTTACGTCGATATTTCCACGCGTGGCGTTAGAGTAAGGACAAACGATATGCGCTGCATCAACCAGTTTTTTGGCTTCTGACGGGTCCATACCTTCGACGTGAATGTTCAGTTTTGCTTCGATGCCGAAACCGGTCGGCAAGGGTCCGATACCGACTTCACCTTCAATAAATGCTTCTTTAGGCAAGGCAATTTTGTCGCGAGCAGAGACAAACTTCATCGCGCCCAGAAAACAGGCCGAGTAACCTGCCGCAAACAGCTGTTCCGGGTTGGTGACGTCGCCACCCATTCCGCCCATCTCTTTTGGAACACCTAGCTTAACGTCAAGTACGCCATCGGAAGAGGTTGCACGGCCATCACGGCCTCCAGTGGCTTTTGCTTTGGCGGTATAAACAACTTTTTCTAAAGACATGGTAGGTTCCTCATTTTGTTTTTTGTGCGCTATTAAATAGCGCGCGATATACATGGGTAAATAAATACAATTAACGATTACCTTAGGCGCGATGGAGCTGCTGGCGCAGTTTCTCCAGTTCATGCTTGAGCGCAAGCATCGTGTCGACATCACATTGTGCAGCGCATCCTACGGCCTGAGGGATGTTCAGAGCCTGCTGCTGCAACTCACGACCTTCCTCACTCAATGTGACCGCCACCTGGCGTTCATCCTGACGTGAGCGCTGACGAGAAATTAAGCCTGCGCTTTCAAGGCGTTTCAGCAGCGGTGTTAACGTTGCTGAATCCAGAAACAAACGTTCGCCAATGTCCGACACCGTGATGTCATCCTGCTCCCAAAGTACCAGCATCACCAGATACTGTGGGTAGGTCAGCTTGAGCGGTGCCAGCAGTTGCCGGTACAGCTTATTCAGCGCCAAGTTTGTCGAGTAAAGCGCAAAGCAGAGCTGGTTATCCAGCATCAAGGCGGTAGTGGTATCGTTCGTTTTCGCGTTCATAGTATGAATATAGATAGCGCACGATTTAATTGCAAGCGATTTTATGGACAGGTATAACGCAGAGCGACCTGAACGGCCATTTTGCGGTAGTGCTGGCGCTGGGTATGTTCATCCGCACCCTCTTCAAACAGGAGGGTGAAGGTGTAGCTATTAGCGACATAATGAAAGCTAAAGCTGCTGATCAGGCGATGGAGATCGCGCGCGTCTACGGTCTGATTAAACAGCTGTTTTTCTTTACCGCGATGCAGGATCGCTTCGAGCAGTTCGAGGGCGCTACGGTTGACCTGACGTAAATAGCTGGATTGCTGCATAAAGCGGCCACGCTGCATGTTCTCCATGCAGATAATGCGTATGTAATCAGGGTGATCGGCGTGGTAGTCAAAGGTGGCCTCAACCAGATGCACTAATGCTTCCACCGGTGGCATTCCTGCCAGACTCAGCTGCTTTTCGCTGGCACGAATCTGCGTATAAACATACTCAAGAGTCTGAAGATAAAGGCCTTCTTTATTTTTATAGTGATAGACCACCATGCGCTTGGTCGTCCCCGCCTTTTCAGCAATCTGTTCCATTCGCGCGCCGTTCAGCCCGTACTCGGCGAACAACGTAATCGCGCTGTGAAAAATTTTGTCCTTCAGACTGGCGTCTTGATTGTGGTCGGGAAATTCGCTGCCAGGGTTTGCCACATCCTCTCCTTACTTCACCAAACAGAATGCGGGGATTATCACCATGGCAGCGTGAGAACACAAATCTCAAACGCGCGGGCGCTTGCGATACAGCCACAGACCGGGAATCGACAAGCCGATAGAGAGCGCACCGACGATTGAAGATGCCTTCAGAAAATTGCTCAACAGCAGGATCATTTGCGGCTCGCTATAGCCGAAGTGGCTAATTTTCACCGCAGAGATCATCGCGGTGTAGGCCGAAATCCCTGGAAACATAGGGATCACGGCTGCGACAGTAAAGACCTTCGGATGCGCCAGATACCAGCGCGACCATTGAATGCCGATGCATCCCACCAGCATTGAGGCCATAAACGTGGACCACTCAATGTTAAAGCCAGCGGTCATCATGACCATGCGTGAACCGTGACCGATGGCTCCGAGCAATGCGCACCATGGCAGGGCGCGCTGTGGCACGTTAAAGACCATCGCAAAGCCGACGGCAGGAATGGCGGCCAGCGCCATATCCTGGGCCAAGGCTAAAAGAAGTTCGATTATGCCCATCCGCGAAGCCCCCATAACGTCATTGCCATCACTACGCCAATGCAGGTGGCAAGGGTTAATAAACTGGCGATTGCCCAGCGGGCAAGGCCGGTATTGATATGCCCTTTGAACATATCGGCGACGGCGTTAATCAGCGGGAACCCGGGGACCAGCAGCAAAACGCTTGCCGCCATCGCGATGGTCGGCGTGCTGGCGAAGGCGGGCAAGCGCAGCAATAAGCCAGACACGGTTGTCGCCACAAAAGCGGTCAGACAAAAGTTAATTTGCGGATGCAAATGCCGTTGAGTCAGAAGCTGGCGCACATACATCGCAATGGCGCTGGCGAAAAAGGTCACCACAGCGCCATCCCAGCCACCGTTATTGAGTTTACAAAAACAGGCACAGGAAAGCCCCACCATCACCACGACCAGCCAGCGCGGATAACGAAGCGGCTTAATCTGGTTGAAGCGTTTCTCAACGGTCTGAAGGTCCAGCAGCTTATGCTCGGCCATGATGACAATGTGCTGCACTTCCGTGACGACGTGCATGTTGATGCCGCGATCGTGGTTTTTGCGCGTTGAGGTAAGGCATTGCCCGTCTTTAATCGTCGTCAGCACAATCGCGTTTGAGGAGATCGAGCTTTCGACGCTGTCCATCCCCAGCGCCAGTCCCAGGCGGGTGGAAAGCTCCTCAACCAGCGCGCTTTCTGCGCCATGTTGTAATAAAAAAAGGCCGCACTGAATACATAGCCGTGTTGCGGCACGCTGAAAAGACTGATCTGCCTGCATGAATTGCCCTGAACAAAAGTAAACGCCAGACGGTCTGGAATGCTTACTTGTAGCACGAAGCATGGCCTCTCATGCGCTGGACCAGATCAACTTTTGTGCGATAAACGATGAGATCCTGCAACGTGACGTTAATTCCATATTTATTCGTATGGTGAATGATTATTTATTCATTTTATGTTTATTGTTTAAGTTTTTCTTATTATTGATTTAAGTCTTGATGAGTTAATTTTTACTTTATGTTGTGCGATATTAGTAATGTTTTGGGCGTTTCTTAAATGATTAGATATGTTGCTAATAAATCCAGCACTTTAAAGATTAACGTTCAGGGATGGAGCACCTTTCCGAAAAGGTGTTTTAAACGTTATAAAATTAATTCATGAAAGGATTCGGAGAACCTATGTCTCTAGCGAAGGGTAAATACGGAATTGTCATCAGCAAGCTGCCCGTCATGCAATCTGGTCTGGGCGGCGTGATGGCGCGTCATTTTCCTGAATATGATGTCGGTTATTGTCGGTCACAAGAAGAGCTTACCCTACTTCAACTCAGGCGAGCAGCCGTTGTTGTGGTTGATATCTCTGGAGATTATCGCAATCCTCGCGGGACTTTCGAACAATATTATTCGTTGTTGAGCCAATACCGTGAAATCCACTGGATTTTTTTAGTGTCACGTCCCCTCTATCCTATCGCAGTGGAATTGCTCATGCGGCCTGAGAGCACTCTCCTTTCAGATATGGAACCTATTGAAGGTGTGGTGAATGCTATTCGTGCTGGTAGTGAACGGGCAGAAAGAATAAGTCAGACCTTATTAACGCCTGAGCCACAGGATATTGATGATGACGGGCCTTCGGTCATGTTAACGCTTTCTGAACGGAAGGTATTACGGCTGCTGGGAAAAGGTTGGGGAATAAACCAAATCGCTACGTTGCTCAAGAAGAGCAATAAAACGGTCAGCGCGCAAAAAAACAGTGCGATGCGTCGGTTATCGCTGCGCAGCAATGCTGAGATGTACGCGTGGATCAACGGCACACAGGGAATGAAAGAGCTGAATTTATTTTCAGCCTATGGAGAGCCAGAGGAATGGAAACGAACGCCTCAAAAAGACATATTGCAGTCATTGAAAAGTGCATGATGAGCGCGGCAGGGCTGGCGCATTTCTTCAACATGCCCGCTTTCGCTCAATACCAACTGCATTTATTTAGTGAGTTCGACAGTTTTAAAGCTGCGCTTTCGCACACTCCGTTTTACTCAATAATTTATTCATTATCAAATGAACGAGAAGAGCGCCGCAACTGCCTGGTCTACCTTGGCGAACTGGCTATAGCCCATAACGCGATTCAACGAATTGTGCTCGCTTCAGACGAGGCGGAGGCAAAGTTGGTGAGCCATCTTTCGCCATCAAGTCTTCACGGTATTATTAGTAAAACGGCGTCACTGACTGATTTACGCACACAGTTTGTTAACCTGCTGAATGAAACCAGCCGGGGTGATGAGGGTACTCTGGGGCACTGGCACGGTAGCCAAAGCCGGTTGTTAAGCCCAACGGAGCGAGCGATTTTGCGGTATATGTCTTCAGGTTATTCAATACCCGAAATAGCGGCGCAGCTTGAGCGAAATATCAAAACCATTCGCGCTCACAAGTTTAATGCCATGGTTAAGCTGGGCGTGAACTCGGATGTGGGGCTGTTGGATGCGGCTGATATCCTTAAGCATCTCACGGCTGGCGACCCGCGAAGATTGTCGCTCATGATGCCGACCTACTCCTAGATATGTGAAGGTGCCAGAGGGATCTGGCGCCTTAATCAAATACAGACATCAATCCATTTAGCCGAAGTGAGTTCAGCCATTCGCTCAGGTGCGATACGCACTGCGCTGTGAATGGAACCCGCCGCAGGAAGGACTTCCTCGTATTGCTTGAGTGTGATGTCGCAGTAAACCGCCAGAGGGTTTTCCAGTCCAAAAGGACAAACTCCACCAACGGGATGGCCGGTCAACATCACCACTTCGTCACAGCTTAACATCCTCGCTTTTGCGCCAAAGGTTGCCTTCAGTTTTTTATTATCCAGCCGCGCATCCCCTTTCGCGACGACTAATACCACCTCATTTTTGACCTTCAAAGATAAGGTTTTGGCTATCTGGCCGGGCTCAACGTGATGAGCCGCAGCAGCCAATGCAACGGTGGCCGTGCTTTGACTAAGCTCAATGACATCAATCTCTGGGGCGTGGTCGGCAAAAAATTGACGTACAGACTGCAAACTCATTGTTATCTCCTGACAAATATCCTGCGTAATCTGTCATAAGAAATTATGATCTGTAAATATTTCTTCGGTAACAAATATTCCATGCATGCGATTTATGGATCGCCTTCACATTCACGGAAACCGGTTACAGTAACCGGTTGCAGAGCGCGAATGAGAGATTAATACTGTTCAGGTCACTTCCCTTGTACCCAATAATAAGAGTCGAATATGAAATCACTCAGTTCAGGCAGTACCGCTGGTAGACGAACCAGCAAGGTTGTGAAACTGATGTATGGAACAACGTGTGGCGCGTATGCGTCCGAAACAAGCGTCTGACAGGAGAGCCATTATGTCTGCCAACCATGCTGCGTTTAATTTGATATTCCGGTTTGTTGAAAATTATGTCAGTCCCATCGCCGGGCGGATCTCCTCCCAGCGCCACGTGATGGCAATCCGTGACGGGTTTATTTCGGCTATGCCGTTTATGATTGTCGGTTCATTTTTGTTAGTGTTTGCTTACCCTCCTTTCTCACCAGATACCACGTGGGGCTTTGCGCGTGCGTGGCTGGATATGGCAAAGCAATTTGAAGGACAGATACTGACTCCTTTTGATATGACAATGGGCGTCATGTCTCTGTATATCTGTGCGGCTATCGCTTACAACCTCGGTAAGCACTACGTTAAATCGCATCAACTGGATCCCTTCATGTGTGCGATGCTGTCGCTGATGGCATTCTTGCTGGTCGCGGCACCAAAAACGAAGGGTGCGATGCCGGTTGATAGCCTGGGCGGAACCGGGATCTTCACCGCGATTCTGGTGGCGATTTACTGCGTGGAAATGATGCGTTTCCTGAAGACGCACAACATTGGCATTCGTTTGCCGGATCAAGTCCCGCCGATGATCAAAAACTCTTTTGATTTGTTAATCCCGGTTTTAGTCGTGGTCCTGACGCTTTATCCACTGAGCCTGCTTATCCAGTCGCAGTTTGACATGCTTATCCCGCAGGCGATTATGTCCGTTTTCAAACCGCTGGTTTCAGCAGCGGATTCATTGCCTGCGATCTTACTGGCGGTGCTGATTGGTCACCTACTGTGGTTTGCAGGGATCCACGGCGCGGCAATTATCTCCGGCATGCTGCAAATGTTCTGGCTGACAAACCTGGGGGCGAACCAAACGGCCCTGGCACAGAGCGCGCCGCTGCCGCATATCTTTATGGAAGCGTTCTGGACGTTCTTTATCGTCATTGGCGGATCGGGTGCCACCATCGGGTTGGTGTTCTGCTATCTGCGCAGTCGCTCCGCGCATCTACGTTCAATTGGTCGCCTGAGCGTGGTGCCAAGCATCTTTAACATTAATGAGCCCGTGATTTTCGGTACCCCGATTGTTATGAATCCGGTGTTCTTCATTCCGTTCCTGCTGGCACCCATGGTCAACGCCGTGCTGGCGTGGTCTGCAATGAAACTGGATCTTATTGGTCGAGTGATCTCCGTTGTACCGTGGACTGCTCCTGCGCCGATTGGTGCCGCATGGGCGTTAGGTTGGGACTTCCGTGCTGCCGTACTTGTCGTCTTGCTGGCCCTGGTTTCGGCCATTATTTACTACCCGTTCTTCAAGGTGTATGAGAAACAGTTACTGGAGCAGGAAGCCGAAGAAGCACAGCGTGCAGAAGAGGAAAGTCAGCAGGTAGCCTGATGAGGTTTGCCCGGTGGCATAATGTCGCCGGGCAACAAATGAGATTATTTCAGCGTACAGTCACCGCACTGCTGAACATCAGGCAGGCGATAGCGTTGACAGCAAGTACGACGAACGAGTAGCCCGTCGCGTGGCACGACGGTGCGATACAGCGGGTTATCACGGCCATCTGACAGTTGTTTTGCGAAGAAGCACGATTGACGTAAAGCCTCCACTTTCTCATCACCCAGCAGCGGTTTCATTTCCGTCAGATACCAGTGAATTAAATATCCGGTATTACTCCAGATGAGTTTCCCGTTGATATCGCCTGTCTGTTCCAGGGCATCAATGACGGGAAGAAGCGCTTGCGTCACCAGCGTTTCCATACGTTCCTGAGGCGATAGCAAAGTGGTCTCACGGTCTTCGTGGACGTCAACCCAGAAGCAGGCCGCGCGGCCTGTCTCATGAAATTCAACGTGAAAATGATCGGCTGACAAATCCAGTGCTTTATCTTGTGTTAACAGCGCCACCATCAGCGGTGGAACCATCAGACCGATATACCACTGCGCCCACAGGGATAGCAGCGGTTTATTTTCTCGGGCCAGAGTAGGCTGATTTCGGTAGATATGGTCAGAGTATATCGCGAGCAACGATTGCATTTCTGCCGGACGGCGCCACTGCGCCAGCGTCATCGCCTGGTGCGGATGCGTTTCATCCAGCTTAATAAAATCCAGTAGATGGGCGCGCGTTTCTGCAATCGTATCACGCACAGAATCCGCAAGCGTGGTGCTCCCGGTGGAGAGACTGGCTCGCCACAAGATGGTGTCAACGGCATGTGCGGATCGCGTGGTCATAATAGAGTTGGATAGCAATCTAAATGATAATGATTGCCAATCCTAACTATAGATAATCCCAACCGCAAGCCTTTTGTCCAGAAAGCGAGAGGTGGTGTTAGCCGGTCTGTAGTTCAGGGCTTAAGAGGATATTGTTGCGTCCTGTGTGTTTGGCTTCGTACAGCGCTTTGTCTGCTTTACCCAGCGCGCCGTCGATGTCTTCTGCATCAAAAATAGCGATGCCAATACTGATCGTCACGTTGGTGGCCACACTTTCATTAAACATATGGGGGATCTTCAGGTCGTACACTTTTTGGCGAATGCGTTCCGCCGTCTGATGCGCCTGCTCCAGCGTGACGCAGGTCAGTAACACCATGAACTCTTCACCGCCAAATCGGGCGACGATATCCCGCGAACGGACCGCATCGCGTATTGCGGCAGAAACCCGAGTCAGAGCCTGGTCGCCCATCATATGGCCGTAATGATCGTTGTAAGCTTTGAAATGGTCGATATCCAGCAGTAACACGAAATGTTCGCCGTTCACCTGCGCAGGAAGGTTTTCCAGACGGTTTTGCAGGCCCCGGCGGTTATACAGGCCGGTCAGTGGATCGATCATGCTTAAGTCATTGAGCGTTTCTCGCTCTTCCATTAGCCGATGCAGCAATTCCTGGGCAAAGCGATCGTTGCGCTTTTGAATCACGTGATGAATGGCAATCCCAATCAGCGGCAGGGCGAATGAGTAGACGATACGTACCCAGTGTTCATGGCTGCTAAACCACATGCAGACGAGAAAGGTGGGCAGCGAGTGGATCGTAAAGGCTTTGATATCGCTGGCAAAAGCCAACGATCCTATAAAGAGCACGCTCAAAAATGCTATCAGCAGGAAGGTAAAGTGATCGTGGGTCACCAGCGTATATTTGAACGCAATATGCCAGGCCCATATGCCACCAAAAATGAATGAAATCAGCGGAATATTGATCGTGCAGGTTTTATTCTTCCAGTGCCAGACAAGCAAAGACAGACTTAGCGTAAAAACTAACCCTGCGGGGACGGTCACCGTACGCATGCTGTACAACGGATTCAACATGGTGAAGAGTGCTGAAACAGTGTTCAGGAATAAAAATAAACGTAAAGATAACTGATATTTTTTATGGCGTAGTGAACGCCAGGATTGTGCTGTCATGTCGTTATATTTTTATTAATACTTAATTAAATCAGATGGATGACTGTCAGTGTGGAATGAAAACCAAGATGTAATCAGATGCAAAAATATCAGATAAAACTGATCATTAGTTAACAGGTGTGCAATTTATCACCTTACACATTGGCTGTCATTATGTGAAAGGTAAAGGTGACAACATTACGCCTGAGCAGGCTGACAAATGAGAAAGTATGTCATATGATATTGGTTATCATTATCGCATTAAGAGATGAAACCATGTTGAGTAAGGTGCTGGGAAGTGGATGGGGCGTATTGCTACCAGGGCTAATTATTGCAGGGCTGGCATTTACCGATCTCTCAATAGACATCTGGAAAACATTTATCGTATCGGGGTTATTAATTTCGTCAGCGATGATTTGGCACAAACAGTTACGGCATTTTGTACTGTTACCTTCATGCGTAGCGCTGATCAGTGGAATGCTGGTAATTATGATGAGTTTGAAATAACAGGAGAAAGAGAGGTATCAAGCAGGAGATAAGATAAGTGGTGCGAAGAGGGGGACTTGAACCCCCACGTCCGTAAGAACACTAACACCTGAAGCTAGCGCGTCTACCAATTCCGCCACCTTCGCACTGTTATCTTATTTTTTGATATTGGCCTCGATGGTGCGAGGGGGGGGACTTGAACCCCCACGTCCGTTAAGACACTAACACCTGAAGCTAGCGCGTCTACCAATTCCGCCACCGTCGCCCGGTGAGAACAATATCAACATGGTTTATGGTGCGAGGGGGGGGACTTGAACCCCCACGTCCGTTAGGACACTAACACCTGAAGCTAGCGCGTCTACCAATTCCGCCACCGTCGCATACCATCGACACTTAAAAAGTATCGCAACCACGGAGGCGCATTCTAGATGTTTTCAGCTTTTCGTCAACAGATAAATGTGCAAGGCGTTTTATTTGCTGCAAAAATGGACATGAGCGTTGCCCGACGGCGCAGTGCCGTCGGGCAAAAGCATTACTTCTTCGCCTGACGCGTCATCACGGTACGGTAGACCTTAAAGCGGCCGGTCTGTGCTAGCACTTCGTGGAAACCAAAAATCTCATCCAGAAGTTTCGGGTATGGCAAGAAGGCGTTTGCAACAATTCGCAGTTCACCCCCGCTGCCAAGATGGCGAACAGCACCGCGAATGAGCGTTTGTGCAGCTTCGAGGCTCGTTTCCATCCCATCATGGAAAGGCGGGTTGGAGATAATAATATCGAAACGACCTGTCACTTCGGAGAAGACGTTGCTGGCAAACACCTCGCCCTCAAATCCGTTAGCGGCAAGCGTCGCGCGGCTCGCTTCCACGGCGGGGGCGCTGACATCACACAAGGTTAAACGCACTTTCGGTGAATGGCTGGCCAACACGGCAGAGAGCACGCCTGCGCCACAGCCAACATCCAGCACTTTTCCTTTGGTATGCGGCTTGAAAGTAGACAGCAGCAGTTGGCTACCCACGTCAAGACCGTCACGGCTAAAGACGCCCGGCAAGGTTTTGATGTTCAGGCTGTCGAGCTGGTATTCGCCCCAATATTTTTCCGCATCGAACGTAGGCTGTTTGTCCAGACGACCGTGATACAGGCCGCAGCGGCGCGCGCTGTCGATTTTGTTCAGCGTGGCGTATTCCGCCAGCATCTGCTCTGCGCTACGCACGCCGCTGCGGTTTTCGCCAACGACGAAAATATCGCAGCCGATCGGCAGCATGGAGAGCAGGTTCATCAGCTGGAACTGTGCTTCTGGTTTGTTTTTAGGCCAGTAGTAGACCAGCGTATCGCAATCGGCAACATCGCTCTGCTCAGCGACGAGGCTAAAGCGCACGCGATCTTCCATTTGGCGGCTTAAAAGTTGCCAGTGGTGGTATTGCTGAGTGTGAGCGCGGCTGTTCAGGCACTCGAAACGGGCAGGCAGGTCATCCTGCATATCTCCGGCAAACAGAATACGGCTTTGTTCGAAATCATCACTGTGGCGCAGCAAGACTTCACTTGCCGGGGTAAATGCAGACATGAATTGTTCCTCAATAAACTATGGCGGCGAGTATAGTAGTTTGTTGGCGCAGATTCGACAGATTTGCTATATTTGCGCGCCTGACAGACAGGAGTTTTGCCTATGACATCCCGACGAGACTGGCAGTTACAGCAACTGGGCATTACCCAGTGGGCTCTGCGTCGCCCGGCGGCGTTGCAGGGCGAAATCGCTATTTCCATTCCTGCACATGTTCGTCTGGTGATGGTGGCTGAAGAGCTGCCCGCATTGAATGAAACCCTTATTACTGATGTGCTTCGTACCTTGAAAATGAGCGCGGATCAGGTGTTACAGCTCACGCCCGATCGCGTCGCTATGCTGCCATCAGACAGTCATTGCAACAGCTGGCGGCTGGGCATTGCCGATGAAGTGACCCTGCCGGGAGGACGACTTTCTTCACCCGCTCTGGCAGAACTCAAGGTAAATCCCGCGGCGCGAAGCGCACTTTGGCAACAAATCTGCGAATATGAACACGATTTCTTCCCTCACGACGCCTGACCTCGCGCAGGCGTTTGCGATTGAAACCCGCGCCCACGCTTTCCCGTGGAGCGAAAAGACGTTTGCCAGCAATCAGGGTGAGCGTTATATGAATTATCGTCTGGATGTCGATGGCGAGATGGCGGCCTTTGCTATCACGCAGGTCGTGCTGGATGAAGCAACGTTGTTTAACATCGCCGTCGATCCGGCTTTTCAGCGACGTGGCTTGGGCCGGGAGTTGCTGGAATTTTTAATTCGCGAGCTGGAAGCGCGAGACGTTTTTACGCTCTGGCTTGAGGTGCGCGCGTCTAACAAGGCCGCTATTGCACTCTATGAAAGCTTAGGCTTCAACGAGGCGACAATTCGCCGTAATTACTACCCCACAGCAGAGGGACGCGAAGACGCCATCATCATGGCTCTGCCGCTTGGATAACTAAAAAGGTTGTAACGATGAAATGGGACTGGATTTTCTTTGACGCCGACGAAACGCTCTTTACGTTTGATTCGTTTGGCGGCCTACAGCGGATGTTTTTGGACTATAGCATCACGTTTACCGCTGAGGATTTTCAGGACTATCAAGCGATTAATAAACCGCTATGGGTGGACTACCAGAACGGAGCCATCACCGCGTTACAGCTTCAGCATCAGCGTTTTCAGGACTGGTCGACACGCTTAAGCGTCACGCCTGGCACGTTGAATGATGCGTTTCTCAATGCCATGGCGGAAATTTGCGCCCCGTTACCAGGGGCCATTTCGCTGTTGGATTCGCTGAAAGGCAAAGCGAAGCTCGGGATTATCACCAATGGCTTTACCGCATTGCAGCAAATCCGTCTGGAGCGCACGGGACTTCGCGATCACTTTGATGCGCTAGTGATTTCTGAGCAGGTTGGCGTACCCAAACCGGATCCCCGCATATTTGATTACGCGCTGGAAAAGGCGGGGCATCCCGATCGTCAGCGCGTACTGATGGTGGGCGACACCGCCGAGTCGGATATTCTTGGCGGCATGAATTCGGGTCTTTCTACCTGCTGGCTCAACGCCCATGGTCGTGCCTTACCTGAAGGCATTCACCCCACCTGGACCGTGACATCATTGAATGAACTGGAGCAGCTCCTGTGTAAACAATGATTGCCTGCCCCCTATTGATGGGTAAAATAGCCGCAATTTCGTATTCCATGATGCGTGGCGTGCTGCCGCGCTTATATAAGAAGATTCAATTATGACGTTGTCCCCTTATCTGCAAGAGGTGGCGAAGCGCCGTACTTTTGCCATTATCTCTCACCCGGATGCCGGTAAAACGACCATCACTGAGAAGGTGCTCCTGTTCGGACAGGCTATTCAAACCGCCGGTACCGTAAAAGGCCGTGGTTCCAGCCAGCATGCTAAGTCCGACTGGATGGAGATGGAAAAACAGCGTGGTATTTCGATTACCACCTCTGTGATGCAGTTCCCGTATCACGACTGTCTGGTGAATTTGCTCGACACCCCGGGTCACGAAGACTTCTCCGAAGATACTTATCGTACTCTGACGGCGGTTGACTGCTGCCTGATGGTTATCGATGCCGCAAAAGGCGTAGAAGATCGTACCCGTAAGCTGATGGAAGTCACCCGTCTGCGCGATACGCCGATCCTGACGTTTATGAACAAACTTGACCGTGACATTCGCGATCCAATGGAAGTCATGGACGAAGTGGAGCGCGAGTTGAAAATCGCCTGCGCGCCAATCACCTGGCCCATCGGCTGCGGCAAGCTGTTTAAAGGCGTTTACCATCTCTATAAAGATGAAGTCTATCTGTACCAGACCGGTAAGGGTCACACGATTCAGGAAGTGCGCATTGTCAAAGGTCTGGATAACCCTGAACTGGAAACGGCAGTCGGTGAAGAACTCGCGACCCAGCTGCGCGATGAGCTGGAACTGGTGAAAGGTGCATCTCATGAGTTTGATCATGAGCTGTTCCTGGCGGGCGAGATCACACCGGTATTCTTTGGTACTGCATTGGGTAACTTCGGTGTGGACCATATGCTGGACGGTCTTATCGAATGGGCTCCACAGCCGATGCCGCGTAAAACCGACACCCGCGTGGTTGAAGCCGCAGAAGACAAATTCACCGGTTTCGTGTTTAAAATTCAGGCCAACATGGACCCGAAACACCGCGACCGCGTGGCGTTCTTGCGTGTGGTATCCGGTAAATACGAAAAGGGCATGAAGCTGCGCCAGGTTCGTATCGGGAAAGACGTTGTCATCTCCGACGCGCTGACCTTTATGGCCGGTGACCGTTCTCACGTTGAAGAAGCGTATCCGGGCGATATTATCGGTTTGCATAACCACGGCACGATCCAGATCGGCGATACGTTTACTCAGGGCGAAATGATGAAGTTCACCGGGATCCCGAACTTCGCACCGGAACTGTTCCGTCGCATTCGTCTGAGAGATCCGCTCAAGCAAAAACAGCTGCTGAAAGGTCTGGTCCAGTTATCAGAAGAAGGTGCTGTGCAGGTCTTCCGTCCCATCGCCAACAACGACCTCATCGTTGGTGCCGTGGGCGTGCTGCAGTTTGACGTGGTAGTGGCTCGCCTGAAGAGCGAATACAACGTAGAAGCGATTTACGAATCGGTGAACGTTGCCACTGCGCGCTGGGTTGAATGCTCTGACGTGAAAAAATTCGAAGAATTTAAACGTAAGAATGAAATTCAGCTGGCACTCGATGGGGGTGATAACCTCACCTATATCGCCCCGACCATGGTCAACCTGAACCTGACTCAAGAACGTTATCCTGAAGTGCAGTTCCGCAAAACACGCGAACACTAATCTCTTCTTAAAGCGCGGCAGCAGCCGCGCTTTTCTTATTTCCCTGCCTTATTAATCCCTTGCGGAATTTTCTTAATTCATCGCGTTTTTCACTCTATTGCTCATTTTTTCGCCATTTCTGAAAGCAGCCTTGTGATTGTGATCTATATTTAACTCAGTGTTTAGCACCGGACGTGGATGAAAGCTCTGTTCAATATGTGTTGATTAGCCGCTAATTCCGCAACGTGTTTATCCACAAGATTAATAACTAGCACGAAGGGATGTTTGACGCTCAACTTTCGAGCAAACTACAGGAATACATCGATGAATATGACAAGACTGAAGATTTCTAAAACTCTGCTGGCAGTGACTCTGGGTAGCCTTTTGGTAAGCGGCTCCGCTTTAGCGGAAAGCAACACCATGGATAAAACGCAATCTACCGCTGACAGTGCAGGGCAAAAAATCGATAGCTCTATGAATAAAGTCGGTAATTTCATGGATGACAGCTCTATCACAGCAAAAGTGAAAGCTGCTCTGGTGGATGATGAAAACATCAAGAGCACCGACATTTCCGTAAAAACCGATAAGAAAGTGGTCACCCTGAGCGGCTTTGTAGAAAGCCAGGCGCAGGCAGAACAGGCGGTGACGGTTGCTAAAGGCGTTGAGGGTGTGACCTCAGTTAGCGACAAACTGCACGTTCGTGACGCTAAAGATCAGTCAGTGAAAGGCTATGCAGGCGACACGGCAACCACAAGCGAAATCAAAGCTAAACTATTAGCTGATGACATCGTGCCGTCACGTAAAGTGAAAGTGGAAACGACCGATGGTGTAGTACAGCTCTCCGGTACGGTTGACTCACAGGCACAAATTGAACGTGCCGAAACTATCGCTAAAGCCGTTGATGGCGTGAAAAGCGTTAAAAACGATCTGAAAGCGAAATAAGAACGATATTTGGAATCACGCTGGTGGGCGTCCTGAGCGCCCACATGCAGCGGCCGACATTAACTATGGTAAAGGAGAGTTTTATGTTTCGTTGGGGCATCATATTTCTGGTTATCGCGTTAATTGCCGCCGCACTGGGCTTTGGTGGTCTGGCTGGTACAGCAGCATGGGCAGCTAAACTTGTCTTCGTTGTGGGTATCATCCTGTTCCTGGTCAGCCTGTTTACTGGCCGCAAACGCCTATAGCATAAGTATTGCGAGAATTAACACCGAAGCCAGTCCTTGAGACTGGCTTTTTCTCGTTTGAGTAATAGGGCAGGTGTGGGTTACTGTGTCTTAGGAAAATAACTCAAACAGGAAAGCAGAGGTGGGGCAGCGAATTCCCGTTACGCTCGGTAATATTACGCCATTGGCGTTAAAACCGTTTCGCCCAGGAACCCTTGCAGTCGTTTGCGAAGGGGGCGGGCAACGTGGCATCTTCACAGCGGGCGTGCTGGATGAGTTCATGCGCGCGCAATTCAATCCATTCGATATGTTCTTCGGCACCTCTGCGGGCGCGCAAAATCTGTCAGCCTACGTTTGTAATCAGCCGGGCTATGCCCGCAAAGTCATCATGCGTTACACCACCTCGCGAGAATTTTTTAACCCGATGCGCTTTGTGCGCGGGGGAAACCTTATCGATCTCGACTGGCTTTTAGACTCCACCGCCAGCCAAATGCCGTTGGCAATGGATGCCGCTGCGCGTCTTTTTGATACCGGCAAAGAATTTTGGATGTGTGCCAGCCGAGGAGATGACTACACGCCAGGCTATTTCTCGCCGCAAAAAGAGAACTGGCTGGATATCATACGCGCCTCCAGTGCGATCCCTGGGTTCTATCGTACCGGGGCGGCACTGGACGGAATTAACTATCTGGATGGTGGCATCAGCGATGCGGTGCCGGTACAAGAGGCGGCGCGACGAGGGGCTAAAACGATCGTGGTGATCCGCACCGTCCCCTCGCAAATGTATTACACCCCGCAGTGGTTTAAACGTATGGAACGCTGGCTGGGTGACAGCAGCCTTCAGCCGCTGGTGAATATCGCGCATCAGCATGAGGCCAGCTACAGCGCGATGCAGCGTTTTATCGAGAAGCCGCCCGGCACGTTGCGTATCTTTGAAATCTATCCACCGAAACCGCTATTGAGCATGGCGCTGGGCAGTCGGTTACCTGCGCTGCGAAATGACTACAAAACCGGGCGATTGTGCGGGCGATACTTCCTGGCGACGGTGGGCAAGCTTCTTGCCGAGCGTCCTCCGGTTCCCCGGCATCGTCATATCATTACGCCGCCAACGCGAATCGTCGTACCGCCAGCCGTTGTTGCCAACGACGCGGTAGCTATCCCGCTGGTCGATGCTCCACATGCGAACGACACCACTTTCGATAAAGAGGATTTAGCGTGACGCCTCGCTTTGTCGACACCCATTGTCACTTTGATTTTCCACCGTTTACCGGTAATGAAACGCAGAGCCTTCAACAAGCGGCATCTGCTGGTGTACAGGCGATCGTTGTTCCCGCCATTGAAGCCGCCAATTTTGATCGGGTGCTCATGCTTGCTCAAACGCACGGTGCCGTTTTTGCCGCGCTGGGGCTTCATCCGATCGTGATAGAAAAGCATCTGGATCTTCATATTGAATGGCTGGAGGAAAAGCTCCAGACGGGGGGATCGAAACTGGTGGCCATCGGTGAGATTGGCCTCGATTTGTATCGCGACGAACCTCATTTCGATCGCCAGCAGACGATCCTTGATGCGCAGTTGACGCTGGCGAAACGCCACGATCTGCCGGTGATCCTCCATTCCCGGCGTACCCACGACAAACTGGCGATGCATCTGAAACGCATGAGTCTGCCGCGAACTGGCGTGGTGCATGGCTTTTCCGGTAGCCTGCAACAGGCGCAGCGCTTCATCGATCTGGGATATAAAATAGGTGTCGGCGGGACGATCACTTACCCGCGCGCCAGCAAAACACGCGACGTGATGGCGCAACTGCCGCTGTCATCGCTGCTGCTGGAAACCGATGCCCCCGATATGCCGCTGAACGGTTTTCAGGGGCAGCCTAATCGTCCGGAGCAGGCCGCCCGCGTGTTTAGCACGCTGTGTGAACTACGCAGTGAGCCCCCAGAGGTGATTGCTGATGCGCTGCTGCAAAACACCCGCGATCTTTTTGGGATCTCGTTATAAATAGAGCGCCGGGCGAATGACGGTGATTTTGCGCTTTTCAAGCGCCAACGCCAGGGGTTCAACATCGTCAGCCGTGGCGCTACGCCAGGATGCGGCTTCGCCATACACGCCATGGGCGTGAAACGCATTGATCCGCACCGGGACTTCGCCCAGCGAGCGAATAAAAGCGCTCAATGCGCCCAGATGTTCAAGATAATCGCAGTGTTCAGGAATCACCAGTAGCCGCAGCTCGCTCAAGCGCTGATGCTGTGCAAGCCACTGAATGCTGTGTTTGATCTGCGGGTTTTCGCGCCCGGTCAGGAAACGATGATGCTCGTTATTCCAGGCTTTCAAATCCAACATAGCGCCATCAAACACCGGCAGCAGTTTCTGCCAGCCGGTTTCACTCAACAAGCCGTTGCTGTCGACCAGGCAGGTCAGGTGCTTAAGCTCCGCGTCGGTTTTGACTGCGCTGAACAAGGCAGTCAGAAACGGCAGCTGCGTTGTGGCCTCGCCACCGCTGACGGTGATCCCTTCGATAAACGGCGCGACTTTACGGATTTGTGCCAGTAAATCGTCGACACTCAAACGCATCGCCATCGGCGTGGCCTGTTGCGGGCACAAACGCAGGCAAGTATCACACTTCTGGCAATCGTTCTCCTGCCACCAGACGCGACCAGCCTGAATGTTCAGCGCGTCGTGCGGGCAATGCGGCACACAAACCCCGCAGTCGTTGCAACGGCCAATCGTCCACGGGTTGTGACAAGTCTTACAGCGCAGATTACAGCCCTGCAGGAACAGCGCCAGGCGACTGCCCGGCCCGTCCACGCAGGAGAACGGGATAACCTGACTAACTAAAGCGCATCTGCTGTTCATGGCTTATCACGCGCGGTTGACGTTCCAGGATGCGGGTATTGCGTGCGGCCTCTTCGCCAAGCCAGGTCGTATTGATGCGCGATCCTTCGGCGCGATATTTTTCCAGGTCCGACAGGCGCACCATATAGCCTGTCACGCGCACCAGGTCATTGCCCGCCACGTTCGCAGAGAATTCGCGCATCCCCGCTTTAAAGGCACCCAAACAAAGCTGAACCACGGCCTGCGGGTTGCGCTTGATCGTTTCATCCAGCGTCAGAATATCGCTGATACCGGAATGGTAATGTTTGTGATGCGGCGCGACGGCCAGCAGGTGGCTAATAGGATCCGGCTCATCACCGTAAGGCAGACGTGCCCCCGGCGTAGTGCCAGAGTCGGAACTGATACCCGATTGCGCGTGAAGCATAGCGCGCAGCTTCCAGCCATATTTGACCGGCGTGTTTTCAACAAAGGCGGCAAGTTGTTCGCTGATGCGATATCCCAGCGCATTGGCCTGCTCGTCTTTGCCGTAGCGTCCGTGGATACCGGTTTTTTCACACAGGGTGTTCACGGCTTCCGCCAGACCGTACATGCCAAACATCGGGACAAAACGGTCGGGATCGATCAGACCCTCTTTCACCAGGAAGCTATTCTCAAAGAAGCCGGATTGTTCATAGAGGAAGTGGCAGCGGGCATCGATGATGGCGATTTGTTGCTGACAGTAGTGCGGTAGCGTGCGGCTAAAGAAATCTTCCACCGATTCGCTGTGCTCGGCAATGGTTTTTAAATTCAAACGTACCAGCGTGCTGCCGCCACCGGCGAGCGGCAGGGAATTGTAACAACTCACCACACCAAAACGACCTTTTGTGAAAATTTTATCATTCACGGGGCCATTAGAAATATGGGGTTTACTACACTCGCAAATATTATTCACCACTTCAAGCAGCAGGTCGTCAGGGGTAATATCGGGGTCGTAAATAAAGGTAAGATTTGGTGCGACCTGCTTCAGCTCTGCATCAGCGCGTAAAATGGCCCGGGTGACGGGTGTGTCCGCAGGCCCAATGTTAGCGTGCATAAATGCATCAGGCAGCGTTCTGTCGAGATAACGCCAGAAACGTTTTATTCTACTATCGATATCTTCTTGTGTTAGAATTCTAACATAAGGTTGCAGCAGTGCATCAAGATGACCCAGGAATACCGGCATCGATGTGACGGACGGAACATGGTGGTACAGGATAGTCAGCAGCGAAAGCGCATCATCGAGATCGTGTGCGCCTTCCAGTTCCAGCCACTCTGAACCGTTGGCCAGAAAGCGGGCATAGTCAGGCAGGACGTAACGCGGTTTGAAGGGGGCATGGCCTTCAAACATATCGCAAATGAATCCCGCGTCCAGCGCGGAGCGTGCTTCTTGCGATAGCGTCGGATAGGGCAGGTTGTTTTCCGCTTCCAGCGCCAAAAAATGGCGTTTTTGCTCTGGCGTCAGTACCGGGCTTGTCACAATTTGCTGGCAACGTTGTTGCATAGCATCGAGACCGGAGGTGGACATGTTCGCTTCCTTTTTTATTCTGCGGATGATGAGCAGATTGTAGGAAGTCATCTGGCTGAGGCTTTTGATCCCACGCGGGTGATTGCTGCTTTAGCCAGCAGAATCAAGAGTAAAATTTGA
Source organism: Enterobacter sp. (assembly GCA_022649305.1). Taxonomy (GTDB): domain Bacteria; phylum Pseudomonadota; class Gammaproteobacteria; order Enterobacterales; family Enterobacteriaceae; genus Enterobacter. Next base: position 182,756 of record JALCNW010000001.1, read on the forward strand.
CGAAGATCTCATTAGAGTAATGCAAATTTGTATGCAGTTTTCATTAACTGTGATGAATGTCGAAGTGTGAATGCGGGTGAATGTTAGAATACTCACAGACCCGCACGGTGAAAATTTATACGGCGATGCCGTTGGAGAATGTTATGACCGATTTAACCGCAAGCAGCCTGCGCGCGTTGAAACTGATGGACCTGACCACCCTGAACGATGACGATACCAACGAGAAAGTGATCGCGTTGTGTCATCAGGCGAAAACCCCGGTGGGCAATACTGCCGCCATCTGTATCTATCCGCGCTTCATCCCGATTGCGCGTAAAACGCTGAACGCGCAGGGGACCCCTGACGTGCGTATCGCTACCGTCACCAACTTCCCGCACGGTAACGATGATATCGATATTGCGCTGGCAGAAACGCGCGCAGCGATCGCTTACGGCGCAGACGAAGTTGACGTGGTATTCCCGTACCGTGCGCTGATCGCGGGCAACGAGCAGGTAGGCTTCGATCTGGTGAAAGCCTGTAAAGACGCTTGTGCAGCAGCTAACGTGCTGCTGAAAGTGATCATCGAAACTGGCGAGCTGAAAGAAGAATCTCTGATTCGTAAAGCCTCTGAAATCGCCATTAAAGCCGGTGCAGATTTCATCAAAACCTCTACCGGTAAAGTGCCGGTCAACGCGACGCCAGAAAGCGCGCGCATCATGATGGAAGTTATCCGTGATATGGGCGTATCCAAAACCGTAGGCTTCAAACCTGCGGGCGGCGTACGTAGCGCGGAAGACGCGCAGCAGTTCCTGGCGATCGCTGACGATCTGTTTGGCGCTGACTGGGCTGATTCACGTCACTACCGTTTTGGCGCATCCAGCCTGCTGGCAAGCCTTCTGAAAGCGCTGGGTCACGGCGACGGTAAGAGCGCAAGCAGCTATTAATTCCATTCTTGCGGCGATTTATCGCCGCATTTAACCTGATTCCTCGGGGGTTACCGTGTTTCTCGCACAAGAAATTATTCGTAAAAAACGTGATGGTCATGCATTAAGCGACGACGAAATCCGCTTCTTTATCAACGGTATTCGCGACAACACCATTTCTGAAGGGCAGATTGCCGCCCTGGCGATGACCATCTTCTTCCACGATATGTCGATGCCTGAGCGTGTGTCGTTGACCATGGCAATGCGAGATTCAGGTAGCGTTCTGAACTGGAAGAGCCTCAACCTTAACGGCCCGATTGTGGACAAACACTCCACGGGTGGCGTAGGTGATGTCACGTCGTTAATGCTCGGCCCAATGGTGGCGGCATGCGGTGGTTACATCCCCATGATCTCTGGACGTGGCCTGGGCCATACCGGCGGTACGCTCGACAAACTGGAAGCGATTCCGGGCTTCGACATCTTCCCGGACGACAATCGTTTCCGCGAAATTATTAAAGACGTTGGTGTGGCGATTATCGGCCAGACCAGCTCTCTTGCTCCTGCGGATAAGCGTTTTTACGCCACCCGCGATATTACCGCGACCGTTGATTCCATTCCGCTAATCACCGCCTCGATCCTCGCCAAAAAGCTGGCTGAAGGTCTGGATGCGCTGGTGATGGACGTGAAGGTAGGCAGCGGTGCGTTTATGCCGACTTACGAACTCTCTGCGGCCCTGGCCGAAGCGATTGTTGGCGTATCCAACGGCGCGGGCGTGCGCACGACTGCGCTACTGACCGATATGAACCAGGTGCTGGCCTCCAGTGCGGGTAACGCGGTCGAAGTGCGCGAAGCGGTGCAGTTCCTGACCGGTGAATATCGTAATCCGCGTCTGTTAGACGTCACGATGGCGCTGTGCGTTGAGATGCTTATCTCCGGCAAGCTTGCCAAAGACGACGCCGAAGCGCGTATCAAACTTCAGGCCGTGCTGGATAACGGCAAAGCGGCCGATATCTTTGGTCGCATGGTTGCCGCGCAAAAAGGTCCGACCGATTTCGTCGAGAACTACGCGAAATATCTGCCGACCGCGACGCTGACCAAAGCGGTTTACGCCGATGCCGAAGGCTTTGTTTCTGCGATGGATACCCGTGCGCTGGGCATGGCGGTGGTCTCTATGGGCGGCGGTCGTCGTCAGGCATCGGACACAATTGATTACAGCGTGGGCTTTACCGATATGGCGCGTCTGGGCGACAGCGTTGACGGGCAGCGTCCGCTGGCTGTGATTCACGCTAAAGACGAAGCTAGCTGGCAGGAAGCGGCGAAAGCGGTGAAAGCGGCAATTAAGCTTGACGATAAAGCGCCGGAAAGCACACCAACCGTCTATCGTCGTATCAGTGAATGACTGTATACTGATCTGATCGAATTTTTATGAAGCACTAAGTACGGAGAACAATTATGAAACGTGCATTTATTATGGTGCTGGACTCATTCGGCATCGGCGCTACAGAAGATGCGGACCGCTTTGGTGATGTCGGTTCTGACACCATGGGTCATATCGCAGAAGCTTGCGCCAAAGGCGAAGCGGACGTTGGCCGTCAGGGTCCACTGAATTTGCCTAACCTGACCCGTCTGGGTCTGGTTAAAGCGCATGAAGGTTCTACCGGTAAAGTTGCCGCAGGAATGGACGGCAACGCAGAAGTCGTGGGCGCTTACGGCTGGGCGCATGAGCTCTCTTCCGGTAAAGATACCCCGTCAGGTCACTGGGAAATCGCTGGTGTTCCGGTTCTGTTCGAATGGGGATACTTCTCCGATCACGAGAACAGCTTCCCACAAAAACTGTTAGATAAGCTGGTAGAGCGCGGCAATCTGCCGGGTTACCTCGGTAACTGTCACTCTTCCGGTACTGTGATTCTGGATCAGCTCGGCGAAGAGCACATGAAAACCGGCAAACCGATTTTCTATACCTC
>JALCNW010000002.1 GCA_022649305.1 Enterobacter sp.
GCCTGGCGGCTTTAGCGCGGTGGTCCCACCTGACCCCATGCCGAACTCAGAAGTGAAACGCCGTAGCGCCGATGGTAGTGTGGGGTCTCCCCATGTGAGAGTAGGGAACTGCCAGGCATTAATTAAGTGAAAAGGCCATCCGCAAGGATGGCCTTTTTGCGTTTTTGTCATTAGTAAGAAGTCACACCGCAGCCACCAAACTAATCACCTATCTCCCCGTATATACGGTAAACTATCCTCGATTTTGCATCAGGATAGCCTCTATGAACCACTCCCTTAAGCCCTGGAATACCTTTGGTATTCAACGAAATGCCGATCGCATTGTCCGTGCTGAAAATATTCAGCAACTTCTTGATGCGTGGAAAACTGCAACAACAAGCCATCAACCTGTATTGATTTTGGGCGAGGGAAGTAACGTCCTCTTTCTCGACGATTTCGCGGGCACGGTCATTGTGAACCGTATTATGGGAATTGATGTCAATGAGACCGACCAAAGCTGGCATTTACATGTTGGCGCAGGTGAAAACTGGCACAGCCTGGTGCAATTCACCCTTGAAAAAGGTATGGCTGGCCTGGAAAATCTGGCGCTAATACCGGGTTGTGCAGGATCATCTCCTATTCAAAATATCGGTGCCTATGGCATTGAACTTAAACATGTTTGTGAATATGTTGACTGTGTAGAACTGGCGACCGGTAAGGCGAGCCGACTGAGCGCAGAACAATGTCGCTTTGGCTACCGTGACAGTATTTTCAAGCATGAATACCAGGATCGTTTTGTCATCGTCTCTGTAGGTTTGCGTCTGGAAAAACACTGGCAGCCCGTATTAACCTACGGTGATTTAACCCGTCTTGACCCTATCACCGTTACTCCTCGCGAAGTATTCGACGCGGTTTGCCACATGCGCATGACGAAACTTCCTGACCCAAAAGTGAACGGTAACGCGGGCAGTTTCTTCAAAAACCCTGTCGTTAGCAGTGACGTTGCTCAGAAGTTAATAGCTGAATGGCCTGGCGCACCACATTACCCGCAAGCTGGGGGTCACGTTAAGCTCGCGGCTGGATGGCTTATCGATCAGTGTCAGCTTAAAGGTACGGTAAAAGGTGGCGCAGCAGTGCATCGGCAGCAGGCGTTGGTATTAATCAATGAAAACAATGCGACCAGCGAAGACGTTATACAGTTAGCCCATTATGTACGTCAGCGCGTCGGCGAAAAATTCAATGTCTGGCTTGAGCCAGAAGTCCGGTTCATCGGCCGTTCGGGTGAAGTCAACGCCGTGGAGATTATTGCGTGAAAGACAATACCGTTCCATTAACGCTGATCGGCATCCTTGCAGACGGAGAATTTCACTCAGGTGAACAGTTGGGTGAACGTCTGGGCATGAGCCGTGCGGCTATCAATAAACATATTCAAACCCTGCGTGACTGGGGCGTTGATGTTTTCACGGTGCCGGGAAAAGGTTACAGCCTGCCGGAGCCCATGCAGTTGCTGGACGAACAGGCGATCCGCAGCCAGTTTGACCAAGGTACGATCGCCGTATTACCCGTCATTGACTCAACCAATCAGTATCTATTGGATCGTCTAAGTGAGCTCAGCTCCGGCGATAGTTGTATTGCTGAGTACCAGCAGGCTGGTCGTGGCCGTCGTGGGCGTAAATGGTTCTCACCTTTTGGTGCTAACCTGTATCTCTCCATGTTCTGGCGTCTCGAACAGGGACCCGCGGCTGCGATAGGTCTAAGTCTGGTCATCGGAATTGTAATGGCGGAAGTTCTGCAAGACTTAGGTGCCGATAAAGTCCGGGTAAAATGGCCAAACGATCTCTATCTCCAGGATCGCAAACTTGCCGGTATTCTCGTCGAACTCACAGGTAAAACCGGCGATGCCGCGCAGATCGTGATTGGTGCCGGTCTCAATATGGTCATGCGTCATGTTGAAACGGATATCGTCAATCAAGGCTGGATAACGTTGCAGGAAGCAGGGGTGAATATCGATCGTAACGCCCTGGCGGTTCGCCTCATCAAAGAACTGCGTGAATCACTGGTCCTCTTTGAACAAGAGGGCCTCGCGCCGTTTCTACCGCGTTGGGAGAAACTGGATAACTTCATCCATCGCCCGGTGAAATTGATCATCGGTGACAAAGAAATCTTTGGGATTTCACGAGGGATTGATGCTCAGGGAGCACTCTTGCTTGAGCAGGATGGTATCTTGAAGCCGTGGGTTGGCGGAGAAATTTCTCTGCGAAGTGCAGAATAATCGAGAGGGAGCCTGGTGCTCCCTTTTTTTATGGCTGAACCAAAACTACCCTACCTGCCTAAACTGGTAGGCAAGTGGATAATGCTAATAAGAATAAGGAGTTAACATAAAAGCTTAAAAAATAAAGACGAAAAAGTATTTCAATATATTTCACAGAGTAACAAAATATTAAAATAAGAATCATCCCAATTGAATTTAAGTGCTCATTATTCCCATTTAGATGACTTTTATCACTGCATTTTTTAATATTACTAGTGTTTATTATCAATAATAATAAATAATCACACATAAAAAGCTGCCGTGTTATTTGTGTTAAAAACAGATAGCATGTGTCAAACCGATCTTTATGTTCTTGCCAAAAATAAGCAATTTGAGATTAAAACCCTAATTTCAACATGCCAAAAATAAGCATCCGATTAAAGTCGTGATGCAACTGTACCCCTACACCTGAATAAAATACGTCTGCACCACATTCTGTAAATGGTGGGTGTACATTATTTATTTGTAAATCATGAGTATAACTATGAATCATTATGATGATTTGCAGCGATTTAAGGACAAAACGCGCAATCAAGCGCTCGACTTCAAGGACTTTTCTGCGCAAAGCCAGGCAAACGATCAGGGCAGTTGGGCGATTCTCAACCAGCTTCTTCCGGCCACTCACGCAAACACATTAGCCGCTGGGGGGCATGTTTCTGTGGCTGCCCCACAGCCCGTTTCGGCAGAAATGTTTGCATTGGGTGAGTCTGCCATCGCAGAAGAGATGACTCCTGCACATCTGGCGCATACGGAAGTACCTTCGATTCTCAAGGACGTTGCTCAGCAGCTTGCCAGCGAACATCAGGATGTCGCTGCCACGGTGCAAACACCCGTCCTAGCGGCCGTGCGCATTCACTCACCCGAACCTGTTCGTCCTCAGGAGCAGGTGAATTTTTCACGCCTGTTTGCACCCGCCGTCAGCACGCCGAAGCCTACGGCTGAAAAAAATCAGCCTCTGAATTCCCTGTTGGAAAGGATCGCCACATGCCGTTAGTTTGCGTTTGTTCGCCAAAAGGCGGTGTGGGTAAAACCACCATGACCGCAAACCTGGCTTATGCGCTGGCGCGTTCGGGCAGCAAAGTTTTAGCGCTGGATTTCGATGTGCAAAATGCGCTGCGTCTGCACTTTGGCGTGCCGCTTTCTGACACGCGTGGCTATGTCGCCAAAGCTGCTGAGTCCTCCGACTGGAGCCAGTTTGTCCTTACTGCCGGGGGGAATCTGTTTGTGCTGCCTTATGGCGATGCCAGCGAGCCACAGCGGCTAGCGTTTGAAGAACGTCTGACTCATGACGAACACTTTCTGACGCGTGGGTTAAGCACGCTGCTGAATTACCCTGGGCTGATTATTATCGCTGATTTTCCCCCAGGCCCATCGCCCGCGTTAAAAGCCATGTCGCGTCTGGCGGATCTGCATTTAATTACCCTTCTGGCAGATACCGCGTCGCTCTCTCTACTTCCGCAAATTGAAAATCAGCGTCTTACGGGCGGCGTGCTTAACCACAAGGCAGGACATTATTTTGTGCTAAACCAAAGCGATAACCGCCGCCAGATTAGCCGCGACGTTACTACGTTTGTTGAAAACAAACTTGGCGATAAGCTTCTGGGCGTCGTGCATCGTGATGAAAGCGTCGGAGAAGCTAACGCTTCCCAACAGTCCGTTTTCGACTTTAGCCCGGCGTCAGCCGCTGCCTTCGACATTGAGCTTATTGCCAAGAAAGTCGCGGGCATTTTAGGCGTGAAAGTGGGCGACGGTACCGTTCATACCCTTCCGCGTCAGTCAGGGTTCTAACTTCACCCAGAGCAAACTATGAAAAAGTTTCTTTTTATTTTGCTGGCGTTAGCAATGGTTCCCATCGCCCTGCTGATCGTCATTACCCCCATGGATAGCCAGAAACAATATATCTTTGGTTTTATCAGTATTGGTCTGCTGTTCTTAATGGGTTTCAGTAAAAGACGCAGTATTTCAGTGATTATGGTCGTGATGTCATTATTGATGTCGACCCGCTATATGTATTTTCGCCTGACGCAAACTCTGCATTTTAATTCTGAGATTGAAACCATCCTCGGGATGGGGTTATTTCTGGCGGAAGTCTACGTTTGGGTTCTTTTACTGCTGAATTATCTGCAAACCGTCTGGCCATTAAAACGTGAAATCGTCCCGCTGCCTGATGATATGTCGAAGTGGCCGACCGTGGACGTCTACATTCCCACCTACAACGAATCGCTGGAGGTCGTGCGCGACACCGTGCTGGCGGCACAATGTATTGATTACCCGCGCGACAAAATGAAGATTTACCTGCTCGACGATGGAAAACGTCGTGAATTTGCAGTATTTGCTGCAGACGTCGGGGTCGGATACATCACGCGTAATGATAACTCTCACGCTAAGGCCGGGAATCTCAACCACGCGATGAAGCTGACGCAGGGCGAGCTCATTACGGTATTTGACTGTGACCATGTCGCCACGCGTATTTTCCTGCAAGCCACTGTGGGCGGTTTCTTGAAAGATCCGAAACTGGCACTGGTGCAAACTCCGCACTATTTCTACTCGCCAGATCCTTTTGAACGCAACCTTTCCGTTGGGCGCAATATTCCGAACGAAGGCACGCTATTTTACGGCCCTATTCAGCAGGGTAATGACAACTGGAATGCCACTTTCTTCTGCGGCTCCTGCGCGGTTATTCGTCGTAGTGCACTGGAAGAGATTGGCGGCTTTGCGGTTGAGACGGTGACTGAAGATGCCCACACCGCACTGAAGATGCAGCGCCTCGGCTGGAAATCCGCTTTCCTGGATATTCCACTGGCGGCAGGCCTCGCTACTGAACGTCTGGTACTGCATGTGATCCAGCGTACACGCTGGGCGCGCGGCATGACGCAGATTTTCCGTCTGGATAACCCGCTGCTTGGTCGCGGTCTGACTATCCAGCAGCGCTTGTGCTACCTCAGCGCCATGCTGTATTACCAGTTCGCGCTGCCGCGTATCGCGTTCTTAACCGCGCCGCTAGCCTATCTGTTGTTCAACCTCAATATCATTCATTCGTCAGCAGGCCTGGTTTTTGCCTATGCGTTGCCACACCTGTTCCTCGCGATTTATCTCAATTCGCGTATGAACGGACGCTATCGCTACAGCTTCTGGGGTGAAATTTACGATCTGGTGCTGGCATTCCATCTGGTATTGCCAACGGCAGTGACCATGATTTTCCCGAAACGCGGCAAGTTCAACGTGACGGATAAAGGCGCACTGCTGAACGTCGGTTACTTCGATTTCAGGGTCGTACGCCCGCATCTGGTGATCGCCATTTTGCTGGGTATCGGCGTCATCGCCGGTATCGTTCGCGCCTGTGCTCATGACTATTACGGCGTTGATCCAAGCGTTATCGCGCTTAACGTCGGCTGGGGGCTGTACAGTCTGATCTTCCTGCTGGCGGCAATCGCCGTCGCTCGTGAAACGCGGCAGACCCGCAAAACAATCCGCATTGATGTGACTATTCCGGTTCTGATTCACTATGCCAGCGGTATTTCCTCCCGTAGTCAGACGGCGGATCTGTCGATGGGTGGCTGCCGTATTGAGTTGCCAGACGATCGTCACCTGACGGATGAAATCGAAGAAGTCGAGCTGCTCTTGCACTCGGGGGCGATCAGTATTCCGGTGAAAGTAGTCGCCACCGACGAACACTACATTCGCCTGATGTTTGAAGATATTCCACTCTCCCGCCGCCGCGAGCTGGTCCGTGTGGTACTGGCACGCGCCGACGCATGGATCCAGCCACCAAAACCGCAGGACAACCCGTTCCGTTCGCTGCTGACCATCGTGCGCTGCGTGTTTGACCTCTTCTGGATGACGTGGAAAACGCGCCGGGAGAACCGCCGTGCGCGTGCGCAGGTGCAGGAGGACAGCAGCGTATGAAACGTCTGACAACACTCACGCTATTAACGGCCTCGCTTTTCGCGCTGCCGTTGCATAGTGAAGAAACGACCATCGACGCGCTTTTACCTGTCGACATGCCGGCCCCGGTGGCCGTTGCGCCCACGGTATTTGTGCCTTCAACGGTTAACAGCATCAGCGTGGCGCAGATGGGGCAGCCACAGGGCGTCGTGCTGAGCGGCGGTCAGTTGCAGGGGGGAATGAACTTTACTCTGCCAGTCGATCAGGTAGTGACGAATGCAAAGCTATCGCTGAACCTGAAAGTCTCTCCCGCCATGGCGACTCGGAACGCAACGATGCAGTTGATGCTCAACGGTCAGCCGTTGGGCACCGTACCGCTGGGGGCGGCGGAAAGTGATATCTCGCGCTTCCAGCTGGATATCCCTGCGGCGCTGCTGGTTTCCAGCAATAGCCTGAGTTTTAAGATTAACGATGGCGACGCCATGCAGTGTCAGCGTGACCTGTCCGAGAAATACCGCGTCACCATCCTGCCCGATTCCCGTTTCGAGCTGGAAGGCCAGCAGCTGGATATTGGCTCGGATCTGAGCCATTTCCCGCGTCCGTTCTTCGACAGCATGCAGATGACCCCTGCCACGATAGCCTTCGCCTTCGGGCCGACGCTCAGCAGCGATACGCTCAGCGCCGCGGCGTCTATTTCCTCGTGGTTCGGTATTCAGGCAGATTACCGTGGCGTTTCTTTCGCGGCGTTACACGACACGCTGCCCGAGAAAAACGGCATTTTGATTGGTCATCCTGGCGAGAAAATCGGTGGTCTGACGCTGCCGCAAACCTCTCAACCTACGCTACAGGTTATCGATAACCCGGCGAACCCGGTGTATAAGCTGCTGTTGATCGTCGGCAATGATGAGGCCGCGCTGCGTACCGCTGCATGGCGTCTGACGCGAGGCAACTTCGCGCAGCAAACGGCCAGCCTGGCGATCCCCTCACAGACGATCCCTGCCAGCAAGCCCTACGATGCACCTCGCTGGATCCCAACGGATCGCCCGGTGAAAATCTCTGAGCTGATCCGTAAAGATCAGAGCCTGACCGTCACTGGGATCTGGCATGCGCCATTGCGTGTGGCGTTCCGTGCCGCCCCGGATCTGTTCCTGTGGGATGGGGAAACCATCCCGCTGCATATCGGCTACCGTTTTCCGACCGAAAGCTGGATTGACGAAAACAAATCCTGGCTCAGCCTGACCATGAACGACACTTTCCTGCACAACCTGCCGGTTAATAAGCAAGGTGCGCTGGAAACGCTGTGGCATAAGCTTGGCGGCGACGCGCGGCAGGAGAAGTTTGATATGCCGCTGGAGCCGTACATGATTTACGGTGACAACCAGCTCTCGCTCTATTTCAACATCACGGCAAAAGAGAACGCGCCGTGTAGCGTGCTGTTAAACAACAACATTAAGAGCCGTATCGACGAAGATTCGTGGATTGATCTGAGCCACACGCGCCACTTTTCACTGTTGCCGAACCTCTCATATTTTGTCGGGGCATCTTTCCCTTTCACCCGTCTTGCCGACTATTCACAGACGGTGCTGCTGCTGCCTGAACAACCGACCGAAACGCAGATCGCCACGCTACTGAATATGGCCGCCCGTTCAGGGAATGCGACCGGTACTGCGCTTTATAACAACCGCGTGGTGCTCGGTGTGCCGACAGCGGGAGGCAATCTTGAGCTACTGCGCACGCGCGACGTACTGGCGGTCAGCGGCATGGTACAGCACGAGTTCAACCAGGCGCTGCTAAAGGATTCGCCGTTTACTTCGCACGACAACACATTAGGTGTACGCACGCCAACGACATGGCAAAAATTGCAACGCTGGGTCGCGGGTGACTGGACGTCGAATGGCGTTGATGCCGACCGTTATTTCTCCTCGAATGAGGCCTGGCGCGGATTTGTCAGCTTCCGTTCGCCGTGGAGCAGCGACCGCCTGGTCGTCATGGCGCTTGGCAGTAACGATGAGCAGCTTTCCCGCCTGCATGAGGATTTAACCTCCGCGCGCATTAACGCAGGGATCCGCGGCGATGCAGCGATCATCACCAACGAAAACGGTGTGCGCAGCTTCCGTGTGGGGACGCAGTTCCCAAGCGGCGAGATGCCAACTCAGATGATGATTGTCTGGTACGCCAACTAGCATTCGGCGTTGTTGGCACTATTGGGTCTGATCATGAGCACGCTCACCGGTCTGGGTCTTTATGCCTGGCTGAAAAGGCGTGCGCATAAGCGTTTGAATCCGGAGACGGAAAAGTGAAAAAAATAACGATTAAATCGGCCATTTGCCTCTCCGGCGTACTGGCGTTTGGATCTGCCGCTATAGCTGCGCAAAACGACGCTGCGCTTAAGGCGCTATTCGATCAGGCTAACTACTGGCACGAAAAATCCCACGACGACCTCGCGAGTGAATCGCTCAAAAAAGTGTTGATGGTCGATGCCAATAACACCCAGGCGCTGTATCTGATGGCATTATGGGCGCAGCAAAACGGCGATTTGCAGGGGGCGGCCCAGTGGCGCGCGCGGCTGGCAAAAGTTTCGCCGACCGATGGTGGTTTGCAGGCGCTGGATAACGCAAAACAGATGACGCAGATCCCGCAGGGGACGCTGACGCTGGCACGACAGCAGGCGCGCAGTGGGAATATCCCCGCCGCGATGGAGACCTGGAAAACCCTGTTCAACGGTGATACACCACCCGCGAGCCTTGCACCTGAATATTATCAGACCATGGGGAGCGATAAATCGCGCTACCCGCAGGCACTGAGTGAATTGCAGCGCTTTGCGGCGCAAAACCCGCAGGACAACGCCGCGCGTGTGGCGCTGGGGAAAATGCTCACCTGGCGGGAGGAGACGCGTCGTGACGGGATTATCCAGTTGCAACAAATGGCAAGCGGGAGCAAAGACGCGGACGCTGGTCTGCGTCAGGCGCTCTTGTGGTTAGGGCCAAAAGCGGGCGATGAGCAGTTCTACGATACCTGGCTACAGCGTCATCCGCAGGACAGTGAAGTGCAGGCGTATTACCGTAAAAACGTCGGTGGCGCGGCGAAAGGTGAAGGTTATACCGCACTGAACAGCGGCAACGCCGATGCGGCGAAACGTCAGTTTGAGCAGGTTCTGCAAACGAACCCGCAGGATGCCGACGCGCTGGCAGGAATGGGCTATATCGCCCAGCGCAGCGGAGATTTTCAGGCCGCCGCGCAGTATCTCGGTCGCGCTGCAAGCCAGGGCGGCGACGCCTCCGCTGATCGTCAGACGCAGGCCGACGACGCCGCGTTTTATGGTCAGCTGGCTCAGGCGCAGCAGGCGCTGAAAGAGGGGAACATCAGCCAGGCGCTGGCGCTATCTGCGCCGCTGGTGCAACAGAGCGGTGAGCGCGGTACGGCTGCCAAACTGTTCCGTGCCGACGTCTTACGCCATAACAAAGACTACCCGCAGGCCGAGCAGACGCTTCGCGAGCTGGTCAATCAGCAGCCAGAAAATGGCGCTGCGCGGGAAAATCTCTACTACGTCCTGAAAGAACAGAATAAAACCGACGAAGCCCAGGCGATGTTGCGTACCCTGCCGGCCAGTTTGCAGTCAAAACTTCAGCCACGCATCGCGGCGGGGTTACCGGGCGATCCGATTCGCCGTCAGGCGCAGCAGGCTGCCGCCAGCGGAAATACCGAACAGGCCATCGCGATCCTGCGCCAGGGTGTGGCACGTTTACCGGACGATCCATGGCTGCGTCTTGACCTGGCGCGCCTGTTGCAAAAATCAGGTGCGGACGGCGAAGCCGCCTCGGTGATGCAGCCCGCTTCTCGCCCGGGAGCTGGGGCCAGTTCACTCTACGCCGCCGCGCTGTTCTCCAGCGAAAATGGTGCCTGGCAACAGGCCCAGATGCTGCTATCTCGCATCTCACCTGCCAGCCAAACGCCGCAGGTTCGTGAGCTATCGCAACGGGTGAATTACAACCTGCAGATGGTTACCGCTGAGCGCTATCTGGCGCAGGGGAATTCCGTTGCCGCGGCGAATACGCTGAAAACACTTTCGGCGCGTCCGCCGGAAAGCCCGGTAGATGCGGGCAAGCTGGCGAGAATGCTGGCACAAAGCGGCGATTTAACCAGTGCCGTTTCGGTCGTGCGCAGCAATATGCGTGAAGGCGTACAGGGTAACGCAGGTGACTATGCGGATCAGGTAGCGGTACTGAATCAGGCTGGGCTAAACGGCGAAGCGCAGAGCTTCCTGTCTAATCCGGAACTGCTGTCACGAAGCACCCCAACTCAGCTTGCAGGCGTGCGAAACGGCTATGTGATCAACGAAGCCGATCGCTTACGCGAGCAGGGTAACTATGCGGCGGCTTACGACAAGCTGATTCGCGCCCTGCAAAGCGATCCGCAAAATACGGATTTGATGTTTGCGATGGCGCGTCTGTATCAGACCGGCAAAATGAACAAAGAGGCTGGTGTGGTCTATGACTACTTGATGACGCGCGATACGCCCACTCAGGATGCCCGCGTCGGTGCCATTGATGTGGCACTGGCGGAAGACAACGTCGCGAAGGCGAAGCAGCTTGCCAACGGCTTGCAAAGCGATACTTCGCCGCAGCGTCTGATTTTGCTGGCACGTCTGGAAGATGCGCAGGGCAATCATCAGCAAGCGATGACCTATCTTCGCAGCGCGCGCGGCAAGCTGCTGGGACTGCAATCCACCAATAGCTCAGCCACGCCGACTATGGGCGGCCTGCTGTTGGCGGATAACCCTTTCGTCACCACCAGCCGCACGTCTCAGGCTGTGGGAACGACAGCTTCTACGGATAGCTCCCTGCCCTGGCAGCTGTCGCAAACGGCGCGCGAGGCAGGCTCAACGCTGCCGGGCACCACACGTACCGATTTGCCGCAGGAGACCGCGCAAAGCCGTGCCTTGCGTCAGGTTGACGACATGATGCAGCAGATGAACGAGCAGACCGGCATGTGGTTGCAGGGCGGAGTCGAAGTGCGTGGTCGCGATGGGGAGTCGGGTACCAGCAAGCTGACCGAAGCCAAAGCACCGCTAACCTGGTCCAGCTCACCGTTTGGCGAATCTCGCTTCGAGTTCACTGCCACGCCAGTCATGCTGAGTTCGGGTAGCGCCAGCGGCGACGCCTGGCGTCGTTCCGGATCGAACCCGCTCGCCAACGTATCGTCAAACGTCATCTCGACGGTGACCAACGAGCAAAAGACGCTGGCCGCCATGAGTGCAGCAGACCGGGCGACCTATCTGGCTGCGCATCCCGAAGCACAAACCATTGCAGATCTCGGTACGCTTGATGCCGGAGACTACAACCTTACCAGCTCTGACGGTCAGCTAAACCTGGCGAAACTGGGCGGTTATGATGGCGGGAAGGTTGGTGATTATCTCGAAGCATCAAATCTGAAGCCGAACGTTAACCAGCCCGGCGATGTGTCCACGGATTCCCAAAAGGCGAACGGCGTTGAACTGAACATGGCGCTCAGCGGTAAGGATTATCGTCTGGATGTCGGCAGTACACCGCTAGGGCAGGATTTGAGTACGCTGGTGGGGGGCGTGAAATGGTCGCCAAAACTGACAAACTACCTGTCGTTGATCCTGACCGGTGAACGCCGCGCGGTGACCGATAGCCTGCTTTCTTACGTCGGAATGGAAGACAAATACTCCGGTAAGCGCTGGGGTCGCGTGACCAAAAACGGCGGCAGCCTGCAACTGAGCTATGACGATGGTGACGCCGGTTTCTACGTGGGTGGCGGCGGTTACAGTTATCTCGGTGAAAACGTCGCCAGCAATACCAGCATGAATACCAATGCGGGTGTCTACCTGCGGCCTTATCACGACGATCTGCGTGAGGTTAAGGCCGGGCTGAGTATGAGCTGGATGGACTTCTCGAAAAACCTTAGCCAGTTCACCTTTGGCCAGGGGGGATATTTCAGCCCACAAAACTACGTTAGCGTCGCGCTGCCAATTGATTACTCGCAAAAAATCGACAACTGGAAAGTCAAACTCGGCGGCTCCGTGGGGTATCAATCCTACACCCAGGACAGCAGTGATTACTTCCCAACGAACAATGAATGGCAGCAATTACTTGAGGGTGCCGTCGATGCTGGTTTCGCCAAAGAAGCACATTACAAAGGCACCTCAGAGAGCGGCATAGGCTACACGATGCGTGCCGGCGTGGATTATAACGTCAACAAAGATATGACGATTGGCGGCAAAGTGGGTTACGACACCTTTGGCAGCTATAACGAAAGTACGGCGGGACTCTATTTCCGCTACATGCTGGGAGACAAATAATGACAACGACGATGGAAAACCCTGCGCTGTTAAGCTGGTTTCGTGGGCAACAAACGCCGGAAGGGTGGTTCGATCTGCTGGCGTTAATTGTCGACGGCATGGTGCGCAACGTAGGTGAGATGGAAAGCCAGCCGTTCCTGCGACAGATGGGCGATGCCCTTGCGGAACAGTTTCCGCTTCCGCCTTCCGAAACGGTGGGCGAGCTGGAGGCCAATATGAATGCTCAGCTAGCGCGTTTTGGCTGGGGCTGCGTAGAGGTCACTCCCGGGGATACATACCTTACGTTGCGTCATCAGGCTCTGCCGGTGAGTCGACGTGAGCATCAGCAAAGCCGCTGGTGTCACGCCTTCTGTGCAATACTCGAAGGGTTGTATGCCCACTGGATCCAGGGGCAGGGCGGAAAAGCGCATGTCACGGTCAGCCGTGAGCGCCTCTTTTCCACTTCGGACGTTCAGTTCCGCTACCACATTCCACAATGAGCTAATTATGCAAAAGCCCGCATGTGCCGTACTGGCGGTCATGATGAGTCTGTTTTTCTCTCCTTTCTCTCAGGCGGGTCAGGCCTGGGAGAGCTATAAAGCGCGATTTTTAATGCCGGATGGTCGCATTGTCGATACCGGCAATGGCAACGTCTCGCATACCGAAGGGCAGGGCTTTGCCATGCTGATGGCTGTAGCGAGCGATGATAAACCGGCGTTTGATAAGCTCTGGCAGTGGACGAATAGTACGCTGAAGAACAAAGAGAACGGTCTGTTTTACTGGCGTTATAACCCGGTGCAACCCAATCCGATTCCCGATAAAAACAATGCGACTGACGGTGATGCGTTAATCGCCTGGGCATTGTTAAACGCGGATGCTCGCTGGCATGACAATCGTTACAGCAATGCCTCCGATGCTATCACCCGATCGCTTGTCAGCCACACGGTGATAAGCTATGCGGGCCATAAGATTATGTTGCCTGGCGTACAGGGATTTAATCTCAACAGCGAAGTGATTCTGAACCCGTCGTACTTTATCTTCCCCGCCTGGCAGGCATTCGCCGAACGCAGTCATTTGCAGGTGTGGCGAGAGCTGATTCAGGACGGACAAAAATTGCTGGGGAAAATGGGGTCGGGCGAAGCGAATCTTCCGACTGACTGGGAATCGCTGTCGGCTGGCGGCGCGTTAACGCCTGCAAAAGCGTGGCCGCCGCGCATGAGTTACGATGCGATTCGTATCCCGCTGTACATCGCCTGGCTGAATCAGCAAAGCCCACAGCTGACGCCGTGGCGCACCTGGTTTGGTCAGTTTAGCCGCGAAAAAACGCCAGCCTGGGTGAACGTCACGACCAACGAATATGCCCCGTACATGATGGAAGGTGGGCTTTTGGCGGTGCGTGATTTAACGATGGGGCAACCCTCTGGCGAGCCGCAAATCACCGCGAAAGATGATTATTATTCAGCAAGCCTGAAGATGCTGGTGTGGCTTGCCGAGCAATAATGACTGCACCGACTATTTTGGCCCCAAAGCACTACCCTCTCCTTAAATGGAGAGGGAGTACATTGTGCAAATTGTCCTACTGTGGGGATGAGAGGAGAGGGGAAAACTTACTGCGGATACGGCACCCAATCTCCGCCATTCAGACGCACATACGGTTTATTCTGGTACTGAATCACCACCGCGTTGGCATTTTCTGATACCTCCGCCGTTTGCGGTAAATCGCTGGTGAGCTGGTTCCAGTTCACGCTGTCTTCAACGAACAATTTACCGTCTACCGCGCGAGCCACCAGTTCAGAAATCGCCAGATAGCTGCTCGGCTGGTTAATTTCGATGGGAGCACCCTGATGCGGTGCTTTCATTCCAAAGAATTTGATTCCGGCAGGAACGTTGGTGATCGATGGGCTTGGGATATCGCGCAGTCCGGACACCTGCATCCTGTCGCCTTTCAGCGCGGCACCGTGCTCTGGCACGACCACAACCATGACTCGACGACCCGATTTTTCCAGCTCGGTAAAGAAAGCATCCAGTTCGTCGAAGAACTTCTGCGCACGAACTTTGTAATCTGCCGTTTTGCTCACGCCGGGATAATGGTTACCGTCGTGCAGAGGCAGCGTGTTGTAGAACGTTGCGCTACGCGCGTTATCGTCCTTGCCGACCGTTTGCAACCAGCGTTGCAGCACTGCGGTATCGTCGTAAACCGGCGAGCCGTCAAAGCCTAACAGAGGAACGGGCAAGCCAGTCTGATCCATCAGCGGAGCATGCATCCCGCCGTTTTCTTGCACTTCTTTCAAAAAGCCACCAAACACGCCGTTATGACCGAGCATCAGGTGCTGTGAAAAGCCCAGCTTTTCGAGATTATCAAACAGGTAGCATTGATTGCCCGCTGGCTGATACAGATTTTTGTGCGATGGCTGGCCGCAGCTTGCGCGCAGCAGACGAATCGCTGCCGGGCCGCTGTAAGAGGTGGCTGAGTTGAAATCTTTAAACTGAATATCAAAATGCGACCACAGCGGATGCGACATCAGGCCTGCGGCTTCCACGTCTGCCCACGAGAGCGAGCAGATGTTGATAACCAGCAGTTCAAAAGGTTGCGCGTCGGCGGGTAAGGCCTCTGGGAATTTGGTTTGACGCTTATCTTCTGCGTTATAAAAGCTCGACAGCCAGGCATTGAGATTCGTCGTGGTTGGGGGTGCCGTCTGGGTGGGAATATCACCCACGACGGCTGTCGCCCCGGCGGTTGCCACCGTTGGCGCAACGCTGCCACCCGTGGTGGTGACCGTCGTCGTGCCTTGACCGGCAGGCCACAGGGAGAAGCCAGGGCCTGCCAGCGTCAGGACGTTAAGCCAGATAAGGATCGCCACCACAAATACCGTCACGCGCAGCCATTGCGACAGGAACAGCCACGCAATAAACAGCACGAAAATAGCGCCGATCATCTGCCAGTTAATAAAGCGCTCAACCAAATCCCGAATATAGCCCGCACTAAAGCCCGCCACCTCAGACCCTTGGCTCATAATACTTTCCGGGCCGGGTAGCCAGGTATCATGCCAGAACAGTGCGAAGCCAATCGGAATCGCTATCCAGTGGCGTAAACGATGCAGTTTAAGGTTGGGAATGGGCATCAACAAAAATGCCATAAACACCAGGTTGAGCAGCGGGTGGAAGTTGAGATAGCCGGCCCAAAGCAGGCCAAATTTCACCAGAAAGTAGAAGTTCCAGCCGGAAAGGCCGCGCCAGTATTGCCAAAGTGGTGAGGGCGCCGAGGCGGTATAAGAAGAATTAGTCATGTTTTTGGTTTGCCTTGACGTGTGATGCCCGTTTCAGTGTTCCGGCTGGTTTAACGTAGCGAGGTTTTGCAAACAGCAATCGGGTGGTATCGCGAATTCGGCGCAGCGAATGGCGCGCATAATAGCCAAGTGGGAAGAAAACGAGCGCACAGACGATAATCAACTGAATGATATCGGTAGTATTCATGATGAAGCCCTCTCTTCCGCATCGTTCAGCAAACGCAGTGGCTCAGGCACTCGACGCCAGGAATGTCCATCGTGGGTTGCATTGAGCACCGGTTTGGCGTCACTCGACATCAACAGTGGTTTGCCCCACTGTTCTGGCTCAAGCATGCGCATCTGCACAATTTCGGCGGCGATCAGGTTGTCTTCAAACCAGATCATTCGGTTCGAGAAAATATCACCGGTCGGTAACGGGAAAATGTGGTTAAGGGCGGTATCCAGATCGTTGACGCGACAGAAGGACAAAAACAGCACCAGGCGGTTATCGCCAATGGTCATGATATCCCCGACTCGATTGGGGCGACACAGCGTCAATGCTTGTTCAATACGAATACCAGGAACCGGACGAAGCGCGACCATCACACCTTTCCCATCTGCTGGAAGTAGGGTGTTATTCATCATGTTGCCGACCGCGTCACAGAACGTATCCCATTTCTGGAAGCCGCGCAGTTTCATCGGCTGCGTCATGGAGAGCAGAGTAGAGATATCTTCAGGAACATGACGGTTAAACTGCTGGCCCTGGATACTCTCGATAAGCGTCAGGCAGCGAGAAAGCGGTGCATTCCAGGGAATCACCATATTGGCCCCACAACCCAGCAGCAGACGCTCATCGGTGGCACGCAGGCTGGTGATGTTTTCACGCACCACTATCTTTAACACGCTCCCGCGCTGGCGGCGCAACGTATGGATTTGCCGCGCCATGGGTTCAATTTGGTTATTTTGAGTCAGCGAAAAAATAATCGTTGCAGCCTGCGTATTGCGGGCTTCATTAAACACGCCTTCATTGGACTCAAATAACGTCCAGTGCTCGGAAAGCGCAGGTGCGCCTTCCAGTACGGCGACGTTACTCAAAATGCGTTTTTCATCGTTTCGCGGTTGAACGACGGCTTTTTCCTGCTGGGCTAAATGCCATTCGCCATCAATATGATTAAGCGAAAGCTGCTGGCGCGCGCTGACGCCTTTTTCATTACACCAGAAGGCAATATCGTAAAGATGGCTATCGGCCTGATGGCGTAGACTGGCAAGACCAAAAAGGGAGCGATATTCACTCATTAAAAATGAGAACTGCTTATCATTATTATTACCTGGGCTGATAACCAGCAGTGTGCAATTTTGATCTCGCGCCCATTTATTGATTTTTTCCAGCCAGCGCCGTGTTTTTTCGATAGATATATTTTGCCAGGCATTAATTGAACATTTAAGTAACACTAAATAACGTTCTGGAACTATGCTGCACTGAATGTCGCGGGGCAAAAAGTATAGACCATCTTCTCCATTTGGCATGGAAAATAAACGAACTTTATCCGGGCCGCGCGTTTGATCGAGCTTAACTATTTTTTTAGGGTCTTCACCCATGGTGACAACGGCAACCTGCGCATGTTTGTCTTGCGCCGCAATGGTTTGATTTAACAGACTTATAGCGTCTTCATTGCGATCCGCGCTGATCCACCAGACTCCGCCGGCTGGCATGTGGCGCAATTCGTCCCATAAGGACGGGATACCAACTGAAAATATGGGGTTCACGATGTCCCTCTTAACCTCTAATTCACCTGTAACTCAGTTTACTAGCGAAAGCACAGAAATAAACCTAACATTGAAATTAAAGAGCATCAGACTTAGCATATGAACGAAAATTTTTCTGGCAGGATGCCGTGCTACCTCTGTTTGTTGGGTTTTAATAAAGGGATGAAACGATAATGCATAATAATGAACCCGGAACGCCGGTTGATTCTAGCCTTGGGTACACATTCCAAAACGATTTTTTGGCGTTAAGCCAGGCTTTTTCATTGCCTGAAATAGATTACACCGATATTTCCCAGCGGGAACAGTTGGCGGCGGCTATTAAACGCTGGCCGTTATTAGCTGAATTTGCCCGTCAACAATAAGGGAGCCATTGATGGCCATACTAGGATTACAGGGCATCCGTGGCGGTGTTGGCACAACGTCTATCACTGCGGCACTAGGATGGTCGTTACAGCTATTGGGTGAATCAGTGCTGGTCATTGATGCCTGCCCTGATAATTTGCTGCGCATGTCTTTTAACGTCGATTACGATGTCTCCGACGGCTGGGCGCGCGCGCTTCTTGATGGCCGTGACTGGCGCGATACCGCTCAGCGTTACACTTCCCAGCTTGATATTCTGCCCTTTGGGCAACTGACCGCGGGCGAGCAAGAATTGCTACCAACGCGTTTCGGTACGCTCGGCTATTTTGCTGATGCGCTGCAACTGCTCCAGGAGAAAAGCCATTATCATTGGATATTAATGGATTTGCCGAGCGGTTTTTCTCCGCTCACCCGTCAGCTTATTGAACATTGTGACCATACACTGACCATCGTGAATGCTGATGCAAACTGCCATATTCGGCTGCATCAACAGGCATTGCCTGCGGGGGCGCATATCCTGATCAATGATTTACGAACCAACAGCCAGATTCAGGATGATTTGTACCAGGTGTGGCTACAAAGCCAGCGTCGGCTGTTACCGATGGTGGTTCATCGCGATGAATCAATGGCGGAATGTCTGGCATCTAAACAGCCGCTGGGAGAATACCGAAGCGATTCGCTGGCAGCGGAAGAGATCCTCACGCTGGCTAACTGGTGTCTGCTGCACTATACCGGTCGCCCGGAAACGACCGGGAGCCCGGTATGAGTCGCCTGTCCGCCTGGTTACTCATCCCCCCGGTCAGCTCGCGTTTAACCGAGCGCTACCGGAATTACCGTCGTCATGGTGCTTCGCCTTTTAGCGCCGCGCTCGGTTGTTTATGGATGGTCCTGGCCTGGATATTTATTCCGCTTGAACACCCTCGCTGGCAACGCATTCGTGCGCGGCATCGTGAACTCTATCCGCATCTGAATCCCGATCGGCCGCGTCCTCTCGATCCGGCTCGTTACGCGCTCCAGACGTTGTGGCTTATCGCAACCCCCGCAAAACAACAAAAAACGGAACCGCGCTGGCGCGGTTTTGGTCGCATTAAGCATGTACGTGGTCGCTATCATCAGTGGCTGGAAAACCTGCCTGACCGCGTCAGAAGCCAAACCCGGCACCTCGAAAGTCAAAAAGAGCTCGGGCATCTGCATCCGGCATTACGCCATTTGATCCTTGGCATTATTGTCGTTTTCTCACTGATTCTGGCATTAGTGTGCATTACCCAGCCGTTCAACCCGCTGGCGCAGTTTATCTTCCTGATGCTGCTGTGGGGCGTGGCGCTGCTGGTGCGCCGCATTCCTGGGCGTTTCTCTGCGATGATGCTCATTGTGCTGTCGCTGACGGTCTCTTGCCGTTACATCTGGTGGCGCTACACCTCCACGCTTAACTGGGATGATCCGGTGAGTCTGGTATGTGGCCTGGTTCTGCTGTTTGCTGAGACCTACGCGTGGATTGTCCTGATTCTGGGTTATTTCCAGGTCGTCTGGCCATTGAACAGACAACCGGTTCCGTTGCCGAAAGATATCAATCAGTGGCCGACGGTGGATATTTTTGTTCCGACCTACAACGAAGATTTGAGCGTGGTGAAAAATACCATTTACGCTGCACTCGGTATCGACTGGCCGAAGGATAAGCTCAAAATCTGGATACTGGACGACGGGGGGCGCGAAGAATTTCGCCAGTTTGCCCAAAGCGTCGGGGTGGAATATATCGCTCGTACATCGCACGAACATGCGAAAGCCGGGAACATTAACAACGCACTGAAATACGCGACGGGCGAGTTCGTCTCGATCTTTGACTGCGACCACGTGCCGACGCGCTCGTTCCTGCAGATGACCATGGGCTGGTTCCTCAAAGAGAAGCAGCTGGCAATGATGCAGACGCCGCACCACTTCTTCTCACCCGACCCGTTTGAGCGCAACCTGGGGCGTTTTCGTAAAACGCCGAACGAAGGGACGCTGTTCTACGGCCTGGTGCAGGACGGTAACGACATGTGGGATGCGACCTTCTTCTGCGGCTCCTGTGCGGTCATTCGCCGTAAGCCGTTGGATGAGATTGGCGGCATTGCAGTAGAAACGGTCACCGAAGATGCCCACACCTCACTGCGTTTACACCGACGGGGTTATACCTCTGCCTACATGCGTATTCCGCAGGCGGCGGGACTGGCGACCGAATCGCTTTCCGCACACATCGGTCAGCGTATCCGCTGGGCGCGCGGGATGGTGCAGATTTTCCGTCTCGATAACCCGCTGTTCGGTAAAGGCCTGAAGCTGGCGCAGCGGTTGTGTTATCTCAACGCGATGTTCCACTTTTTGTCCGGTATTCCGCGGCTTATCTTCCTGACTGCGCCGCTGGCTTTCCTGCTGTTACATGCTTATATCATCTTTGCCCCGGCGCTGATGATCGCCCTGTTCGTACTGCCGCACATGATCCACGCCAGTCTGACTAACTCGAAGATTCAGGGCAAATATCGCCACTCATTCTGGAGTGAAATCTACGAAACGGTGCTGGCCTGGTATATCGCTCCGCCTACGCTGGTGGCGCTGATTAACCCGCATAAAGGCAAGTTCAACGTCACCGCCAAAGGGGGACTGGTGGAAGAAGAGTACGTCGACTGGGTTATCTCCCGTCCGTATATCTTCCTCGTACTGCTGAATATTGTGGGCGTGCTGGTGGGCATCTGGCGCTATTTCTACGGCCCGGAAAACGAAGTCCTGACCGTGTTCGTCAGCCTGGCGTGGGTGTTCTACAACCTGATTATCCTGGGCGGTGCGGTAGCGGTATCCGTAGAGAGCAAGCAGGTCAGGCGCGCCCATCGCGTGGAGATCTCCATGCCAGCGGCGATTGCTCGTGAAGACGGCCATCTCTTCTCCTGTACCGTCCATGACTTCTCCGACGGCGGTTTAGGCATCAAAATCAACGGTGCGGCAAAAGTGCTGGAAGGGCAGAAGGTCAATCTGTTGCTCAAACGTGGCCAGCAGGAGTACGTCTTCCCGACGCAGGTTGCGCGCGTAATGGGTAATGAAGTGGGGCTGCAACTGATGCCGCTCACCAAAAAACAACATATCGATTTTGTACAGTGCACGTTTGCCCGCGCGGACACGTGGGCGCTCTGGCAGGACAGCTTCCCGGAAGATAAACCACTGGAAAGTCTGCTGGATATTCTTAAGCTGGGGTTCCGTGGCTATCGCCATCTTGCAGAATTTGCTCCGCCGTCAGTGAAAATAATTTTCCGGTCACTTACCTCGCTGGTTTCCTGGGTGGTGTCGTTTATCCCTCGTCGCCCTGAGCGGGATGAAGCGATACAACAGCCGGACCCGGTTATGGCCCAACAATGATGATAATGCGATGAAAAGAAAACTCTCCTGGATATGTGCTGTGGCGGTTGGAATAAGTGCACTGCCCGCTATGATGGCTCACGCGGCACCTGAAGACACGCCTGCGCCGACGGTGCCTGTCGTTGCACAAGCCACCGATCCGGTGGCAACGGCTGCGCCAACGCAAACTGAAAATGTGGTGCCAAATCAGCCTGCTGAGGGGAACACCCTACCGGCTGTGCCTACAGGCGAGCAGGCGATTGGACAGGTGATGCCTGGCGTGCAGGGGGCGAATGCGCCTATCGTGGCGCAGAGCACCCCATCGCGTGACGTGAAGCTGACGTTTGCGCAGATTGCTCCTCCTCCGGGCAGCATGGTGCTGCGCGGGATTAACCCAAATGGTGGCGTTGAGTTTGGCATGCGTAGCGACGAAGTGGTGTCGAACGCAATGTTAAACCTGGAATACACACCGTCTCCATCTCTGCTGCCGGTGCAGTCACAGCTCAAGGTTTACCTCAACGACGAACTGATGAGCGTACTGCCGGTGACCAAGGAGCAGTTAGGTAAGAAAACGCTGGCGCAAGTGCCGATTAACCCGCTGTTCATCACCGACTTTAACCGCGTGCGTCTGGAGTTTGTGGGCCATTATCGCGACGTATGTGAAAACCCAGCCAGCAGCACGCTGTGGATGGACGTCAGCCGCAGCTCCTCGCTGAACATGACGTATCAAACGCTGGCGGTGAAAAACGATCTCTCTGCGTTCCCGGTACCTTTCTTTGACCCGCGCGACAGCCGCCCGTTAACTCTGCCGGTGGTGTTTGCGGGATCGCCTGATATCACTCAACAGCAGGCGGCGACGATTGTGACCTCCTGGTTCGGTTCTCGTTCCGGCTGGCGCGGACAGAGCTTCCCGGTCCTGTTTGATACGCTCCCGGACCGTAACGCGATTGTGTTTGCGACGAACGACAAGCGCCCTGCATTCTTGCGCGATCATCCGGCGGTTAACGCTCCGACCGTCGAAATGATCGCCCATCCGGACAAGCCGTACGTGAAGCTGCTGGTGGTATTTGGTCGTGACGACAACGATCTGGTGCAGGCGGCGAAAGGCATTGCCCAGGGCAACGTTCTGTTCCGTGGAAGTAGCGTCACTATCGACGACGTGAAGCCGCTGTTAGCGCGTAAACCGTACGATGCGCCGAACTGGATCCGTACCGATCGGGCGGTGACCTTTGGTGAGCTGAAAACCTATGAAGAACAGTTGCAGTCAACGGGTCTTGAGCCCTCTGCTATCAACGTCGCGCTTAACCTGCCGCCGGATCTGTATCTGCTGCGCAGTACCGGGATCGATATCAATCTGAATTATCGCTACACCGCGCCGCCAACGAAAGACAGCTCGCGGATGGATATCAGCCTGAACAATCAGTTCCTGCAATCTTTCCCGCTAACCAGCAGTCAGGACACCAACAAACTGCTGCTGCGTCTGCCGGTATTGCAGGGGTTGCTGGACGGTAAAACCGATGTCTCCATTCCGGCGTTGAAGCTGGGTGCGGTCAATCAGCTGCGTTTTGATTTCCAGTACATGAACCCCATGCCGGGCGGTTCGATGGATAACTGCATCACCTTCCAGCCGGTGCAGAATCACGTGGTTATCGGTGACGATTCGACTATCGACTTCTCGAAGTACTATCACTTTATTGCCCTACCGGACCTGCGTGCGTTTGCCAACGCCAGCTTCCCGTTCAGCCGTATGGCCGATCTGTCAGAATCGATTGTTGTCATGCCTAAAACGCCAACCGAAGGCCAGATAACGACGCTGCTCGATGCCATGGCCGCCGTGGGGGCGCAAACCGGTCTGCCGGCCATCAACGTGACGTTAACGGATGATGGCAGTCAGATTCAGGGTAAAGACGCGGATATCATGGTTATCGGGAACATCCCGGATAAGCTGAAAGATGACAAGCGTATCGATTTGCTGGTGCAGGCGACGCAGTCCTGGGTGAACATGCCGCTGCGTCAAACCACCTTCCCGAGCATTATGCCGGACAAGGCCGACCGTGAGGCCAACGTCAAAACCAACATCACCTCTCAAGGCCCGATGGCGGCAATTGTCGGCTTCCAGTCTCCATACAACGATCAGCGCAGCGTCATCGCCCTGCTGGCAGACAGTCCGCGCGGCTATGAACTGCTGAACAATGCGATGAATGACAGCGGTAAGCGCGCTGCCATGTTTGGTTCCGTCTCGGTTATCCGCGAGTCAGGCGTTAATAGCCTGCGCGTAGGCGATGTTTACTACGTTGGGCATCTGCCGTGGTTCGAGCGCGTATGGTATGCGCTATCTAACCATCCGGTTCTGCTGGCGGTCTTTGCGGCGATAAGCGTCGTGTTGCTGGCGTGGGTTATGTGGCGTCTGCTGCGAATTATCAGCCGCCGTCGTCTTCATTCGGATCATGAGTAACGGGTGATGAAAGCGTTTCGCTGGTGTGTCATGGCGGTGGTTCTCCTCGCGGCGGCGAATGGTCGTGCCGCCTGTCACTGGCCTGCCTGGGACCAGTTTAAAAAAGCCTATATCAGCGAAGGTGGGCGGGTTATTGATCCCAGCGACGCGCGTAAAATCAGTACCTCGGAAGGGCAAAGCTATGCGCTGTTCTTTGCCCTTGCCGCGAACGATCGCCAGACATTTGATTTACTGCTGGGCTGGACGCAGGACAACCTTGCCGAGGGCGATCTCCGCCAGCATCTGCCCGCGTGGTTGTGGGGGCAGAAAGGTGCAGACGCCTGGTCGGTCATTGATACCAATTCGGCATCGGACGGGGATGTCTGGATTGCCTGGTCGTTGCTGGAGGCGGGGCGGTTGTGGAAGGTGTCGCGCTATACCGAAATTGGAAAAGCGCTGCTCAAACGTATTGCCCGCGAAGAAGTGGTTAACGTGCCGGGTCTGGGTTTGATGCTCCTGCCCGGAAAAGTGGGCTTTGCTGAGGAAAAAGCGTGGCGCTTTAATCCAAGCTATTTACCGCCGCAGTTAGCGAACTATTTCACCCGCTTTGGTTTACCGTGGACCACCCTTCGCGAGACCAACCTGCGGTTGCTGTTGGAAACCGCGCCAAAAGGGTTTTCACCCAACTGGGTGCAGTATCAGCAAAATAAGGGCTGGCAACTGAAGCCAGAAAAGCCACTTGTCGGCAGTTACGATGCTATTCGCGTATATCTCTGGACGGGCATGTTGCACGACCGCGATCCGCAAAAAGCACGACTGTTGGCACGTTTTAAACCGATGGCGACGATCACAACAACAAAGGGTGTCCCGCCGGAGAAGATTGATGTCGCGAGCGGTAAACGCACGGGAAATGGCCCGGTTGGTTTCTCCGCTTCGCTGCTGCCGTTTTTACAAGACCGCGATGCACAAGCGGTACAACGCCAGCGTGTCGCTGACCACTTTCCCGGTGATGACGCCTACTACAGCTACGTTCTGACCCTCTTCGGACAAGGATGGGATCAGCATCGTTTTCGCTTCACCGCAAAGGGTGAATTACACCCTGACTGGGGCCAGGAATGCGCAACTTCTCATTAAGTTTACTCAGTTTATCGCTCGGTCTGACGCTGATGCCGTTAGCGCAGGCCGCAAATTCCCCCCAGCAGCAACAGCTCCTGGAGCAGGTACGGTTGGGGGAGTCGACACATCGTGAAGATCTGGTTCGCCAGTCGCTCTACCGCCTTGAGCTTATCGACCCGAACAATCCGGATGTGATTGCCGCGCGTTTCCGCTACCTGCTTCGTCAGGGCGATAACGCGGGGGCGCAGAAAGAACTGGACCGGCTCAAGGGTATCGCCCCGAGTTCCCGCACCTATAAGTCGTCACTCAATTCGATGCTGCTCTCGACGCCGGACGGGCGTCAGGCGTTGCAACAGGCACGCCTGCTGGCCACGACCGGCCACACGCAAGAAGCCATTGATGCCTACGAAAAGCTGTTTAGCGGAAACCCGCCGGGCGGCGATCTGGCGACAGAATACTGGACGGTAGTGGCTAAAAATCCGGCTCGCCGTAACGAGGCGATTACCCAACTTAAAACGATTAATGCCGGTAGCCCCGGCGATACGCAGCTGCAAAATTCGCTGGCGCAACTGCTTTTCCAGGCCGGGCGTCGCGACGAAGGTTTTGCGGTACTCCAGCAGATGGCGAAATCTAACGCCGGGCGCGATGCCGCTTCAGATATCTGGTATCAGCAAATTAAGGATATTCCTGCCAGTGCCGCCAGCGTGAAGGCGTTGCAGGATTATTTACAGGTATTCAGTGCGGGCGACAATGTTGATACCGCGCGCGCGCAGCTTGATGCGCAGCAAAAACAGCTCGCCGATCCGGCATTTCGCGCTAAAGCGGAAGGTCTTGCCGCCGTGGAAGCGGGACAGGGCGGTAAAGCCGTGGCAGAACTGCAACAGGCCGTTAGCGCCAACCATGCCGACAGCGAAGCCGTGGGCGCGCTGGGGCAGGCTTATTCTCAACGCGGCGATCGCGCTCGCGCGGTGACTCAGTTTGAGAAGGCGATCGCCCTCGATCCGCAGAGTGATAACCGTGGAAAATGGGATAGCCTGTTAAAAGTGAATCGCTACTGGCTGCTGATCCAGCAGGGTGATAAAGCGCTCAAGGCCAATAACGTGGCTCAGGCGGAACGTTATTATCAGCAGGCGCGCAACATCGACAACACCGATAGCTACGCGGTGCTGGGATTAGGTGACGCTGCCGTCGCGCGAAAAGACAACGCAGCAGCTGAGCGCTTCTATCGTCAGGCCCTGCGTATGGATAGCGGCAACAGCAACGCGGTGCGCGGGCTTGCCAATATTTATCGTGCCGAATCGCCGGAAAAAGCCGAACAATTTATTCAGTCGCTCTCTTCCAGCCAGCGGCGCAGCATTGATGATATTCAGCGCAGTCTGGACAACGATAAGCTGGCCCAGCAGGCGGAACAATTTGAAAACCAGGGCAGCTATGCTCAGGCAGCAGAAATCCAGCGTCGCCGTCTGGCACTCGATCCAGGCAGCGTGTGGATAACCTATCGTCTGGCGCGCGATCTCGACAGCGCGGGGCAACGCAGCCAGGCGGATACGCTAATGAGCCAACTGGCGAGCCAAAAGCCTGGCGATCCTGAACAGGTTTACGCCTACGGGTTATATCTTTCTGGCAACGATCGGGATCGTGCCGCCCTGGCACATCTGAATACACTGCCTCGCGACAAGTGGAGCGGCAATATTCAGGAGCTGGCCGACCGGCTGCAAAGTAATCAGGTGCTCGAAACTGCCAATCGTCTGCGCGATAGTGGCAAGGAGCGGGACGCTGAAGCGCTCTTGCGTCAGCAACCTGCCTCCACGCGTATCGAATTGACCCTCGCCGATTGGGCGCAGCAGCGGGGCGATCGCGCCACGGCGAAAGCGGCCTACGGGACGGTCCTGCAACGTGAACCGCAAAATACGGATGCCATTCTCGGCCTGACCGAAGTGTTTATTGCCGAAGGTGACAAAGACGCCGCGCGCGCGCAATTGGCGACACTGCCCGCCGGGCAGACCGGCGAGCCGCCATCGGTCAATATGCAACGCCGCGTTGCGCTTGCCCAGGCTGAACTGGGTGATACTGCCGCTGCGCAACAGACGTTTAGCAAGCTGGTGCCGCAGGCAAAATCGCAGCCGCCGTCAATGGACAGTGCGCTGGTGTTGCGTGATGCCGCCCGCTTTCAGGCCAATAACGGCCAGCCCCAGCAGGCGCTGGAAACCTATAAAGATGCGATGGTCGCCTCTGGCGTCACGACGTCTCGCCCGGAAGATAACGACAGCTTTACCCGGCTGACGCGTAACGATGAAAAAGATGACTGGCTGAAACGCGGTGTTCGAAGCGACGCGGGCGATCTGTATCAGCAGCAGGATCTTAACGTCACGCTACAGCATGACTTCTGGGGCTCCAGCGGTACGGGCGGATATTCCGATTTAAAAGCGCATACCACGATGCTGCAAGTGGATGCGCCCCTGTCAGATGGCCGGATGTTCTTTAGAAGCGATATGGTGAACATGGATGCCGGTTCATTTGCTACGAAGAATGGTCAGTACGATCCCAGTTGGGGAACCTGTTCTGCGACGCCTTGTCGCGGCAACACCAGCCAGAAACAAAACGGCGCGAGCGTGGCCGTGGGTTGGCAGAACAAAACCTGGATGATGGATATCGGCACAACGCCGATGGGCTTTGACGTGGTGGATGTCGTGGGTGGCCTGAGCTACAGCAACGATCTGGGGCCGATTGGTTATACTCTGAATGCTCATCGTCGCCCGATTTCCAGCTCGATGCTGGCGTTTGCCGGACAAAAAGATCCCAATACCAATACCACCTGGGGCGGCGTGCGCGCCACGGGCGGCGGCGTGAGCGTGAGTTACGATAAAGGCGAAGCCAACGGTATTTGGTCGAGCCTGAATATGGACGCGCTGGAAGGCAAAAACGTGGAGGATAACTGGCGTATCCGCTGGATGACCGGCTATTACTACAAGCTCATTAATCAAAACAACGAGCGTCTGACGGTTGGCCTCTCAAATATGATCTGGCATTACGATAAAGATTTGAGCGGCTATACGCTGGGACAGGGCGGTTATTACAGCCCACAAGAGTACGTCTCCTTTGCGGTTCCGGTGACCTGGCGTAAACGTACTGAGAACTGGTCCTGGGAGTTGGGCGGTTCTGTCTCCTGGTCACATTCAAAAACTAAAGATGGATTGCGTTATCCGATCCAGAGTCTTATCCCAACGGATGAGCCTGGGCGTTATTCGGACCGAGGCGAACCAGAAGAAGGTAGCAGTTCTTCCGGTACCGGTTATACCGCGCGGGCGATTATTGAGCGTCGCGTGACGTCGAACTGGTTTGTGGGTGTGGGCGTCGATATTCAGGAGGCAAAGGACTATACCCCGAGCCATGCGTTGCTTTATGTTCGCTACTCCGCAGCGGGCTGGCAGGGAGATATGGACCTGCCACCACAGCCACTGACCCCTTATGCGGACTGGTAAAGGGAATTATCCTTAATCGAATTGTTAGTCTCTCTTAAATTCGTCGCAATCGGGTATACTCTGGCGGCATTAGGGTAACGTTTTGTTACCCTACGCTTTGGGTTTTGTGGAGAGTCAAATTGCGCGTCAGCCGTTCTTTAACTATCAAACAAATGGCGATGGTGTCTGCCGTCACTATGGTGTTTGTATTCATCTTCTGCGTCATTTTGCTGTTTCATTCCGTACAGCAGAATCGCTACAACACGGCTTCGCAACTGGAAAGCATCGCCCGTGCGGTCCGTGGACCGCTCTCTTCCGCCATTCTTAAAGGGGATATCCCCGAAGCAGAAACCATCCTGCAGCGCATTCAGCCCGCCGGGATCGTCAGCCGCGCGGATGTGGTCCTGCCGAACCAGTTTCAGGCGCTACGGATGAGCTTTATCCCCGAGCGTCCGGTTCCGATGATGATCATGCGGCTGTTTGAGCTGCCGGTACAAATTTCATTACCGCTCTATTCACTTGAGCGTCCGGCGAATCCCCAGCCTTTAGCTTATCTGGTGTTGCAGGCGGATTCGTACCGTATGCATAAGTTCGTCGTCAGCTGGATATCAACGTTAGTAACTACTTACTTACTTTTGACGCTCATTCTGACCGTGGCCCTGACCTGGTGTATCAACCGCCTGATTGTTCATCCGCTGCGTAAAATCGCCCGCGAGCTGAATCATCTTTCCCCGCAGGAACAGGTGGGTCACCAGCTAACGCTGCCGCGCCTGCATCATGACGATGAAATCGGCATGCTGGTTCGAAGCTACAACATGAATCAGCAACGGCTACTGCGCCACCATGATGAGCTGAACAGCAACGCCACCCGTTTCCCGGTTTCCGAGCTGCCAAATAAAGCCTTCCTGATGGCCCTGCTCGAACAAACTGTCGCGAGACAGCAAACTACCGCACTGATGGTCGTGGCCTGTGAAACCCTTCAGGATACCGCTGGTGTGTTAAAAGAGAGCCAGCGTGAAATACTGCTGCTAACGCTGGTGGAGAAAATCAAATCGGTGCTGGCACCGCGGATGGTGCTGACTCAGGTAAGCGGGTATGACTTTGTGATTCTGGCACAAGGTGTGAAAGAGCCGTGGCATGCCATTACGTTAGGTCAGCAAGTGCTCACTGTCATTAACGAGCGGCTGCCTGTTCAGGGAATTCAGCTGCGCCCGAGCGCCAGCATTGGTCTTGTCATGTATTACGGCGATCTCACGGCTGAACAGCTTTACCGTCGCGCCTTCTCGGCGGCCTTTACCGCGCGCCGCAAAGGTAAAAATCAAATTCAGTTCTTCGAACCCGAGCAGATGGAAAAGGCGCAACAGCGTCTGACCGAAGAGAGCGATATTCTGACCGCGCTCGATAACAACCAGTTTGCTATTTGGTTACAGCCGCAGGTCAACCTGGTCACTGGCGAAGTGAAAAGTGCCGAGGCGCTGCTGCGTGTGCAGCAGGCGGATGGCTCGTGGGAACTGCCAGAGGGGCTTATCGAACGCATTGAATCCTGTGGCCTGATAATCACTATCGGTCATTGGGTACTGGAGGAGTCCTGTCGCCAGCTCGCCGCCTGGCAGGAGCGCGGTATCGATATGCCGCTGTCGGTGAACCTCTCTGCGTTACAGCTAATGCATCCAACCATGGTCTCTGAGATGCTGGAGCTGATTAATCGCTACCGAATCAAGCCTGACACGCTCATTCTTGAAGTGACGGAAAGCCGCCGTATTGACGACCCTAACGAAGCCGTCGCCATTTTAAAACCGCTGCGCAATGCGGGTATTCGCATCGCGCTGGATGATTTTGGTATGGGTTACGCCGGACTACGCCAGCTTCAACACATGAAAACGCTGCCGGTTGACGTGCTGAAAATCGACAAAACCTTTGTGGATGGGCTGCCGGATGACAGCAGCATGGTTCAGGCCATTATTCAGATGGCGCGCAGCCTCGATCTGCATGTGATCGCTGAAGGGGTAGAAACCGAAGCCCAACGAGCCTGGCTGGCAGAAGCGGGCGTTGAGAGTGGTCAGGGATTCCTGTTTGCTCGCGCGGTACCCGCTGATGTTTTCGAAAAACGTTATCTCAGCGGCGAAATTTCTCCCGCAAAAAGCTAACTTTGTTGCTGGCTTGTTCGAGTCAGCTCAAAGTTTTTAACATTTATGTTTCAATATTGATGTAAGTTCATTTCTGTCATGTTTTACGGGTGTTATTTTAAAGCCGCAGGTGAGTCGTACCCATAAAGAACCTGTGGTTTTTCTTCCTAAGGACACCCTATGAAAACCTCTCTCTTTAAAAGCCTTTATTTTCAGGTCCTGACAGCGATTGCCATTGGTATTTTACTTGGCCATTTCTATCCTGAACTGGGCGCACAAATGAAACCGTTTGGCGACGCGTTTGTTAAGCTGATTAAAATGATCATCGCGCCCGTCATCTTCTGTACGGTGGTGACCGGTATCGCTGGCATGGAAAGCATGAAGGCGGTCGGTCGTACCGGTGCGGTTGCACTGTTGTACTTTGAAGTCGTCAGTACGATCGCGCTCATTATTGGCCTGATCATTGTTAACGTGGTGCAACCTGGCGCGGGGATGAACGTTGATCCATCCACGCTGGATGCGAAAGCGGTCGCCGTCTATGCTGAGCAAGCAAAAGACCAGGGTATCGTTGCCTTCCTGCTGGATGTCATCCCCGGTAGCGTGATTGGCGCCTTTGCCAGTGGCAATATCTTGCAGGTATTGATGTTTGCTGTGCTGTTTGGTTTTGCGCTGCATCGTCTGGGCAGCAAAGGTCAGCTGATTTTCAACGTCATTGAAAGTTTCTCCCAGGTGATTTTCGGCATCATCAACATGATCATGCGTCTGGCACCTATTGGCGCCTTTGGGGCAATGGCGTTTACCATCGGTAAATATGGCGTGGGCTCGCTCATCCAGCTCGGCCAGCTGATTATCTGTTTCTACCTCACCTGTATTCTGTTTGTGGTCGTCGTGCTGGGCACCATCGCGCGAGCTGCAGGCTTTAGCATTTTCAAATTCATCCGTTACATCCGTGAAGAGCTGCTGATTGTGTTGGGGACCTCTTCTTCGGAGTCGGTGCTGCCGCGTATGCTCGATAAAATGGAGAAGCTCGGCTGCCGTAAATCGGTCGTGGGGTTAGTGATTCCGACCGGCTACTCCTTTAACCTCGACGGCACGTCGATTTACCTGACGATGGCTGCGGTGTTTATCGCGCAGGCAACGAACAGTCAGATGGATATTTTCCACCAGATAACCCTGCTGATCGTTTTACTGCTGTCATCGAAAGGTGCGGCGGGCGTCACGGGAAGTGGCTTTATCGTGCTGGCGGCTACGCTTTCTGCGGTTGGACATCTGCCGGTGGCGGGTCTGGCGCTGATACTGGGGATTGACCGCTTTATGTCCGAGGCGCGTGCGTTGACTAACCTGGTCGGCAATGGCGTGGCGACCGTTGTGGTCGCAAAATGGGTGAAACAGCTGGATCACAAAAAGCTCGATGACACGCTAAATAATCGTGTGTCCGATAGCAAAACCCACGATTTATCCTCTTAAAATCCGTTCTAATGCCCGCTTACCCTTGTCGGGGGGCGGGCTCCTGCGCATAATAACTACTCATACCTGTCATAATTCGACAAGATTTTTTTCGGGTATATTTCACTTCTTGCCGTGACGTTTTGCCGTACACGCGGTCTAATCGAAGTGTTTTAAAACGTCATCTTCAGAGTGTTCAACGCAATAAGACACTCTTTTTAACCAGGAATGTTGATCAGGGGTTTACATGCAGGGCACAAAAATTCGACTTTTAACCGGCGGTTTGCTGATGATGGCAGCAGCCAGTTATGTGCAGGCAGAAGCGCTCCAGCCCGACCCGGCCTGGCAACAGGGGACATTGGCAAATGGTTTTCAGTGGCAAGTCTTAGCCACACCGCAGCGTCCCAGCGATCGTATTGAAATCCGCCTTTCTGTGAATACCGGTTCGTTAACCGAGAGCACACAACAGAGCGGGTTAAGTCATTTTATTCCTCGACTGGCGCTGACCCAGAGCGGCAGTTTGCAAGCAGTACAGGTGCGTTCATTGTGGCAGCAGGGCATCGACCCTAAACGTCCACTTCCGCCTGCGGTCGTCTCCTACGACTACACCATGTTTAATCTGAGCCTGCCGAATAACCGTAACGATCTGCTAAAAGAAGCATTAACCTGGCTTGGCGATACGACAGGCAAAGTCTCCATTACCCCAGAAACGGTTAACTACGCCCTGAGCAACAGCGACATGGTAGCGACCTGGCCGACGGATACGAAAGATGGCTGGTGGCGTTATCGTCTTAAAGGCTCAACGCTTCTGGGCCACGATCCCGCTGAGCCGTTAAAACAGCCGGTTGATATCGAGCAGGTCAAATCGTTCTACCAGAAATGGTACACCCCGGATGCCATGACGCTGATCGTGGTGGGTAACGTCGATAGCCGCTCTGTCATTGAACAAATTAGTAAAACGTTTGGTGAACTGAAAGGTAAGCGCGAAGTTCCTGCGCCGGTTCCCACGCTGTCTCCGCTGCGCGCTGAACCGGTCAGTATCATGACCGATACGGTGCGTCAGGATCGACTGGCATTAATGTGGGATACCGCCTGGCAGCCCATTCGTGAGTCTGCCGCGCTGCTGCGCTACTGGCGTGCAGATTTAGCGCGTGAAGCGCTGTTCTGGCATGTTCAGCAAACGCTGAGCAAAAACAACGCTAAAGATATCGGGATTGGCTTCGACTGCCGCGTGCTGTTCCAGCGCGCGCAATGTGCCATCAACGTAGAATCACCAAACGATAAGCTGAACGCTAATTTAGGCGTTGTGGCGAAAGAGCTGGCGAAAGTGCGTAAAGACGGTCTGGCGGAAGAAGAGTTTAACGCACTGGTTGCGCAGAAAAATCTTGAGCTGCAAAAACTGTTTGCGACCTACGCGCGTACCGACACTGACTTGCTGATCAGCCAGCGTATTCGCTCGCTACAAAATCAGGTCGTGGATATTGCGCCGGAGCAGTATCAGAAGTTGCGTCAGAATTTCCTGAACAGTTTGACCGTTGACATGATTAATCAGGATTTACGTCAGCAACTGTCTCAGGACATGGCGTTAGTTCTGTTGCA
Source organism: Enterobacter sp. (assembly GCA_022649305.1). Classification (GTDB taxonomy): domain Bacteria; phylum Pseudomonadota; class Gammaproteobacteria; order Enterobacterales; family Enterobacteriaceae; genus Enterobacter. The sequence goes on from JALCNW010000002.1 coordinate 33,412, forward strand.
ACCGAAAGGTGAGCCGGAATTCAATATGAAAGACCTGCAAGCGACCTGGGACAGTATTATGACGCCAGTCTCGCAAGCAGCGGCACAGCCAGCGACGGATGATTTACATCAGGATGCGACGGATATTCCGCAAGCTCAGTAAATGACATCAAAAAAAACCGGTGGCAGAAGCCACCGGTTTTATTCGTCAATGAGCGGGCGTGAACGCCACAATCGCTGGCAAGCGGTTATCAGGTAATGACCATCGGCCAGTCAGGAGGCGTATGGCTCATCGCTTCTACCATCACCACTTTGACGTTTTCCCAGATAGTCACGATATCTCCCACCGTGATACCCAGCAAACCCGTCGCAAACCAGCAGGCTGCGCCAACGCCAAGCAGGGTGCTGATCACCGCAAGCCCAGCATAGTCAGACTTGCGTAATTGAATATTTAACGTGCTGGCTAAGAACATCATAACTGCACTCAACAATGGCCAGCGCAAAAGAACCATGCTGGTGGTAATGGTCGCCATAGAACCGATCCTCGAAATCAAATAACAACAATGAAACATTGTTTCGTGTTACACAATATTTGTGAACTATATCACATTTGCTCTTTTATTCGCCAGACTTGTTGCCGTAGAAATGTGCCCTTTCTACCTTTTTTCAGGCGCAGGATGTGGATTGCAGAATATATCTTTGCAGGCTAATAGATGACTTGAACGTTTCTTTATATAAAATTCATCGGGATAGGTGAAATCGATACCGTTAGCGGCTCGCTGTACAATATTTACAGTATTAATACTATGGATTATGCTTGAACGGACAATTAAATATACGCGCAGTTAATAACTCAGGCCTTTGAATTTATTATTTTTTATTAGTCTTTGTCATTTATTTTTCACACATGCATGCTCTTTTTGTACATAAATATGCGATGTCAGGAAAATATTCGCCGTTAATTTCTATTCGAGTTCTGAGCTATTCGTTGCGTCCGGTTTTTATCATTCAATGGCCTACGAATAAAAATGATGAAAGTAACACGCCGCGAAATTGTTAATGACAGCATGCAGGCTTTGCATGCTTTAGCAAAACTGATGCCGCTGCTGACATCGCAGATTTCATTGTCTGAGATGCTGGATACCATCAACCGTTCGTTGGGCTCAACGCTCGCGTGGGTCAGCGTTGATGATGACGCGGGTTTGCCGCGCATCATCTGTGCCGGGGAGGTTGCCTGTCATTCTTACGACGTCACCGAATTTCTGGCCAGTACCGTAATGCAGCGCCATCATCGTTCATGGCGCGCCATCTACTGGAAAGAAAAGGTTGGCAGAGCGTTATTTGCCCCCCACCACCCCAGCTATGAGCAACTACAAAGCGGTGTTTTATGTAAGCTCACTTCCCGTGACGGGCGCTGCGGCGGCTATTTCTTTCTCGCCTTTTCACAGCGCTTATTGACCTTGCCGATTCTAAAAAATATCGTCGTGGTGCTGGTGGAGAAGCTAAAAGATTACTTCGCAGAAATGATCTCCCGAGAGCGAACGGCTCATGAGATGCAACGCGTGGTGACTCAGTACAAAACCTTGTTCGAACGCGCCCCGGTGTTGATGAATTCCTTTGATCGACTCAATCGTTGCGTACTCTGGAATGCTGAATGCGAAAAAGTGTTCGGCTGGAATATGACGGAAATTAATCAGTATGCCGATCCGCTGGCACTGTTTTATCCCGACCCTGAAGACCGACGGCGGGTGCGTGATTCAATTCATTTATCCCCGCTTAAAGATATGTATGAATGGCGTCCGCTGCGAAAAGATGGCACACAGCTCACCGTTTTGTGGTCGAACATTCTGTTGCCGGATGGCTCTGTTCTGAATATTGGCCTTGATATCACCGAGCGCAAGAAAGCGGAACAACAGTTGACGTTGAAAGCCACCATGGATGACCTGACCGGATGCTTCAATCGCTCTGCGATTTTGCAGCAGCTAAAAGCGACGCTGGAGAAGCACCAGCGGAAAGAGGCTAACAGCCAATTTTGTGTGCTCATGTTTGATTTGGATTACTTCAAGCAGATTAATGATGAGTGGGGGCATCAGGTGGGAGATACGGCGTTAATTCATTTCTGCGATCGTATTCGTGAGTTAAGCCCCATCAATTCCGCGCTGGGCCGGGTTGGCGGCGAAGAATTTTTACTGCTGTTATCACATGCAGACGGTGAGGCGGCGATGGCGCTGTCGACCAATTTGCGTCAAGCGCTGTTTACCCGCCCGTTACTCGTGGGGGATAAAACGCTAATGCTTTCCTTTAGTGCGGGCGTGGTGGAAGTCAGCCACGGCCAACGTGATACCTCCACATTGCTTACGCGGGCGGATAAAGCGTTATATGACGCAAAACGTAGCGGAAGAGGAAAAACGGTCATCGCTATTGATTATTTATAAATCACTCGTCAGGAGTCAGTACCGTCAAATAGTATGAAAATTCATGATCCTGTTGCGAATTTTTCATGCTGTTGTAAGTTTGGCTTAATCAATGATCCTCTGTTGTGTTAACTTAAAACCCATCGGTTAGACTGGATAAATATTTTCCTTAATAAAAACGGGACGCATACTTTTAGTTTGAGTTACGGACAAATATTATCGGCATAACTCACTTTGTAAATTTTAATACTAAAAGTCAGTTGCTAACTTCGCATGATTCATGCAACGTAATCACCTGTTTATCAAAGCATCCGGCCTTCATTACTACAGGCACACAAAATGCAGGGATATGGGGCGGAAATGAATCGTAGCGCGCAGCGCAAGATGCTGAGGGTCGTAGGGATCATCATGGTAGTTATGCTGCCGGTGATGCTTGCGCTATGGTTTGCCCAATTACGCGCGGTCACCGAAACCAGCAGTCAGCTCCGAACCTTTGCGCAACTCGCTTTAGATAAAACTGAACTCGTTATTGAACAAGTTGATTTAGCTCGCAACGCCGCAGAAAAATATCAAGGCGAACGTTGTACTCCCGAACATCGGCAATATATGTTGAACGTGGTTCGTGGTCGCCTCTATGTGGCTGATTTAATATATGCAGACGGTCAACGATTTCTTTGTTCCACGGTTTCAACCCCCGACCAACCCTATTTGATCCCAACCCCAAATTACACCCGCAAGCCTGACGTTTCTATCTATTATTTCCGCGATACGCCGTTTTTCGCTGGTTATAAAATGACATATATGCAGCGCAGGAATTATGTAGTAGTGGTCAATCCACTTTCCTACAGTGAAGTCATGTCGACCGATCATTCTCTGGTCTGGGGTGTATATGACACGGTGACGAATGCCTTTTTTTCCGTTAGTCCCCAGGCCGATATTTCTTTATTACATTCATTGTTAGGAAATGCAGAACACGCATTTCAAAGCAATGGTCGATTTTACACCAGCGTCAATTCAACCAAGCGGCCTATTGCCGCCATCGTCTCTACTTCGAATACGCGCTTTTATGACGTTCTATATCATCAGGCAACGCTGACGCTGCCGCTGGGGATGATTTGCAGCATTATTATCTTGCTGGTGTGGTCGCGAACCCATCGTGAGTTTAATTCCCCAGGGCGTTTATTGCACCGGGCACTTAATAAGCGGCAGCTGTGTGTGCACTATCAGCCCATTATCGATATTAAAAATAACCGCTGCGTGGGTGCCGAAGCGTTACTGCGATGGCCAGGGTTTAATGGGCCAGTGATGAGCCCAGTCGAGTTTATCCCGTTGGCCGAAAAAGAGGGGATGATTGAGCGTATTACCGATTACGTCGTCGAAGAAGTCTTCAACGATCTGGGCCATTTTCTGGGGGCTAATCCGCATCTTTATATCTCGATTAACCTGTCGGCCTCTGATTTCCACTCCTCGCGCCTGATTGCTCTTATCTCGGATAAAGCCCGCTATTACTCGGTTCGCGCGCAACAGATCAAAATTGAAGTCACGGAACGCGGGTTTATTGACGTGCCAAAAACGACACCTGTGATTCAGGCCTTCCGTCAGGCGGGTTACGAAGTTGCGATCGACGATTTTGGTACAGGGTATTCCAACCTGCACAACCTCTACTCGTTGAACGTGGATATCCTGAAAATCGACAAATCGTTTATCGATACGCTAACCACAAACAGCACGAGCCACCTGATTGCTGAGCACATCATTGAGATGGCGCAAAGCTTGCGCCTGAAAACCATCGCGGAAGGGGTGGAAACGGCGGAACAGGTGACGTGGCTACTGAAGCGTGGCGTCCAGTACTGTCAGGGATGGCATTTTGCGAAGGCCATGCCGCCGCAGGAATTTATGACCTGGCAGCAGCACCCTGTTCACGGTCTGGCTCCGCGCACCCGTTAGTTTAACTGGTGGCGGTAATCGCTGGGTGTGCGATCAAACTCGCGGCGGAAGACCCGTGAGAAGGTTTGTTGCGACACATATCCGAGATCCATCGCGATATCAAAAATCGGACGTTGCGTGCTACGCAGCGCCTGCGCGGCCAGCAATAAACGGCGCTGGCGGATGTAATCGCCCAACGTCTGATGCATAACGGCACGGAACATTCGTTGCAGGTACCATTTCGAATAGCCCGACTTTTTAGCGACTACGTCGATGTTTAACGGTTGGTCGATATGCTCATCCATCCATTCAATCAGTGTCTGAATAATTTGCTGATGCGACATAAGGTTGCCCCTCTTTAAATATCACTTTCTCAGTTGATTCGTCGTTTTCTCTGTGGGCGAGTATAATTCCTCAAGTTAACTTGAGGTAAAGAGGTTTTATGGAAAAGAGATTGCCAAGAATCAAAGCGCTATTAACCCCGGGTGACGTCGCGAAGCGTAGCGGTGTGGCGGTATCCGCGCTGCATTTCTATGAAAGCAAAGGGTTAATTAAAAGCATCCGCAATGCGGGCAATCAGCGCCGCTATACGCGTGATGTGCTGCGCTATGTGGCGATTATCAAAATTGCCCAACGCATTGGGATCCCGCTGGCGACGATCAGTGATGCGTTCGGGGTGCTACCTGAAGGGCACTCACTGAGTGCCAAAGAGTGGAAAGAACTCTCTTCGCAGTGGCGTGAGGAGCTGGACAGGCGCATTCATACGCTCGTGGCACTGCGTGACGAACTGGACGGGTGCATCGGTTGCGGGTGTCTGTCTCGTAGCGATTGTCCGTTGCGAAACCCTGGCGATAAGCTGGGCCAGTTGGGAACCGGCGCACGTCTGCTGGAAGAGGATTAAAAAAACTAAAGCGCCACACGAGGGCGCTTTAGTTTATTCCCGGTCTTTGTCTTTCTCTCTATCCCGCTGGTTCACGGGAGGGTTTCCCCCGACATCAGCACCCCTCATGTCGAGCAAGTTGGGGAGGTTCCGGTTTGTACTGACACTTTAATTCTATGTCTAACCCGTATTTTCGCCAGTCATTACGTTCACTATTTAGCCAAAATTTTTTCGCGGAGTTGTGCAATTTTCTATAGTTAGTGGGTATGTCTTACAGGAGAAAGCCATGTTAACGGTCCACCATCTTAATCAGTCTCGCTCCCAACGCGTGATTTGGGCGCTTGAAGAGCTGTCCTTGCCGTACCAGGTTGTGCGCTACCAGCGCGAAAAGACCATGATGGCTCCCCCATCACTGAAGAAAGTGCACCCGTTGGGCAAATCACCGGTTGTTGAAGACAATGGCCTCATCCTCGCTGAATCAGGTGCGATTCTGGAGTATTTACAGGAAACCTACGATTCTGAATCGCATCTTAAACCCCAGGATGCCGCGCAGAAAATCCAGTACCGTTTTTGGCTGCATTACGCCGAAGGATCGCTAATGCCGCTGATGTTAATGAAGCTGATTTTCGCCAGTCTCGGAAAGCCGCCGGTTCCCTTCGGACTCCGGACGCTGGGCAAAGTGTTGGGGCAAGGTGTGCAAAAAGCCTGGCTGAATCCTCAACTCGAAACGCATGCGCGATATCTTGAATCTCATCTCAGCGAAAACAGCTGGTTTGCGGGCCAGCATCTCAGCATGGCGGATATTCAGATGAGTTTTCCGGTATTCGCGCTACTGGCGCGAGGAGGCATCGACAATCTTCCGCATCTGCATGCCTGGAAGAAAAAGGTCGAAATGCGTCCGGCATGGCAACGTGCAATCCAGCAAGGTGGCCCGTTTGAAATCCCCGGGTAAGCGCAAATTGTTATCAAATTGCGCATCAACGATAACGTTTGCGCATCCTCTGGTTAATTCTTCATCATTGGAGGGGAATATTAACGAGAAACGGCAAAGTTAACTTGAAAAGGGCGTGGATGAGGCTAGATAATCGTTTGCCTTAACTTCACTACCCGTTTTGTCAACGCGGAGCTAAACGTTTGCTTTTTTTGCGACGCCCCTTTTTTGTCGCAAACGCAGCACAAGGATATGACGTTTCGCTGGCAGTGGAATGTCCACCACGTTGACAAACGAACGATAAAAACTCTCAGGGGATGTTTTCTATGTCTACGCCTTCAGCGCGTAATGGCGGTTCACTCGACGCCATGTTTAAAATTTCTGCTCGCGGTAGCACCGTACGTCAGGAAGTTGTCGCCGGTCTTACTACGTTTCTGGCGATGGTGTATTCCGTTATTGTCGTACCAGGCATGTTGGGCAAAGCGGGCTTCCCGCCTGCGGCAGTGTTTGTGGCGACCTGTCTGGTTGCGGGCGTGGGTTCCATTGTGATGGGCCTGTGGGCGAATCTGCCGCTGGCTATTGGCTGCGCCATCTCTCTGACGGCGTTCACCGCATTTAGTCTGGTATTGGGCCAGCATATCAGCGTGCCGGTTGCGCTGGGTGCCGTGTTCCTGATGGGGATTCTGTTCACCATTATTTCTGCGACCGGCATTCGTAGCTGGATCTTGCGTAACCTCCCGCAGGGCGTGGCGCACGGTACGGGCATCGGTATTGGCCTGTTCCTGCTGCTGATTGCCGCAAACGGCGTGGGTCTGGTGGTCAAGAACCCGCTGGACGGTCTGCCGGTTGCCATGGGTCACTTTGCCAGCTTCCCGGTGATCATGTCGCTGATTGGCCTGGCGGTCATTATCGGCCTGGAAAAACTGAAAGTGCCGGGCGGTATTCTGCTGACCATTATTGGGATTTCCATCGTCGGCCTGCTTTTCGATCCGAGCGTGCATTTCTCCGGCGTGTTTGCCATGCCTTCGCTGAGCGATGCTAACGGCAATTCCCTGATTGGCAGCCTTGATATCGTGGGCGCGTTGAATCCGATCGTTCTGCCAAGCGTACTGGCGTTAGTCATGACGGCGGTCTTCGATGCTACCGGGACTATCCGCGCGGTCGCAGGCCAGGCCAATCTGTTGGATAAAGACGGCCAGATTATTGATGGCGGCAAAGCGCTGACCACCGACTCCCTGAGCAGCGTGTTCTCCGGCCTGGTCGGTGCAGCGCCAGCGGCGGTGTATATCGAATCGGCGGCGGGTACCGCGGCGGGCGGCAAAACGGGTCTGACAGCGATCACCGTGGGCGTGCTGTTCCTGTTGATTCTGTTCCTGTCTCCGCTTTCCTATCTGGTCCCGGTTTACGCAACCGCACCTGCGTTGATGTACGTCGGTCTGCTGATGCTGAGCAACGTCGGTAAAATCGACTTTGCTGACTTTGTTGATGCGATGTCAGGGCTGATTACTGCGGTCTTCATCGTGCTGACCTGCAACATCGTGACCGGTATTATGATCGGTTTCGCCTCGCTGGTGATTGGTCGCGTGGTATCGGGTGAATGGCGCAAGCTGAACATTGGTACCGTAGTGATCGCCATTGCGCTGGTTGCATTCTACGCGGGTGGTTGGGCAATCTGATTTTTAACCAAACTTGCGAAAACGGGTGGCTTAGGCCGCCCGTTTTTATTTTCGGACCACATCTCGTTGCCATTTGCGTTACTCTGGATAGGGTAAAATAGGAGCACGACGCTTCAGGTTTTAGACAATAAGAAACACGCAAACAGGGAACGCATGGAAATTTTCTTCACAATACTCATCATGACCCTCGTGGTCTCACTTTCCGGGGTAGTTACCCGCGTACTACCCTTCCAGTTACCCCTCCCGCTGATGCAAATTGCTATCGGTGCGCTGCTGGCATGGCCGACGTTTGGCCTGCACGTGGAGTTCGATCCCGAGTTGTTCCTCGTGCTGTTCATCCCGCCGCTGCTGTTTGCCGACGGCTGGAAAACGCCCACGCGAGAATTCCTTGAGCATGGGCGAGAGATCTTTGGTTTGGCACTGGCGTTGGTTGTCGTCACGGTGGTCGGGATAGGCTTCCTGATTTACTGGATTGTGCCGGGCATTCCGTTGATTCCCGCCTTTGCGCTGGCGGCCGTGCTGTCACCAACCGATGCGGTGGCGCTTTCCGGCATCGTTGGCGAAGGCCGCATTCCGAAGAAGATCATGGGTATTTTGCAGGGTGAGGCGCTAATGAACGACGCCTCTGGCCTGGTCGCGCTCAAGTTCGCCGTCGCCGTGGCGATGGGCACCATGATCTTTACCATTGGCGGTGCCACCGTTGAATTCTTCAAAGTGGCGATCGGCGGTATCCTCGCCGGGTTCGTGGTGAGCTGGCTGTACGGTCGCTCACTGGGCTTCCTCAGCCGTTGGGGCGGTGATGAACCGGCGACGCAAATTGTCCTGCTGTTCCTGCTGCCATTTGCCTCTTATCTGATTGCGGAACATATCGGCGTGTCGGGCATTCTGGCGGCGGTCGCAGCAGGGATGACCATCACCCGCGCGGGTGTGATGCGCAGGGCTCCGCTGGCGATGCGTCTGCGTGCGAACAGCACCTGGGCAATGCTTGAATTTGTCTTTAACGGCATGGTGTTCCTGCTATTGGGCCTGCAACTGCCGGGTATTCTGGAATCTTCACTGGTGGCCGCAGAAGCCGATCCGAACGTCGAAACCTGGATGCTATTCACCGATATCGTGCTGATTTACGTTGCGCTGATGGTGGTGCGTTTCGGCTGGTTGTGGACGATGAAGAAGTTCAGCATGCGTTTCCTGACAAAAAAGCCCATGGAGTTTGGTTCGTGGACCACGCGTGAGCTGCTGATTGCTTCTTTTGCGGGCGTGCGCGGGGCAATTACTCTGGCCGGTGTGCTCTCCATTCCGCTGCTGCTGCCGACCGGAGACGTCTTCCCGGCGCGCTACGAGCTGGTATTCCTGGCGGCGGGCGTGATTCTGTTCTCGCTGTTTATCGGCGTGGTGATGCTGCCTATTTTGCTGCAACATCTGGAAGTGGCAGACCATTCGCAACAGCATAAAGAAGAGCGAATCGCCCGCGCCGCGACCGCAGAGGTGGCGATTGTGGCGATCCAGAAAATGGAGGAGCGTCTTGCCGCCAATGCCGAAGAGAATATCGACGATCAGCTGTTGAAAGAGGTCAGTTCGCGTGTGATCGGTAACCTGCGCCGTCGCGCTGACGGGCGTAACGATGCGGAAAGCTCAATGCTGGAAGAGAACCTGGAGCGCCGTTTCCGCCTGGCGGCACTGCGCTCCGAGCGCGCCGAGCTGTATCACCTGCGTGCTACGCGTGAGATAAGCAACGAGACGCTGCAAAAGCTACTGCACGATCTGGACCTGCTGGAAGCGTTGTTGATAGAGAGTTAATCCCTCGCCCCTAAGGGGAAAGGGGTTGAGGTGAGGGGTTAGGGGAAACCCAAAACCCCTCACAGCACGTCAGCCACGCCTGTGCGCTGTGCGACAAATAGACACCCTCGCGCCAAATCATTCCCAGCTGCCAGTGCAGATCGCTTTCCAGCGGGATCCAGCGCAGCGTATTTTTATCCAGCCGTTCGCAGATGGGTTGCGGTAAAATCGCAATGCCGACGCCCGCCTGCACCATCGCCGCCAGGAAGTCCCACTGACCGCTGCGCACCGCGATACGCGGCTTGACGCCATGCTGGTTAAATAGCTGCATTAGCTGGCGGCTCAGGGCAAAATCTTCGTTGTAAATCAGCAGGGGATGCTCGGCTAACCGCTCGGGTTTGACGGTATCAATGTGCATCCAGTCGCCTGAACGAGGCACCAATACGCACAGTGGATGACTAAAGAGCGACAGCGTCGCCAGGCCGCTGTCTTCTTCGACGGGCAGGGCGGTCATCGCCAGATCCAGCTCGCCATTCATCACCGCCTGCTGAACGGTTAAGCCGCCAAATTCAGATATTTTTAGTTCAACGCCGGGGTAGCGCTGGCGAAACAGGCTGATAGGCCCGGCCATCATCATCCCAACCATAGGCGGAATACCCAGGCGCAGCAGGCCTTTATTCAGATGATTGATGTCGCCCAGCTCGGCCTCAAGCTGGCGAAATTCCGCCAGAATCGCCAGCCCGCGCTCGAAAACCACGCGGCCTGTATCGGTGAGCAAAAGCTTGCGCCCGTCACGAATCAGCAGGGTGCAGTTCAGTTCGTCTTCGAGGTTTTTCAGCATCTTGCTGATGGTGGGCTGGGTGACAAATAACTTCTCCGCTGCGCGAGTAAAACTCTGCTGGCGAACCACTTCGACAAAATAGCGCAGCGTTCTTATGTCCATGATTATTCCTTGAAACTATACCTTCGATGATTTTAATTCATTTCTGTCCATGACGTGCGCTCTCTATACTGGCGCTTCATCTCATTTCTGAGGAAATCACCCATGGCCGTGGCGTTAAGTCGTGTTACGCCTGCCGTTGTGCAACGACTCCAGGTACCGGTTCAGGTACTGCTGTATGCAGGTCTTTTCGTTTTTGCGGAATATCTCGTCACCTGGCTGCATCTCCCGCTGCCCGCCAATCTGGTGGGAATGATGTTAATGCTGTCGCTGATTGTCTGCCGCGTTATCCCTCTGAAATGGGTCCGGGCAGGTGCGCGCTGGTTGCTGGCCGAAATGCTGCTGTTTTTTGTCCCTGCGGTGGTGGCGGTCGTGAATTATGCGCAACTGCTGATGGTCGACGGCTGGCGCATTTTCGCGGTGATCGCGCTCAGCACTTTGATGGTGTTAGGCACCACGGCGTGGGTGGTGGATAAAGTGTATCGTTTTGAAATCAGCAGGCACAAACATGACTAACTTTCAGGTCAGTGTTTTATGTCTTATCGCCACGCTGGTTATCTATTTTGCTAATAAACGCCTGTATCGCCGTTTTCATAAACTGCCGCTTATGCCGCTGGTCTTCACCCCCATTTTGCTGGTGTTGATGCTGCTGATGGGACACATCTCCTGGCAAAACTACATTGGTGAGTCGCACTGGTTACTGTGGTTGCTCGGCCCGGCAACCATCGCTTTTGCCGTACCGGTTTACGACAACCTTGCGATTATCAAACGTCACTGGATGTCGCTGAGCGCAGGCGTGGTCACTGCAACGGTGGTGGCGGTGACCAGTTCCGTCTGGCTGGCGCGCTTATTCACGTTGTCTGATGAAATTCAGCGCAGTCTGGCAGTTCGCTCCGTGACCACGCCGTTTGCGCTGGCAGCAGCCAAACCGCTCGGTGGTCAGCCCGATCTGGTGGCGCTGTTCGTCGTGGTGACCGGTGTGTTTGGCATGGCGGTAGGGGATATTCTGTTTTTGCGTCTGTCTATTTGTGAAGGAATGGCGAAAGGCGCAGGGTTTGGCGCGGCGTCACACGGTGCTGGAACCGCGCGTTCCTACGAATTGGGTCCGCAGGAAGGTGTTGTCGCAAGCCTGGTAATGATGTTATCCGGCGTTGTGATGGTGCTGATAGCGCCGCTGGTGGCGTGGGTGATGTTCTGAACGTCCCCGGCCAGAACGGCCGGGGAGATAAGTGGATTAATGCGCGCGGCCCTGATCGATACCGAGACCGGTTTGAGAACGAATAAACTGGGCGCGGAACTTGTCACGCTCCAGGTTTCCTTCCGCTGAATTATCGGTGGCCGAGAAGAACCAAATCCCAATAAACGCCACGGCAATGGAGAACAGCGCCGGGTATTCGTACGGGAAGATAGCTTTTTCGTGACCGAGGATTTGTACCCAAATAGTGGGGCCAAGGATCATCAGAATCACCGCCGTCAGCAGGCCGAGCCAGCCGCCGATCATCGCGCCACGGGTAGTCAGTTTCGACCAGTACATGGAGAGCAGGATAATCGGGAAGTTACAGCTCGCCGCAATCGAGAAGGCCAGTCCCACCATAAAGGCGATGTTTTGGTTTTCGAACAGGATACCCAGCAGAATCGCCACCACACCCAGAATCAGCACCGTGATTTTAGACACTCGCAGCTCCTGACGCTCGGTCGCACCTTTACGCCATACGTTGGCATAGAGATCGTGCGAAACCGCCGAGGCGCCCGCCAGCGTCAGGCCAGCGACCACCGCCAGAATAGTGGCGAAGGCCACGGCAGAGATAAAGCCAAGGAACAAGTTGCCGCCAACCGCATCAGCCAGATGCACAGCCGCCATGTTATTCCCGCCAATCAGCGTGCCTGCGGCATCTTTAAACGCCGGGTTTGCACCCACCAGCATGATCGCGCCAAAGCCGATGATAAAGGTCAGGATGTAGAAGTAACCCATAAAGCCGGTGGCGTAGAACACGCTTTTACGCGCCTCGCGGGCATCTGACACAGTGAAGAAACGCATCAGAATGTGCGGCAAGCCTGCGGTACCAAACATCAGACCGAGGCCGAGCGATAGCGCGGATATCGGATCTTTCACTAGCCCGCCGGGGCTCATGATCGCTTCGCCTTTCGGGTGAACGGCCATGGCCTGGGTAAACAGGTTATTGAAACTAAAGCCGACGTGCTTCATCACCATAAAGGCCATAAAACTTGCGCCAAACAGCAGCAGAACCGCTTTGATGATTTGTACCCAGGTGGTGGCGAGCATGCCGCCAAACAGCACGTACATCACCATCAGCACGCCGACCAATACTACGGCGATGTGATAGTTCAGGCCGAAAAGCAACTGAATCAGCTTACCGGCACCCACCATCTGGGCTATCAGATACAGCGCCACGACCACCAGCGAACCGCAGGCGGACAAGGTACGAATTGGCCCCTGTCTCAGACGATAAGAAGCCACGTCGGCAAAGGTATAACGACCGAGGTTGCGCAGGCGTTCGGCGATCAGGAACAAAATAATCGGCCAGCCAACCAGGAAGCCGAGTGAGTAAATCAGCCCGTCGTAGCCGGAGGTATACACCAGCGCGGAAATCCCGAGGAACGATGCGGCGGACATAAAATCGCCCGCAATCGCCAGTCCGTTCTGGAAACCGGTAATGTTGCCGCCCGCCGTGTAGTAATCATTACGCGAGCGCACGCGCTTTGACGCCCAGTAGGTGATGTACAACGTCAGCAGCACGAAAATCAGGAACATGATAATCGCCTGCCAGTTAGTTGGCTGGCGTTGAACCGCGCCTGTAATCGCGTCGGCAGCGTGGGCCGCGAAAGGAAGTGTGGCGGCTAGCGCCGTCAGGACTCGCTTCATTGTGCTTTTACCTCACGCAGAACTGCTTTATTAAGACGATCAAATTCCCCGTTCGCGCGCACGACGTATACGCCGGTCAGCACAAATGAAATCACGATCACGCCAATCCCAATTGGAATGCCGCGCGTCACGCTGGTACCTGCGTGCAGCGGCGTGCCGAGCCAGTGCGGTGCAAAGGCAATTAGCAGAATAAAGCCGACGTAAATAATCAGCATGATGATAGACAGCGTGAAGGCAAACCGTTGCCGTTTTTCGACGAGCTCCCTGAAGTGCGCACTGTTTTCTATCCGTTGATAAATGTTGTCATTCATCACAGAACTCTCCAAAGGTAAGGTTTTTTTGTTTTAATTCCCTCTCCCCTATGGGGAGAGGGCCAGGGTGAGAGGGATTACGATGGCATCGCGATGGCCTGCTTCTCTTCAAGCAATTTCTCCACCACGCCAGGATCCGCGAGCGTCGAGGTGTCGCCGAGATTACTGGTATCACCGGCAGCAATTTTGCGCAGAATACGGCGCATAATCTTGCCGGAGCGGGTTTTAGGCAGCGAGTCGGTCCAGTGCAGAACGTCCGGCGTGGCAAGCGGGCCAATCTCTTTACGCACCCAGTTACGCACTTCGGTATACAGCGCTGGCGACGGCTCTTCGCCGTGATTTAGCGTGACATAAGCGTAAATGGCCTGGCCTTTAATGTTGTGCGGAATGCCGACCACTGCCGCTTCGGCGATCTTGGGATGTGACACCAGCGCCGATTCAATCTCTGCGGTGCCCAGACGGTGGCCGGAGACGTTCAGTACGTCGTCCACGCGCCCGGTTATCCAGTAATATCCGTCTTCATCACGACGCGCACCGTCACCACTGAAGTACATGTTTTTAAAGGTCGAGAAGTAGGTCTGCTCGAAGCGATCGTGATCGCCAAACAAGGTCCGCGCCTGGCCCGGCCATGAGTCGGTGATGACCAGATTGCCTTCGGTCGCACCGTCCAGCACGTTGCCTTCGTTATCAACAAGCGCGGGTTGGACGCCAAAGAACGGACGAGTTGCCGAACCGGCTTTCAACTGAGTGGCACCCGGCAGCGGGGTGATCATAAATCCGCCGGTTTCGGTCTGCCACCAGGTATCAATCACCGGGCATTTCTCATTACCGATTTTTTTCCAGTACCACTCCCACGCTTCCGGGTTAATCGGCTCACCGACGGAGCCCAGAATACGCAAAGAAGAACGGTCGGTGCCTTCGATAGCCTTGTCGCCTTCCGCCATCAATGCACGGATCGCGGTAGGTGCGGTGTAGAGAATATTGACCTGATGCTTGTCGACCACCTGGCTCATGCGCGCCGGTGTCGGCCAGTTTGGCACACCCTCGAACATCAGCGTGGTCGCGCCGCACGCCAGCGGGCCGTAAAGCAGGTAACTGTGGCCAGTCACCCAGCCCACGTCAGCGGTACACCAGTAGACTTCGCCCTGATGGTAATCAAAGACATACTTAAAAGTGGAGGCTGCATAAACGAGGTAGCCGCCAGTGGTGTGCAAGACACCTTTCGGCTTGCCGGTCGAGCCGGAGGTATAGAGGATAAACAGCGGATCTTCCGCGTTCATCTCTTCAGGCTGATGCTGGTCGCTGGCTTTTTCAATCAGGTCGCTCCACCACAGGTCGCGGCCTTCTTTCCATTCCACGCTGCCGCCAGTGCGTTTGAGCACCACGACGTTGCTGATGGTTTTGACGTTCGGGTTTTTCAGCGCTTCGTCGACGTTTTTCTTCAGCGGGATGCTGCGCCCGGCGCGTACGCCTTCATCAGCGGTAATCACCAGCTTTGAGTTTGAATCGACGATGCGCCCGGCCACCGCTTCCGGTGAGAAACCACCAAAAATAACGGAATGCACAGCACCAATGCGGGCGCAGGCCAGCATCGCCACGGCGGCTTCCGGTACCATGGGCATATAAATCGCGACCACGTCGCCTTTCTTAATGCCTTGCTCCAGCAGGACGTTGGCAAAACGGCAGACGTCGCGGTGCAGCTCTTTATAGGTAATGCGTTTGCTCTGAGAGGCGTCATCGCCTTCCCAGATAATGGCCGTTTCATTGCCGCGCTCGGCAAGATGGCGGTCAAGACAGTTCGCCGCCAGGTTTAGCGTGCCGTCTTCATACCATTTGATAGAGACGTTACCCGGTGCGAGTGAGGTGTTTTTGACCGTCTGATAGGGCGTGATCCAGTCAAGAATTTTACCCTGCTCGCCCCAGAAGGCGTCAGGATCGGAAATGGACTGCTGATATTTCTCTTTATACTGCTCCGGATTAATCAGGCAATGGTCCGCAATGTTTGCGGGAATATCGTGTTTATGGATTTGGCTCATGGTTTTTATTCTCCTTGCGAGATGTTAATATTATGTCGCAAAAACGTTAATAGTAGGGGCTTTGGCAGCTTTGTTTGGTATTTGGGCGACAGATCACGCATTAATTGTATTGTATGAAAAATCAGCAAATGAAACTTTGAAGGGAAATAATTTATCTTGAGGATTATTCACATTTGTAGAGAAAAAAGCGTTTTTATAACAAAAGGTTATTAGTAGGGATTATTACAAATTAGCGTCATATGCCCTTTTTGCAGTGAAATGCCTCGTTCTTAAAGGCTTGCGCAGCATGCCGTGCAAATGATACTGATACGGCGCGTTAAAAAACTCCATAAACCAACGCAACACAATTCATGCCCTTTCAGTATGTTTCTTTCCTGTCGTTTCCCCAGGAAGGATGCTTCATTGAGGAAGTCTGTTTATATGAAAAGTTTGAAAATCAGCCTTGCCTGGCAGATCTTAATTGCACTTGTGCTGGGTATCTTGCTGGGTAGTTATCTCCATTATCACAGTGACAGCCGCGAGTGGCTGGTGGTGAACATGCTGTCTCCTGCCGGGGATATCTTTATTCACCTCATCAAGATGATTGTCGTACCGATCGTTATCGCGACGCTAATTGTCGGTATTGCAGGCGTTGGCGATGCCAAGCAGCTTGGTCGTATTGGCGCAAAAACCATCCTTTATTTCGAAGTGATCACTACAGTTGCTATCATTCTCGGCATCACGCTGGCCAACGTGTTCCAGCCTGGGTCCGGGATTGATATGTCGCAGCTGGCGACGGTGGATATTTCGAAATACCAAAGCACAACAGCTGATGTGCAAAGCCATGCTCATGGCCTGATGGGAACCCTACTTTCGCTGGTGCCGACCAATATTGTGGCGTCGATGGCGAAGGGCGAAATGCTGCCGATCATCTTCTTCTCGGTACTGTTTGGTCTGGGGCTGTCATCCCTGCCCGCGACACACCGCGAGCCGCTGGTTACCGTATTCCGCTCTATCTCCGAGACCATGTTTAAAGTCACCCATATGGTGATGCGCTATGCGCCTGTCGGCGTGTTTGCGCTGATTGCTGTCACCGTGGCGAACTTCGGTTTTGCCTCACTGTGGCCGCTGGCAAAACTGGTGATTCTGGTACATTTCGCGATCCTGTTCTTCGCGCTGGTGGTACTGGGCCTGGTAGCGCGTCTCTGCGGGTTGAGGATCTGGATCCTGATTCGCATACTGAAAGACGAACTGATTCTGGCGTACTCCACGGCCAGCTCCGAAAGCGTGCTACCGCGCATCATCGAGAAGATGGAAGCCTATGGCGCACCGGCGTCAATCACCAGCTTTGTGGTGCCGACCGGGTATTCCTTTAACCTGGATGGTTCAACGCTCTATCAGAGTATTGCGGCGATATTTATCGCGCAGCTGTACGGTATCGATCTGTCGCTGTGGCAGGAAATCGTGCTGGTTCTGACGCTGATGGTGACTTCAAAAGGTATCGCAGGCGTGCCGGGCGTCTCGTTTGTGGTGCTGCTGGCGACGCTGGGTAGCGTGGGCATCCCGCTGGAAGGCCTGGCCTTTATTGCCGGTGTTGACCGTATTCTCGACATGGCGCGTACTGCGCTGAACGTGGTAGGAAATGCGCTGGCAGTGCTGGTTATTGCGAAGTGGGAACATCAGTTTGACCGCAAAAAAGCGATGGCTTACGAGCGTGAAGTATTAGGTCGTTTCGATAAAACGGCTGACCAGTAACCTTGTCTTTTCCCTCTCTCGCCAGAGAGAGGGAACACGTTTACTCTCCGCTCAACGCATCAAACTCTTCGCATCCCGTATCAAACCCTTCGCTACAGCTCAGGTTAAACCAGTACAACGCTTTTTGTTTGTTGGGGGTGATAAACCCTTTTTCGCCCTGCTGGAACACCATGCCTGCCCAGTATTCGGCATAACCGGTACGAGACAGCGCAGAGCTGCGTTTTAACCAGGATTGCGCCTGCGCATCGTCCTGGGCCATCTCGACGCCGTTAGCGTAAATCAGCCCCAGTAGCATTTGCGCATCGACCGCCGAGTCGTTATCGATATCGTCGGTGGCGCTTTTCAGCAGTTCGATAGCCTGCGGATAATCTGTTTTCCCCGCCTGGGTATTCACCAGAATGCGCGCCAGCATGATCGCGCCGCGCTTGCTGCCCGCAATGGTCGCCTGCTGGGCGAGCGTTTTGGCCTGCGGGTAGTCAGCCTGCTTAAAATGGATTTGCGAGAGCAGCGCCATCGCATCGACATCGCCGCCTTTTGCGGCCTTCTCAGCCCAAAGGCCAGCCTGTGCATCATCACCCGAACTGAAATACGTATCGGCCAGATAGTACTGCGCGCGT
Organism: Enterobacter sp.; assembly: GCA_022649305.1. Lineage (GTDB taxonomy): Bacteria > Pseudomonadota > Gammaproteobacteria > Enterobacterales > Enterobacteriaceae > Enterobacter. The sequence continues at coordinate 51,516 of JALCNW010000002.1, forward strand.
GCATCACCTGCTTCGGCCTGTGCTTTATACTGGCTGCCGATTTCATCGGCGCGGGCGAGAGTCGATAACAGGAATAACAGCAAAAAAATGGGTTTCATGGATTCTAATCATTTGGGTACATGTCGCGCAGTATAATAAAGAACCGCCGGAATGAAAAAGGGTGCGTTAAGACCTCCGCTTCCAGACTGGTAGGGCGGGTTTCCCCGCCCTTGAGCTTAGCCTGCAATGCAGGCTAATTTAGCCGCCACCTCCTGATGTTCGCCTTTTATTGAAAGCTCGCATAACCTGCTGCGATGAATAAAAGAGAAAATCAAAATGTTCAGGCAAATAATACAGACAATGCCTAACGTTGTTTTTAATGGCGTCATGCCTTTTACTCCTTGCGAAATAAAGAATAAGAGGCTACTCTCAACCTGTTGGGAGTTGAGGGGTAGCCTCGGGTGAATGAAAATTTCCCGGGGCTTTCCACTTTCTGTCCCTCAATACGGCTTAAGACAGAAAGTCTTAAGCACCCGCCGCACATCTTATCTCTCTGAATCAAAATGCAAAGATGTCATTCACTTCTTCAATAATTACATCTTTTTTGCGAAGCGCATTCCATAATAAATATTGAAAAATATAATGTGAGATATATAAATAAAAATGGGATGAATAGTTCATCCCATTTATTCATTGAACGCGTAATACTATTAACCCATGGCGCTTTCGCGCAAGCTGGCTTTTAGCTTCGTATATTCGTCAATCACATACTGCTCGGCAGAATGTTGATCGGCGATCGCTTCTACGCACACGGCACAATACTTATATTCCGGCGTTTTGGTTATCGGACTTAAGTTTTCCGTCACCAGCTCGTTACAAGCACCAATCCACCACTGATAAGTCATGTACACCGCCCCTTTATTCGGACGATCGCTGACCTGCGCACGAGTGATGATGCGGCCCTTACGCGAGCTAACCCATATTAGCGCTTCATCTTCGATACCTAACCGTTTGGCATCGGCGGTATTAATCTGCGCATAGCCAGGTTCATCAGCCAATGCTGCCAGCGCCGCGCAGTTACCGGTCATTGATCGGCATGAATAGTGGCCCACTTCGCGCACCGTCGAGAGTACCATCGGATACTCGTCGGTCAGCTTGTCGATAGGCGCGACCCAGTCGCAGGTAAAGAACTGAGCCAGCCCATTCGGGGTGTCGAACTTCTCGGCAAAGAGGTACGAGGTTCCCTGGTCAGCATCCGATTCATCACGACACGGCCACTGGATATACCCCAGCTCACCCATTTTGTCGTAGGTTGCACCGGTGAAATCAGGGCACAGGCTGCGCAGCTCATCCCAGATTTCCTGGGTGTTGTTGTAGCGCATCGGGTAGCCCATGCGGGTAGCGATTTCGCTGATAATCTGCCAGTCCGTTTTCAGATCCCACTTCGGCTCTACCGCTTTAAAGAAGCGCTGGAAGCCACGGTCTGCCGCGGTATAAACACCTTCATGCTCGCCCCATGACGTTGACGGCAATATCACATCCGCCGCCGCCGCGGTTTTGGTCATAAAGATATCCTGCACAATCACTAGCTCAAGATCTTCAAATCCTTTACGCACCGCAGACAGCTCGGCATCGGTTTGCAGCGGATCTTCGCCCATGATGTAAGCCGCACGGACTTCACCATGCGCCGCACGATGCGGCAGCTCGCTGATGCGATAGCCAGTGTGCTCAGGCAAGCTTTCCACGCCCCAGGCCCTGGCGAATTTCTCGCGGTTTTCCGGGAACTTGACGTACTGATAGCCCGGATAGGTATCCGGCAGCGCACCCATATCACAGGCACCCTGAACGTTATTCTGACCACGAACCGGGTTCACACCCACGTGCGGCTTGCCAAGGTTACCGGTCAGCATCGCGAGGCTGGTCAGTGAGCGCACGGTTTCCACGCCCTGATAGAACTGGGTTACCCCCATGCCCCACAGAATGGACGCGTTTTTCGCCGCGGCGTACATTCTTGCCGCCTGGCGGATTTCCTGTGCGCTAACGCCCGTGATCGTTTCGACCGATTCCGGCGTATAGCCTTCGACAATCTTGCGATACTCTTCAAAGCCCTCCGTACGGCTGGCGACAAACGCCGAGTCATACAGATTTTCTTCAATAATGACGTGTCCCATCGCATTCAGCAGCGCGATGTTAGAGCCATTGCGTAATGCGATATGCATATCAGCAATGCGCGCAGTTTCGATTTTACGCGGATCGCAGACGATGATTTTCGCCCCGTTGCGCTTCGCATTAATCACGTGATTCGCCACGATCGGATGGGAATCCGCCGGGTTATAGCCGAAAATAAACACCAGATCGGTGTTGTCTATCTCGTTGATAGCATTGCTCATTGCGCCGTTACCGACCGATTGGTGCAGACCTGCAACCGATGGGCCGTGTCAGACGCGAGCGCAGCAGTCGACGTTATTGGTACCAATAACGGCGCGCGCGAATTTTTGCATTACATAGTTAGTTTCATTACCCGTTCCGCGCGATGAGCCAGTGGTCTGGATCGCATCCGGACCGTACTTATCTTTGATGGCGCTCAGGCGAGTGGCGACGTAGTCCAGCGCCTCATCCCAGGAGACAGACTCCAGCTTGCCACCGCGTGCACGTCGGATCATCGGGGTTTTCAGACGGGGGGTCAGGATCTGGGTATCGTTAATAAAATCCCAGCCGTAGTAGCCTTTCAGGCACAAAGTCCCCTGATTGGTCTTACCCTGCGCAGCCTCCGCCCGGACGATTTTGCCGTTATCGACCACCAGGTTTATCTTGCAACCTGAGGCACAATAAGGGCAAACCGTGACGACTTTTTTCATCGGTCTCGCTCCAGTTAATCGATTCTTTCGCACCTATTATGCAGCTTCTATGCCATGTTTTTATTGTGGGTATCCCCTGACTTTACGGCTGATTTCTGGTCAAAACCCTGACGAAAAACAGACAATCGTCAAAATTGACGTGTCGATAGGCCAGCGGATGTGACATCGGTTGAAATTCCGTCATGGAAAAAAGAAATTGGCTGGAGCCGATTGCAGAATGGTTCAGACTTAACATAATCCCCTGACGGAAGCATGCGATGAAACCGGCGATCCTGGTGGTAGATGACGATACGGCAGTTTGCGAACTGCTACAGGATGTGCTCAACGAGCACGTTTTTGCCGTGCACGTTTGTCACAACGGCCTGGATGCTTTAACGCTGGCCCAGCGTGAGCCCGGTATTGCGCTGGTGTTGCTCGATATGATGCTGCCGGATATCAATGGCCTACAGGTGTTGCAGCAGTTGCAGAAATGGCGGCCCGAATTGCCGGTGATCATGCTGACCGGGCTGGGCAGTGAATCTGACGTGGTGGTGGGGCTTGAGATGGGTGCGGATGATTACATCGGTAAACCCTTTAACTCCCGCGTCGTCGTTGCCAGGGTCAAAGCAGTGCTACGGCGTATGGGGGCGCTGGCGGCAGAACCGACCACGCCGCGCGTTTCCGGTATCGGCTTCAATGGATGGACGCTGGACACCGAGCGGTGTGAGTTAATCGATGCTCAGCGCAACGCTGTGCCGTTAACTCAGGGTGAATATGGGCTCCTGCTCGCACTGGCGCAGAACGCCCGCCGGGTACTGAGCCGCGAACAACTGCTTGAGCTCACCCACAGTGAAAGCGCAGAGGTGTTCGATCGCACCATCGACGTGCTGATTATGCGTCTTCGCCGCAAAATCGAGATCAATCCTCACCAACCTCTGCTGATCAAAACCATTCGCGGGCTGGGCTACGTCTTTGCTGCCGACGTGTCCCATAGCGATAAAGCAGTATGATGCTAACGTTTTATCAGACCATCGGTCTGTAGTGCATATCCTTTCCACTGCGATTTAAGCTGCCACAGTGGCATCGTGATTCGCCCGACTTCCGGGTCAAGAATGTCCGCCGTAACGTTGCGAATCGCGACGAGAACCACAAAATGTGAGTATCTTTCTCCCTCCAGCGGAATAATCACCGGTTGATTAATACTCAGCGGCCCATCAACGTCATAGCGCAACCCTTTGGCATGAAAACCCATACGCTGCGCTGAATTTTTGAGATCGAGAAGGGAAAATCCATTTTGCAGCTTCTCCGCTTCAGTCCCCGGCTCGGCGCGATAGATAATATCTGAGATGATATCAATCTCCTTAAGCTCGACGGCGAAACGGGTCTTAAGCAGGAGCGACAATGCCGCGGGTCCACAGGAAAAATCAGTTGTCTGCCGTACAACGCCCTCCGTACGTAATCGAACCCAGCCTTTCACCGTTGTGTTATAGGCCTGCGAATGGCAGGCCATGAATAGCAGGCATGCTGCTAGCCATTTCATTAGAAGTTCCTTGTCATACTGACGCCAACCGTTGAGCCGGTAGTTTCTAACGGGAATGCAACTTCAGGTGTGATGCTGAGCTGAGGTGAGAGCAGATAGGAAAAATAAAACGCCAGTGATTCAGACTCCTGACTGGTGCCTTTCATCGTGCGACCTTCGTACTTCATGTTATCTGACCAGCTGTAAGTAAACCGGCTGCCCAATGAACTGACGTTGTTAAGGGAAAAACCGGTTCCCACAAACGCAGAGGCGGTATCGCCAGCCTTAATGCGCTCTCCACCCTTGTCGGTTTCAAAGGTTTTTTCGTACGAAATGCCGCCAAAAAAGGTGACAGGATCGGTAATGCGCACGAATGTCAGGGAGGGCGTCAGACTCCAGTAACCTTCACTATTGTTCAGCGGTTGTTTCCATGAATCCAGATCAGAGATGTATTTTTTGCGTCCAGTTGGGGTATTGACCGCGAGTGAAGCGGTAACCGAAGGATGATCGCTATTCTCTTTAAGCAGGCGATACTGAATACCGGCTGAGATGTCACCAATGTGACCTTGAGAGGCATCCCGAGTCCAGGCATTGCTCGATACATCTTCAATTTTGGTATATGTCCAGGGTACATTCAGCCAGACGCTAAGATCGTCGGTAATGCCAAATTTAGGTGAAACGTAAAAATAGAGTTTTTTTATGGCGTAACTCGAAACCTGATACGGTCCTTGCTGCGGCAAGGATGTGGTTGATTTCCACGTGCGGTATTTAAATCCGAAATCGACATCGGTCTCGCCATGATTAAGCAGTACCGTATAGTCGGAAAGATAGCTAACAGGGGCGCTGTATTCCTCCTGCTTTTTCTCAATATTGGCTAATTGACTATTATCTTTCCTGACGATGTCAAAACTCTTCACGTCCGCAAATGCGATAGGATAGACGCTCTTTTTACGTACAATTGAAGCACGATTATTGCTATCAGACTTAAGATATCCTGTTATCCGATCGCCATTGCCAAAGGTGACCGCATATTGCTCATCGGTGCTGATAGTTTTTATTTGATCGGCGCTGACCCGCAGGCTGGAACCATAAGGAGTGCTGAATACGCATACTCCATCTTTAAAGGAGACAATATCTCCTGTGATATTGTCTCCGTTGTTCAGCCTGAGAATGTCAGCATGCGCAACCGTAACTAAAATAAATGGCGCAAACACGCCAGCCACTCTCGACATCATTTATCTCACCAATTCGTCTTGTTGATGTCGCGGTTCCATTTGGTCCAGCGTAATGCTTGATTCGACAAGGTTCCATCCGTATTGACGACGCGATAATACTCTTCGACTACGGAAGATTTCGCGGCCTCAAACCGGCCTTCCGTGTTGCGTACGTAGCGCCAGACATCACCCACTACTGAATATTTTTTACCGTCACCAGTATCGGTGATGGTGATCGGACCATTGACGAAGTCCTGGCTATGTAACACATAATTTCGGCTGTCTTCATCGACGCCAAAGTTATGAATCATATCCATATAATGTATGCCGACAAATGTCGTCCCAGGGTTCGTACTAAAACCTTCTAGCGGCTTTTTGATGCTGCCTGAATCATTCAGCGTCGAGCTGGAATACTTAGGAAATTTAACGTCTGCCCAAGGGTTCGTTGGCTTTATGGGTTTTGGAATCGGAAACACGGGCTTAGGTAGCAAACCGTTTCCTTTACCGTTAATTTGCGATAACTGTGTATCGCTTAACTCGGTTACGGCAGCATGTGTTATTCCTGTAAATAGAAATGCTGTTAGTAACATAAATTTAAACTTCATGGCTTTTCCTTATGGTAAATTAAAAATGTTATCCTGTAAGGAATTTATCCTAGGGCTAAAATAAAATAGTGAACGGATAACGGAAGGAAAAACGGCAGGAAGAGAATAAACTTTAATAATAAAAAATGAAGTCGATCATTATTTGATCAGATTAAATAAAGTACATATTTTGGATAGCGAAGAGATACCGCCGCTTGCAGCGATATTTATTATCGAGATAAGTGCCTTTATACCCTTAATTCAGGTAGGGGATTAGCTGTCGCTTATCAGTGTTTTAAGCTCCTCAAGCGTTTTGGCGCCATCAATGGCATTTGCCGCCAGTAAACTTGCCCGTGCGCAGGCGTGCGCGAGCTGAATACTCTCCGGCAGCGACCAGCTCTCGTGGCAGCCGTATAAAAAGCCCGCGCAAAAGGCATCGCCCGCGCCGACGCTGCCGATTATCTCTTCCTGCATCAGCGGTCTGGACGGGATCCACTGGCCCGGCTCGCCGGGTGCTTCGCCCCAGGCACCTTCAGGACTGTGAATAACGACCCGCTTTTTAACGCCCGCGGCTAAAAGCTGCGTGGCCGCCAGCGCGATATGGTCAATATTTGGCGCATCGGTGTGATCGCGCATCTCCAGTCCGCTAAATTCCCCGGCCTCCAGTTCGTTGATCACCAGATAATCCACATAGCGTAGGGCAGGGAGTACCAGCGGCTGATAGCGCGGATCGCCCTTGCGGGACACCAGATCGAGCGAGGTTTCATATCCCTGGTCGCGCATTTGCGCCAGCAGGCGCGCGCTGCGGGTACCAAATTCGTCGTCCGGCATATCCAGGCTGTCGAGCAGTAGCAGATACCCCAGATGGAAGATCTTCATGCTCGGATCTAGCCTATCGAAGGCCGGTAGATCCAGCAGGCGGTTGGCGGCGGGTGAGTGGAAGAACGTACGCTGCCCGCTGGGATCGGTCATCACCTGTGACATTGACGTGGGGGAGAACGTTGTGCGCTGCACCCGCTGACGGTTGACGTGGTACTGGTCGAGCATCGCCATGATATAGTCGCCGTCGCCATCTTCCCCAATAAGGCCAACGGCCTGTAGCGGCAGGCCAACGTGCATTTTAGCCAGCGTCAGCAGCACGTTAAGCGGCGCGCCGCCGGTTGCCCGCTCGCTGTGAACAATCTCTGCCAGCCAGCCGCGCTCCGGCCACTGCACAATCTGATGCACATGATCGACCAGCATATTGCCCGCCGCGATGATCCCTTTTCGTTCCATCACGCTTGCCCCGCGCTACCAAAAATACGCATCTGCTCAGAAACGGTATCGGTAATCGCCTCTTCGATGCCCAGCAACAGCTCGGCGAACTCATCATAAATGGGCTGACGATGAGTGATTCGGTGCTCAACGGATGCCAGCGCGGCCTGCGACATGCCGGTATAGAAATTGATTTTATGAATGCCAAGCTCAATGGCGCGACGGAAATCGGCATCGCTAATGCCCGAGCCGCCGTGCAACACCAGCGGCAGGCCTGTTTGCTGGCGAATGGCGTCAAGACGCGGGAAATCGAGCTTCGGTTCGCCCTTATATTTGCCGTGCGCATTGCCGATAGCGACCGCCAGGGCGTCGATTCCGGTCTGATCAACAAACTCGCGTGCCAGAGCGGGATCGGTGAAATAGGCCTCGTCGGCGTGACCGTACAGCGCACCGCCTTCGTCACCGCCGACAGCACCCAGCTCGGCTTCTACCGATACGCCAACCGCGTGACACATTTTCACGACTTCGCGGGTCTGGCGAATATTTTCTTCATAGCTCAGGGTCGAACCGTCAAACATCACGGAGCTGAATCCTAAGCGCAGTGCCCGCACCACCGCCTCAAAATGCAGGCCGTGATCGAGATTGAGCACCACCGGAATATCATGGCGTGCGGCTTCAAACCTCACTGCTTCCACCAAGGAATCGAGCGAAAGATACTTAAAATGCACTTCGGCGATGTTAATGATAAAGGGCGATCGTTCCTGCTTTGCGGCGGCAAACAGGGCGCGCAGAAAGTGCGAGTCGAGTACGTTAAACGCCCCGAGTGCGTAGCGGTGTTCACGGGCATGTTCTAGCCCGGCGGCAAGAGAAATAAGCGGCATCATTCACTCCTTATGTGCGAAACAGGCTGTACTCATTACACAGCACCAGTACCGCCGGTTCGTCTTCTTCAATGTCGTTAAAGCGTAAGCACGGCTGTAAAAAATGGTTGTCGTGATCGTCATCGTTCACCGAGGACACTTCGCCAACCAGCACGTCGCCAAAGCCTCGCTCGCCCCAAAAGCTGTGATAAAGCCCCGGCGTCAGACAGATACTTTCCCCTGGCTGGAGGCGCAACTGACTGCCTGGCGCATGCGTCTGAAAGCAGCCGTCAACGCTGACGGTGACGTCGGTGGCTTGCGTTTCTTCATGCGCGCCGGCATTCCAGAGTTCGATAATGAGATTGCCGCCGCCGCGATTAATAATGTCCTCGCGCTTGCGCCAGTGAAAATGCATTGGCGTCACCTGTCCGTCACGGACGTGCATGATTTTTTCGGCGTAGCACTTTTCGTAAGGCGTGCCGTTGGGCGACCCGTTACGCAGTGCAAAAAGCGTTAGCCCCTGTGCGGCGAAGCTCTCCCCGCCAAAAGCCGTCACGTCCCAGCCGAGCTTCAGGTCGAACACTTCGCGCCACGCGTGGTGGTCAAGCTGTTGCCATTGGGTCGGCGGAAAGCTGGCAAACGGCGGCAAATGCACATCATGCTTTGAGAAAAACTGCCGCGTATGGCCGAGGATTTCATTGATGTCGGAGCGTTTCATGTGGACTCCTTAAGTGAATGCGCGCGCTGTGCCCCTCTCCCCAAAGGAGTGAGGGGCATCAGACCGCACCAACCTTATTTAACCGTCCAGCCCTTATAGTTCGCGACGCTCTTTTTATCGATCATCGTCACCGGGATCAGCACGGGTTCTTTCGGTGCTGATTTACCCTGCAAAATGTCATAGCCAATCTCGACCGCTTTGGCTGCCATCACCTGCGGGTCCTGCGCTGGCGTTGCGACAAACAGCGAGTTCTCGCGCTTGAGCGCCTCTTCCCCGTCCGGTGAACCATCCACGCCGACGATAAAGAATTCGTTACGTTGCGCCTGTTTTGCAGCCAGATCGGCACCGATCGCGGTCGGATCGTTAATCGCAAACACGCCGTCGATCTTCGGATTGGCCGCCAGCAGCGCGGTCATCACTTCCAGGCCGCCTTCACGGCTGCCTTTGGCGTTTTGGTTGTAGGACAGCACTTTAATCCCCGGATGGCGCTTGAATTCGGTCTGACAACCTTCCACACGGTTTTGCACCGCAGACACCGGCGGTCCGTTGATGATCACCACGTCGCCTTTCCCTTTCAGACGGTCGGTGATGTATTTACAGGCCATCTCGCCCGCCTGGGTGTTATTGGAGGTGATCGTTGCATCGGCCCCTTCGGCCGCCACGTCAACTGCCACCACCACGATCCCCGCCTCTTTCGCGCGTTTCACCGCCGGGCCGATCCCTTTGGAGTCCGCAGCGTTAAGGATGATCATGTCCACTTTTGCCGCGATAAAGTTGTCGATTTGCGCCACCTGCTGGCCCAAATCGTACCCGCTGGAAACCAGCGTCACTTTGACGTTATCGCCCGCCAGCTTGCGCGCTTCTAGCTCTGCGCCTTTGGTTATCTGCACGAAGAACGGGTTCGCCAGATCGCCCACCGTCACGCCGATGGATTTCAAATCTTTTGCCTGCGCAAACGGAGCGGAGGCAAGCAGTGCGCCAGCACAGAGCGCGGTAACGAGAGGTTTCAAACGCATGTTGTATTCCTCGAAGCTGTAGGGTTTTGTTGTTATGCACTTTGATGATGTCGGGTACGGTATTTGTCTATCAGTACTGCAATGATGATCACCGCCCCTTTGATCACCAGTTGCCAGAAGTAGGACACGCCCATTAACGTCATGCCGTTGTTCAGCGTGGCGATGATCAGCGCGCCAACCAGCGTGCCGGTGATCGTGCCGATCCCGCCGACAAAGCTGGTGCCGCCGAGGATCACCGCCGCGATAGCGTCCAGCTCATATCCCATTCCCAGGTTGCCGTTGGCGCTGTACAGCCGCGAGGCGCTCATTACCCCGCCAAGACCGGAGAGCAGGCCGCTCATGCCGTATACAAAGAGCAGCACCAGCCACACCTTGATCCCGGTCAGGCGTGCCGCCTGCATGTTGCCGCCCACCGCGTAAATGTGAACTCCCAGCGTGGTGCGGCGCAGAATGAACCAGCACACCGCAATCACCGCCAGGGCGATCACCACCAGCCACGGGATCGGACCGAGGTAGTTATTGCCAATCCATTCAAAACTGATGTTGGAGTTGATCACCGTGGTGCCGTCCGCCAGCAGATAGGCTGCGCCGCGCAGCGCCGTGTAGGTCCCGAGCGTGACGATAAACGGCGGTAGTCCGGCAAACGCCACCAGCGCGCCGTTAAACAACCCCAGCACCATGCCGAGCATCAGCGCGGCGGGAATAGAGAGCATCGCGAACTCAGGGATCAGCGATACCACCATCGCCGCTACCGCCGTGGTGCCCAGAATCGAGCCAACCGACAGGTCAATCCCGCCGGTTAAAATAATAAAGGTCATCCCCGCCGCCAGTACGATGTTGATCGACGCCTGACGGGTAATGTTCAGCAGATTGCTTTCAGTGAAGAAGTTCGGTGCGATAAAGCCAAATACCGCCACGATCAGGATCAGAATCGGCAAAATACCGACCGTTTGCATCAGATCGCTCATCAGCATTTTTTTAGCAGAGGCGGATTTCGCGACCTGCTGCGGATTAGTTGAGTGTGTCATGATTGCACCGCCTGCTGATGGGAGTCGTTCACGCCGGTTGCTAGCCGCATGATGTTTTCCTGAGTAATGTTTTGGCTATGAAGTTCACCGGCTATGCTGCCTTCGCGCATCACGTATACACGATCGCTCATGCCGACGACTTCCGGCAGTTCGCTGGAGATCATCAGGATCGCCACGCCCTTACGCGCCATTTGATTCATGATCCGGTAGATCTCACTTTTCGCCCCCACGTCTACGCCACGCGTCGGCTCATCCAGAATCAAAATGCGCGGGCCAATCGCCACCCAGCGTGAGATCAGCAGCTTTTGCTGATTGCCCCCGGATAAACCACCCGCCCGCACCTGCGCGTGTGGCACGCGGATGTTAAGCAGCGCAATAGCGTCGTCGGATATCGACTGCGCTTTTTTACGATTGAGCATGCCAAAGTTTGCGTCGCGCTCCAGCGTTGCCATGGTGATGTTTTCCTGCGCCGCCAGCTCCAGAAACAGCCCTTGCTCCTTGCGGTTCTCGGTGAGATAGCCGATGCCGTTGTCGATCGCCGCGCGTGGGGAGTGGATAACCACCGGTTCACCGTCGACTTCAATCATCCCGCCCGTCGCTTTGCGTACGCCAAAAATCAGATGCGCCAGCTCGGAGCGCCCCGCGCCGACCAGCCCCGCCAGACCGACGATTTCACCGGATCGTACCTGTAGGCTGCACGGCTGCACTTTTTTACTATCGGTCAGGTGATGCACATTGAGCCGAGGGCTGCCGATCGGGATATCGTGCTCTTTGTTGAACAGATCGCTTAACGGGCGGCCCACCATCATTTTCACCAGCTCCGAGGCGTTGAGTTTGTCGCGGGTCAGGCTGCCGACGTACTGCCCGTCACGCAGCACGCTGACGCGATCGGACAGCTCATACACCTCCGCCATACGATGGCTAATGTAGATAATCGCCATCCCTTCATCACGCAGGCGCAGGATCAGTTCAAACAGGCGATGGGTTTCACGCGAGGAGAGGGCGGCGGTGGGTTCGTCCATCACCAAAATACGGCTGTTGCGATGCAGCGCACGGGCGATTTCCACCTGTTGCTGCTCGGCGATGGTGAGCTTCATCACCAGATCGGTAGACTTAAAATGCGCGCCGAGGCGGTCAATCACCGCCTGAGCCTGCGCTGCCATATCTTTACGCTGCACCAGCCCGCCGCGCGACAGTTCGCTGCCCAGGAAGATGTTTTCTGCCACCGTGAGATTGGGTGCGAGCTGCATCTCCTGATAGATAAGCGTAATGCCTGCCTTTAGCGCGTCCTTCGGCCCTTTAATGGTAAACGGCTGCCCGTCGATCAGAATTTCGCCGCTGGAGGCGATATATGCCCCCGCGAGGATTTTCATCAGCGTGCTTTTACCTGCGCCGTTCTCGCCCATTAACGCGTGGATCTCGCCGGGGAAAACCGTCAGATCCACACCCTTCAGCGCATGGAAGTTGCCAAAGGTTTTGGCAATGTTGCGCATCTCTAATACCGGGTGACTGCTCATGGTGGATCTCCTGTGGAGGTCGATATCAGCAGTTCATCACAGGTTGGTAAATGCAAAATGTCAGAAGCCGTTCATATTTGTCATAGTTATGAATAGTTAATGTGGATCACAGTTACGGAGCCAACATGCCCTCTCGCCGCACGCCTTTTTTCGCCAGCGCCCGTGGCCGCCTGCTGATTTTCAATCTGCTGGTGGTGGCGGTGACGTTGATGGTGAGCAGCGTCGCGGTGCTGGGTTTTCGTCATGCCAGCCAGATTCAGGAACAAGTTCAGCAGCAAACGCTAAGCGACATGACCGGCAGCATGAACCTGGCGCGTGACACCGCTAACGTGGCGACGGCGGCGGTGCGGCTATCGCAGGTCGTGGGGGCGCTGGAATATAAAAGCGAGGCGGAAAGGCTAAAACAGACCCAGATGGCTCTGCGTCGTTCTCTGGAACAGTTGGCCGATGCCCCGCTGGCGCAAGAGGAGCCAGCGCTGGTGGCGCGAATCATTCGTAGAAGTAATGAGTTACAGCAAAGTGTAAACGGTATGCTTGAGCGCGGACAGCGACGGCATTTAGAACGAAATACGTTGCTCAGCGCGCTCTACCAGACTCAAAGCTATCTGCGTCATTTGCAGGACATTAACCGTCGCTTTGGGGGCAACGTCCCGGACGCGCAGCAGCTTGGCGAAATGGACAGGTTGATCGTCGCTGCCATTGAAACGCCTTCTCCGCGTGCGACTCTCCGGCAACTGGAGGAGGTGACATCCACGCTGCCGCAGACAGCCGCGCAGCCGGTGGTCGATTTTGTCCTGCCGGATTTTAACGCCGAACTGCGCAAACTGTCGCCGCTGTCAAAGCAGCTTGAAGAGAGCGATCTCGCCATCAGCTGGTATATGTTTCATATCAAGGCGCTGGTCGCTATCTTAAACATCGATATTAATCAGTATGTGGAACAGGTGGCTCAGGCCTCGCAGCAGCGCATTGTCCAGAGTCATAAAGAACTGCGCTCCGTCAGCGTTTTCATTAGTATTTTCGCGGTGTTAGCACTCATTATTACCGGCTTTGCTGGCTGGTATATCTATCGCAATTTAGGCTCTAACCTGACGGCGATTTCGAGAGCCATGTCGCGGCTGGCGCACGGTGAGCAAGATGTGTCGGTGCCTGCGCTCCAGCGACGCGATGAGCTGGGCGATCTGGCGCGTTCGTTCAACGTGTTTGCCCGCAACACCGCCTCGCTGGAGCACACCACCCGTCTGCTCAAAGAAAAAACCACGCAAATGGAAATCGATCGGCTCGAACGTCAAGGGCTGGAAGAAGCGCTACTGCACAGCCAAAAAATGAAGGCCGTCGGGCAGTTAACGGGCGGGCTGGCGCATGATTTCAACAACCTGTTGGCCGTCATTATCGGCAGCCTGGAGCTGGTAAACCCCGATTCTCCCGATGCGCCTCGTATCAACCGCGCGCTCAAGGCGGCTGAACGCGGGGCCTTGCTGACCCAGCGCCTGCTGGCATTTTCGCGCAAACAGTCCTTGCATCCCCACGCGGTAGAGATGAAACCGCTACTCGAAAACCTTGATGAGCTGATGCGTCACTCGCTGCCGGCAACCATTACGCTTGAGATCGAAGCGCAGCATCCCGCGTGGCCCGCGTGGATTGACGTGAGCCAGCTGGAAAACGCGATCATCAATCTGGTGATGAACGCGCGAGATGCAATGGAGGGGTTAAGCGGAGTCATCAAAATTCGCACCTGGAACCAGCGCGTGACCCGCAGCGACGGGCGCAGGCAGGATATGGTGGCGCTGGAAGTCGTTGACCACGGGAGCGGCATGTCACAGGAGGTGAAATCACAGGTATTTGAACCGTTCTTCACCACCAAACAGACCGGCAGCGGCAGCGGGCTTGGGCTATCGATGGTCTATGGTTTTGTGCGTCAGTCCGGCGGGCGCGTTGAAATTGAAAGTGCGCCAGGACAGGGCACCACCGTGCGTTTGCAACTGCCGCGATCGGCACAGATGGCGGTGACACACGCTGAAACGCAACCTGCCGACGAGACGCTTCAAAGCGACAGGCTGGTGCTGGTACTGGAGGATGAAGCCGACGTGCGCCAGACCTTATGCGAACAACTGCATCAGTTGGGCTACCTGACGCTTGAAGCCGAAACCGGCCAACAGGCGTTACGTATGTTGGAGGCATCGCCCGATATTGAGATGTTTATCAGTGATTTAATGCTGCCGGGTGATTTAAGCGGGGCAGAAGTCATTCATCACGTTCGGCTTCATTTTCCCCACCTGCCAATCCTGCTGATGAGTGGTCAGGATCTCCGTCCCGCGCAAAACCCGCAACTGCCGGACGTCGAGCTGCTGCGTAAGCCTTTTACCCGCGTACAGCTGGCGCAGGCGCTGCAAAGAATTGCAAAAATAGAATCTTAATTTAGGAATTCATCAAGGGCATCAACGAAACGGGGAGTGCTAATCTGCGCAAAATTTAGCTGATTAGGATATAAAGGGAATTATGCCAGTACTAACGAGAGGGGACTCACATATGATCGTGATGCCTACAACTTACAGCCCAAAAACGGTCGCCCGCTCATTCAATGTTGTTGAAGAGCTTGAGTTATCCGGGCGAGTGTTGCATGTGATTTATGACAGCCAGACGCCTCGTGCTGCAATTATTGAAGCCGACATCGAAACGTTTGATGGTGTGCCCCGACATCGCGTTGTGGCCGCTCTTGATTTACAGCGTAAAACCAATTTAGGTAAAGACATCGTTGCTGTTGAACGCTGCTGGGAAGATGCAAATCTCATTCAGGTCGAGGGCGTATGCGTCGATCCTACCGAGCGTGACAAGGGACTGGCGACGCGTCTTTATGAAGCATTAATACTGAAATGCGGCATTACCCTTATCAGCGATTTTGAGCAATATGATGGCGGTAAAATGCTGTGGCAAAAGATTGCTCGTGAGTCCGACCTCATCGCTGTATTCGTGTTAGACACTGAACAAAGTGCTTTCTGGCCTTATGATGGAAGTAAGGTCGTTTACGATGGTGGTTGTATTCCAGAGGAAAAAATCTGGAGTATTTCACCCGATCAAAAATGTCATGGGATTGTTTTAGTCGCGGAAAATAAACAGCGAGCCAGTCAATGGATGGAAAACCCTGCCCGCTCTCGAATTTGAGATTCCTCCGCTACTCCCGTCCAACGCCGTTGATTACCGTAAAGCCAGCCCACCTGCGAGACTGGCTTTATGAGAAAATACGCTTCCACGATGTTGTTCGCTTTGCTGACCGTAACCCCGCTGGCGCATGCCGATATTGTTGATGAAGCCATTGGCAACATCCAGCAGGCGATTAATGACGCCTACAATCCCAGCAGCAACCGCAGCAATAATGACGACGATGAACGTTATGATGAGCGCCGACGAAGCGACAGCCGTCAGTATGACGACCGCCGCCGACAGTTGGAGGAAAAGCGTCGGCGTTTGGATGAGCGTCAACGCCAGCTCGATCAGGACAGACGCCAGTTAGAGGATGATGAGCGGCGGCTGGAAGATGATTACGATCGGTGATAAGCCTTATCCACGGAGATAAACTAGTCCAGCACCAGCACCATTCCGTCATACCCCGCCTCAAACCCGTCCGGTAGCGGGTTATCCATCATCCACACGTCGAACTGATGGCTGATGTGGGTGAGGATCACCTGCGGACAGCCAATCACCTCGTTTAGCGCTATCACCGTATTCAGGTCGCCATGATTACGCGGCGTTTCATCGCGGGGTTCATGGCTGCAATCAATCACGATAATGTGCGGCTGGTTATTGAGCAGGAATTTTATCGTTTTGTCCGGCAGCCCGGCGGTATCCGAGAGCCATGCTACGCGGCTGTGGGCGCTTTCCAGCAGGTAGCCGAAGGTCAGCTTAGAATGGTTGAGCGGCAGCGGCGTCACCCGTAAACCCTGTAACTCGAAGACCATAAAAGGCTCAACGGCGTGGCTGAAATCCAGAATGCCGGGATGCTTAAACAGATCGTCGCAGCCGTCTTCATCCGGTGGACCGTATACCGGGATCGTCGCGCCCACGCCCCAGCGTAGCGGGAACAAGCCCTGCACGTGATCCATATGATAGTGGGTGAGCAAGAATTGCTGAAAGCTGCCCGCGGGCCAATCATCCATCAGGTGCGGAATACCCGCGTCCAGCAGCGTCACCGCATCGTTGAATTTGACCACCCCGCTACAGGGACCGCGGCGGTATTCTTCCTGTAGACGCGCCCGGCGACACGCCGCGCAGTCGCAGCCAAATACTGGTACCAGCTGCGCGCCACCGGTTCCGGTTAGCGTGATCGTCAGACTCATAACGCACCTCTACAGCGGTTTAGTGAATCGGAAATGGCTCTGCGTGTACCCTTCGCGAACGTAAAAACGGTGCGCATCGACGCGCTTCACGCTGGTCGAAAGCTCGGTCAACTCCGCGCCGACGTTGCGCGCTTCGTTTTCGGCCCAGGCCAGCAGCTGGCTGCCGACCTTCAGGCCACGAGCCTGCGGCAACACCACCAGCTCCTGAATCTCGCCGATCCACCTGGCGTGATGCAGATGAAACTGCATGTGCAGGCCCACCATGCCGACGATGTGTCCGTCCAGTTCAGCCAGCTGATAGTGCATATTGCGGTCCTGAAGATTCGACAAATACCCGGCCTGAAACGCCTGATGGTCGAATTCCGCCTGTTTGAGTTCGCAGATGAGCCCGTAAACGGCCTGGGCATCAGCAGGCGTGGCGGCGCGGAGTACGGAGTCAGGCATGGTGCGTTTCCTTCTGTCGGATAAGCGATAAAAAGTTATCGACTGACTTTAGCAAACTTCCGTCGTTATTGAGGAGATGACAATCCGACGGCGTGTAACGCGCGGCGCGTTCCAGTCGTTCATCGATCTCCCGCGCATTTTCACGCCCACGCTGTTGCAGGCGATGGCGCAACACGTCGGGCGAAACCTGTAAACACACCGGCAGTAAAGCTTGTGCATAACGGTCTCGCGCCTGATGGAGATGTGCGCGAGAACCATTCACCAGCACGTCGAAACCAGCGTGCAGCCACAGGTCGATCTCGATGCCCACGCCGTAGTAAAAACCGTTTGCATGCCAGCTTAATGCCAGCAGGTTTTGCCCGGCGCGGGTAAAGAACTCCTGTTCGCTCAGGGCAATATGGTTTTCACTGCCTGCGTTGGCACAGCGGGTAATGTAACGATGCGCCACTAACAGTCGTGTATGTTCCTGCTGGCGCAGCGCCGTCAGCAGGCTGTCCTTTCCGGAGCCGGACGGCCCCATCAGCCAGATCAGTTTTCCCATCAGAACACCCTTTTTCCCTGACGCCAGACGTGGTCGATATGAACATGCTCGCCCTTGCGATGTACCAGCACCAGATCTGCCCGTTTGCCTTCCGTAATTCTGCCGCGATCGTGCAGCTGTAGCGCGTCCGCTGGATTCTTCGTCACCAGACGAATAGCCTGCGGCAGCGTGAAGGTATTTTCAGCGTCATCCGCCACCCGAAACGCCGCGTCCAGCAGGCTGGCCGGGTAGTAATCGGACGAAAGAATATCCAGCAGGCCCAGCGAGGCGAGACGGCTGGCCGCCACGTTGCCGGAATGCGACCCGCCGCGCACGATGTTCGGCGCGCCCATCAGCACGCTCATGCCTTGCTGGCGCGAGGCCTCAGCCGCGTCGAACGTGGTGGGAAATTCGGCGATCACGCTGCCAAGCTGGTGGGATTCGCGCACATGATCGTGGGTGGCATCGTCGTGGCTGGCGAGCGCGATATTGCGCTCGCGGCACAGTGCAGCAATCGACAGGCGGTTGGGCTGCGACCACTGTGCCGCCAGCGCGAGCTGTTCCTCCTCGTAGCGTGCCATTTCGTCATTGGTCAGAGAATATTTGCCCTGATAGTACTCGCGATACTTCTCGATGTTGGCGAACTGGCGCTGCCCCGGCGAGTGGTCCATCAGCGACACCAGCGAGACCGGCTCGCGCCCGACCAGTTTTTCAAACAGCGGCAGGGTGGTGTGGTGAGGCAGTTCGCAGCGCAGGTGCAGGCGGTGCTCGGCGCGGTTCAGGCCACGCTTTTGCGTCTCTTCCACGGCGTTGATCATCTTCTCCAGATTTTCCAGACGATCCCCACCGTCGCGTACATCACCAATCGCCACGGCGTCCAGGACGGTGGTGATGCCGCTGGCGACCATCAGCGCGTCGTGGCTGCTCATCGCCGAATGGGCGGGCCAGTCGACCTTTGGGCGCGGGGTGAAGAATTTATCCAGGTTATCAGTGTGCAGCTCGATCAGGCCCGGCAGCAACCAGCCACCTTCACCGTCCATCGCTTCCGGCGTTCGGCTTTGGGTTTCAGCATAGGCGCGTATCACGCCGTCCTGAATCTCAATGGAACCGCCAACGACTTCATTTTCCAGCACCAGCTTGACGTTATTAATAATCATGGCGCGACTCCCATCGCATGAAGACGATCCGCCACACGATCGCGGACGGTGGCGTCGTGGAAGATCCCGACGATCGCCGCTCCGCGCGCTTTGGCCTGTTCGATCAGCTCAACGACGGCCGCGCTGTTTTTGCTGTCCAGCGAGGCGGTGGGTTCGTCGAGCAGTAAAATCGGATAATCGACGATAAAACCGCGGGCGATATTCACCCGTTGCTGCTCGCCGCCGGAAAAGGTCGATGGAGCCAGATGCCACAGGCGTTCCGGCACGTTGAGTCGTGTCAGGAGGTCTGCGGCTTTGACGGCGCAAGTGTCGCGTGGGACGCCCAGATCCAGCAGCGGCTGCATTACTACGTCCAGAGCGGAGATCCGCGGGATCACCCGCAGAAACTGGCTCACCCAGCCGATCGTCGAACGGCGCACTTCCAGCACCTTGCGCGCCGGGGCTTGCACCAGATCGACCCACTCGTCGCCGTGACGAATATGAATATGGCCTTCGTCCGGTAAGTAGTTGGCGTACAACGAGCGTAATAGCGTCGATTTCCCGCTGCCGGAATGACCATGCAACACAACGCATTCACCCTGCTTAACGTCGAGCGAGGCGTTTTGCAGCACCGGCAGGCGCACGCCGTTTTGCTGGTGGAGCACAAAGGTTTTACTGACGTTTTCTACATGAATCATGTTGGCCTCAGTTCTGCAAAACGGACGACACCAGCAGCTGGGTGTACGGATGGTGCGGATCGTCGAGCACGCGGTCGGTTAAGCCACTTTCCACCACCTGACCGTTCTTCATCACCAGCAGACGGTCGGCCAGCAGGCGCGCGACGCCCAAATCGTGGGTCACAATCACCACCGCCAGATCCAGTTCCACCACCAGGCCGCGAAGCAGGTCGAGCAGACGCGCCTGTACCGACACGTCCAGCCCGCCCGTGGGTTCGTCCATAAACAGCAGCTTCGGATGGGTGACCAGATTGCGGGCAATTTGCAGACGCTGCTGCATGCCCCCGGAAAAGGTGGTCGGCAGATCGTCGATGCGTGACGCGGGGATTTCTACCTCTTCAAGCCATTGCTGTGCGGTGGCGCGGATATTGCCGTAATGCCGCGCGCCAGTGGCCATCAGCCGTTCGCCAATGTTGCCGCCTGCCGATACCTGTCGGCGCAGGCCGTCCATCGGATGCTGATGCACCACGCTCCATTCGGTGCGCAGCAGGCGGCGGCGCTCGGCTTCGCTCATGGCGTACAGCGACTGGTCCTGATAGCGAATTTCGCCGTGCTGCGGCGTCAGACGTGCGGAGATCGACTTCAATAGGGTGGTTTTGCCGGAGCCAGATTCGCCGACAATTCCCAGGACTTCTCCCGGCCACAGGTCGAACGACACGTCGCTAAAGCCTTTATCTGGCGCGTATAAATGGGTGAGATTGTTCACCGAAAGCAGCGGATTCATTGGCCGTTCGCCTCGCTCTGTTGGCGGCAGAAATCGGTGTCGGAGCAGACAAACATGCGTTTGCCTGTGTCATCCAACACCACCTCATCGAGATAGCTGTGTTTTGAGCCGCAGATGGCGCACGGCTCGTCCCACTCCTGCACCGTAAACGGGTGATCGTCAAAATCGAGACTCTCGACGCAGGTGTACGGCGGCACGGCGTAGATGCGTTTTTCGCGTCCGGCACCGAAAAGCTGGAGCGCGGGCATCATGTCCATCTTCGGGTTATCGAATTTAGGGATTGGCGACGGGTCCATCACGTAGCGCCCGTTCACCTTCACCGGGTAGGCGTAGGTAGTGGCGATATGGCCGAAGCGGGCGATATCTTCGTACAACTTCACCTGCATCACGCCGTACTCTTCCAGCGCGTGCATGGTGCGGGTTTCGGTTTCGCGCGGCTCAATAAAGCGCAGTGGCTCGGGGATGGGTACCTGGAAAATCAAAATCTGATCTTCGGCCAGCGGCGTTTCCGGGATGCGGTGACGGGACTGGATAAGCGTGGCGTCTTCGGTTTTTTCGGTAGTGTTCACGCCCGTCACCCGTTTGAAGAAGCTACGAATCGACACGGCGTTGGTGGTATCGTCCGCGCCCTGGTCGATGACCTTCAGCACGTCCGCCTCGCCAATTACGCTGGCAGTGATCTGGATCCCGCCGGTACCCCAGCCGTAGGGCATCGGCATTTCGCGGCCACCAAACGGCACCTGATAGCCGGGGATGGCTACCGCTTTTAAGATGGCGCGGCGGATCATGCGCTTGGTTTGCTCGTCCAGATAAGCAAAATTGTAGCCGCTGAGGTTAGCCATTTTTGCGCTCCCGTTGCAGACGTTTCAGCAGTTCCAGTTCGGCCTGGAAATCGACGTAATGAGGCAGCTTGAGATGCGAAACAAAGCCTGCTGCCTCGACGTTATCCGCATGCGCCAGCACAAATTCTTCGTCCTGCGCCGGGCCTGCGATATTTTCATCGTAATCCGCTGCCTGGAGCGCGCGGTCAACCAGCGCCATCGCCATCGCTTTACGCTCGCCCATGCCGAACACCAGGCCGTAACCGCGCGTAAAGTGCGGGGCTTCGTTTTCTGGAGCCACAAAGCCGTTAACCATTTCGCACTCGGTGAGCAGCATTTCGCCGACGTTCACCGCAAAACCCAGCTCTTCGGGCACAATTTCAATCTCGACGTGGCCGCTGCGAATTTCCGCCGCAAAGGGGTGATTACGCCCATAGCCGCGCTGGGTGGAGTAGGCCATCGCCAGCAGATAACCCTCGTCGCCGCGCATGAGCTGTTGCAGGCGTGACGAACGTGAGCACGGGTAGACCGGCGGCGTGCGGGTCACGTCATCGGGTGTGCGGCCAGTGTCCGCTTCGACTTTTGCCAGCCCCTGATTCGCCAGCAGGCTAAAGACGTGCGGAGCGGCTTCCTGTGCGGTATCCGTGGTTTTCAGGGCCGGAGATTCGCCGTTCGCCAGCAGAGTGAAATCGAGCAGGCGATGGGTGTAGTCGTAGGTTGGGCCAAGCAGTTGACCGCCGGGAATGTCTTTGTAAACGGCGGAGATTCGGCGTTCAAGGCGCATCTCTGCGGTATTTATCGGCTCGCTCACTGCCAGCTTCGCAAGGGTGGTGCGGTAGGCGCGAAGCAGGAAGATGGCTTCGACGTTATCGCCGCTGGCCTGCTTGAGCGCCAGCGCCGCCAGCTCGCGGTCGGCGATGCCGCCTTCGGTCATCACCCGGTCGACGGCGAGATTCAGCTGCTGTTCGATTTGCGCGACGCTCAGCTCGGGAAGCAGGCTGTCGCCACGACGTCTCTGCTCTTGTAGCGCATGGGCGGCGGCTATCGCCTTTTCGCCCCCTTTAACGGCAACGTACATCAGCACACCTCGACATGCGTGGTCCGTGGAATGGCCAGCAGGCGTTCGCCGCAGGTCAGGAGCAGATCAATACCCAGCGGGAACGGATGCGGGCGCTCGGTTAGCTCGTGGATGATGCATTCCGGCAGCTGTGGGGCAACCATGCGCTCGTCGGCGATACCCGCTCCGGTCAGGCGCAGCATACGGCCACCGCTCAGGCTTGCGACCTGCAAAATCAGCGTGGCGCTGGACTCGGGTGCCACGGCGCTGCCTTCGCTCAGGGCGTTAAGCTGCTCGTGGCTAATGTGCTCGTTTGCCACCGCGAATACCGCCTGCTGGGGATGTTCGACCATCGGGGCATTGGTGTGAAAACGCAGGTTCTGGCTGGCGATATCGTTCGCCAGCGCAGCGGATAGCCACACCGGCGTGTCGTTATCGGCCAGCGCCAGGAGCACGCTGGTGGTGGCGAGGTTCAGCGGCTGCCAGCCGTGCGTGAGCTGATGCAGGGAGACGATTGCGCCCGGCTCGCTCATGGCTTTGAGCAGACGACGAAAGCTATGTTGGGCATCCTGGACGGGCAGGGTAAAAGCAGGTTTAAGCGTCATGCGTTGTCTCCGCGAACGAGCGTAAAGAAGTCGACCCGGCTGGTATTCACTTCGGCCTGACGCGCAGCAAGGCGTGCGGCGCGGTCGGCTTCCAGCGGAGTAATTAGGGTTTCCATCAATGTCTGGAAATGAGGTTGTTCCTGTAGCAAGGCGTCAATGACCGCACAGCGTTCGGCGTGTTGTTTATCGCGACCTAGCTGATAGCTGTATCCGAGCGTACCGCTGGCCAGGCGGATGACCGCGCGGGTCAGGGTGGCGTCGCCTGCGAAGAAGCGTTCACCTGTGCCGCCCATCCGCGCCTGGATTTGCACCAGACCGGATTCTGCCGCACGAATCGGTTCGTAAACCGGCGCGAGATTCAACAGGCGCATGCGTTCATGCAGGGCCTCAGGCTGGCTGTGAGCGAGCACTGACATCCAGCGCTGACGAGTGGAGGTATCGAAGTGCATTCAGTGCTCCATGGTGAATTCGATCATGTCGGCGCGGGTCAGGCTGACGGAGTATTCCGTAGCGTTGACCTCGCCATCACGATGATTAAGGGTGCGCACGCACAGCAGTGGCGCCATGTTCGGGATCTCCAGCACCTTGCTCTCTTTAGCCTGGGCGCGGCGGGCGCTGATGCGGGTCTGGGTGCGTTTCAGGTTGATTCCGGTGGCGTCTGAGAGAAAGTCATGCAGCGAACCGCTGGAAAATCGTTGCAACACTGGCCACAGATTCAGGTCAGAGAAATAGTGGTCTATCTGGCAAACCGCCACGCCGTTCACCCGGCGCAGCGTGCGCAGATGCACCACGTTCTCGCCCTCACGAATGCCGAGCGCATCGGCGATGTGACTGGAGGCCGGGCGCAGTACGGACAGCAGTTTTTCGCTGGTCGGATGGCTGCCCTGGTCGAGCAGGTTCTGGCTAAAGCGCGCCTGAGCATTCAGCGGATAGTCGAACGGGCGCATCAGCACCAGGACGCCGACGCCCTGTCGGCGCTGTACCCAGCCGCGCTCCACCAGCTGATCGACGGCGCGACGCAGGGTATGACGATTGACCTCGTAGCGGTCGGCAAGCTGTTGCTCGGCGGGCAGATAGTCGCCGCAGCGATAGTGGGCGCGAAGCTCGACTTCAAGCTTTGCTGCGATCTCTTGCCAGCGGGTAGGGTAACTGGTCGGATGTCTGGATAAGTGCATATCAATCAATGCCTCGCTTCTTAGATGAAGTGCTTACGCAAACGCTGAGAAAGGAAGTCCAACAGGCTGACGGTAATGATGATGAGCACCATCAACGCGCAGGTTTGCTGGAACTGAAAACCACGAATCGCTTCCCACAGGGTGACGCCAATCCCGCCCGCACCCACCATGCCGACCACCGTTGCAGAGCGGACGTTGGACTCAAAACGGTACAGGGAGTAGGAGATAAGCAATGGCATCACCTGGGGGAGCACGCCGTAGAGAATTTCTTCGATTTTATTGGCACCCGTGGCGCGAATGCCTTCCACCGGGCCGGGTTCGATAGCTTCGACCGCTTCTGAAAGTAGCTTGGAGAGCACGCCAGTGGTGTGGATGAACAGCGCCATGACGCCCGCGAATGGACCCAGACCGACGGCGACGACGAACAGCATTGCGAAGACCATTTCATTGATGGCGCGACAGGCGTCCATCAGGCGGCGTACCGGCTGGTAAACCCACCAGGGAACGATGTTCTCTGCACTCATCAGGCCAAACGGAATGGAGAGAACGACCGCCAGCGCGGTGCCCCAGACGGCGATTTGCATGGTGACGGCCATTTCGCTGAGGTAATCACGCCACTGGCTAAAATCAGGGGGGAAGAAGTCAGCGGCGAAGGTCGCCATGTTGCCGGAATCTTTGACCAGCATCAGCGGGTCCATTTCCGCACCTTTCCAGGAGATAACGAGTATCGCCAGCAGAATCGCCCAGCTGAGCAGCGAGAACCAGCTTCGCTTCGGGGTTGGGACGGTGATGGTTTGCATGGTAACTCCGTTGGTTTATGTTCCCCTCACCCTTCCCTCTCCCCATAGGGGAGAGGGGACAGCTCGGTGCGGTTTTTAGAGGGCACGGTGAGGGGCAAGGTTTTACTGCACCACTTTATTCACGTTAGTCATGGCGCTCAGCGCGGCGGTCAGACGGTCGAGATCTTCCAGCTGCGCCTGAATTTCAGACACTTTGCTGGTCTTCTCTTCGGTGTTCAGACCTTTGTTGTCCTTCACGCCCTGCATTTGTTTGAACAGCGCCAACTGGCGAATGGGCACCAGTTGCAGATCGCTTGAGGCGCGGAACGGTGCCCAGCCCAGACGTTCCAGTACGGTTTTCTCTTCTGGCGTTTTGCCGTAGTTCATAAAGAAGTCGTACACCTTGTCCTTGGTGCTTTCGGAGAGATTTTTACGCCACACGATGGGATCGCCTGGGATTAACGGAGACTTCCAGATCACCTTCAGCTCTTTCAGTTTGTCCGGTGCAGAAGTCTTCAGCTTGTCGAGGTTTTCAGTGTTATTGGTGGCGACGTCGACCTGCTTATTCGCCACGGCCAGGGCGTTGGTTTCGTGCCCCGCGTTAACGGTGCGCTTGAATTCACTGGCAGAGGCGTTGTTTTTGGCGAAAACGTAGTAACCGGGGACCAGGAAGCCAGAGGTCGAGTTAGGGTCACCGTTGCCGAAGGTCAGCTCTTTGCGTTTGGCGAGCATGTCGTTGAGGTTATTGATTGTGCTGTCTTTATTAACGATCAGCACGCTCCAGTAACCCGGAGAACCATCTGCCGCGACCGTCTGAGCAAACACCTGGCCGTTGGCGCGGTCTACCGCTTCCATGGCTGAAAGGTTGCCGTACCAGGCAATATCGACTTTGTTAAAGCGCATTCCCTGGATGATGCCCGCGTAGTCCGGAGCGAAGAAGGCGTTCACTTTGATACCCAGCCTGGTTTCCATATCTTTCAGGAACGGTTCCCACTGGGGTTTCAGGTTTTGCTGTGATTCGGTCGAAATAATGCCAAAGTTCAGCGCTTTTTCCTGTTCTTCCGCGTACGCCGGGCTTAACAGAGTGCTGATGCTGAACATGCTGGTGAAGGCCAGCGCGGCAACGGCTTTGTAGCTCATGTACTTTCCTCGGATCGGGTTTAATTAAGCAGCCTGCGCGTTCTCATCGACGCGATTAATGCTGCGATAGAGATGGTCAAAGCGTTCGTTGTCAAATGCCTGGCTTGTGCCGTCGTAAAACACGTGACCCTGGCGCAGCGCGACGATGCGTTCGCAGTAGCGCAGGGCGTAATCGACCTGGTGCAGTGTGACGACCACGGTGATGCCGTCGTTCTGGTTAATATCGCGCAGGGTTTCCATCACGATGCGGGCAGATTCCGGGTCCAGCGAAGCAATCGGCTCATCGGCCAGAATCACTTTCGCCTTTTGCATCAGCGCGCGGGCAATGGCGACGCGCTGCTGTTGTCCGCCGGACAGGGTAGAGACGCGCTGGTGGGCGAAATGCGCCATACCCACGCGGGTCAGCGCCTGGAGCGCTTGTTGTTTTTGAGACGGTGAGAACCAGCGCAAAAAAGTGCGCCAGAAAGGAGTGCTACCAAGCGCGCCAATCAACACGTTTTCCAGCACTGACAGGCGGTTCACGAGGTTGAACTGCTGGAAGATGCAGCCTGTCTGCGCGCGGCTTTGCCGAATATCGCCCGCCAGGCGGCCCGCACGCTGCACGGTTTTCCCCAGCAGCTCAACGTGGCTCTCCGGCGTTTTATCACCGGTGATGAGGCCGCTCAAATGGCGCAGCAGCGTGGATTTCCCTGAACCAGAAGGCCCAAGCAGCGCCACCATTTCACCTTTTTCGACGGTCAGATCAACGGCATGCAGGGCCTTATTGTGATGAAAGGACTTGCTCAGTTTCTCGACGCGGATGACAGTTTGCATGTGCTGGCCTCACGATAAATGTGGCCTCATGCTGGCGGATTAATGTGACATTTTGGTTAAGTATTGGTTGCGGGAGTTTGAAGAGTTGAGGTGAGTGTGATGACAGGAAGCGCGGGGTGCGGCCCGGCAAGCTTTCGCCGCCGGGCCGGCGAATCAGTTCTTTTTCACGAACTCAGATTTGAGTTTCATTGGACCGAAGCCGTCAATTTTGCAGTCAATATTATGATCGCCTTCAACCAGGCGAATATTCTTCACTTTCGTGCCGATTTTCAGCATTGAAGAACTGCCTTTAACTTTCAGGTCTTTAACAACGGTGACGCTATCGCCATCGACCAGCAAATTACCGTTGGCATCTTTTACGATCAACGTATCGCTGTCTTGAGAAGGCTCGGCATCGTTCCATTCATGGGCGCATTCCGGGCAGATGAACATCTCGTTATCTTCGTAGGTGTATTCAGAATTGCATTTAGGGCAGTGTGGGAGTGACATGTCTATATCCTCAAAAAAGGGCTAACGGAGCTGGAAAGCGCCAGCCAAAAGACGGCAGATTGCCGAAAAAGGCGTCAAGTATAGCGTAAATCCCCACTTTTGTCGGTGGCATTGTTTTTTTTCAGAATACATAAAAAAAGTGATTGTGGTGACAATTCTTGTCAGTCACTTAAGCGATGCTTACAGCACGCGTAGGAGATAAACAATGAATCGAAATATATCGCATATTGTATTGCGTAAATTGCCAGGTTCAGACATTTCGGATAAGGTGAAGCGAGCAAATGTTATTTATCAATGGCACCCAGCATTGCCGACCCTACTTTGGCAAACGGGAATTACCTCTCTTTTTAGGTGGGTAAATTATTTAGATACTTTCTTTAGCTTCATAAAAAATGGTCTACGCTCTTTATCTTTCGGCTTTTCTTGCTGAAAAGAGTGTACGGCCGCTTTACGCTGCGAAAAGAATATATTCTGTATTGCCATCAGGCATTTATATTCGTTGAACATATTTTCCACGCTTAATCATAAAAGCCGAAATTTCATTATTAAAACTATCTGGCTTAATAAAAGTAATAAATTTGCGTTAAGGAAAGACTTTTATCATGCATACACAGACAATATTTGAATTGAGCCAGGAAGCCGAAAGGTTACTGCAACTTGCTTTGCAAAACCTTGATGCATTGAAATCAATACCTATCGCAATGTTGGATAGCACTACAGCAGCCATAACAGGGGAAAGCAACAATGTGCTTCCTTTGCATTTTAGCTCGCGTGGTGTTGACGCTCAGCTTTCAATGCTGAATAACGAATTACGCAAGATAGCCCGTCTTGAAATGGTACTGGCTATTGTCGGGACCATGAAAGCGGGTAAATCGACCACGATTAACGCGATTGTCGGAACGGAGGTTCTGCCAAATCGTAATCGACCGATGACCGCGCTGCCCACCATGATCCGCCATACACCGGGCCAGAAAGAACCGGTGCTGCATTTCGCCCACGTTGCGCCTATCGACACGCTGATAAAGCTGTTGCAGGAGAAACTGTGTAATCACGATCGCGGTAAACTGACCCAACGTCTTGAGATCGATAAAGACATGAACGCGCTGTTAGGGCGAATTGAACAAGGCGAAGCGTTTGAAAAACATTATCTTGGCGCTCAGCCAATTTTTCAGTGCCTGAAAAACCTCAACGACCTGGTACGACTTTCTCAGGCGCTGGGCGTTGATTTCCCGTTCTCTGAATATGCCGCAGTTGAACATATTCCGGTGATTGAGGTGGAGTTTGTTCATCTTGCGGGGCTGGATTCTCATTTAGGACAGCTGACGCTGCTGGATACGCCGGGACCGAATGAAGCCGGGCAGCCGCATCTGCAAAAGATGCTGAATGAACAACTGGCTCGCTCATCGGCGGTGCTGGCGGTGATGGATTATACCCAGCTTAAATCGATCTCGGATGAAGAGGTCCGCCAGGCGATTTCCGCCGTGGGTAAATCGGTGCCGCTATACGCGTTGGTTAATAAGTTCGATCAAAAAGACCGTAATAGCGACGATGAAGAACAAGTTAAGGCGATGATTTCCGGCACACTGATGAAGGGTAATATTTCGCCTGGGCAAATTTACCCGGTCTCATCAATGTGGGCCTACCTGGCGAACCGCGCGCGCAATGAATTAACGGTAAACGGAAAACTCCCTGACCATCAGGAGCAACGCTGGGTTCAGGATTTTGCAGAAGCCGCACTCGGGCGTCGGTGGCGCACGGCTGATTTAGAAGATGTGGAACATATTCGTCATGCGGCCGATCTGCTGTGGGAAGATTCGCTGTTTGAGCAACCGATTCGCAAGCTTATCTACGCGGCTTACGCTAACGCGTCGCTTTATGCTCTGCGTTCGGCGTCGCATAAGTTGCTCAACTACGCGCAAAACGCGCGTGAATATCTCGATTTCCGCTATCAGGGGCTGACCGTCGCCTTTGAAGAACTGCAGGTGAATATCGCGCGTCTGGAAGAGGATATGGCGCTGTTACAGATGCGTCAGGAAGTGGTGAATGATGAGGTCGGGCATGAAGTCGAGCAGGCGCTCGATGCGTCGAATGCCTTTATTCATCAGCAGAAAAATTCCATCAAACAGGCAATAAGCCATGTCTTTAGCAGTGATAATATTCTGGATTTAGCCGGCATCAGCCAGATGAATTTGCGCAAGGATTCGCAGATTGAAATGGGACAACTGGTGCTGGAAGATGAAGGGCAGGCGCAAATTGTGCTCAGTAAAATTCGCTCCTCTTGCGAGCTGATCGTGCTGGATGCGCAGGGTAAAATCAGCCGTGAGCTGGCGCTGCGTTTCGACCAGCTTGAGTCAACCCTTGCGCGTTCGCTCAACGAAGCCATGCGCCCGATTGAAAAACGGATAAAAGAAGAGTTAAGCCATGCTGGTTTTCGCGCTCGAATTAGCTTCCCGGCATTCCAGGCAAGCCAGCTGAACTTTAATACTCGCGTGTTATTTAACGATGCGATTGCGATGGAAAATCGCCCGGCAGGTGAGATGTCAGGGGCCAGCAGCGTGCGCGAAACGGTGTCACGCTGGCTGAACAATCCGGGCTGGGGCTGGGAAGATTGTGTGGTGACGCGAACCCGCTACGTGATTGATGTCGGACAGCTTCACGAACGGTTTAAGCAACATATTGATCATTTTTGTGAACAAATCTGTAAAGCTTTGGCGGCGCAGGTCGATGTCTCTGTTACGGCAGGTATGGCGACGTTCTTTGCAGAATTCTCATTATGCCTGACCGGGTTACAGGAAAGCTTGCGTGATAGCCTCGCAGTGCGACAGCAAAATGAGCATTCCACACGAGCGCTTAGTCAGCTGTTGCAGCAAAGTATTACCACTGCGACGTGGATTCAGGAAGATACCCGACTGTTACGCGATGATGTTCAAACCCTTTTCGCGACAGAGCAAACATGACAACACAACTACTGGACGGTCCCGGGCGGACGCTAGAGTGTATTCATCCCAAATTTATGGTCGATTTGGTGCATGGGGTGGACGCGACGCGTCACACCCCTTTAGTGCCTCAACAGCAGCAATTTCGTGAGCGTTTAACCCAGGAAATCATGACTCAGACCAGGCTTCGGCCCTGGGCGATAACGGGAATGTTCAGCGAAAATGCTGCCCTCAAGCTAGGGCTGGCGGAGAAACTGGCCGGAATGTTCGATCCGGGCCACCTTGCCCTAACCCGCATGACCGATAAACTCACCTCACTGCGCCAGCAGGTCAATCGTCCAGGGCAACACACGCCGGGGCTGATGCAGCAATACGACGATCTTTCTGCTCATTTTTGCCAGCGCGCGGCGTATAAAGAAAAAGCCTTGTCGCAGCGTGGGTTAACGGTGCAGGCTGGCGAACACAGCGAGCAAATTTTTACCCGCTGGCACGCAGGGCAGTACGACGGCTGGTCGCTGGCAGGACGGTGCTATATCGCCCTGGAAGAGCTGCGCTGGGGAGCGTTTGGTGATGCGTGTCGTCTGGCAAATGAAGACGTTGCCGCCATGCTGAAAGATAACCTGCGTAGCCTTGCGGCGAATTATCTTGCTCAGGGAATTAATGCCTCTCCGACAACGCGTCATTTCTATCATCAATGGCTGACGACCCCCGTCACGACCCGATTAATGGATCACAAAGATATGCTGGGCTGGCTGGGAGACTGGTGTCATCCAGAACGTCATCCGGTGAGCTGGTCGGTGACGCAGAGCTGGCAAACGGTGGCGCTGGGTATGCCGAGGTTGTGTTCGGCGAAACGTCTGGCAGATGCCATGGTCGGTGAGATGTTTAACGAGTCGTAAAAGCAAAACCCTCTCTGATGAGAGGGTTGTGAAGAAGAGGTACTTAGTGGTGCAGCGACTCTACGGCTTGTGGCTCTGACGCGGCTTTCGGGATATTGCCATAACGTTTTGCGTAGAGTGCCGTGATTATCGGAACCAGAATCGCCGTCACAATGACTGACGCGGCCACCAGTGCTGTCGCGGATGCTGCAACAGGCTCGAATGACGGGTTAATCTGCGCAATGATCATGGGGTTTGCCACCGCCGCTCCGGCGGCGGAAGAGGCCGCAACACCGGCAGTACCATTCCCTCCTCCAATCATGCGGTCAGCGATAATCAGCGGAATACCGGTGATGATGATTACTGCCACACCCAGCACGATACCCAGCAGGCCAGTATCCATAATCACGTTCAGATTGATGGTGTTACCCAGCGCAAAGCCGAAGAACGGAATCAGAACTGGCGTCGCTTTGCTGAAGAAATCACGCAGGTCGGTATCGAGGTTGCCCAGGGCAAAACCGATCAGGAACGGCAGGACGGCACCGACAAAATGGTGCGGTTCGAACGATGCCAGGCCAGCAGAACCCAGGATGAGCATGGTGACCAGCGGGCCAGACTCCAGGGACATCAGCACGAATGCGCCGGACTCTTCTTTGGTGCCGTATTGATTCATCAGGCTGGCATAGAGGCCGCCGTTGGTCATGTCCATCGCGGATACGATCGCCAGCACCGAGAGCCCTGCGAAGAAGCCAGTCTGAATACCATTCTCAGGAATAAACATGGCGCAGACCATAGCGACAACCCACGCGACGGCAATTTTGGTGAGAACCAGCGTGCCGGATTTGCGTAAAACGGTGCCGGTTGCACGCAAATTAATGGATGCGCCAATACAGAAGAACCAGACCGCCAGAATCGGTACCGTACCGCTTATCATACCTTTGGTAAATCCGCCGAAATAAGCCCCTGTATTGGGTGCCAGCGTATTTAATATTGCGCCAAGTACCAGTGGAACCAGCATCATCCCGCCAGGGATGCGTTCGATTGTGGCTTTAATTTTCATGATAAATCCTCACATCTTATCTCGCGGTGCTGGCGGACAAGTCAGGTAAAAATGCTGAGTTAATTCAACGTATTGTGAATCTTAACCGTCTGGCGTTCCGAGTGTTATTACCTGAATCGTTAACAGTTTTACCTTTTAAACGATCGGGAAAATGCACCCGGAGCGGCGTGTTCGGACGTATCATGCGATCATTGGAATTATGATTCAATGAAAATAAAACAGTGTTTTAGTTATCTCGATCACATATTTTTGTAAACGCGTGTCTACATTATTGGTAATTAAAATTGCTGTGAATTGAATGTGAATGAATATGATGTGTTTTTCTATTTTTTGAGAAAGTATTAACCCGCAGAAGAACTTTACTGACGGTGAGATAAGGACAAAGCATTTAACCCCTTTTTACGTTTTCTGACCGCACCTGACATAACCCTAAAATATATGTGAAGTTGATCACGAATTTAAACGCTGGTAGGGTAAGAAAGTCATTAACTGCCCATCAGGCGTCAACAGGTTCGGTTGTATCGACGCAAAACGTCAATGTAAGTAAACCTGCTACGCTTGAATAAGGTGATTCGCATGAGGCGAATGACTGGTTCACAGACCGCAAGAAGATCTGTGGTAGGGACAGGGCTAAGTCTACGAGGAAAGGTATGCTTAAAAGGAAAAAGGTAAAACCCATTACGCTACGTGATGTGACCATCATTGATGATGGCAAACTGCGTAAAGCCATTACCGCCGCATCGTTGGGTAATGCAATGGAGTGGTTCGATTTTGGTGTATACGGCTTTGTCGCCTATGCGTTAGGTAAAGTATTCTTCCCAGGTGCCGACCCCAGCTTGCAGATGATTGCAGCGCTCGGTACTTTCTCCGTTCCCTTCCTGATTCGTCCCCTTGGCGGTCTGTTCTTCGGCAGGCTCGGCGATAAATATGGTCGCCAAAAGATACTGGCTATCACGATTGTGATTATGTCGATCAGTACCTTCTGTATAGGTCTGATCCCGTCCTACGCCACTATCGGCATATGGGCACCGATTTTGCTGCTGCTGTGTAAGATGGCGCAGGGCTTTTCTGTTGGCGGTGAATATACCGGTGCGTCGATCTTCGTCGCGGAATATTCCCCGGACCGTAAACGCGGCTTTATGGGCAGCTGGCTGGACTTTGGTTCCATTGCCGGGTTCGTGCTGGGTGCGGGCGTAGTGGTACTGATTTCTACCGTCATCGGTGAAGAGAACTTCCTCGAATGGGGCTGGCGTATACCGTTCTTTATGGCCTTGCCGTTAGGCGTGATTGGCCTGTATCTGCGTCATGCATTAGAAGAGACCCCGGCGTTCCAGCAGCACGTTGAGAAACTGGAGCAGGGCGATCGTGAAGGCTTGCAGGAAGGCCCGAAAGTCTCCTTCATCGAGATTGCGACCAAGCACTGGCGTAGCCTGTTGACCTGTATTGGTCTGGTGATTTCGACCAACGTCACCTACTACATGTTGCTGACGTACATGCCGAGCTACCTGTCGCATAACCTGCACTACTCCGAAGATCACGGTGTGCTGATTATTATCGCCATCATGGTGGGTATGCTGTTTGTGCAGCCGATTATGGGCCTGCTGAGCGACCGCTTTGGTCGTCGCCCGTTCATTATACTGGGCAGCGTGGCGCTGTTTGCTCTGGCCATCCCGGCCTTTATTCTGATTAACAGCAATGTGCTGGGGCTGATATTTGCGGGTCTGCTGATGCTGGCGGTGATCCTGAACTGCTTCATCGGGGTGATGGCGTCTACGCTGCCAGCGATGTTCCCAACGCATATTCGTTACAGTGCGTTGGCGGCGGCGTTTAATATCTCCGTACTGGTTGCCGGTTTGACGCCAACCATTGCCGCATCTCTGGTCGAAAGTACGCAGAACCTGATGATGCCAGCCTATTATCTGATGGTGGTGGCGGTAATTGGTCTGCTTACTGGCCTGACCATGAAAGAGACCGCCAATCGTCCGCTTAAAGGCGCGACGCCTGCGGCATCGGATATCCAGGAAGCGAAAGAGATCCTGCGCGAGCACTACGACAATGTTGAGCAGAAGATTGATAACATTGACGTGGAGATTGAGGAGCTGCAGAAGAAACGTTCTCGGCTGGTGGATCAGCATCCACGCATTAACGAGTAAGACGAAGAACCCGCCGCCACGGCGGGTTTTTTTATACCCCGCGTTGGTTTGGCCCTGTCATAAAACAGTAAAAAAATGCCATTTTGGGTGGTGTCTAAATTGACAGCCTGAAACGTTCCGACTAATTTTATATTCGAGCACCTACTATTTTAAGTAGGTTGACAGACATAAACTATTTTAAAAATAAAATCTCAAATATTGAGAATAACTTTTTCATTATCTCTATCCTTGGGTGAGTCAATGAAATATTCACAGCAAAACTCGACGTTATTCGTCGTGACCAAGCCATCGTTGCAGGCGAAGGCATTGGTTAAGTTATTATCATCTTCATTACCGGTCACAGCAGTATTACATAATATTACGCACCCCTTCGTTGTACCGCCTGATAATGCGCTGATCTTGTATGACAGGACGGCAACCAACGAAAAGTTTGATTTAAGATGGCAGTGCTACCTGAAAAAAATCCCTACCTCCTTCAAGCTGTTGCTCATTGATCATGTTAAGGACGAGCAATCAGATCATATCTTTGACTGGCCTTCCGTTCGCGGGCTTTTTTGCATGGCGGACGATCATCACAGCCTTATTCATGGCATCAATAAAGTGCTGCAAGATGAATCCTGCTTATCCGATAATTTAAATAAACGCTTCCAGGACAGGAAAACATGGCCGTATGCTTATACGTTATTAACCGAGCGTGAAAAGGTGGTATTACTGGCGTTGCGTGATGGAGCGACTAACGATCAGATTGCTGACACTTTGTTTATTAGTAAGCTAACGGTAAAGGCGCATCTTTATAATATCTTTAAAAAAATCGCGGTTAAAAATAGAGTCCAGGCCATGCTCTGGGTAAATGAAAATCTGAATCATTAATTTTAACGCTGCCGAATTTTCGCATTGTTAATCTTCCGTTAATCCTTCGCCGCTTTTCCCTTTTTCCCAGGCGACGCGGCGATGGAACATTTTTTTCATCGCCCGTCCAAGCGTGTTGAACCAGCCGGTTGGACGCGGGTCGGCAAGCATGCTTAGGGCGCGGGCGTAATCCAGTACCAGACCTGGCGTCCAGGCCATCGTTTCTGCACGTTTGCGCAGCTGTAGCGCCACCCAGAGTTCGGGCGTGGACATCAGTTTTCCCATTGCCAGCCAGAAACCGCGCGATTGCCATAATCTTCCGACCGAGCCTTCAAGCGCGGCTTCCAACGCGCGTGCCACGCTGCTGGAACAGTTACGGTGCGTCAGGTTATAGGATTCGTTTTTACGGTAATTTTCCCAGAAAGCCTGTAGACGCGCTTCGCTGTAGTTTCGGATGCGCACTTTTCGCGTTGAGGGACACCATTTTACCGACTCGGTGGCGTAATCGGGTTGAAACTCACCCGGCACGTTATTCTCGGGCGTGGCACGTAAAAGGCGGGCGAAGGCATCAGGGGAACGATCGATCAGAACGGCGGGGTATAAGCTGATGTAGATCCCGCCAGGCGATTCCAGTGCGGCGTGCCCCGTCGAAATCACGCCGTTAACATCGACGGCTGCAATATAACGGCTGATGACTGGCCGGGGAATGGCTTCTCCCGGCGCTGAACCAACGGGTGTCCAGACGTGGATGGTGAGCGCTTTTTCATCATCTTCGGGCGGCCCATCCCATTCGACCACGGCGGGCGGATGGGTGTCAGCTTCTTCCATATACTCCTCACCCTTCAGGCCTGGATTGGCAGCGGCCAGCCTGACACGGTTGGCGAGGATAAACATATTCCAGCCTGCAAAGGCCAGGCCTAACCCCAGACAATAAGGTACGGTTCCGGAATAGTGGGAGGGCCAGGGCTGGAAAAAGAAGATGGCTAACGCAATCTCCACAATCCCACCCCACATTGCGGGTCGCCAACGCCGGTAGCGCACCACGATTGCTGAAGCAATTTGCAGCGTGCCATCGAGCAAGAACAGCGTGCCAAAAATCATCGCCAGAATGAAGTTTCCGTCATGGTTACCGACAAGAATCAGGATGGCAGCCAGCGAAAATGTCGCGCCTTTCACGTAGCGTAACAGGCGTTGTCCGCCCATGCCGCTGTGCGCCACCATCAGCGTGGCGAAGCCTTCAAAGAGCAGCAAACAGGCAAAGGGCTCGATGGGGAAAAACAGTACGCCATCCATCGCGTCGATAAAAATGACGACGCCAGCGATGAGTGTTAGCCAGCCGAAACGACGAAGCCCGCGCCAATGCGAACGCAAAAAATCCACGCCAAGCAGAATCAGGGTCAGTCGCATCATGAGTGTATTTCCAGAATCAACCTCCCACATTTATAGTTCACACGCTGAATGAGTGCGTTATGAATTGTGTGTGGGAGGTGGCGATTCCAGGTCAGTTATAGCAGGCGGGCGAGTTGGCGTTGATGGTAGCGCCCAAGGATCAGCACCGTTGTCAGCGCACCGAGCAGAGCGCAGAACATGTCCGACTGGGTATCCCACGGATCGCCCTGCGTGCCCAGAAAATCATCTGCGCCTTGCCCCATCGCCAGTGCCGCCCACCATTCGATCAACTCGTA
The DNA here is from genome assembly GCA_022649305.1 of Enterobacter sp. Lineage (GTDB taxonomy): Bacteria > Pseudomonadota > Gammaproteobacteria > Enterobacterales > Enterobacteriaceae > Enterobacter. The sequence goes on from JALCNW010000002.1 coordinate 88,374, forward strand.
AGTCGCGCTAATGGCAAGGGCAATACAGCACACCAGAAAACCTGTCATTTTGCGCCCGTTAACGTAACCGCCACGCAGTAGTATTTCCCGAGCGGCCAGCGCAGGGACGAGGCCCTGGAAAAAGTGCCCCAGCTTGTCGTACGGATTGCGGCTGAGATTGAACATTTCCTGAACGTCAAATCCAATCGGCACTTTGGCGTAGGTGTACATACCCCCCACCATCAGTACGATCGCGTGAAGGAAAATCAGGGTGTAAAGCAGAGGCGTGAGCGGATAACGCTTATGGGTGGCGAGCAGCAGCGGAACAATAATGACAACTGGCGTGACTTCCATAAGCCAGGTAATGCGATCGCGGGTCAACAGGCCGGTATAAATTAGAATCAGCAGCAAAAGTAACGCGCCGCCTTTTAACACAGAGGAGAGGGCAAATTGGGTCATAGCATTTTACTTATCGGCAAAATGACTACTATCGACTCGCGTTGAGGAAAACTCAATATTTTGCGCGGTACGAAAAAAAACGGGGCCATGCATGGCCCCGTTTCACATTGACAACTATTAGAACATTTTGCGTAAGCGCAGGCTGAAGGTGTGCGCCTGATAGCGCTCGCCCGCTTGCAGGTCGTAGCGCGCGTCAAAGCTCAGTTCATTCGCATCATACAATGTGCTACCGATAGCCAGGCCGGCCATGTCTGCCACAGGCGATGCCCCTTTGGTGATAAAGCTGGTTTCACCAATGGTATCGGCAGCGTAGCTTGCCCTGCTGCTGACCTGACGATCGTCATACTGGTGGATCCACGAGACCTGCGCGAATGGCGTCAGGTTGCCAAGGCCAGTTGCGAAGGTTTTCTCGAGGCGAGCACCGATATCGCTCACTACGGACTGGGAGTGAATGCTTTCAACATCCAGAGCCATGCCGTTGCCGCCCGTTTCTTTATAACCATCAACGTGCTGATAACCATAAGTCAGGCTCGCCAGCGGCGTCAGGACGATGTTTGCTGGCAGGGTGAACGGATAACCGAATTCCGTTTGCAACGTGATTGACTGACCGTTGAACTTACCCTTTGCTGCGCCGGAGAAGCCGGTGAAGTCAGCACGACGAACAGAGCTGTAGTTCTGACGGTTTACGCCAGCGGAAAGGTTCAGGTACCACGGATCGCCGGTGTAGCCTGCGTAACCGATCACGCCATAGTTGTCGGCGGTCGAGGTATTGCCGCTTAGGTTGTCTTTACCGTGGACGGAGGTGTTGCTGTAGTTCACTGCCGCACCCAGACGCCAGTCGTCGCCAAGCGCGCGGTCCGCGCCGAGGATCAGACCACCAAATTTCGCGGTGTAACCACTGACATCATCCGTGCTGCCCTGACGAGCATAGCCGCCGAACGGTTGCCCCCAGACAATCCAGTTGCTGGCGTAATCGTCACCCGTTGCAACGCCACTGGTGCCTGAGGTGCCAGGCGCGCGGACGGCGTCAATGTGCGCACCTACGACGGCCTGAGCGGTAGAGGTGGCGACGGTGGCCGCTGAACTGGTGTTGATGTTCTGCCCTGGGGACAGACGTTCGCCGACTCGGTTGGCTTCACTTTTGCTATCGATCGCTAATGAGGCGTTATAAAGCTCAAGCAGTTGTGGGGAAGCGATTCCTGAATAACTCGCCAGACCGCCCAGTGCCGCTGTGGCGCTAGGGATGGTTGCCAGAACCGGTTTGGCAGGCGTAGGGTCATTCGGCGGAGTGACAACTGGTGGCGTCACAACGGGTGGGGTGACAACCGGTGGAGTGACAACTGGTGGAGTCACAACGGGTGGAGCCACAACGGGTGGAGTCACAATTGGTGGAGTGACAACGGGTGGAGTCACAACGGGTGGAGTGACAACGGGTGGAATGACAACGGGTGGAGTGACAACGGGTGGAATGACAACGGGTGGAGTCACAACCGGTGGAACCACAACCGGTGGAACCACAACGGGCTCAGCGCCAACGGTAAGTACCAGCGCTTTGTTGGCACCATCCGCATAGACCGCACCCGTTACCGCACCGTTGTAGCCAACAGCCTGGTAGTTTAGGTTCTCTGCGTTGTAATCGGTATCCGCCCCCGCAGCGCTTATCACCACGTAACGCTGACCTTCAGCGAAACGATAGGTGCTACCCGTACGCAGCAGTTTAACGTTGGATCCCGCGTCAACGATCGCGTTGCCGTTGACGTTCAAGCGACCATAACCGGTATCCGCAATCAGCTCATCGCCTAAGGTGGTGAGATCTGAGACCCCCGAGATAAGCGTAGCCGCCGCTTTCTGATGGTAATCACCCGAAATCGTGATGTGATTATTCACCTGCAATGAGGTGGCATCGTTAATAACGGCACTGGCAATAACATGATCGTCCAGAAGCACTGAACCGGTGCCAAAGACGACATCCGAGCGTGAACTGGTGATAGTGCCGATACCATTGATTCCGGTTAGCGTACCGGTTGCGGTAGTCCCGCCATTAATTTTTAGTGGCGTAGCGCTGGTGGAATAAATATCGCCTGTGACGAGCCCCGTGTTGGTTAGCGTGACGTCAGTGTTGGCAGACGCATCGCTATAAACATACAGGGCGTAGGTGTTAGCGCTCAGCTCACCGTTATTCACGATGACAGTTGATGGGTTCAGATTACTGTAGCTCGACAGATAAATACCGCTGTAACCGCCGCTGATCAAACCGTTGTTAATGATATTTCCGATAGCCGTCCCGCTGGAACTGTTCGCAAAAATGCCATAACCGTCTGCGGTGATCTGACCATTGTTCTCAATAGTACCAATGGTGTTGTGGTTGGTGATGCCGTATGAACTGCCTTTAATAACGCCATCGTTAATAAGGGTATTGATTGTGCCCCAGTTAAAAATTCCCGCACTGTCAAAGAAATTGAGATCGCCAGTTTGAATAGTGCCGGTATTGTGGAGTGTGCCAATAATTCCGTTATTGTAAATTGCCCCATTTTGCCCAGGGAACATGCCAAAGTCGCTGGTGTCAGAGGTGATCACACCGGCATTCAATAAGTTATCAATGGTCCCCTGATTGCTGATCCCGCGGTATCCGGTAATTGTGCCATCAACGGTATTGGTAAATTCACCCATCTTTCCCGCATTACTGATTGCGCCAACATCGTAAAGGCCAAAGTTATAATTATCGGGGGCATTTTTAATTGTGCCGCTATTGATAAATGTCTCTACGACGCCCGAGGCGCTTAGCGAAACGATGCTGCCATAATGATAGCGATTATTACTGGCGATGGTTCCGGCGTTAGTTAATGTCTCAACCGTTCCATCAATCTGGACAATATTATTGTTCGAATTGGTGGTGTTGTCGCCTGAGTCGCTGATCACACCCTCGTTGGTGAGAGTGCTTACGATGGCGCCCTGGTTGACATTAAGCGCTGTAGTCGGAGCGCCGGTCAGTGATCCGGTGTGGGTGATATGAACCAGCGGGTTTGAATTAATGACCTGAAGATTACTTGAAGCGTTGTCGATAACAATGCCAGAGATAGCAAAGGCATTATTCACTAAAAACGCCTGTGCTGCCGTTGAAGCCACCAGCAGAGAAATCAGCTGGCTGAGGTGTTTCTTTTCCATGGTATACCGTCACGATGTTGCGAAAGATGTTATTGCAGATGAGTGTGTCTTCGGATTAATCCGATATTATTCGGGCGCAGAATATCGATTCTGCAAAAGAAAACAATAAGGATTTCTTAATTATTACGCGATAAAACAATGCCACTTTTATTATGTGGATTTTAATTTAAGTTAGGGTGGGCGGCGATTTGTGGGTTACAAAGAATATATTCTTAGCAGTCGTATTGATTAATTTATCTTTTTTATTCGTCGGCTGTGTTTCTGAAGATCCACGAGTACGAGCAGATACCCTGGCTACGCGCGCTGGTCTGATCAGCGAAAATTTACAAACTAAAAACTTCACTATCAGATCATGGAGCCGAATAACGCCCCCGGTTCATTCATTACGTGTGTACATCGAAGGAGACGGCTTTGCATGGAAAAGCCGTACGTTACCCTCTGACAACCCTACGCCGCGTAATCCGCTAGGGTTGGCCATGGCCGCATCAGATATCCATGTAAACGTGCTTTATCTGGCGCGCCCCTGCCAGTTTGTCACTCCTTTGCCCAGCCATTGCAGCGTGAACTGGTGGACGAACGATCGTTTCTCACCTGACGTCATTGAAGCCATGAATGATGCTCTTGATCAGATTGTGAAACGCTTTCCCGGCGTGACGCTCGAAATGGTGGGGTATTCGGGGGGTGGGAATATCGCGGCTTTACTCGCCGAACGGCGCGGTGATGTGCGCTCGTTGCGTACTGTTGCAGGCAATCTGGACGTTGCGTATGTCAACGCGCAGCATCATGTCACCGCAATGCCAGCGGCTATCAGCGCTATTGATAAGGCTTCCGCACTTCGCACGCTTGCGCAAATACATTACACCGGTGATAAAGACAACACCGTTTCGCCCGCTGTTGCCTGGCGCTTTCAGCAGGCGGTGGGTGGAAAATGTGCCCGGGTTGATGTTGTCAGTGGGATGTCGCATGGATCGGACTGGGCGGCGATCTGGCCACAACTGTTAGCTCAGGAAGAGCCGAAATGCTGATAAGGGCAATCTTCACGGTAAAATTATTTAGCGCCGCTTAAGTATAAAGTTAGCCTTTTAGAGTCATGGGAAATATTTTTACTTTTTCACCTCATTTACTCACGACGGGCTTCACAATTTTCGCGCAGTGTCATAATTCGGACTTTTCAGGTAACCGGTTATTTTTTAATCCTTTTTACCCTTAAGCTAGATTGAATGTTTATCGTCCAGCCCTATCCTATAAGGTGTGTAGGGATTAAGATAAGAAATTTCTTATATATCAGTGGGATGATCTTTCTTTTGTAAATCCATCGCTGTAACATTGTGTTACATGTTTTTGTTTCCCATCGTCTTGTCAACATTTCTACACTCCTCTCAATAGGTCTTATCCTAAATTTTTAAAGTCGAATTTTAGACCTATAACATTGTGTCATGCTTGCTAGTGAATGGAATGTGCTCGCTTTTGACCCCCGGATTTTGATTTGCGTCGGATGACGTAAGCAGGGACGTTGTTTGGGCAGGGTAAGCCTTTCTTATTAATTTCTCTCTGGCATTGACCGCTTCTATTACTCCATAGAACAGGGACAGCTATGTCTAACTCCTATCAGTCCGAGATCCCCAAAGCCCGCGTCAATATTCAGTTAAACCTGCACACGGGTGGCGCGCAGAAGAAAGTTGAATTACCCCTCAAACTGGTTGTCGTGGGGGATTACAGCAACGGCGAAGAGCAGCGTCCGGTTTCTGAGCGTGAAAAGGTCAACGTCAACAAGAATAACTTCGACAGCGTGCTGGCCGAATTTTCACCTTCCGTAAAACTCTCTGTAGAAAATACGCTTGCCAACGATGGCAGCGAAGAAGCCGTCTCTCTGACCTTCCGCGACATGAAAGACTTCACGCCGGAACAGGTCGCCCGCCAGATCCCTCAGCTTAAAGCCATGCTCGCCATGCGCAATCTGCTGCGCGACCTGAAAGCCAATCTGCTGGATAACCAGGCATTCCGTAAAGAACTGGAAAAAATCCTGCTTGACCCAGCGCTTAGCGCTGAACTGCGCAGTGAGCTGTCTGCCCTGGCGCCGAAACAAGCATAACGGTCGCGATATTTAACGGATTAATAAGAGAAGATGCTGATGTCTGTAAAAAATGAAAATGCCGCTGGCGGCGAAAGCGTAGTGCTGGAACGTCCTGAAACAGTGGGTGTGTACGCCTCCCTTTTTGAAAAAATCAATTTAAGCCCGGTTTCTGAACTGAGCACGCTGGATATCTGGCAGGATGCGCAGGCCATGTCTGACGCCACGGCAGATGAACGCCTGACGGCGGGTATGCAGGTGTTCCTGGAGTGCCTCAGCAAAGCTGGCGTTAAAGTCGATAAGCTGGACAAAAACCTGATTGACCATCATATCGCGGAACTCGACTACCAGATCAGTCGCCAGCTTGATGCGGTCATGCACCATGAAGAGTTTCAGGCCGTTGAGTCGCTGTGGCGCGGTGTAAAATCGCTGGTGGATAAAACCGATTTCCGCCAGAACGTCAAAGTTGAGCTGCTCGATCTGTCGAAAGAGACCCTGCGCCAGGACTTTGAAGATGCGCCTGAAATCATTCAAAGTGGGTTATACAAGCATACTTATATCGATGAATACGACACCCCAGGCGGCGAACCTATCGGTGCGCTGATCTCCTCGTATGAGTTTGATGCCTCAGCACAAGACGTGGCACTGCTGCGTAATATTTCCAAAGTGTCTGCTGCGGCCCACATGCCGTTTATCGGCTCCGCTGGCCCGAAATTCTTCCTGAAGGATTCAATGGAAGAAGTGGCGGCCATCAAGGATATCGGTAACTACTTTGACCGCGCCGAGTACATCAAGTGGAAATCATTCCGCGATACCGATGATTCCCGTTATATCGGTCTGGTGATGCCGCGCGTGCTGGGCCGTCTGCCGTATGGCCCGGACACCGTACCTGTACGCAGCTTTAACTATGTTGAAGAGGTCAAAGGGCCAGAGCACGACAAATACCTCTGGACTAACGCGTCATTCGCCTTCGCGGCAAACATGGTGCGCAGCTTTATCAATAATGGCTGGTGCGTCCAAATCCGTGGCCCGCAGGCTGGCGGGGCAGTACAAGATCTGCCGATCCACCTGTACGATCTCGGCACCGGTAATCAGGTGAAAATCCCGTCTGAGGTGATGATCCCAGAAACCCGTGAGTTTGAATTTGCCAACCTGGGCTTTATCCCGCTGTCGTACTACAAAAACCGCGACTACTCGTGCTTCTTCTCAGCGAACTCCACCCAGAAGCCAGCGCTGTATGAAACGGCCGATGCAACCGCAAACAGCCGCATCAACTCCCGTCTGCCATACATCTTCCTGCTGTCCCGTATCGCGCACTATCTGAAACTCATTCAGCGCGAAAACATCGGTACCACCAAAGACCGCCGCCTGCTGGAGCTGGAGCTCAATACCTGGGTGCGCAGTCTTGTCACCGAGATGACCAATCCGGGCGATGACCTGCAGGCTTCTCACCCGCTGCGTGATGCGAAAGTGGTGGTGGAAGACATCGAAGATAACCCGGGCTTCTTCCGCGTTAAGCTCTTCGCGATCCCGCACTTCCAGGTGGAAGGCATGGACGTAAATCTGTCCCTGGTCTCGCAAATGCCGAAGGCGAAATCCTAACTAAGGCAGGAAGCCAATGAAAACGGAACAACCGTTATGGGGCAGAGGGATCATGGTCTCGCCCCAGCACTTCCAGCAACAGGCCGCGTATGCGGCCTGGTCTGCGGCATGTATCGCTCAGATGGGACTTAACCATCCCTGGGGAGTGATCGAGTCGACGTTTGAGCCGGAGGTGCTGAAACTCGGACGTCTGCAGGCCCGCAGGCTGCATGTGCGTTTTCAGGATGGCACGCTGACCGATACCGACAATGCCGATGCCCTACCACCAGCATTGTTACTGGATGGTGAATCTCGCGAAACCCTGGTGTTACTGGCACTTCCGCTGTTGCGTGCCAACGGCGGTAATTGCCTGACCCCGGATGAGGTGGCTGAGCGCCCGGTACGTTACCGTCAGCGCTGGCATGATGTGCGCAACACCTATGGTGATGACACCCGGCAGATTGCGGTGATGCAGCCAGAATTGACGCTGCGCTTTGCCCATCAGAACAACAGTGATTATCTGACCTGTCCGGTTGCCCGTTTACTGCAGGATTCGCAGGGTGTCTGGACGCTGGATGAAACCTTCCTCCCGCCGTTGCTGATGGTGAAGAGCAGCCGCTGGCTGAGCATCCAGCTTGAACAGCTAATGATTCAGCTCCGCGCTCGACTGATTCGTCTGATGGCTATGCGTCGTGAAAGCAACGAAAGGATGGCTGATTTTGCCGTAGCTGACGTTTCCCTCTTTTGGCTGCTGAATGCGCTCAACAGCGCAGAGCCAGTCCTCGGTCAGTTTCAGCGAAACCCAGAAAGTCCGGTGGAGCGCCTGTATCCGGAGTTGGCCCGCCTGGCGGGTAGCCTTCTGACCTTCTCACTGGAGCATCAGGTCAGTGCCATTCCAGCGTATCAGCATGAAGCGCTGAATGCCGTTTTCCCACCGTTATTCGATCTGTTAAGCGATTTGCTGGAAGCGAGCCTACCGTCCCGTGTTGTGTCTGTCGAACTCACCCATGACAAGCGTCTGCGTCAGTGGTTGGCCCGGCTGCAGGACCCGCGTTTGCGTGAGGGAGCTGATTATTACCTCTCCGTGCGTTCGCTGATCCCGGTACCCAGCCACGTTCGAGGCGGGTGGCACGGACACCATTTCCCAGTCGCTGCTTGGCCTGGTGGGGCTGGGCATTCCCGGCACGGCAAATCATATTGCCACACCTGTATCACGCTTTCTGGCTCTGCTTGGCGTACTGCGACAACCGGGTAAAACAGAGGAGGGAATGCAGGCACTGGTGAACTTATTGGCACCGAACACCAGGGTGAAAGTCAGTCCGTACTGTCTGCGTCCAGTCGAAATCAAGCAACCTCTGGGTTTTTATGAGGATGAGGGTTTTCTTCTTGACGGCAACACACCACTGGGTGACGAAGCGATGGATGCCAGCAGTCAACTGCTGATTGCACTCTCGACTGATGACGAACAGGAAGCGCAGGGCTGGAAGCCCGATAACCTGCTCTATCAGGACTTTCTTGTGATGCTGCGGGTGTACCTGGGCTGGCGATTTAAAGCCCGAATAACCCTGACGGTCAGCACCCGTTTGCTGACGGCGCCCCCTCTGGGTGAGGGACCTTTCTGGCTGGGCATGAATGGTGTGCTGGGCATTGACGGTGAGGTTTTACCGGACGATATACCACAGGCCTTTACCACGGAATTGGGCCGTTATACCGGTCTGCAGCCCGCTACACCACAACAAGGAAACCAACGTGTTACGTACAAGTTTGACTAAAACCCTACGCTGGATGCTGCCGGTGTTGGCATGCACTCTGACTGGATGTGGCCTCACGCAGAGCGTCGCTGATGGGGGTAAATCGGCTTTTAACTCCGTTTTTTATAAAAAAATCAAAGTACTGCATCTGGATTTCACTGCCCGTGAAACGCTTAACACCGATGCGCGTGAAAGTAATTCGCTCTCTGAGCCGGTGGTAGTGCGCATTTACCAACTGAAGGACAGAAAAGTCTTCGATAAGACGGTGTACCAACAGTTACTGAAGGAAGGCGATACCTTACTGAAAGATGATCTGTTGGCGAGTCGCGATGTGGTGGTCAAACCCGGAGGGGATGCGAGCCTTGATGTTCCACTGGAAGCTGATACGCAATTCGTCGCCGTTATCGGCTTATTCCGCCATCCGGATATGGAGAGCAATACCTGGAAGCAGGTGCTGGAGCGTGAAGCGCTGGATCCTGATAAACCGCGCGTTCTGGAAGCGGGTAATAACTATCTGACTTTGAAGCCCATTAAGGAGGATTAATGCCACTGGAGCACATTACACCATCGTTGTACGAAATGTTGGCTGGCAACTTCACTGGAGGACTTGAATTGAATCAGGTCAGTGAGCAAAACCAGGTGATTCTTTCTGTGTTGGACAATATGCAGCGAATCCTTAACGCCCGAGCGGGGACGCTGGCGCATTTGCCTGATTATGGCTTGCCTGAAATGTCCAAAATCCTGCAGGGAATGCCGGGTACAGCGCATCAGCTCACGATCACGCTTTCCGAGATATTGCTGAAATATGAACCACGACTGAAAAATGTTGAGGTGGTGATACTGGAACAAATTCAGCCTGGAGAGCTGCGCTATGCCATTGATGCTGAACTTAAGGGTCTCGGTCTGGTGCGATACGGTAGTGAGTTTATGCCTGAGGGCCGGGTGCTTTTACGCCATCTTAAACAGCAGCAGTATGTCGACAAACATGCGCGAATTTAGTCTTTGTTTTTTAAAGGATCTGGGGTAACACAGAGTATATGTCCGCAAAAACACAGTTTCTCAAAAAACTACAAGCACGACAGCCTTCTCCTTGTTCTTTTGGCAGCAAGAGTGAATCAGATATTGCGATGTTTCGTCAGCAAATGAGTGAGCTTCAGGAGCGGATGGGGGGTTGGCTAGAGAACACCGGTATCAGTCTTGAATGTACGAGTGTGCCGCTCACCGACCTGTTGGTGGATAGTCGGGCTTTCGAGATTCCGGGGATACAGCTTCACTATGAGAAAAGAACGATAAAATTCACCCCGCTTTTCTTGTATGGACAAGACGTGACGGGATGTGTGGAAGTCAGCCTTTGTGCAGATGGCCGACTCATTCCGCTGAGCCGTTTATTTATGCGCTCAGGCAAAAGCACTGACTGGACTTATACCCTTTCGGGGGGCTCTTCCTGGTCCAGGTGCGACTTCGGTGAAGAGGCATTCTTCATGATGCTCGACGGTCTGCTTTCAGACTGACGGCTTCCCTCACTGTCTGCCTAATTACTTTCTAACGACGGAAATTCTGCCGTGAATAACGCTTTGCAACTTAAAACCGGCGGTGACCCGCGTACGCTGCCGGACTATGCCGCCTTACGCGATGAAATCGGCAAGCTGGCCCATCCGGCTCGCCCGGACGTCAACTGGCGGTATGCCGAGAAACTCTGCCTCTCACTGTTCGAACAAAACGGCGTAGAGCTTCAGACCGCGGCCTGGTACACGCTTGCGCGTACACATCTTGCTGGGCTGTTTGGGCTGAACGAAGGGTTATCCATTCTGGAGGCGCTGATCAGCCATCAGTGGGGTGGGCTATGGCCGCAGGCGGTGCATGCCAGAATTGAGATCCTCAGCAGTCTGAGCCAGCGCATCCAGCAGATGATGCGTACGCTGTCGCTGAACTACAGCGATCTCAGCCAGCTTTATCAGGCCGAGCAGTTGCTGACGCGTCTTGAAGCGATATTTCAGCGGCTGGAGCTTAAACATCTGAGTCAGCTTGAGACGCTGCGAACTCTGATGCACAACAGTGCTGTCCGGCTGGAAAACAGTGATAGTGAGTCGGATCGGAGTGCTGTCGTTTTGCCCGATATCTCGATCGCTGCAACAAATGAGCCAGCAGAGGCGGTGAAGTGGGTATACGTCGCGCAGCCTGAGTTCCAGCCCAACGTAGAGGTCATGTCGGTAATACCTTCCCCGACGAAACCGTGGAAACCTTTTGCGGCGGGAATGGCGGCTATGCTGGTGATAAGTGCCGCCACGGTGTGGGGCTGGAATACTTTTCATCAACCAGACCGGTTACAAACAGCGCTCGCTACTACGTTCGCGCCATTACCTGCCCGGCTTTCGTCCGCGCAACTGGAGGGGTTGCGTCAGCAAAACCTTCCGGCGCAAGCGGCTATCAAAAATACTCGACAGCAGCTCACTCGCTTGAGCCAGTTGCCGCCGGACTGGTCCGTCGACTATAGCCGTCAACTGGTACAGCAGGCATTGATTTTATGGCCAGAGCAGGCAAAACCGCTGGCGCAGGAGTGGCAACAGCAGCGTAAAGGAGCCGCTTTGCCGATGGAAAGCCTCAACGGCTGGAATGAGGGGATGACAAAGCTCCAGCAGTTGAGCGACAAGCTGAACGGGCTGGATGAACAGAAGGGAAAATATATTACGGTCAGCGAACTGAAATCGGTGGTGTTCACAGCAATGCAGGCGTTTAACCGGACAGTACCGGCTGAAGAGCAACTGCGGACGCTGGCGCAAACCCCAGCCGGGCAGCCACTGCCTGCTGCGGCGCAATCGCAACTGGAAATGCACCTTAAGCAGCTAACGGCGCAGTATGGCGATCTGAAACACCGCGAAGTGAAGTAATGATGGGCGGTGACTGAGTGTACAAAAGCAAAAAACCAGCCCTAGGGCTGGTTTTTCTAAATAGTGGTGCCCGGACTCGGAATCGAACCAAGGACACGGGGATTTTCAATCCCTGAGTCAAAGTTAATAGTTTGTAAACAGGCGTATTTGCATACTGTAAAGAGTGTGCAAAATGAAAATACTTCCCGTTATCTCTCCCAAAGGTGGAGAAGGCAAATCCACGTTTGCTGCTTACCTTGCCGGTTTTCTTGCCGATGCCGGCCTGAACACCCTTCTTGTGGATGCAGACTATTCCCAGCCCACAGCCAGCAGTATCTTCGCGCTGGAGCATGAATCCCCTTTCGGTCTCTATGAATTGCTGATGCAGATGGTCAGTGACCATACGCAATGCATTTCGCAGACCGCCATAAAAAATCTCGATGTCATCTACTCTAACGACCCGGACGAACTGTTGCCGACCGCGATGCTCCACGCTGCAGACGGCCGTCTGCGCCTGCGTAACATACTTCAGCATCCTTTCTTTAACCGTTATGACGTCATTATTGTGGATTCGAAAGGCGCAACAGGCGTCATGACCGAGCTTTCCCTCCTTTCCTCTACCGGTAATGTGATGGGCGTTGTTAAACCCATCCTTCCGGATGTCCGTGAATTTATCCGCGGCTCCCTTCATATGCTTACCCGCCTGAAAACCTATGAAAATTACGGTATCCGCCTTCCTGATATTTCCATTCTCGTCAACTGTATCGAAAACACTCTGCTTGACCGTGAAGCAATGGACGGTCTTGCCGCCATCATTAACGAAAAACATTACGACGCCTCTGCGCTGGGCAACCGTGACGTTTATCGTTTACTCGATACCCGTATCGAGGCGCTGGATATTTTCAAACTGGGGCACGTCAAGCAGCAGCCCGTGCATCGTCTGGAATACAAAACACGCCGCAAAGGTCCGGCCGCAGCCGTCACCATGCACGACCTCGCGTGTGAACTGTTCTCTGAGTGGCAGAGCCATTTCAGTGACGTTCTGACCCGGGAGGTGCGTCATGTCTGAGATGATGATGCCGTGCTCTTATGAGGCTGAGCAGGCCGTACTGGGCGGACTGATGCTTGATAACGACCGGTGGGATGAGGTGATACTGCAAATCTCCCCGGAAGATTTGTTTTCCCGGCCGCACCGTATGGTCTTTCGCGTGATGGCCGAGCTGGCCGGAGAAGGGCTACCGCTCGATCTCATCACTATTACGGAACGGCTGGAGAACAGAGGCGACCTTGAACAGTGTGGCGGCTTTGCTTATCTGGCTGAAATGAGTAAAAACACGCCGTCTGCAGCCAATATCCTGGCATACGCCGGGGTGGTGGCGGAGAAAAGCCGCCTGCGGCAGCTGATGACTGTGGGTAACAGTCTTCTTTCCGATGTGCAGGCCCCGAAAGCCAGCTCGGCGGGCATTCTTGAGTCGGCCGAAGGTAAGTTGTTTAACATTGCCGAACAGGGAGCCATGCAGCTCAACAGTGAGACCGGTGTTAACGAGGCGCTGGATAAACTGCTAACGCAGCTGGAAAGCATGTCCGCCAGTGACGGCCTCACCGGGACACCGACAGGGTTCAGTGAACTGGACGCGATGACCTGTGGTCTCCAGCCCGGCGATCTGGCCCTGCTGGCCGCCCGTCCTTCCATGGGGAAAACGTCGCTGGCCATGGCCGCCTGTACAGCGGCCGTGAGCGCAAAACCTGACGATCACGTCTTTGTGTTCAGTCTTGAAATGCCCTCAGAGCAGCTGATGATGCGCCTGCTGGCGATGGAAGGCCGGGTGGAACTGTCCCGGCTTCGCAGCGGCAACATGGATGATGAAGACTGGGCTCGCGTGTCCGAGGCAACCGGTCGCATTATTGAGTGGAAAAACCGTCTGATCATTGATGATACCAGTTACCAGACCCCGGCCACACTGCGCGCCCGCGCCCGTCGCTATGTCCGCAAATACGGCAGACCCTCTCTCATCATGCTGGACTATCTGCAGCTTGTCCGCTCCCCCGAGCAGGAAAACCGCACGCAGGAAATAGCGGAAATTTCCCGCTCGCTTAAGGCGCTCGGTAAAGAGCTGGGCTGTCCGGTACTGGCGCTTTCCCAGCTCAACCGCCTGGTGGAGCAGCGGGCCGATAAACGCCCCAATAATGGTGACCTGCGTGACTCCGGTGCGCTGGAGCAGGATGCGGACCTCATCATGTTTATTTACCGGGATGAGGTTTATAACCCCGGCACCCCTGATGCCGGGGTGGCTGAGATCATTGTCGGCAAGCAGCGGCAGGGGCCAACCGGCACGGTAAAAGTCAAATTTGACGGGCGTTACACCCTCTTTTCGGAGTTTCAGGAAGGCAGCTATTACTTCGGTTACCGCAGCGGGAGGAAACAGGCATGAGCCGTAAAAGTTCTAATGTGGGGGCTGCCATGCTGCAGCCCGGACGCCAGTCGCAGGCGGCCGGCAATATCAGCGTCATGCCGGCGGCTGAAATGCCCATGGTCCTGACGCTCGACCAGTTAAGCCCGAATCCTGATAATCCGCGAACATCACGCAATCCGCGTTATGACGATATCAAGGCTTCCATCCGTTCGCGCGGGCTGGACACCGTGCCCAAAGTCACCCGTGACCCGGATGGTGAGCCCGATATGTACATCTTCAGCGACGGGGGTAATACACGTTATCAGATCCTGTCAGAACTGTGGCAGGAAACCGGAGAAGACCGGTTTTTCCGCGTCCATGTGTTGTTCAAGCCGTGGCCGGGACGGCTGCAGTGTGTTATTGGCCATCTGGCAGAGAATGAAGTGCGCGGGGAGCTGAGTTTTATTGAAAAAGCGCAGGGGATCCACAAAGCCCGCTCTATATATGAAGAGCAGATGGGAAAGACGGTTTCGTTGCGTCAGTTGTCAGAGCTACTGACCCGTGAAGGTTTGCCAGTCCATTACTCAACAGTCAGCCGTATGGAAGATGCGCTGAAATATCTTTATCCGTGGATCCCAGACCTGCTTGAGTCCGGGCTTGGCAGGCCACAAATAACGTCACTGCTGGCGCTCCGGCATGATGCGGAACGCGTGTGGGATGAGTTTTGCCTGATTTCAGACACAGGCGACAAATCCTTCAGCGACGTTTTTGGCCAGTGTTGTGGCCGTTTCAACTCCCCGGAACTGTGGTCTCTGGAGATGTTTCGCGATGAATTTATTGGTGATTTACTGCAGGCGTTACCCCATCCGGAACTGGACTATGACCGCTGGATGATGGAACTCGATCCTAAAGAACGCAACCGCAGACATCACTTTGGCGAGCCGGAGACGGTTGCCTTTCCCGCCGCAAACAAGCCTGTTAATGCTGATCACGCCCTGCATACCACAGGCTCAGATGAGAGTGAAGGCGTCCCGCTACCTGTCTCCAGTTCACGTCCTGAGGTCTCAGGAGGGGCTGTAACGCCCGTTCCGGGTAATGCGTCTTCTCCTTCTGAAACACCGATTAATGAGCCCCCTCGGCATGAGGTTCAGCCAGATATGTACGGTGCCGCGCCGGTTATTTCAGGTGAGAGCGGGGATGTTAGCGGGCTGGTTACCCTCTCCGATGGGTACGGAGAAGAGAATGGTGGAGAAGAGGACAATGGGGAGGATGGCCTGCTTTCTCTTTTAACACCAGAACCTGAAGTTGTCCTGCAGGATGACGCGCCGGTGAGTAATGACAGCATCTGGCATGTGCCGGCCCATCAGGACGATATCGAACACCTGCAGAATACCGCTTTTCGTCTGGCATGGGAGCTGGGTGAGGTCCTTGGCTGCGAAGATGAAATTCTTCCTCAACGCGACAAGGACATGTCTGCCGGTTACGTCGGGGCAGGTGAGGTGTGTTCTGAAGCCGCCGCATTTCTGCTGGGCCTGACCGGCGAAGCGCCTGTGCTGCATCCGGCGGCAGGGGTGTGTGGTCTGCCAGAGCTTTTCACCGGCGGCCCGGGTGAGGGGGAAGCACCTGCCCTGACAGATGAAGATGCTCTGAAACTGCTCCGCCTGATGCGCGTTATGCGCCGTCTCCGGGAGCTGCAACGCGGTCTGAAGTACGGGGAGGATAACAGTGATGAATAACTCACAGCGACAGTTGCGACTGCTGAATCTTGTCAGGAAACTGCTGAAGCTGGGCCGCAGCAACAGTAATGCCCATGAGGCAGGACTGGCCCTGCAGCGTGCCCAGAAGCTGATGGCCAGATACGGTATCAGCGAGCTTGATGCCGGCCTTACATCCGTGCGCGAAGCGTCTTCCCGCACGGCCCCTTCGGATGCTGAAAAAGTTCCGGAATGGATGGTGACCCTTGTCCGGGGCGTCTGTCATGCCTTTGGCTGCCAGGCTTATTACTCATGGCGTCAGACCTCTGCCGGGTATCGCCGTTCGGTAACCTTTTACGGATTCAGTGAAAAACCTGAGATAGCAGCCTATGCCTTTGATGTGCTGACGCGCCAGCTGAAAGATGCCACAAATTCTTATCTCAAAACCCAGAGTAAGCTGCTGAAACTGGCCACACGCCGGGCGAGAGCGGAGCAGTTCCGTGACGGCTGGGTATGTGGGGTGCGTGAGGTGATATCGGCAACTGACATCAGCAGCGAGGAGCAGCAGGTGATGAGTCACTGGCTGGAAAGCCGCAGTATGAAAACAGTCACAACCCGTGAACTGAAAGCCTGCCGCGGGGCGGATACAGCACGTTATCAGGGGTATGAAGCCGGACAAAATGCCCGTCTTCATCAGGGTGTCAGCGGCCGGGGTCCGGCAGCCATTGGTTACCGTCAGGATTAAGGGGGAATGATGAACAGTTTATCTCAGGCTGCAAACGGATTATTGATGCAGCTGGTTATGGATCTCAGAAGTGGCTATCTCCGCCGCTGCGAATCGCTGGGACTGAACCGCGAGGAAATGCAGATGCTGCAGGGGCTCTCGCTCGAAGAGCTTCACTACCTTTCCGGCAGTGAGGTGTCGATCATCAGTGTGGGCATCAATCACGGCAATCTGGTGCGCATGCTACAGCAGGCCCGGACGGAACAGAAACGACTCCAGCGTATCGATCGGGCGCTGGCGCTGGGCGGCTCCATTGAACTGATGGCCAATTACTTCGGGCTCTCCAGTACGGACGTGGCGGCCCGCCGTCGCATTGCCGGTATCGATGTCCGGCCGGGGCGCGGTAACGCACTGGGTGATGAGGAAAACGCCGCCCTGTGGCGTCAGTGGCAAAAGTCCGGCGTTGAAGACGCGGAAAGTGCTGACGGGCTGGACGTAATGATGCTGGCTGCAGAACAGATGAACGTCTCGCTGACGTCGGTCTGGCATGCCGTCCGCGGCTGGCACAAGACCCGGCAGCCTTCTCCGGCCCGAACGCCGGTAAGGAAGACGGCATGAAATACAGAATGGTTGTGCCGGGCCTGCGGGCTCCCCATGGTACGCCGCCGCAATGCTGTCAAAAGGCGTTACGTCAGGTTCGCCGTTTCCGGCAGGGGGCGCGTAATTACACCCGGCTCGATGAGAAAGGCTGCGGTTACTACAAAATCGATCTCGGCCCGTTCTGGCGTCTGCTGAGTCGCAACGAAGGCCGGACATGGCTTCTTCTCAGCCACGAACGCTATAACAGCGCCATACGGAAATAGCAGCATGACAGCCTGTTTACCCTGCACCCGTACGCGGGTGCAGTACTAAGCATACTGACAGTTCAGAACGGCCGTGATGGCGGCCGAAAAGGAAAAATAATGAGTCTGCCTGCTGAAAGCCTGATTGCTTATACGCTGGATAAAATGAATGCCCGCCTTGCGGCCAGTCCCCGGCGGGATGATGGCAGGATACGTAACGGCCTGCTGTTTACTGGAAATGTGCATGATTCCATTCCCCGCCGGCTGTTGCTCGACACGCGGTTGTCACCACTGGACAAGATGGGCTGGATGATGATCCGGCTGTATGCACAAAATAATGAGGGGGCGGTTTTCCCCAGCTATGACGAACTGCAGCTGCAGCTTGCCTCACCCGGAAAGGGGAAAGCCTCAAGGGAAACGGTAAGCCGCGTCCTGCTTATGCTGCGAATAACCGGCTGGCTCAGCCTCTGTAAACGCGTGCGGGATGATAAAGGGCGGGTGCGGGGGAATATCTATGCTCAGCACGATGAGCCCCTGACGTTCAGCGATGCGGAAATGCTCGACCCCCGCTTCCTTGATACGGTGGCGGATGCCTGCCTGAGTAAAAACCGGACTATCAGCCAGACCGCCCGCGAAGTGCTCGACGATATAAAAAACGACCCCACCATGCGCCATTATCGCAGCCATCTTGCGCTGATTGAATCGCGTCTGGACCGCCCACAGACGCCCAGCCAGATGGCGAAACATCATCACCGAATACCCTGTCCCGCACCGGGTTCGGAAACCGAACTCAGTCATAAACGGCCAGGAATCGCCGCTAAAAAACAGGGTTCGGATACCGAACTCAGTCCAGAAAGGCATAACAACTCACTAAGTTCGGAATCCGTACTGCCAGTAAAAACAGGCAGTTATGGCCGGGTTCGGAAACCGAACCATTACGTACGTAGTATCACACACAGTGTGAATAAAAATACGTACGTACCGGGTAAACCTGTGCTTCCCGACAGTCTGCATGAACTTGTTCCGGCAGAAGATATTGCCATGCTGACCGCACAGCTGCAGGCGTTGCCTGAGGAGCAGGCACAACTTGTGCTGCTCAGCCTGCAAAAGGTGATGGCACGCCAGCAGCTCAGCAACCCGGTAGGCTGGTTGCTGGCCGTGATGAAGAAGGCGCGTGAGGGCAGGTTATACGCGCCCCGTCAGGGTGGCGATATATCTGACAGTGTCGGGCAAAAAACAGTTCAGCGTCCCGAACAGCAACAATGGAAACCCGAACCACGCGCCTCTGCCCGCCCGGTATCGGAGGAAAATATCAGGGATCTGGTGAAGAAAATTCGGGAAAAAATCATAAATTCATGAGATTGCAGATTTTTACAGGCAGCGGCGCATGAAGTCTTGCACTTTTGTCAGCAAAAATGCTGGCTAAAAAGTGAGCGCTGTTGCCAGTGGCAACACTGACTAAAAAGTAAGCACTGTTGCCAGTGGCAACAGTGGTTAAAAGCCAGGCAATATTTCTTCGCCATAAAAGAGATGAAGGTCCTGCAAATTTGTAATGGTGACGATCTGGTTTTAAGTTGTTCATATACCCCTCTCGCCCGGACTATCTCAAGCGTGTCAAAACTCATTACCCACTAAAGAGAGGCGTTAGACATGTCTGATGGTAAAACAAAGGGCGGAACAACCGCTTCACGAGCGGGGGCCCTACAGTCCTCTGTTAATATCCTGCTCCATACACATTATGCAATCCGGCTTTGGGAGGGCAGGAAACGTGATGCTCCGGACGAGACAGGGGTGAAAAAAAAGAGGCCTGAAATAATCAGCATGCCGCAAGCCATTGCACGAGCTGGTAATGCTTCCCGAGACTCAGCGGCAGATAATCCCTATGCCGATATGGCTCTGGTACGGCTCGAAGAAGCCCTGCAACGAGCAACACTTAAAATTAATGAAAACGTCAGTTCACTGGATGCCATATTGTCAGCCGTACCCAAAGGGGTAACGCTCTCGGAAGTTGAATCAGCCGATCCGTTAAATGTCAGCGTTTTCAGCCGTTCACCGTTAGGATACCGGTGCGTATGGCTTCTGGTTGGATATGATCAGTTAGCAATGAAAGCTTTCCAGGCTTTTCATTACGGGCTGATTTCGCGTTCGCAACGTGACACTATCCTGGACAATGGTGGCCATGCTGTTCGTCAGGTCTATGGCGTGATTCAGCCTTACCGAACACTTGCAGTGACTCGCCGTGATATTGCAGAAAAAACCACGCAAGGGCTTGTTGCCATTGAGCGAAATGGCGAACCTGATCCGGATGTGTTAAGCGGTAAAAAACGCTCTTCGTTCTCACCTCCGCTTAAAAACAACATAGCAGAGGAGGAATAATATGATTCGCCCTGTGTTCCTCCTCACCTCCTTCTTTTTACTGAGCGGATGCGCAACAACGGACTGGGCTGCGATTAATAAACAGGTCAGTGACACAGCCGCAAACCTGACAAAAACGTTGGGCGGCAACAGCAGCGGAGAAAGTGGCGGGATGCCGCTGATGAGTCCGGCGGGGCAACAGGCCATGAAGTCCGTCGATAAAACGTTCTCCGTGCCGGTCGATGTGGATACCGCGGCGGCCCGCCTGAAGCGCCATTACAAATTTATCTCCACGCAGGAGCTTGAGGCACTGCGGCAGGCCGCAAATGACGCGGACTGGAAAGCGGCGGCTGAAGATGATGCGCATCCCGTCTGGGACGCCATGCCGGGCAGCTACTACAAAATGGGCTCCGACTGGAACGAACGTGATCACCTGGATATCGAAATCGAGAAAAACGGGTCCGGCAGCAGGCTCTATGTTGTCTATCGCTCATCATCATCACAGCGTCTGGCCGGGTCCGGCGTCACGAAGCTGATGAATGATGTCCGCGCTGTTGCGGCGGGTGAAAAACGCTGATGCGGGAGGCAACACATGCAACTCTTTCTGTGTGAAAAACCATCACAGGCAAAGGATATTGCCCGCGTGCTGGGTATCAGCAAGCGTGAGCAGGGATTTATCAGCGGCGGTAACATCGTTGTGACCTGGGCGGTCGGCCATTTACTCGAAACTGCCAGCCCTGAAGCCTATGGTGAGCAGTATGGCAGGCCATGGCGTGCCGATGTCCTGCCTGTGCTGCCTGAGACCTGGGAAATGGTCGTCAAGGAGCAGACAAAATCGCAGTTCACTGTTATCAGTAAGCTGCTCAAAAAGGCCTCTGAGGTGGTCATCGCCACCGATGCCGACCGCGAGGGCGAGGTGATCGCGCGTGAGCTGCTGGAATACTGCCGCTACAGTGGCGCGGTACGCCGGCTCTGGTTGTCAGCCCTGGATGAGGCCAGTGTGAAGGAAGCACTGGGCAATATTCTTCCCGGAGAAAAAACAGCCCTGCTGTACGATGCCGGCAAGGGCCGGAGCCAGGCTGACTGGCTCATCGGTATGAACCTGACCCGCCTTTATACTCTCAAAGCCCGTGACTCAGGGGTGTCAGAAGTGCTGTCCGTCGGGCGGGTACAGACGCCGACGCTTGCCATGGTGGTTAACCGGGATAATGAAATTACGTCCTTCGTGCCAAAGCCCTGGTGGCAGGTACATGCGCTTATTGAAAAAGAGGGCGTCCGGTTCCGGGCTGGCTGGGTGCCCGTTGAGCAGTACTGTGATGAGGAAAAGCGTTGCATCAATCCTCAGGCTGCCCGGGCGGTGGGACAGCTGTGTCAGCAGCAGGGCAGGGCTGCGGTACTGGAGGTGACACAGAAGCGGGAGAAAACGGCGGCACCCCTCTGTTTTGACCTGGGCACCCTTCAGCAGGTCTGTTCCCGAAAATTCGGCATGGGCGCAAATGATGTGCTCGCCATTGCTCAGTCACTTTACGAAACCCACAAAGCGACCACCTACCCCCGTACAGACTGCGGTTTTCTGCCAACTTCCATGCAGCAGGAAATATCCGACGTGCTGGCGGCAGTGGCGAAATCCGATCCGGCTGTGGCCCCGGTACTGAATCAGCTGGACAGGCAGTTTGTCTCGCGTGTCTGGAATGACAAAAAAATCACCGCGCACCATGCCATCATTCCCACCCGACAGGCATTTGATTTGTCACGCCTCAGTGCCGATGAGCTGAAGGTCTACCAGCTGATTCGCCAGCATTATTTCGCCCAGTTCCTTCCGCTGCAGGAATCTGACGTGACGGAGGCCTCTTTCAATATCGGTGGACAGCTGTTCCGTACACGCGGGAAAGTCGGTGTGGTGACGGGCTGGAAGTCATTGTTCCTGGCTGAAAAAGATGACGATGAAGAGGACGTCGACGGTGACAGTATGGCGCTGCCGGCGCTGGCAAAAGGGGATATTTGCGCTGTCACCGGTTCTGAGGTTAAGGATATGAAAACCAGTCCGCCCAAACCGTTCACGGAGGGGACGCTGATTGCTGCCATGAAGAACGCGGCCAGTTTCGTCAGTGACCCGAAGCTGAAGAAAGTGCTGCGTGATAACGCCGGTCTGGGCACAGAGGCGACGCGTGCGGCTGTGCTTGAAACCCTCTTCAAACGACACTATCTGGAGAAAAAAGGGAAGCACATCCACTCAACGCAGATGGCCCGGGAGCTGATTGCGGCCCTGCCGGAAACGCTGACGAGCCCGGGCATGACCGCATTATGGGAGCAGGCACTGGATGATATTTCGCAGGGGAAAATGTCGCTTGCGGTCTTTATGCAAAAGCAGCTGCAGTGGACCCGTCACCTTGTCGAAAAAGGCCGTCAGGACAGTGTGAAAATTACTGCTCCCGTCACGCCTCCCTGCCCGTTATGCAAAGGACCCACGCGTAAACGTAAAGGTAAAAATGGTGATTTTTGGGGGTGCATACGCTATCCGGACTGTGAGGGAATTATCAGTACAGGTAAGAAGAAAGCAGCGAAGCGTAAAAAAACATCGGTTAAGGCTAAAACAGAATAATCCGCGCAGTATTGAACTATTTCACTGTACAACCCCGGGCCGGGTTCTGCTATTGTTGCCAGGCTTTGATGCATAGGTGCCCCGCTGGCCACGGTGCTGTAAGGTAAACTTTAACGGGATTTACCCCCAGCAGGCCTGGCAGGAAGTTATTGCACACTAACTGACCTGTAAGACGCATGCACTCCGTGAAAACCGCGTCGGGATTATTCCCCGGAGACAGATGAGACGACCGCAGGTTAAGGCACTGACCCCAGGGCACCGGAAACGGTGCCCTTTTATTTTTACGGATCACGTTTTCCATTTTGACCGTTGACATTCAGGGAGGACGGTTTAATTATAAAAGTGCTAAACCGTCGTTCATACGACCACCAATGATTCAGTAGCCTGTGAGAATCGCCTTCGGGTGGCTACAGCGAAAGCTCCTGTAACCTGAAAGGGAGCAAACTTTGGTACATCTGCGCACCTTTGAAAGCAGATATCGCCTGTACAAGCGCATTACGACGCGGCGATGAAGGTTCCTTCAACATACCAGACTCTCAGGATTCAACCGATCCTGACCCCCGACGGGAAACCACTCCCGTCAGGGCAGATGGTTTCTCCGTCGTACCTATTTTTACCTCCATGGAGAAAACATCATGTCTGCAAACAATACTTCTGCATCTGCAAAATCTGAGTACTTCAACCTGACTATTAAAGGCATCGGGTATCTCAGCAACATCCGCCAGGTTAACCATCAGAATGGCTTGTTCCTCAGCTGCGTAATCAATGCACTGAGCGGTCCGACTGACAATCCGGCCTACGTCCGTTTTGACATTTCTGTCGCAGGTAAAGAGGCTACCAGCCTTATCGCCCGCTGCCAGAAAGCCGTCGATGAAGACAAAAAAGTCCTGCTGGGCTTTAACCTGAGTAATCCGTCCACGGACATATTTACGCTGAACAAGGGCGAGCATGCCGGCGAACAGCGTGTCAGTCTGAAAGCCCGCCTGATAAAGGTGGACTGGATCAAAATAGGCCAGGACATGGTCTACAAGACTGAAAAATCTGACTCCGTGCCGCCGCAGAATGGCTCTGCCGCACAACAAAACTACGCAGAAAACTCATTCTGATGCGCACCTGACACACCCCGTTCGCGGGGTGTTTCTTTATTCTTTACAGGAGAAATGATTATGTCCTCACGCGGCGTTAACAAGGTGATTCTTGTCGGTAATCTCGGCCAGGATCCTGAAGTGCGTTATATTCCCAATGGCAGTGCAGTTGCCACCCTTTCTCTGGCCACGTCTGAGAGCTGGCGTGATAAGCAGTCCGGTGAACAGAAAGAAGTGACCGAATGGCACCGGGTGGTTATTTTCGGCAAGCTGGCAGAAATTGCGGGTGAATATCTGCGCAAAGGCTCCCAGGTTTACATCGAGGGCCAGCTGCGCACACGCAAATGGACCGATCAGTCTGGCCTGGAGAAATACATCACAGAGGTGGTGGTAAACATTGGTGGCACCATGCAGATGCTTGGCGGTCGCCAGTCCGGCAGCGGTCAGAATACGTCTTCCCGGAATGACTGGGGCCAGCCTCAGCAACCTTCCGGACCGACTCACAGTGGCCTGGCTTCCGGCAGCAGTGCCGGTGCGCCACCGATGGACTTCGATGACGATATACCGTTCATTGGATTCGGGTATGGAGTACCAAAATCGGCAATCCATGCACTCTGAACAGCCTTTATGGCAGTTGCTCTGAACTTACACATAATCCGGTCAGCATTTAAGGATAACTGACATGCCTGTTATACTGAGGATCAACGGTTTCCGGTTCTTTTTTTATTCTAATGAAGGTAACCCGCTCGAACCTGCACACATTCACGTAATGAAAGCAGGTAGTGAAGCCAAATTCTGGTTAACGCCATCAGTGGCTCTGGCCAGTAACGATGGGTTTAATTCACGGGTATTAAAAGAACTGACGAGGATCGTTGAAGATAACCAAGCATTGTTTCTGGAGGCCTGGAATGACTATTTCAGCTAAACGGGTCAGCTTCGATGAGGCCACGATGTGGGTTGAACTCAACGACGCCCGTACCATCGGTGTGCCGCTGGCATGGTTTCCACGCCTGTTGCATGCTTCAACTGAACAGCTTAACAGCTATGAACTGAGTCCCCGTGGTATCCACTGGGACGCGCTGGACGAAGACATTTCTATTGCGGGTTTGCTTGAAGGCCGCGGCGATGAGACCCATCGTCCCCATAAAGTAGCCTGACAGCGCGCTATTAGTGAAAAACGCTGGTTTTTGCCGGCGTTTTTTTTCATCAACGGAAAATCAGTTGTTAATTGAGTGAAACCGGACTGATTCCGCACAGTGAGGGCTGTTTTATCACTGTACAGGAAAATTCCGGATGAAACGTAACACCTCTCACAACATATTTTCACCAGGCAGGCTTGCCACTGTTCTTCCCCTGCTGCTCCTTGCGGGCTGTGTTTCCCAGCCGCAAAAGTTGCAGCAACGTGAGCCTGCGGACCCGACACCCGGCACCACCGTCACCCGCAACGTTCAGCCGGTCTCTCCGGACGAGTATGCGCGGACGCCGGAAGTGGTGCGCTACGATCGTTATCTGCTGGTCAGTACCGATCCGCAGGCGGCCCAGCGTGACCCTCTCTCGCAAATTATTGATATTCGCATCCCGTCATCCCTGCATCCTACTGTGGCGGATGCGCTGCGTTACGCCCTGCGCCAGTCCGGCTATTCCCTGTGCGCGACCGGCTCCGCCAACGGCGTGCTTTACCGCCAGGCATTGCCGGCGGTCCAGTACCAGCTGGGCCCGATGCGCCTGCGTACTGCCCTGCAGGTCCTGGCCGGTCCGGCCTGGCAGCTTGAGGTGGATGATGTACAGCGTGTGGTCTGCCACAGCCTGCGCGACGGCTACCAGCTGCCGGTCTCCCAGCTTCCGCCGCCGGTCAGCAGCTGGTCAGCGCCTGCGCCGTCCGCCGTGTCACAACTGGCCATCAGCGCCCCTCAGTCAGTACCCGTTAAACCTGTCAGCGGAGGGTTTCTGAGAAAATGAGCGAACAGCAACCATTCCATACTGACCCCGCTCCGGCCCGTAAAAGATTCAGCTGGCGTCCCCGCCGCCGCCTCATCTGGGGCGCTGCCAGCGGTGTGGCGCTGGCCGGCATTCTGGCGCTGGGCTACACCGCCTTCAGTCTGGGCATATCGAACCTTGATGAACGCCTTGCACGCCTTGAATCTCAGGGCAGTACAGCGGCCACTGTTGAGACAGTCGCGGCCCTGCAGTCAGATGTGACCACGCTCAAAACCGGCCTGCAGGATACCCGGAAAAAACTTGGCGAGATGCAGCAGGAGCTGAGCGCAGCAGCGAAACAGGCCGGCAGCGACGACGCCGTGCGTCAGTCATTGCGAACCCTTCAGGACGCCCAGCAGGGGCTGGAAACCCGCCTGAGTGCGCTGACTGAGCAGCTGACAGCGCTGAAATCACAGCCGGCACCCGCACCCGCCGCACCTGTCGCCTCACCGGTCAAAAAAAACGAGCCTGCTGCAAAAAAGCCCCGTCCCGCTGACACACGTCGTTCTGCTCCATCCCTTCGCGTGGCCCGCACTGCGCCTTTTGTGCTGACGGGAGTGGAGAAGCGGGGGGCAGAGTCCTGGGCTGCCATCGCGCCCCGGGGCTACAGCAACCTGTCGCAGGTGGCCCTGGTCGGAGAGGGTGAAACCGTGGCCGGCTGGACGCTGGTCAGTGCCGGTTATGGTGAGGCGACGTTTCGGGTTAACGGCCGCCAGACCGTGCTCAGAGCAGAATAACGGAGCGAATGATGAAACTGAAACATACCTTTTTAGCCGCCATGCTGCTGAGTCCCCTGACCCTGGCCGCGACCACATCAGGACAGACGGATGTCAGCCGACAGGAATCAACACAACGGGCGGACTCCGCACAGCAAAACCTGCAGCAGCAGGCCGGTCAGTGGGGACTCAGTGCCGACGATTATCAGCGTTATCAGCAGCTGATGAAGGGCCCCCGCGGTATCCAGTCCCCGGGCCTCGATCCGCTTTCCACCCTGGGTATTGAGGCGCAGACGCCGGCAGAGCGCCGTAAGTTTGCGGAAAAGTGGGTGAAGGACGAATTTGCCCGCACCCAGAAAGAGCTTGATTTCCAGCGTGAGGTGAACGCGGCCTGGCAGCGTCTGTATCCGGGCGCACTGCCGGTCAATATGGGGAACGCCTCCGGCGTGGCGCACGACAGCGGCGGCCGGCTGGCACTGTTCGTCAGGTCAGAGAACTGCGCGACCTGCGAGGCAAAACTGTCTGCCGTGCTGGCTGACAATCGGCCGGTGGACATCTATCTGGTCGACAGCCAGGGCAGTGATGATGTGCTGCGCAGCTGGGCGCGGGACCATCACATTCCCGTGGAAAAGGTGCGTAAACGCCAGGTCACGCTGAACCACGACGGCGGACGGTGGATGCGCTTTGGTAACGGCCTGATGCCGGTATTACTGCAGCAGGCGGGAGACGGTAAATGGGCAATCGCAGCATTCTGACCGGTGCGCTGGCGCTGGGCGTACTGATGGCGGCCGTCCCTGACGGCCATGCTGACCAGACGGTGCCGGAGGGTTACGTTCGCGTGGCCACGGCGCACGGCGTGCCCCCGGAAGCGCTTTACTCGGTCTCACTGAGCGAGTCTTCGCGCAAACTTCCCCGCGGAGTACGGCCATGGCCCTGGACCATCAATGTGGCAGGCAAAGGGTATCGCTATGAGACGCGCCTGCAGGCCTGGCAGGCGCTGCAGGTCTTTATGAAGCGTCACCCGCTTAAGCGCATCGATGTCGGTATTGCCCAGGTCAATCTGGGCTGGAACGGTCACCATTTTGCCTCGACGTGGGATGCGTTTGACCCTTACACCAACCTGAACGCCGCCGCCACCATTCTGCGTGAGTGCTGGGCGCGTAAGCCAGGCAGCTGGCTGGATGCGGCCGGCTGCTACCACCATCCCGCAGGTGGTCAGCCTGCTGCACGTTACCGCGCCATTGTGAGAGGGCATCTGGCAAAAATCAGCCCTGCACCCCGCATTTCTGCGCCGGCAGCTGAAGCGCCCCGTTCGGTTGCTGCGCTCACCCCCGATCCAGGCTTCGTCTGGACTGAACCCGGGAGATAACCCTGATGAAAACGCTGTCCTTACTGCTGTTTACCCTCCTTCCCCTGACCGGCCATGCTGAACTGAACGTCATTGCTGACCTGGGCGGTCAGGATGCTGCCCCGTATTTTGAGGCCGTCAATAAACAGCCCGGTATGCCCGGCGTCAGTGACGTACAGACTTCACACCAGCCGGGCCACGGTGTTCCGCTGGCTGACGGGATGGCGGGTATGTTACCCGTTAACACACCTGAACTGAGCCCGGGGAATACAGCAGACCGGCCGCTGCGGTTGCCGGGCATTGGGGCGTTGTTTCTGATCGGGGATGATGCTCTGTCCCGTGACTGGCTGAAGGCCAATGCCGGTGCGCTGGCTGAACAGCATGCGGCCGGGATGATAGTCAACGTCACGGACATGGCTGCCGTGCGCGAGCTGCGCGAACTGGCATCCGGTGTCAGCCTGGCCCCGGCCTCCGGGAGCGAGCTGGCCCGTCGCCTGCAGATTGCGCATTATCCGGTACTTATCACCGATACCGGCCTGACGCAGCAGGCTAAGCCGTAATGGTAGCGACACCGCTCAACGGTCTGCTGATGGCTCACCCTTACGGGGCGGTCATACTGGTCGCTCTTTTCCTGGTGGTGATGCTCCTTCTGAACCTGCGCTGGCGGGAAAACGCCAGCGCCCGCCGTCACCGGCGATACCAGGCAACGGCGGGGCGGGTACTGGATAAACTGCCCCGCCTGCCGGGAGACGGGCAGCGCCTGACTTATCTGCGCAAAATCAGCCCCTATGTCTTTGAAGAGCTGTTGCTCTCTGCCTTTGAACGCCAGGGGCTGACCGTGGTGCGTAATGCTTCCTACAGCGGTGACGGCGGCCTTGATGGCCAGGTCATCATCGACGGTGAGCACTGGCTTATCCAGGCCAAACGGTACAGTCGTGCTGTTTCCCCCGCACATGTTGAGGACTTCGACCGGCTTCTCCTGCAGTCGGGCCGCCGGGGGCTGTTTATCCACACGGGCCGTACCGGAAAGATGAGCCGCACCCTTCGCACGGCGTCACCGCGCCTGCGCATCATCAGCGGGCAACGCCTGCTGGCCATTCTCGCCGGTCAAAACGTTCGGCAATATCTCTGAGGAATCCCTTATGCATATCATCGTGAACAGCCTGCGCTACGCGTTGTGGCTTGTGTTCTGTTTATTCCGTCATGCCGTGGTCCTGCCTGCCGCTTTCGGCGGTGTAATTCTGCTCGCCTGGCTCGTCTTCGGTCATCCGGTCAGTGACCTGAACGACCAGCTGCAGAAGGAGGCGACGGCATGGCGCACCGCGCCGCCCGGACACTACATGTGGGAGGATTGCCCGGTGCCTGCTAATGCGGCTCCGCCTCTGGCAAAGCAGGCAGCCTGCACCGTCACTGCCGTCACCACGGAAACCGTGGTGAATAACTACCTGCTGGCATTGCGGGCCGTATGGATTGTTTTTCTCTTTCTGTCGAATGTTCTGTATGTGCTCTCGCGCTTACTGGCGAACGCCTTGAATTACCACTCTCAGCCCTGCAGGGAAGCCGGTGCCGCGAAGGGGACGTATACCCGCAGGGCCGACGGTAAAATTATAAAGGAGGCAGACGATGAGTAACCGTTACGTCATTGAGGCCCTGCTGCGTCCGGCCGTTGAGCTGAATACCGCCGTGGTATCGGGCATGGCGGCGTATGTCTGTGTGCAGGCACCCTGGGCTGTCGCTCTGGCTCCGTCTGTCAGCTATGTCACCGCAGCCGGGTTTGCGGCGCTGGCCGTCACCCGCACGCATCAGGGGATGAAGATTATTCGCTACCGCCGGAATCTCCGCCGCCTGCCGCGCTATGTCATGAGTACTAAACAGATTCCCGTCAGTCATCGTCGCCTGTTTCTAGGCCGGGGGTTCCGCTGGACGCAAAAACACACCCAGCGGCTGCAGGATACGCTGCGCCCTGAAGTGGCCCGTTACCTGCAGCCAAACCGCTTTTACCTGGGGGCGCGTCAGCTCGAAATGATGACAGAGCACCGTCTGCCCTGGCTGGGTAAGCTGCTGAGTGCCGATACGCCGCTGAACCCGGTGCGGCCGTTACCACCGGTGGGCGGCAATCCGGCGCTGCACGGCATCGAGCCCGACGAAAAAGACGTCACCCTGGCTCTGGGGGAGCGCGTTGGCCATACGGTGGTGTACGGCACCACGCGCGTCGGGAAGACCCGGCTGGCAGAGCTGCTGGTCACCCAGGATATCCGGCGGGGTGAAGTCACCATCGTGTTTGATCCGAAAGGCGACGCAGACCTGATGAAACGCGTCTGGGCAGAGGCCCACCGGGCCGGACGCGGGGACGAGCTGTATATTTTTCATCTTGGCTGGCCTGAAATTTCAGCCCGTTATAATGCCGTCGGGCGTTTTGGTCGCGTGTCAGAGGTGGCGTCCCGCGTGGCCGGTCAGCTGTCGGGTGAGGGGAACAGCGCGGCATTCCGCGAATTTGCCTGGCGGTTCGTCAACATCATCGCCCGTGCGCTGGTCGCCCTGGGTGAGCGCCCTGACTACACGCTGATCATGCGCTACGTGAGCAATATCGCCGATCTCTATATCCGCTATGCGGAAAAAATCATCCAGGCGCAGCTGCCGGCTCTGCAGACGCAGATTGAGAATAATCAGCAGGTGCTGGGAGAGGACGACGTGCCCCGTAACATGCAGGGTCAGCCGGATGCCTTACGTATCTGGGCCATTGAGGTTGCCCTGAGTTCAGAAGAGGGTAAAAAACTCTATGACCCCATCCTTGACGGGCTGCGGTCAGCGGTACGTTATGACCGTACTTACTTTGACAAAATCGTGGCGTCGCTGCTGCCGCTGCTGGAAAAACTGACCACCGGCAAGACCGCCGAGCTGCTGTCGCCGGATTATCAGGACATTGACGACACGCGGCCGATTTTTGACTGGGAACAGATCATCCGTAAAAAAGCCGTGGTGTATGTGGGGCTCGATGCGCTCAGTGACAGTGAAGTGGCGAGCGCGGTCGGTAACTCCATGTTCGCCGATCTGGTGAGTGTGGCCGGGCACATTTATAAACACGGTATCAATGCTGGCCTGCCGGGCGGGAAAGAAGGGAAGTCCCTGATTAACCTGCACTGCGATGAGTTTAACGAGCTGATGGGGGATGAGTTTATTCCTCTCATCAACAAAGGGGGCGGTGCCGGCATGCAGGTGACGGCCTATACCCAGACGTCTTCTGATATTGAGGCACGCATCGGGAATGCGGCCAAGACGGCCCAGGTACAGGGTAACTTTAACAACCTGATTATGCTGCGCGTCAGGGAGAACCGCACCGCCGAGTTGCTGACCACGCAGCTGCCGCAGGTGGAGATTTACACCAAAACGCTGGTCTCCGGGCACCAGGACACGGCGGATGTCAATGCAGACCAGGACTTCACCTCAAGCACCCAGGACCGCGTCGGGACGGTAAAAGTCCCGCTGCTGGAGCCGGCCGATATCGTGACGCTGCCAAAAGGGCAGGCGTTTGCCCTGCTGGAAGGCGGGCAACTGTGGAAAATCCGCATGCCGCTGCCTGCCGGGGATGCTGATGATGTGCTGATGCCGGAAAGTATTGAGAAAATAGCGGAGGAGATGCGGCGCAGCTATCACAGCGGCGAATCCTGGTGGCGGGACGGTCCGGCCCTGAACGTGCCGGTCACAGGAGGGGCGAATGGCTGAGGTAAAACGTCCCCCACAGCAGCAGACGCTGCCGGAACGCAAGCACGGCATTCTGTATAATCTGCTCTGGGGCTGGCCATGGGCCCTGGTGGGCGTGGTGCTGTCCTCGCTGCTGCTGAGCCTGCTGATTGAATATATCGGCATCGCCTTCTTCTGGCCGGAAGCCGGGGCGGCGCACAGTGAAGCGGTCATGAACACCGAGCTGGGGTGGCTGTCCACAGAGTTCACCCGCAGCCTGCTGCTGTCTGAACCATCGGTGACGGTTGTGCGCTGGGTGAGCACCGCCTATCAGTGGGCCTTTGTGGACAGTGGCTTCCTGGACTGGGTCCGGCAGCAGTATGCACACCAGATGCACAGTGACAATGCCGTCACCCGGGAAATCAACAGCTGGAGCGGCTGGCTTGCCGGCTACCTGCGTGAATACCTGCTGGCCACGGTATGGATCAGCATTATCACCCTGGTACGCGTCACCATCCTGGTGCTGTCCGTGCCGTTGTTTGTGCTGGTCGTGGTGGTGGCGCTGGTTGAGGGGCTGGGGCGGCGTGATCTGCGGCGGTACGGCGCGGGGTATGAAAGTTCGTTTGTCTATCATCATGCCAAGAAGCTGGTCAAACCGGCCGCTGTGGTGCCCGCCATGCTGTACCTTTCCTGGCCCACGGCAGTCTACCCCAATCTGCTGTTGTTGCCGGCGGCTGTTCTGCTGGGGATCGCCGTAACGGTGACCACTGCGTCGTTCAAGAAGTATCTTTAAACCAGGGCTGGACGGAGGCGTGCAAAACTTGTTTTGCGCGCCTGCCGTCAGCAGACAAGCCATGAAACGACCGTTACTGGCGCGTCAGTGTCAGTTATTAAATACCGTCAGTTCTGTCACTTTGAAGCTGTCTGGCTTGTTGGTTATGCTGTCGTAGGGGGCCTGTAGCTTCCATTGCTGACCCTGCTCCAGATTTTCAGCCATCGCTGCCGTATTTCCTATTACTGCCCCATTCTGAAGCAAGTTGAATTTGACAATTACAGTCTTCACAGGCCCACCTGACACGTTTGTTCCCGTGCCTTCAATTTGCTGCAAACCATTTTCTGCTGTGGCGAAATGCAGGTCTGAAAGTTGGACTTTGCCAGTACCGTCGGCCGCAAGAACAGGGCCGGTAATCAGTGCAGTGATTAACGTGGCCTTCAGAACAGTCTTCATCATTTTCATTTTCCCTCTGTTTACCGTTGAGTTTTCTTAATATCACAATGAACCTTTATTTACAGCTAAACCTGCCACCGGCACAGACCTGCAATTAATTTTGAAATTCCTGTTTAGGGTTTATCGCTGACCCGACGCTCCCTCTTCCGCATCCTGTCCGCACCCCTTAATCCTTCTGGAGGTGCGTATGAACTCACATCGTCCGGCCATGCGGCGCAACCGTCGTGTCCCGGGCATCACTGGCCTGGTATTGCTGACCTTTCTGGCATCAGCTGCTGCACAGGCATCCGAGAAAGACGAGCTTGCGTCTGTTCAGCGTCAGCTGGACCAGGTTCAGGCGTCGCTTGAACGGGCCCGCGTGGCGGCTGCACAGGCCGACCCGGCTGACCGTGGCCGCTTTTTCTTTGATTACCGTCAGGCCACATCCGATCTCAACACCATCCGCAGCGGCATTGACCGCTATCTGGAGCCCTCCCGCGCGCAACCGCGTGACTCGTCTTTTGTGGCCGGTAATTACCGGCGGGAGCGGCCCTGATGCCCATGACATCCGAACAAACGAACGCGTTTAAAGCCGGCTCCGGCAGTCTTGATGTGAACATCTTTCATCTGCTCTGCATCGGGGCACTGCTGGCGTTTCTTTTTTTATGGGCCGCTTGGGCGCTGTCGGATGTCTGGACCGGCTGGAGTAACACCAAAGTGCGGGACGCGGCGCTGGGGCGTTTTGCCGTCCGCACCGTGCTGCTGTTGCTTGTTTGTATCTGGATGTTTGCCAGTTAACCCGATTATGAACGTTAAGTCAGGAGATGAATCCCATGCACCATTCTGAGTCTGTTGTTGCCCACCTGCGCCGTCTCGCCAGTCGTACGCTGACCCGCGCCGGTACGCTTGCCCTTCTGGGCTGGCTCACCTGCAAACCGGCCTTTGCGGAATTGCCAAGCGTTGAAGCGCCTGAGTCCGGAGGCGGAAGCGGGCTGTCCGGACAAATCAAGGGCTACCTGCAGGACGGCATTGTTATCGGGGGGCTGGTCGTGGCGGCCGTTGCCTTTATCAACGTTGCCATTGCCGCCCTGCACACCTTCACCGAAGTCCGCAATGAGAAAGCCACCTGGACCAAATTCGGGGCCATTGTGGTGGTGGGTGTGGTGCTGCTGGTTGCCGTTATCTGGCTGCTCGGCAAGTCTGCCGACATTCTGTTGTAGGAGCCTGCGACGATGCAGACCATTCGTTTTTTACCTGACCGTCTCAACAGTGAGCCCGTGGTGTTTCGCGGGTTTACCACCCATGAGATGGGGCTGGCAGCCCTTGCCGGCGCGGGTGCGGGTCTGCTCCTGTCACTGCCGTTTATCCCGCTTGCCGGCTGGGTTGTTGTTCCCACCGGCCTGCTGGTCATGCCGCTGCTGCTCGTCTGGTTCGGCGGCCGCTGGATGGCCAGGCTCAAGCGCGGTAAGCCTGAGAACTGGCTCTGGCAGCGACTGGAGACGAAAAAACGCCGGCTGGGGATGGGCAATCCGAAACTGATAGTGGATGCCCGGGGCTGGTCAGTGAAACGTAACAGGAGAGCCTCATGAGCCGTTTTCGCCATGCGGTAAAAGACCGCGACCAGCATATTCAGACGCTGCGCATCGCCTGCGCCGTGCTCGCCTTTTTCCTTTTATTCACCTGTGCCGGCTGGATGCTGGCGCCCAGCAAGCTGACCGTGCATAACCCGCCGGATTTACGTACCGGCAGCACGCGGCCCTGGTGGGAAGTGCCACCCCCGACGGTCTACTCCTTTGCGTTCTACATTTTTCAGCAGCTCAATGCCTGGCCGAAAAACGGCGAGGTGGATTATTCCGCCAAAATCAATGCGCTGTCGCCGTATCTGACGCCGTCCTGTCAGGATTTCCTGAAAGCGGATGCAAAGAAACGCGGTGACGCCGGGGAGCTCACCGACCGCGTGCGCGTGGTGTATGAAGTGCCCGGTCGCGGTTACCAGTCACAGAGCGTGACCGTACAGGATCGCGATCACTGGATTGCCCGCCTGGACGTGGTGGCCGACGAATATTTCCATGCCGAGCCGGTCAAACGCGCCCTGGTACGTTACCCGCTTAAAGTGGTGCGCTGGGAAGGTGATGCGGAGCGCAACCCGTTCGGTCTGGCGCTGGACTGTTATGCCGGTGTGCCCCAGCGTCTGGAGGCGGCACCGCCTGCACCTAAACCGGAGAAGTCAGGAGTGTTTCAGTGATGAGTAAAAACCCCCACTACCGCGCCGGGCTGATGGCGCTGTCCTTCGCCCTGCTGCCCCTGGCAATGCTGGTATCACGTCCTGCCGGCGCAGATGAGCTGATGAAATGGGAGCGTATTCCGCTGCAGATCCCCCTGAAGGTGGGGCAGGAGCGGGTGGTCTTTGTGGACAAAAACGTCCGCGTCGGTTTTCCGCCGGCGCTTAACGGTAAACTCCGGGTGCAGAGCACCGGGGGAGCCGTCTACCTGAAAGCCGACAGCGCCTTTCCGCAGACGCGGGTGCAGCTGCAGGATGTGGAAAGCGGCGAGGTTCTGCTGTTTGATATCGCCGCCGGTGAAAAAGGGCCGACTGAGCCGGTGCGGCTGGTCTACAGCGGTGATGTCAGCACGCTGAGTCACGCCGGCGATGCGGCCGGTCAGCCAGGTGGTGCAGACCGGGCTGCTTCCGGATCAGGCTCATCTGCTCCCACCGGCAGCGATGATGGTACTCAGGCAAAGCGTAAAAAAATCCGCTACAGCGCCCCCATCCCGGTGCTGCTGACCCGCTATGCCGCTCAGAGCCTTTATGCTCCGGCACGTACGGTCGAGGCGGTCCCGGGTATTCATCCGGTCAATCCTCATCTGCCCCGACGTGTCAGCACGCTGTATCCCTCTGAACCATTAACGGTCACGCCGCTGGCTGGCTGGGGTGTGGCAAACCGCAGCGTGGTGGCACTCAGGCTCACGAACACCGGCAGCCGTAAGGTCGTTCTGGATCCACGCTCGCTGCAGGGACAGTTTGTGTCCGCCACCTTCCAGCACCGCTGGGTCGGTCCGGCCGGCACGCCTGAAGACACCACCACGGTGTATGTGGTGACCGCCGGTCGTCCGGAGAGCGCATTTATTGCTGAGCCGTCTGCGCTGCGTAAAGCGGCCCGCACGGTAAAACAGGAGGCCCGCCATGCAGATTAAATCTAATGCCCTGGTGAAAATTATCGTGCCGGCCGTGGTGATTGCCGGGCTGGCCGTGGGGCTCAAAAGCTGCAAAAACGAACCGGCAGAACAATCTCAGGCAAAACAAAGCGGCGGCCCCCTGCATAATCTCTCGCCGGATGAACTGAAGGCGCTGGGTGTGGAAGGCGACACGCCGGAGGACACTCTGCGCACGCTTATCGGCCGGCTGAACGATGTGCGTGACCGCCAGAAAACGCTGGATAAGCAGAACGCGGATTTGGTGAAAGAAAACGAGCGGTTGCGCCGACGCAATCAGGACGTTTCAGGACAGGTGAATGAGGCCGTTAATGGTCTGCGCGAGCAGTACGACAAACGGCAGGCGCAGCTTCAGAACGAACAACTGAGCCTGACGGCGAAAATCCAGGAGCTGACCGACAAACTCAAAAAGCCTGACAGCGAGAAAAAAACGGCGGACAGCGATATCCCGCTGGGGCTGGGCCTGGACGGCATGGGCAGCAGCACCGGGGGGAGCGCTTCTCAGGGCAGCGACGGCATGATGTGGGTCGCGCCGACGGACCAGAAGGAGACGGACCCGCGGGATGCGGCCAGCGGCAAGGCATCACCTCAGTTCCCGACTTCTTTTCTGGGTGAAAATGAGCTGACCCGCCAGAAAGCCGCCTATGAGGAGAAAGTGAAGGGCCGTACGAATGAAAAAGGGGCGGAAGAGAGCGCCGAGCCGGTTTACACGCTACCGGAAAATTCCACGCTGGTCGGCAGCCGCGCCATGACGGCACTGCTTGGCCGGGTGCCCATCAACGGCACCGTGACCGATCCTTATCCGTTCAAGGTGCTTATCGGTAAGGATAACCTGATGGCGAACGGCATCGAGTTACCGGACGTCGAAGGGGCGATTGTTTCGGGGACGGCCAGCGGCGACTGGACGCTGTCCTGCGTGCGCGGGCAGGTTAACAGCGTCACCTTTGTTTTTTCCGACGGTACGGTGCGCACCCTCCCCAGACCCGACACCAGTAACAACGCCGGCGGGCAAAATAATAACTCTCAGGCTAAACAGGATACCGGCACCAGTGGCGGTATCGGCTGGATCTCAGATGAAAACGGGATCCCGTGCATTGGCGGCGAACGTAAGTCCAACGCCTCCACCTACCTGCCCACCATCTTTGGCCTGTCGGCTGCCGGTGCGGCGGGTGAAGCGATGAGCCAGGGGCAGTACACGACGCAGAACAACGTGAATGGCATTTCCGCCACCATGACCGGCGACGCCGGACAGGCGGCACTGGGGAAAGCCATTTCCGGCGGCATGTCTGAAACCATCGACTGGATCAAACAGCGTTACGGGATGACGTTTGATGCCATTTATGTGCCGCCTGGTGCCCGTCTCGCCGTGCATATCACCCGTCAGCTGGCCATTGATTATGAAGATAAGGGCCGTAAGGTGCGCTACGACTTCACCCTGCCGGGTGGCGTCAGTGACAACGGCGGACTGGACTGAGTACACGGCCATGGCGGGACAGATAACGTTTTTCCCTCTTTCATCCGTGTGCTGGACGTTCAGCGACGGGGCAGGCTGGCATATTGACGTGATCCCTGCGTCTTCTGCGGTTCTGTTGCTGCGACCCGTAGCGCTGTTGCCTGCCGGCGCATCTTTACTGCGCTGGCGCGATGGCCAGCTTTTACTGGATATCGGCAGGTTCTCCCTGCCGCTCAGTGCCCGGGAGTGTGCCGTGTCGTGGCGCAGCCCGAAAATCCCGCGCCGGCTTTACTGCCCGCGTATGACATTACGGGAGCTGGGGCACCTGCTGAATGTCAGTGCGTTCGTTTTTATCTGCGGCGGTTACGATCCGGCCGCCTCACAAAGGAGATACCGGTAATGTACAGAACGGTTTTCATTCTGGCCCTGAGCTGTGTGATGCTCAGCGGCTGCTCAACCTCCAAAGAGGAAATGCTGCCGGCGGGCGATAACACCATGCTGGAACTGTGGAACGGGGCGGACGGTGGCGGCAGTACTTCCCGCCAATCTGCGGCGGCCCGCGACACGCTGCGACGCCCGCTGACTGGCAGCGAAACGCAGGCGGACGCGCAGGCCGACCGCAGCTACAGCCGTACTCAGGAAAGCGAAATCACCCAGCAGTTTCCCCGGCTGCCCAACCCCGACATGGTGATGTACCTGTATCCCCATCTGGCAGACGGTAACACGCCGGTGCCGGGTTACAGCACTGTGTTCCCGTTCTACAGCCAGACGCAGTATGCCATGCCTGGCGAGCGCACGGAGGCCCTGTAATGCTTTCACTGTTTACGCGTAATAAATCCACCGACCGGCAGACGCCGGTTGATGACGGCCAGTCCGTTCAGGCAGATGAAACCCTGACCGCGGCCGTGAAGGGCCGGCAACCTCTGAAGCGCCCCGGGAAAATGACGCGCCAGGATGAGGAGAAGGTTTATCACGCCAATCCGTCCATCATTGACTTTTTGCCCTGGGCAGAATTTCTCGATGAAGAGCAGTGTCTCCTGCTCGATGACGGCGTGTCGGTGGGGGCCGTTTATGATGTGACACCGGTGGCGACCGAAGGGCGAACCGAAGAGCGCCTGGAACAGATCCGGGACTCGGTTGAGGATGCACTTCAGGACAGCTTTGATGAACATGACGTGAATCCCTGGGTCGTGCAGTTCTTCTGCCAGGACGAGGACGACACTGACGCGTACCTGGACAGGCTGCGCGGGTATGTCAAACCACATGCACAGCGCACGGCGTTTACCGACGCCTGGCTGGGTGAAATGGAGCGCCATATCCGCAGTATCTCCCGGCCTGAGGGACTTTTTACTGACTCGCTGATTACCGGCCAGCCGTGGCGCGGGCAGCAGCGCCGCACCCGGATGGTTGTTTATCGCTGGCTTGGTAAAAGCCGGGATCCGATGCCGCCGGTGGCGATGCTCAATCAGGTGTGCGACCGGGTCGTTAATGCCCTGGGCGGGGCGGGGATCCGCTGCACCCGGCAGAACGGCCTGCAGGTGCATGGCTGGCTGCTGCGGCTGTTCAATCCGTCACCGGACTGGGTGGAGAAAACCACGCTCTATCGGCAGGCTGCTTACGCAGACCCGCGCGAGACACCTGAAGGCACCGTGCCGGTCAGCAATGATTTTGCCGAAACCCTGTGGTTCACGCCGCCGGTTTCAGACCCGGAAAACGGCGTGTGGTGGATTGACAACAAGCCGCACTGCGCGGTGGCGGTGGAAAAACTGCGTACACCGCCGGAGCCGGGCGCCCTGACCGGCGAGAAAAGCCGGGGTGAAAAGAAAATTAATGCCCTGATGGATATGTTTCCGGAAGGGACCATGGTGTGCATGACCGTGGTGGTACAGCCCCAGGACCGGCTTGAAGAGCAGTTTAACCGGCTGTCGAAAAATGCGGTCGGTGAGAATACCGAGTCGGGCCGCGTCCGCCAGGATGTGAAGACGGTAAAAGAGTATCTGGGCAACCGGCACAAGCTGTACCGGGCGGGGGTCACCTTCCTGCTGCGTGGCGATGACATGACCAGCCTGAAGCGCAAGCGGCTGGAGCTGTCCACCGTATTGCTCGGGGCCGGGCTGCAGCCGGTACGGCCGGAGTTTGAAGAAGGTCCGCTGAACAGCTGGCTGCGGGCGCTGCCGATGTGCTTTAACCCGGACAGCGACAAAAAACACTGGTATACCCGTCTGACATGGGTTCAGCACCTGGCAGGTCTTCTGCCGGTCACAGGGCGGGAAACCGGCACGGGGCACCCCGGCTTCAGCTTTTTCAACCGCGGCGGGGATACCCTGACATTCGATCCGCTCAACAAGCTCGACCGCACCCAGAACGCGCATCTGCTGTTGTTCGGCCCGACCGGGGCGGGCAAGTCGGCCACGCTGTGTGCCGCGCTCTCCCAGCTGATGGCCGTCCACCGTCCGCGGCTGTTTATTGCGGAGGCCGGCAACTCGTTCGGCCTGCTGGCCGACTTCTTTGACAGCCTCGGGCTGACGGTGAATAAAATCAGCGTCAAACCCGGAAGCGGCGTCAGTCTGCCGCCGTTTGCTGATGCTCACAAACTGGTGGAAGAAGGCCTGGCCGCCCAGGCCGTGGATGAGAGCGACCTGCCTGATATCGACACGGACGACGATGGCGAGGATGACAAGCGTGACGTTCTCGGTGAAATGGAAATCTCCGCGCGCATGATGATCACCGGCGGCGACCCGAAAGAAGAGGCTGACCTTAAGCGTGCCGACAGGGCGATGATACGTGAGGCGCTGCTGATGGCGGCGCATGCCACGTATAAGGAAGGGCGGCAGATGCTGCCGTCTGACCTGCAGCAGGCGCTGTATGACATTGCCTCTGACAACGATGAGGGCGTCATCAATGTCCGCAATGCCCAGCGCAAGGCGAAAGCGGCGGAAATGGCGGAATCCCTGGGCATGTTTACCCAGGCCGGGAGCTTTGAAGCGGAGCTGTTCAACCGCGAAGGGGAGCTGTGGCCGGAAGCGGACGTGACGCTGGTCGACCTGGGGCATCTGGCGCGGGAGGGCTACGAGGCGCAGATGGCCCTGACCATGGTCTCGATGACCAACATGATTAATAACATCGCGGAGCGTGACCAGTTCCTGGGCCGGGATATTGTCTTCACGGTGGATGAGGCGCATATCGTGACGGTCAACCCGCTGCTGTCGCCCTACATGACGAAGGTGGTCAAGATGTGGCGTAAGCTCGGTGCCTGGCTGTGGCTGGCCACCCAGAACCTTAAGGACTACCCGGATATTGCCGAAAAAATGCTGAACATGGCGGAATGGTGGATTTGTCTGACCATGCCCCCGGAGGAGGTCAAAGATATCAGCCGTTTCCGCGCGCTCACGCCGGAGCAGGAATCGGTGCTGCTTTCCGCCAGTAAACTGTCGGGGTGTTATACGGAAGGCGTGGTGCTGGCGAAACGGATCGAAGCGCTGTTTCGTGCCGTGCCGCCCAGTCTCTTCCTGGCACTGGGCATGACGGAAAAAGAAGAGAAAGCCGAACGCCGGGCGCTGATGAATGAATTTCACTGCAGCGAACTGGAGGCGGCAAAACGCGTCGCGCAGAATCTGGACCGTCTGCGCGGTCTGACGGAAAAACAACAGGAGCCTGCCACGGTATGATGACACTGAAGTACCCTGAACCCGCCATTTATGAGCACAGTGGCGGTGCGCTATTCACCCTGTCGCCTCAGGGGGAGCCCGGCGTGCTCCCGGCGACACATCAGCACCTTGTGAGGCTGCGGGCGATGCTCAGGCAGCGCCTGACCGGGCCGGTCAGAATGACGTGTCACCCGCACCGGGTGGGACTCAGCAGCAGCGTGGCCATCTATCTTGAGGGAAAGCTGAAGCAGGCGGTGAACATTCTTATCACCGTGACGGGGCAGACA
The DNA here is from genome assembly GCA_022649305.1 of Enterobacter sp. GTDB lineage: Bacteria > Pseudomonadota > Gammaproteobacteria > Enterobacterales > Enterobacteriaceae > Enterobacter. The sequence continues at coordinate 129,471 of JALCNW010000002.1, forward strand.
AGCTGGCCGCAGGAAGAGGAGTATGCGCATCCCCGCTGGTATATCACGGTGCCGGATTCGGCCGACCTGGTGTATCTGATGCTGTGGATTAACGGGCTGGACGTTTAAAACGAAAACTTGCCTTCACCAGGGGCATGATAACAAAAAGAACAGAATGCTTTTTTGATGCCGGCCACTGGGGCCGGTTTTTTTATGACTGGCGAGTTTTAGTAAAACGGTAACGCGTGAGGTGTGGGATGAAAATAGAGTTTCACCCTAAGCCAACGTGCGCTATGTTGATGATATCAGCTAGGACGTTGGCTTTGTTATGGCTGGCACATTAAGACTCGAGATACGTCGAAAATTGGATAAATGTATTGCTAAGCAGTCAGGTTTCCCTATAGCTCGCCTTCGGAGTAGGAGAAACCATGAAGGATGCCGTCTGGTCCGCGAGTAAAAAGTGCTGCATTGTACGTAAGGTTAAGAATCGCTGTCATAGTGTATCTATTCAGTATGTGTATATATACAATAACGCAATTGCACAGACATATGCGGGGCGTTTTCATGCGATTCACTGACCTCAAAAGTGAGACCTTAAATCTAAGAGTTTCCAGAAAGTTCAAACAGGCCTTAAAGGAGACAGCGGAGCATGAGCAGCGGAGCATGGTGAATATGCTTGAGGTACTCCTTTGTGACTATTGCGACCGCAAAGGCATTGTGTTGCAAAGCCCAGAAGCCAGCCAAGAACTTGGTCAGGGTCGAGCAGTAACTGGCCGTAAAAAAAACGTAGGGGGTTCTATATGACTTTTCGCTATATTGGCTCCAAATCTAGACTCATCGACAAGATAGCATCCCACATTGGGCCGCCTAGAGAGGGCGCGTTTTTTGTGGATGCTTTTTGTGGAACTGGAGCTGTAGCTGAGGCTGCTGCGGAGCATGGTTGGAATGTGCGGATTAATGATAGCTTGCACTCAGCTGTTATCTCTGCTGGAGCACGTCTTATCAGCCATGATCAGGTGACCTTCAAAAAACTTGGTGGGTACTCTGGTGCTGTTAGCAAGCTAAACGCAGTTAAGCCATTGCATGATTTTATGTGGCGCACTTATAGCCCCGCTTCGATCGATACGTGTGGAATTGAGCGTAGGTACTTCACCGAAGAAAATGCAGCTCAGATAGACGCTATGCGCTGCTTGATTGCTGAGTGGAAAGGTGCCGGATATATTGACGAAATTGAGGAGAGGCTATTGATTGCCGATCTCTTCAGTGCACTGAACCGCGTTGCCAACATTGCGGGCACTTTTGGCTGCTTCCTCTCCAAATGGACAAGCCAATCTCAAAACAAGATTGCCATGCGTTGCCGTGATCTCAAAGAAACTGGCGTGTGTGTTGAGGCTACCGTGGGTGATGTGTTCGACGTTCCGAATGTTGCACACGACCTCGTGTATTTGGACCCCCCATACACCAAGCGTCAATACGCGAGCTATTACCACATCCTTGAAACGGTGGCTCTTGGCGATGAGCCTGTGGTGGAGGGGGTTGCGGGACTTCGTCCATGGAAAGCCTTGGCTTCTGACTTTTGCTACAAGAGCCGTGCTCTCAAAACACTCTCGCGTCTGGTGCATGGCTTGAAGGCTCAAAGGGTACTGCTCTCGTACAGTAGTGAAGGGCACATCTGCATGCAGGACATGAAGGCTGAGCTTTCTAAGATCGGCTCGTCCACAATGTACCCTTTGGGCGCTATTGGTCGATACCGGCCAAACAAGGCAGCCAGTAGCTCGGCGTCCGATGTGAATGAGTTTTTGGTGGTCGTGAAACGGTCCATGGCACAGCTTCCCCAAGCCCAGTCAAAAACAGTTAAAGCCATCAAACCCGTTCTCGTGAGGAGCTATGCATGAGTGCTCCTCGGCCTGTTGAATCAGAGTACCTAGCCCCAGCAGAAGCGGCACTCACTAAGGCTGTGGGAGGGGACTATAGCCTAACCAGCTTTGAGCTTCGGCTTCAAGTTTTGGAGGCAGCGTCAGCGCGTTTTGGCGGGTTTGACCTAACGGCGTTTCATGAGGCTTTTGGAGTCAAGAGCAAGCGCGCAGCATCAGAGCTTTTGGAGCTTGCGGTACCTGTAGCAAGTGCCATCGAGCGTTCACCTATTCACCCTGCTTTGGCACTGAGTGTCTTGGCGCGTGAGGTCTTGCATGAGCAGGATCGAAAAAGCACGGGCGCCTACCATACGGATTTTCGCCTGGCTACACGACTGGCGAAGCTCGCAGCCCCCAAGCTCACACACAAGAGCAAGGTGATTGATCCTGCTTGCGGCGCAGGAATTTTGCTAGCAGCGCTGACTCACGCAGTGTGTGGTATGGATAGAGCCAAGACGGCGCATTGGTTGGCTCACGGTGTGTGTGCAGCGGATCTTTCTGGCAACTCTTTGCGTGCGGCACTGCTTGCGCTTGCTTCGTTCACTGATGATGTATCGACTCTTAAGGCTATGCGTGCCCGTTGGTACTGTGGCGATAGCTTGATGGCAGATCGCAAGGTTTGGACTGCCATGGTCCCTGAGGGGTTTGATGCGGTGATCGGCAACCCACCATGGGAAAAGGTCAAGATCTCACGGCACGAATTCTTGAAATCCTCAGGCACCAAGCGCCACTACGGGGCCCAAATTCATGGGCTTGATGAGGATCTGTTTGCCCAGCAGCGCGATGAGGTAGCGAACTACTCTCGTCGCCTGTTGGCTCGCTATCCCGATTTGGGTAATGGAGAGCCAGACCTATACATTGCTTTCACGGACCTCTTTTTTGAACTCTGCAAAAAGCAGGGTGTGGTGGTTGCACTAATTCCGGGTGGGCTCATTCGCTCGCAAGGTACCCGCGCCATGCGGCAGAAAATCTTTGATGCGAGCCAAAGCGTGTCCATGTCGATCATCGATAACCGTGCACGGTTCTTTACGATCGACACACGCTTTAAGTTCCTAGCCGTGGCTCTCACTAAGGCTGGCTCTGAAAAGAGCAAGCGTGAGCCCATCATTCTCATGCATGAGCGGGGCACCCCTACGGGATTGGAGATTACGGGAACTGCCACTATTGGGCGTGCAGCACTTGCGGGTGTTCGGGGCGATTTGAGCCTGCCCGAGGTTCGTAACGTGTCTGAGTGGAAGCTCTTCTCAAAGATCGGAGAAGCAGGTGTTTCGTGGGAAGAGCCTGGTTATGGCTGGACCCCGAAGTTTTGCCGTGAAGTTGATATGACCAAGGAGCGTCCTAAGTTCCTGGGGCGTGCCACGCCTGGCGCTTTGCCACTGGTGGAAGGTCGAATGGTGCAGGCGCATCGCTTTGGTGTAAAAGGGCACGTGTCAGGCACTGGTCGCCGTGCGTTGTGGGAGGCTTATGCCATCGGAGACTCACGCCTTGCCCCCCAGTTTTGGATTCGCCCCTCCGACATGCCCAGTGCTAACCAGCACCGTGCGGACGTGCTGCGTGTGGGCTTTTGCGACATTGCGGGTCAGACCAATGAGCGTTCGCTCATGGCCTCGTTAATTCCTGCTGGGGTGGTCTGTGGCAATAAGGTGCCCACGATCCTTTTCCCTGAGGACCCATCGGAAGAACGGCTGCTGGTGTGGGTGTCCATCGCTAACAGTTTTGCCTTTGACTGGATGCTTCGGCGTGTGCTCACTACGACGGTGAATTACTTCCTGCTGCAAAGCGTGCCCATGCCAAAACTCGCCAAAGATGGTTTGCCATGGAAGAGGCTGGTGAGTGCTGCACGCGAATTGCGCACACTTGACAGTGCGGGGGCTACTCGTGAAACCTACGAGCGCATGGCGCAGCTTCGTGGGGAGATTGATGCGGAAGTGGCCGTGGCCTATGGGCTCGATTTAAAGGACATGGAGTTAGTGCTCCAAGACTTCCCGCTTTTGGATCGGGGCCAAGTGGGCTTGCCATGTGAGGCCAAGTCCACAATTACCCGAGATAATGTTTTGGCTGCAATGGCAAAACGCACAGGAAGTCTGTCTACAGTTTGGTCGCACCGTGCGATGCAGGCACGCGCGCTGGGGGCGATTGCTTATGTGCCCTCTGAGCTCGCCCTAGGGGGCGAAGAAATAGAAGAAGGATCCAAAATTCATGGCTAATGGAGCGGGACAGGTTGCTCGAATTCTGTACAAGGAGATTGTTGAGGGAGATCGACGGAAAGCTGATGCGGAGTCTAATGACTCTGATTCTGGAGGGGGGGCAAGAGACTTTCGATTTCCCTACGAGGCGGTGTTGCCAGCTGTTGAGTTGATATTTCCCAATAAAATTCTCCGGGGTGGAAAGGCAGTACATCAAGGTACCTTCTTTTGGAACGAGCCGGACTCAACACAGGTTGTATCAAGAGCAGCTGAGTTTATGTCACCCACAAAGTCTCGGCCGAGAGAGGGATGGATTTCTCAGGTGCCGAAATTTTCATGTTTTGATTCGGACCGAATGCCATCAGGGGGAATTGGGAATCGCGTTTTGTTGCTTCTGATTCAGCTTCATGACCAGTCGGTTTGGCCGCACTTCGCGGAAGAAGCAACTCTTCGTGTTAAAGGCGTTTGGGATCCTTCAGTTGCTCAAGAGCTATTGAGTTGTTTGGATGCACAGCGGGCTGCTAATCGAGCCGTAATTGGCTATATCGACTTCACGAACATGCGTAGGTTCTGTAATGGTAAGTGAAAACTGCAAACAGGTGTTAAAGCTACTCGCACGTTCGCGCAACGTGCTGGTGTCTGGTGCACCTGGCACGGGCAAGTCCAAGCTCTTGGCCGAAGTTGCTTTGGCCTTTGAAACAGCCTTTGGTCTTGCTCCTGCAGGTGGCCCACCGCAGCTCAATCCCATGGGCGGCATCCCTATTCCCCCTGCTGCTGGGGCTGTTAAAGACATTCCTGCACCCACCAAGATGGACCGCAAAGTCTTTCGGACGGTCTTCCACCAAAACTCCAAGTACCGCGATTTCTTATCGGGCATCACGCCTGCGGTCAACAAGACAGCAGGAGACCCAGACTTCACCATCGTGAAGGGGACTCTGTACCGTGCCAGTGAGCATGCGAAGGGTGCCAATGGGGCTGCACTGTTGATCATTGATGAGATCAACAGAGGTCCTGCGGTGCAGGTGTTTGGTGGTGCCATTGTGGCCATTGAGTCCGATAAACGCTTGGCCTCTGATGGGGCCAAACTTGCTGAAACGCAGTTCTTTGAAATGCTCGATCCCGTCTCTGGTGATGTGATCGAATACGCACTGCCCCATGACCTCTATATCTTGGCTGCGATGAATCAGGCCGATGCGTCTGTGGAGCCCTTGGATGTCGCGTTCTTGCGTCGTTGGGAACCTATGCGCCTAGAGCCCGATGAAGCGGCTTTGCGGACGTTTTACGGTTTGGGTGCCAAGGGTGTCAATGCATTGCCTGATGTACCTGCCAGCGTGAACGATGCCTTGGAGGCTTCGGTGAGTGCCTGGATTGCTGTAAACGCGCAAATTGCTCTGGGCCGTGGTCCCGAGTTTCAGATCGGGCATGGTGTACTGATGTCGGATGTGAAGCCGCAAACATTGGGCCTTAATGAAGCTTTGGGCACGCTGTGTGTAGGGTGGGCGAAGGTGCGGGCACACGTGGAAGAGGTATTCTTCGGGGACACACGAGGAATTGCAGCGGCTCTTAATGCGCTCGATGGGCCAGCCTTTAATCCGTTCAAGCTCACCGAGACAACTTTTGCGGATGATTTACGCTTTCGTTTTGAAGGGCCCACGAATTTTGCTGAGAACAATATCTACGCGGCTCTCAGGGCATTTGCCAATCCGAGGGGGTAGCACGTGGTGAACCCCCGAACACGGCTGTCCCTAATTGAGTACGGTACACCCGTTGACCTGAGCCGTGCGATTGCTGAAGCGATTGGAGTGGATCGCACGAAGGCCAACAGCCTTTTATTGGAGGCTGGGAACCGGGCTGCGTCGAGCTTGAGGCTTAGCTACAACCCTATCAGTGTGGATGCCAAGGGCACACGTGCCATCGATTTTGCGGGCCTCATTCGCCTGGCACCTTCACTGGAACTGGAAGTTGCTCCCAAGTTTTTGGGACTCGACGACACAGATGCAGCGTGGCGCGAAGATTTCTTTTTCCTCTCCACGCTTTCACGTCATGGGCGCCTCTTGGCTTCCGAACGCTTATCGGCATCAGGTGGTACCCCAAGGGATTTGTCTACGCTGGTAGCTCGTTCCATCACGAGCATGTACGAGGCCCGTAAACGTCGGCCACTGCGCAGCTATCGTAGTGTGCGTGAAGCAGACTTTTTCATCGATGGGGATCCTGATCCGGTGGATCTCATCTTTCCTTCACCTGATGGCTTTGAGCAAGAGCTCATTCGCTTTGATCGCAAGAACGGTTGGAACGGGGATATCGTGGCAGCGGCCAGGGAGTTACTCCCTGAAGTAAGTGACCCTTCAGCCGCAAGTTCGCTGGTGCGTTTGATTGAAGACCTTTCGCCTCAGAACGTTGCTGCTAACCGTCGAAACCCCATTCCTGCACGGCACCGAGCGTGGAAACCACTGCATGAGCTGTCTATCGATGTGCTCGGAGGCCTGGGGCTTAACTACAAGCAGGGACAGGCCCATGCACCTGGTTACTTAGTGAATACCTGGCGCGTGTGGGAAGATCTGTTAACGGTGGCCGCACGATTGGGCTTTGGTCGCAGTGCCGTAGTGCCCCAACAGGGCTATCCCTTAGGCACTAAGATCAGGATGATTACCGGTGCTGTGAGCAAGCTTTCAGTGTACCCAGACTGTGTAATTGAGCTCGATGGAACAAGGCCCAGGATGCTGCTGGATGCCAAGTACAAGGGCCACGTGGAGAAGGGACAGCTTCGCATCAGTGAAGCTGACATCTACGAAGCCCTAGCCTTCTCCAAGGCTACTGGATGCAACCTAGTGGCACTAGCCTATCCTGCACAACCAAGCGATGCCCCGCAGCCCGTAGGGACGTGCACTGTCTTTGAAAAAGCTGTGGTGGATGCCGTGCAAATCGTGGGCATTCAGATTGAGAGCCGCCTGATTTCTAGGGCGGGAGCTCTCAGATTATTTGCCACAAACATGGCTGCTGGGGTTACAGCAGCCTTTATGTGATTGATTCAAGGGCTTCTTCCTAACAGATTTAGCGATGGTTGATTTTACATTTAGGGGCGGTATGAAAACGTTTAACATTGTCGGCAGCCAGGAGCTTGACTGCGCCATAACAGCAGGTTAAGTAGTTCCAAGTGTTGGCGTACCAGTATGCCTTTAAGGCTTTCTAATCGCTAAGTATGAAACTTTATTTCTACGGATCCGACCGGCAGGTGCGCCCGCCCTCTGGTTTAGGATGATAACCCCCCTTTTTTCGAACAAAAAAAACACCGATCCAGGCGGCTTTGGCCGTTAGTTAGTATTAAACTTTATTTTCATCCCGCACGAGGCGCGGACATTTCATAAATGATTTAATGGGTATTACTTCACCGGGATTACGATCCTCTATCAGGTTAAACATATTATCCCTGCCATGAACTCTGCATCAGCCATCTGGTGTATGCTGCGTAAGTCAAAAAGGATGAATCGCCACGTGTTTAACAGTCACCTGGAAGGCGTCAGTCCGGAGGCCTTCGAAAAGGCCTCACCGTGAGGACAGATACTGTCTGCGGAAGCGGGGGCATTCCAAAGTGCCTGCTGCTGATCATCAAAACTTCAGCCACTGCCCGGTTTAGTCCGCCCCCGGATCCTCCTCAGACCGAGCCGTCAGTCCGACTGCGCTATGGGCCCTGACCCAAAACTGAAGTTCGCGCACCTACGCAAAATCTGTAATTACTCGACTGTTTAGCTGAGCCAAATTTTACGTATGAGCGTAGTTTTCAGCCCCGTTTTTCTCAGATTAAGTGACCAAAACAGTTTTCACACGGCTTGGGCACGCAGCGGTCAGTCAGAACAGGTAAAGCAGTGGGAAAGGAAAATTCTAAACTCGCAGATTAATTTTTGAGTTCTGAAAATGAGTTTATTGCGGCTTTTCTGAGCGACCACGGGCACGCTGTCAGGCGATTCAGTCTGACGGAGTCCCGATTCATGAAACTGACCTCTCTTGTTTTCCTGCCGGCTCTGCTGCCGGCATCCGTACTGGCCGGCACGGTCGTCTTCACCGACAGTCAGCATCTGCCGGCAAATCTGCCGCCGGACGTGCAGGTGGTCCTTCTTGATGGTCCTGACCGACTGCAGGCCGAGATGTTCGGGGAACTGCCTGCAGACCCGCAGCAGGCCGAAGCACAGGTCAGGCAGGTTATGGAATCATCTGCCTGGCAACAAAAACAGCTGCAGCTGAATGATTCCTATCGGCAGGTGGTCCGGGGCTGGGAACTGGGCATTAAAAAAGTGCCGGCCGTAGTGTTTGATGACCGCGATGTGGTCTACGGCACCACGGATGTTGACGTGGCCACTTCCCTGCGTAACCGGGGAGGTGGTCAGTGAATACAAAACCTTCCCGCATCAGAACCACGGTGTGCTCGCTGGCGGTTGCCACGGTACTGGGTACGGCAACCGCGCCGGCAGCTGTTGCTGCACTTAACACCGCGCAGATTATTGCCAGCGCCGTGTCGCAAAACTGTATCAGCTGGCGTGTTAGCGGCATCTGTTACTGGCTGTTCTGTACCCCCTTTGGCTGCAAGGTGCGCACGTCGGTCAAAGTCACCCACTTCATCCCCCAGACGGTGGTGTCAACCTATGTGGCCCCGGGCGGCAACCCGTGGCAGGAAATGGCGTTTGTCAGCCAGACCGCCGGCGGGCTGGAGAGTGCCGTGACCAGCGGGCTTTCCGGTGTTTCTGCCGGAGGAGCCAATCCGGCCGACATGAAAAATCCCGGCCAGCGCAAGTCCGCCGTTCGTTTCAAGTATGCCGATGCGATTGGCCACCCGGCCACCTCCCTGATTGGCGGCAGTATTCCGGGCTATTCCTGTGATACCGCAGCCACCCCGTTAATGCCTTACTTCCTGAGTACGCTGGATTCGGCGGCCTGGCGCACGGGCGTGCCGGAGTCCCTGTATCCGGAAGCGCTTGTGCCCGGTCAGCGGGAAATCGGCAGTCAGGCAACGGCGAACATGTGGGGCAACGTCTATCCCCGTTCGGGGTTTATCAGCCAGACCGATGATGACAAAGCCTCTGCCGTGGTGGCACAGCGTGTGGCAGACATTATCACCCGCGCCGGCCAGCCGCATGTGTATCAGGTGCTTAAGGGCAACCGCCATGACGGGTACTGGCCACCGGGCGAGGTCAAGGAAAACACCGGCACGCGCAATCACAAATGGCAGCGGCTGGCTCCCCACATGACACAGTCATGTGCAGTCTTCCCGGACGGGAGCTATACCGCCGCGAGCGATAACAATGAAGCCTTTGCGCTCTGGCAGCCCTACAGCTGCTGCAAAAAGCGCGGGCAGAAATTTCTGGGCAGCACTGATATCTGATGAGGAAAACCGTGAAAAAATCACATTCATTTTCAGCCGTTCGCGTAAGCCTGCTGCTGACCGGCTCCCTGCTGACCGTTCTCCCGGCCGCGCACGCGGCCGATGATGACAATACCATCCTGGGCATGTCCCTGCCGCAGGTGAACAACAGCGCCATCGGTTACGGCAAATCCGTCGATGGTGCGGTGTCGGACAAGCTCTTTTACACCCTCGGAGGCGGCTCGGTCATTTCCCAGCCGGCCACGCGCGGCAATATGCAGAAGCTGGGGCTGAATACCGGCTGGAGCAGTGACCTGATGTGCGGCAATTTTGACCTGAAAACCACCGTCGGCAACCAGCTCAACGGCGTCACATCCGGCTTTAAAAACCTGATGGGCGACGTGATTCAGGGGGCCACCGGCGCGGTGGCCAGTCTGCCGGCGATGGTCATTCAGCGGGCCAACCCCGGTCTGTATGACATGCTCACCAACGGCGTTCTTCAGGCCAATGTGTCATTCGACAAGGCGCAGCTCAACTGCCAGAACATGGCGAAAAAGATGATGGACTTCAGCGACAGCAGTAACTGGACACAGCAGGCCATGATGGATGAATACAAATCCATCGTAAACAGCGGTGATGCCGACGCAGTTCGTGTTGATGACGCAGGTCGCAAGGCCAGCGGCGCTTCAGGCAGTAACTGGGTTGGCGGCCAAAAACGTGGGGGAGCGGGGCAGCCCGCGATACGTGTCACCCATGACCTTGTCGCTGCCGGCTACAACATGATGAACGGTCTGCCCGTCACGTCTGATTCGACCGTAGGCGAAAGCAGCTGTAACGGTGGCGCATGCTCTAAATTCGGCAGCGCGGAAGAGGCGGCAGCCATGACCGTGAAGGTGCTGGGCGATCGCTCGATGCGCACCTGTGCCAACGCGAGTGAGTGTACCAGCGGTGATGCGGATGACCAGCCCGGTACGACCGTTGCCGGCACCGGCTTTGCCCCACTGCTGGAAGAGGCAACCAAAGCCAACGCTGAGCAGCTGGTCAGGCTCGTCAACGGTACGGAAAAGCCCACGGCCGCGAATCTGGCGAAGCTGAAAACCGGCGGACTGCCGGTGACGGCCGGCGTGATTAAAGCCCTGCAGCGTGATCCGGATAACGCGGCCCTGACCGCCCGTCTTGCCGGCGAGCTGGCCATGTCTGACACGGTGGAAACGGCGCTGCTGATGCGTCGCATGATGGTTACCGGTATGTCGGAGCCGAATGCCGCTGCCCAGCCAAAGGCCATTGATACCGCCGGTCAGCGTATCGAGGCGCTGGATCGGGAAATCGCGGCGCTGAAAAACGAGATGGAGATGAAGCGTGAACTGTCACGTAATTCAGTGCTGACCATTATCGACAGGGAGAATCAGCGCGTCGAAACCAACCCGCAGACCCAGTCAGATGACAATACCGACAGTCGCTTCAACCAGATGGCAGCGCCGCAGTCGGCTGAATGAGGGAATAAGGATGCGTAATAAAACGACTGTCAGGAAAGTCCTGACCCGTGCCGGCATCTTCCTCGCCTGCACGTCGCTGTTCATGGTGGTCTCACTGATGATGGCTGACACCGCCATGAAACATCCGACTGAAGCTGCTGCATTCCGGAGCTGGATGCAGTCGACGCGTTACGGCTGGCTGATGTGGCGACTGGCGCTATATGCGCTGGTTGCGTGGGGCCTCTGGAAAATCCGGCATGCGCCGGGCTTCCGGGAGGCATACCGGCGGCCGCTGCTGCGCATCAGTGTGGTCAGTGTGCTTTTTATCGCGTTGTGTGAGTACGCGATGTTTACCGGTCCGGGAGTCTGAAGATGACGACAAATAGCTATCTTGAGTATTTTCTCACGCTGCTCGGCTGGGTGATCAATAACGGTCTGTGGAATGTCCTGCTGAGCACCGGCCTTTTTGTCCTTCCGCTGGCGTTTAAGGTGGTGGGTATCTGGCTCAGGGTCCGTGAAGAGGGGGAGGATGAAGGCAACAAGGGGATGCTGTCGCTGCCCCGTATCGAGAACGCGCTGTATGCCGGCTTCCTGGTGATGATTGCCTGCTGCGTACCGCTGATTAATGTCAGCCTCAGTACGATGCAGTACGACACAACCCGGGCAAAGAGCTGTGGTGTGTGGACGCCCAAAGCGCCGGATGAAAGCGGCTATGCCGGCGTGGTCACCAGTCTCAACGACCAGACGGCTGCAGCACCGGTATGGTGGGTGCTGATTCATAAACTCTCAAAAGGGGTAACCCAGGCGGCCGTGGCGACCATTCCCTGCCGCCCTGACATGCGCCAGATCCGCTTTGAAGTGCAGCATACGCGTATCGACAACAAAGCGCTGGCGCAGGAGCTGCAGGACTTCACCAACGACTGCTATTCGGTTGCGTTGTATCTGTGGAAGCAACAGGATCAGGGCCAGACAAAGGACAAAACCACGCTGCGTGATATCGAATGGATTGGCAGCAGTACATTCCTGAGCCGGTATTATCCTTCGTTGCAGTCCAAACTGCCCCGGGCTGCGTTCCCATGGTCTGACAGCCGGGACAGCGGCCGACCCAATACCGGAAGAGGAGGCTATCCCACCTGCAGCGAATGGTGGAGCAGTGCGGATACCGGTCTGAAAGCCCGCGTGAAGGACCAGGCTGACCCGGATATGTGGCTGCATATCTCGGCCGCCATGAAAATGTCAGGCTTTAACGACAGTGACTATCAGGAAGCTGTCATACGGCGCCTGGTCAGCCCGGAGAGCCTGACGGTCTCACAGAGTGGCCATGTGTATGCCGGCTATGGAGGTAACGCCGATTTTACCCTGGATAATGCAGCGGCACGCGTGGCGGCTATTGGCGGGACATCTCTCGGTAGTCTGGCTGCATTCCCGGCGTTCGATGCGATGCGACAGGCGCTGCCAATGGTGCAGGCTATCCTGCTGATGGCAATATATGTCATGCTGCCGCTGATTCTGGCGTTTGCGGCTTACGAGTTCAAGACCGTTATTACGCTGACCTTTGTAATATTCGCCCTGAACTTCCTGACGTTCTGGTGGGAACTGGCGCGCTGGCTCGACAGCTGGCTGTTAACCGCGTTGTACAGTTCGGATACACACAGCCGCTTCAATATGGCGGGACTGCAGAACAGCTCAGATGACCTCATTATGAATCTAGTAATGGGAGCGATGTTTATTGTACTGCCTGCCGTTTGGCTGGGAGCTCTTTCGTGGGCAGGGGCCAGCGTGGGTGTCGCTGTTAGCGCTGCCTTTCAAAAGGGTACTGAAACTGCTCAGAATACAGGCGGGAAACTTGGAGAAGCTGCTGGTAATGCTATCGGCAGTAAAGCAACCAAAGGGTAGTTTTACTGGCCGAGTTAATTGGGCCTAATCTTCACTCGGGGATTTGTAAGGAGCGCCATCATATTCATTATTGATGGCGCTATTCATTACAAATTCATCATGAAAATTATTTTCATCTTTCTTTTCATTAAAACTATTTATTGAAGCATCTTTAGAGCTAGATCCTATATGTGTTATGGCAGCAATAAAAGTCCATAATAAAACTGCGCTGCAGCTTATCAAGAAACCGCCTGCTATAAGTGCAACTAACGAACAAAGGACAGCTAAAAGCAGCGGTATGTGGCCTAACCACTTCGGCAGTTTGTATTGTTTAGCCAGTATGACGCAGCGCTGATCTAAACGTGTAAAAATTTTTTTGATACCCTTCCATATTGCAGCGAGACGAACACCACGTTCCCAGGCGCGTTTTTCTTGAGACTGATACATCTCCCCCTCCGAATTAGGTGAGTTCTAAAGGGACTATAGCGGATTTTTTGAGCAATTACTAATTACTGCTTCAGTACTCAGAGTTACTAATAAATTCTCTAATATCATCGGGTTAATTTTTTTCAATGCGTTACGACTTGTCATCATTAAAAAAGCATCATTATACTGTGCTTATATACAGTATAATTTGAGGGGCGAGTTATGCCAATTCCTTTAGAACAGACGATGTGTTGGGATAAAAGTTCGCAGAAAAATTCAGTAAACACACCGGTTTTGATGATGGCGGCTATCGCCAGACTTACAGGTAGCAATCCATCACTGGCATGCGTTCCGTTGTTTGGTGATGGGGTTTCATGTGGTTTCCCTTCTCCAGCACAGGATTATGTCGAAAAACGTCTTTCCCTCGATGACCTTTGCATCCGCTATCCGGAAAGTACCTATCTGGTGCGGGCAGAGGGGGATTCGATGCTTAATGCCGGGATTAAAGACGGTGATTTACTAATAGTGGAGTGTATTCGTGAGGCAAAGCACGGTGACATTGTCATTGCAGCCGTAGATGGGGAGTTTACCTGTAAGAGGCTTCAGCTATTGCCATCACCAGCTCTGGTCCCGGCTAATCCAGCTTATTCTTCAATCCCCCTTACTGAGGATATAGAAACAGTGGTCTTTGGTGTGGTACGTCATCTCGTTCACTCCTTCAAATTCCGGGATGCCTGAGCATGTTTGCGCTGGTCGATGTGAATTCTTTTTATGCTTCATGCGAAACCGTTTTCAGGCCAGACCTCCGTGGCAAACCTGTGGTTGTACTATCCAATAATGATGGATGCATAATAGCCCGTTCAGCAGTTGCGAAGTCACTTGGGCTAAAAATGGGTGACCCTTGGTTCAAGGTTGGCCGCGAGGCGGAAAGAAGAGGCGTTGTTGCCTTTTCCAGTAATTACAGCCTTTATGCTGACATGTCTGACAGAGTGATGACTATTTTGCAGATGTTAGCTCCCCGCGTAGAAATATACAGTATTGATGAAGCCTTTTGCGATCTTACGGGAGTAAGTGGTCTTTTATCACTTGAGGTTTTTGGCCATCAGATACGTGAGCAGATCAGGCGCAGGACACACCTTACCGTGGGGGTGGGGATAGGCCCAACGAAAACTCTGGCTAAACTGGCCCAATATGCAAGTAAACGCTGGCCAGCTACGCGAGGAGTAGTTGACCTGAGCAATATAGGGCGACAGCGAAAGTTAATGGCCTTGGTGCCAGTCGAAGAGGTCTGGGGTATTGGCCGTCGGCTCGGTAAAAAATTGCAGTTGATGGGGATTAACAATGCACTCCAGCTGTCTGAGCTGTCTCCTTCATTTATTCGTAAGCAATTTTCAGTGGTTGTTGAACGAACAGTAAGAGAACTCAACGGCACGCCCTGCCTGGGCCTTGAAGAGTTTACAGCTCCAAAGGAGCAAATCATATGCTCCCGCTCCTTTGGAGAAAAACCTACAGATGAATTCAGCATCCATCAGGCTGTCTGCGCTCATGCCGAACGTGCAGCAGAAAAGTTACGCGCAGAGCACCAGTTTTGTAAACGAGTAGCGGTATTCATCAGTACCAGTCCCTTTGAAGAGAATGAATCGTTCTATAAAAATCAGGCTGTAACGGAGCTTGCTGTTCCGGCCCGTGATTCCCGGGATATCATCAAGGCGGCTGTAAGAGCTCTTGAAACAATATTCATCCCGGGGCATCGTTATCAACGCGCAGGTGTAATTCTCACCGATTTTCGCAGCGCGGCAGTATCACAACTTACCCTGTTCGATGACCTTCAGCCTCATCGTAATAGCGATGAATTAATGACACTCATAGACAGCATTAACAGTTCTGGTAAGGGTTCAGTCTGGTTTGCAGGGCAGGGCATTAAAAGTGATGCCACAGGCTGGAAGATGCGAAGAGAAAGACTTTCGCCCGCTTTTACAACCAGATTGGATGATATTGTCAGAGTAAGGTAATCATCTTTTTTATATTTGCTCGAAACCGCACCATTGACATTACAAACTCTATACGGCAGGGTTTACAGTCTGTTACATGGTGAATAAGTCAAGCGTACTTTTCATTGGCCGCTTTTTTAGTAAATATGTTTGGAGGATATGGATCGTGAGGAGTCTTACCGCCATTTTAATAATTCCTGCTCTTGTCACAGCCTGTAGCATGCAGGAAATAGCAGATACAAATAAGAAAATCAGTGATGGTGCTTCAGGTATAATGAACTCTTTGAGGGGAAACTCTAACCCATCAACTGATGTTACAACACCAATGCATTTACCTCAGTCATTAAAAAAAGAATCCAAGTCTAAAAATTATACTGTAGCTGTTGATGTAGATACTGCTGCTGCCAGAATAAAAAGACATTACAAGTTTATGTCAAGTCAGGAGCTGGATAGTTTACGGAATAGCTCTAATGACGGGGCATGGAAAGCGGCCGCTGAAGATGATGCACATCCAGTTTGGGAGGCAATACCTGGTAGCTATTATAAAATGGGATCTGACTGGAATGATAACGATCATTTAGATGTAGAAATTGAAAAAAACGGGAGTGGGAGTAAACTCTATATAACATATTCTTCGGCATCTGCAGAAAGGCTATCGGGATCTGGCGTACAGAAGTTGATGAAGGAAATTCATTCCGTGGCTATAGGTGAGTGATATTTTATCGGGAAAAGGTAGTTATCATTATGTGTTAATGATAACTACCTTTTGTAGTTGGTTTATTTTAACTCAATATATAGGCCAAGCGCGATACAAAAAGCATGCAGTAGAATTGGTAAAAGAAGTCCTCTGCTTTGATATCTTGCTCCACAGAAAATTAATGAAAGTGAAAACATTTGGATTTTGGTGGGCAATGAATACTGTGTGTGTATAACTGCAAACAAAACAGAAACTGTCAGCCCACCGATGATATAGCCCGCCTTTTCACCAAGGGCGTTTAAAAAAGAACTCAGGATAATTCCTCGAAAACCAGTTCCTCCAGTAGAGGGAAAATAATAATTGTGGCTGCGATTTTTACAGCTGCCATTTCATGTGACAAACCTTTAGTAAATTCTGTAACGAAGGGTTCTTTCGGCGTAAGGTAGTATGAAGCAGTGTAAGCAATAATTATGAGCAAGAAAAAAACAAATGACTGCTTGTTAGGTTTCCCCCAGGTTAATCCTTGGTAAAGTGAGGTGTTATTTAATAAGTGAGTTATGGATAAAAAAATTAAAAGCATCATCAGAGGCTTAATTATCTGCAAATGTAATATTGAGAAATCAAGCCTGGTCATTAAGAATATATTTAGATCAATAGAGGTTAATAATAAATAAAAGAATAAAAAGTTAGATAATCCGAAAGTCAGAATCATAAGGCGTTGTTTTAAAATATCCATATCAACCACTTTCATCGGAGAAAACTACATATTACTCACCCAAAAAACGATGTCTACATCCATTTGACGTCGTATTTCCCTGTTGGTACTATCAAACTGTTGTACTGTCGCACTGGCGACCACCAATGCTCTTGTAGCCTGTGATGAGCGCCTTCGGGTGGCTACAGTCGCACTTAAGCTGCGACCACCAATGTTCCGGCAGTCTGTGAGGAGCGCCTTCGGGTGACTGCACAATAAAACTCTCTAAGCCTGAAAGGGAGTACATGAAAAATGTGGCAAATCTGCTCACCTTTGAAAGCAGATATCGTCTATGAAAGCGCACTATGACGCGGCGATGAAGGTTTACTGTGTAGCAAATCTGCCAGTTTCAATTCACTTCCGTTCTGTGAACGGCATCAGTTCAACGTCTTCTCATTTGCAGTGATACGCCCTGAGTTTCGTACGACTTTTGCATCGACGGATAAGGCCATTTGGTACATTTGGCCGCTTACGGAGTTGCATTAGGAGCACGAAGCTGCGCGGCGTCACTTGTGAAGTGGCGAAGACACTACCAAGTGACGCGCGCAGCGCATAACGTCTCAACCCACGTAAGACGTGGTTTTCAACGTTTTACTACCATCTGACCAACATGTAGCCCGTGTCAGTGCGGTTTTAAAATCACTTTCACATCAACGTAAGCACGACGGGAGGCCGTCTGAACGTTCAACTATCAGTAAGGAGGAAATCGACTCGGTATCGATGGCGACACTACGAGCAGTAGTGTTGGAGGCAGCTTGACGTAAGTCAGCTCTGCATAAGCAGCAAACAGATCAGAGATCTGGGGTGCCTCGCAAGAACTCAACAATTCGCCGCCCCGATGCACAGATACCAGTCGAGACGCAGGAAGCGCAACAGCAACCGTGTCGTCGGGGAATGAATTGCTGGTCTACAGATCCGTCTGCTTCTTTACAAGCAGAGGGACGTGTATGCCTTTGGAGAGAGTGAAATGTCCAGATTCAGTAAACAGCTGTGCAAACAACTCGTCACGCTTGCCCGTCAGGGGCGGGGAAGTTATAAAACGGTGGCTGACCGTTCAAGAATCGCAGAACGTTTTTCTGAACGACTGTCTGAACTGAATATTCAGATCAGGGACGTAAAACATATCAAAACTTCCCATATTGAAAAGTATATTGAGAGCAGGAAGGCAGATAGTTTATCTCTCAGGACGTTACAGAATGAGATGTCTGCTATCCGTTCTGTTTTATTATCAGCAGGAAGAAATAAACTGGCCGATCCCAGTCACATTAACCTGAGTAATCAGGCGCTCGGGATTTCTGGTGCTAACCGGGATGGAACTAAACTTCCCATTACAGACGAAAAACTTAATGCTGTGGTCAGTTTTGCCCAAAGAAAAGACGAGGGCGTTGCTCTTGCTGTGCAACTTTCCCGATATCTTGGATTGAGAACAGAAGAAACCGTTCAGTCTGCAAAGTCTTTAAAGACATGGAGGCAGGCACTGATTAATAATCATGAGCGTGTCCGTGTTGTTTTCGGGACTAAAGGCGGACGTCCAAGGGAAACGACAGTTTTTAATCGCGAAAAAGTTTTATCAATTCTTGACAAGGCAATTAGTTATGTCAGTGAACATAACGGAAAACTGATTGATAAACCCTCTCTGCATACCGCTATTGATCGCTACCGTAATATTGTAAGAGAGGCCGGAATGAATGGTAAAAATGCGCCGCACAGTTTACGTTACGCTTACTCCCGCGATGCTGTAAATCACCATATTAAAAATGGAATGAGTCGCGATGAATCCGAGGCATTAGTTTCAATGGACCTGGGCCATGGAGATGGTCGGGGGCGTTATATTAAACAAGTTTATTTTCGTAAGGAAACAGAATAGATTGTATCGCTACTGAATTTTCAGGATGTACAGCCACAGCTCATGCAGGGCTGTGGCTTCTTTAAATTATCAATCAGTAAATTTACATGTTCGAATAGCTTTAATGCTTGATGCGCCAGCAAGTCTTACTGTTTCATTTATTGACTTTCCGTTTCTGAAAGGATTGATTGTCTCTTTTTTACTTGTTGGATTTATTTTTAATCTGATAATTGTTTTGACATGCAAAAAAAATGTCGTTTCTTTATTCCGGGTGTGTGAGTCATTCGCATTTTTCTTGACAAGATATCCGCAAGTACTGCTGCCAGTGGGGAGTCTGGAGTTGCTGTACATGATGATGGGTGAGTTTTACCCGACATGTACGGGTAACTCGCAGTTCCCCACCCATGATAGTTTATAAAGTTATTAATGAATCAAAAATAAAAACCTTCAGCATGTAATATTGATATTAATATCTTTGACCGCGTCAATATCCATACCTGTAAAATCAGGGGGCAGTATTACCCCGAACTATTTATTTCGGCAGGATTTCTGCTGTGATATGTACTTTATTTCCCATGCGGGCTTCGGTAATTTTATAATACCTGTCACCCTGCTTGTCAGCCTGCTGGCGAATTTTTTCTTCCGTCTGCTCCAGTGTATCGCCTGTTGCCGTCACGGTTTGAGCACAGACTGAAAAAGGCAGGATTATAGAGAGGAATAACGTCATGATATTTTTCATTGATAATCCCTTAATTAATAATTAAATGGATGACTTAAGCCAGGCTGCGATATTCTGGGTAATGCTGTCAACCTGTTGATGACTATTTTAATCTGTAGTCATTCAATCCTTGTAACATCAGGATTGGATTGGCCCCTATATTTCCATACACTTTTTATCACTTAACCCATGACTGGTTCGTCGCCGCAGATATTCCCGTGGCGAACGATACCCCAGTGCACTATGCG
>JALCNW010000003.1 GCA_022649305.1 Enterobacter sp.
CCGTCTGCCCTGCTTCGGCGGTGCTGGTGCCGTTAATCGTCAGGTCAGCCTGCGCTTCGGTCGCATTCAGAATGTCGTCCGCCGCAACGGTGCTGATGGTGACGGTCGGCGCGGTCGCGTCCACGCTGTACTCGCGGCCTGCCGACGCGCTGTTACCGTTCACGTTAGTGACGCTCGCCTGCACGCTGGCATCGCCGTCTTTCAGACCGGTCAGGTCCGCAGATGGCACGGTCGCGGTCCAGTTGCCGTCCGCATCGACGGTGGCGGTGTAAGACTTGCCGCCGAAGGTGATGGTAACGGTCTGGTTCGCTTCCACGTTGGAAGTCGTGCCGGAAAGCACCAGATCCACGCCTTTTTCAGCCGCGTTGATCACGTCGTCGGTTGCAATCGCATTAATGCTGACTGCCACGTCCGCCAGATCCACGGTCACGTCGTGACTGATGGAGACCGGGTTGCCCGCGGTGCTCTGGCCTTCCACGGTGACGGTCGCATTACCCGCCGCCAGCGCGCTGACGTCCGCTGCCGGAACCGCTGCGCTCCAGGTGCCATCTGCCAGCACCGTTGCGGCGTAGGTTTTGCCGTTTACGGTGACGGTCAGCATAGTCCCTGCGCTCAGGCCGTCGCTGGAGCCGGTGATGATCAGGTTCTGTGCGTGCTCGATGCTGTTAATCACATCGTCGCCCGCCACGGTGTCGACACGCAGGCCCGGCAGATTCGCGTCGATAACGATATCGCGCTCGCCGGAGCCGGTGTTGCCCACACCATTGGTCACGCTCGCCTCAACGGTCAAGTCGCCGTTGCCGATCGCCGTCAGTACCGCTTCCGGCACGTTCACCGACCAGCTCAGATCGTCCTGTACGGTGGCGGTGTAAGTGTTCCCGCCGATGGTCACGGTCACGGTGTTGCCCGCTTCCGCATTGACGACCGAACCGCTGATGGTTTGACCTGTCGCCACTTCAGCGGCGTTCACCACGTCGTCACCGGCGATGGTATTGATGATGACGCCAGGCAGAACGGATTCCACGTTTACCGTGTGGCTGGTGCTGGAACTGTTACCCACGCTGTCTGTCGCAGACGCGCTGATGTCGTACAGGGCTTCACCCAGCGCACCAACCTGATCCGCCGGGACGGTCGTGGTCCACTGACCGTTCGCGTCGACCGTCGCACTGTAAGCTTTGCCGTTCAGCATGACGGTGACCAGCGCACCGGTCGCAAGGCCTGTCGCGGTACCGCTGATGGTCAGATCCTGCGTTTTTTCGATGTTGTTAATCACATCGTCACCGGAAACGGTGTCGATGGTCAGAACCGGCGCGGTCAGGTTTACTTCCACATCGTGCGTGCTGCTGTTGCTGTTGCCCGCCTTATCGGTCAGGGCCGCAGTGATGGTGTAATCCCCGGCGGTCAGCGCGCCGACATCCGCTGCCGGTACACCCACGCTCCAGTTACCCGCCGCGTCAAGCGTCGCGGTGTAGGATTTGTCATTGATTGTCACGGTGACCACATCGCCCGCCGCCGCGCCAGTGGCAGAGCCACTGACGATCAGCGCCTGACCATGCTCGGTGCTGTTAATCACATCATCACCGGAAACGGTATTGATGCTCAACTGTGGCACGGTAATGTCGACCAGCACATCACGCACCGTCGAAGCCGGGTTGCCCGCCTTGTCGGATACGGCGGCGCTGACGGTGTAGCTCCCGTCGCCGATGGCGCTCAGGTCAGCCGCCGGAACCGTCACGCTCCAGTTGCCGCTCGCGTCAACAGTAGTGGTGTAATCCACGCCGTTCAGCGTTACGGTCACCGTCTGCCCGGCTTCAGCATTGGTCGTTCCGTTGACCAGCAGATCCTGCTGCGCTTCGGCGGCGTTGATGATGTTGTTATCGCTGATAATGTCGATTGAAACCGCTGGTGCGGTCGCGTCCACGCTGTACTCACGGCCTGCCGACGCGCTGTTACCGTTCACGTTAGTGACGCTGGCCTGCACGCTGGCATCGCCGTCTTTCAGGTTTGTCAGGTCAGCAGACGGTACGGTCGCAGTCCAGTTGCCGTCCGCATCCACGGTGGCTGTGTAAGACTTGCCGCCAAAGGTGATGGTAACGATCTGGTCCGCTTCTACGTTGGAGGTGGAGCCGGAGAGCACCAGATCCACGCCTTTTTCAGCCGCGTTGATCACATCGTCGGTCGCAATCGCATTAATGCTGACTGCCACGTCCGCCAGATCCACGGTCACGTCGTGGCTGATGGAAACCGGGTTGCCCGCAGTGCTCTGACCTTCAACGGTGACGGTGACATTACCTGCCGCCAGCGCGCTGACGTCCGCTGCCGGAACCGCTGCGCTCCAGGTGCCATCTGCCAGTACCGTTGCGGCGTAGGTTTTGCCGTTTACGGTGACGGTCAGCATAGTACCTGTGCTCAGGCCGTCGCTGGAGCCGGTGATGATCAGGTTCTGTGCGTGCTCGATGCTGTTAATCACATCATCGCCCGCCACGGTGTCGACACGCAGGCCCGGCAGGTTCGCGTCGATAACGATATCGCGCTCGCCGGAGCCGATGTTGCCGACGCCGTTGGTCACACTCGCCTCAACGGTCAAATCGCCGTTGCCGATCGCCGTCAGTACCGCTTCCGGCACGTTCACCGACCAGCTCAGATCGTCCTGGACGGTCGCGGTGTAAGTGTTCCCGCCGATGGTCACGGTGACAGTGTTGCCCGCTTCCGCATTGGTGACTTTACCGCTGATGGTCTGACCCGCCGCCACTTCAGCGGCGTTCACCACGTCGTCACCGGCGATGGTGTTAATGGTCACGACTGGCAGCGCGCTGTCGACCTGCACATCATGGGTGGTGGACGCGCTGTTGCCGACGCTGTCGGTTACGGCGGCGCTGACGGTGTAGTTCGCTTCGCCCAGCGCGCTAACCGCTGAGGCCGGAACGGTGACGCTCCAGCTGCCGTCTGCCGCGGTGGTCGCGGTGTAGTTGATGCCGTTCAGGGTCACCGTGATGGCGGTCCCTTCCGGCTGGTTGCTGGTGCCCGAAAGCAGCAGATCTTCGCCTTTTTCGGTGGCGTTGATCACGTCATCGATGGCGATGGTGTTGATGGCAATCTCAGGTGCCGTCAGCGTTACCGCCACGTCGTGGGTGGCGCTGGTGCCGTTGCCGGCTTTATCGGTGATGGATGCAGAGAGGGTGTAGTCGCCGCCGTTCAGCGCGCCCACGTCCGCTGCCGGGACGCCAATGCTCCAGTTGCCGGATGCATCCAGCATGGCGGTGTAGTCTTTGCCGTTCAGGGTCACTGTGATCACGTCGCCTGCCTGCGCGCCGGTCACGGAGCCGGACACCGTCAGCGCCTGGCCGTGCTCGGTGCTGTTGATCACGTCATCGCCGGAGACGGTGTTGAAGGTGATCTGCGGCACGGTAACGTCAACCAGAACCGAAGAACCGGTGCTCGCCGGGTTACCCGCTTTATCGGTCACGGAGGCAGTAATGGCTGAATTACCATCAGCCATGCCCGCCATGTCCGCTGCCGGAACGTCCAGCGTCCAGCTGCCGTCGGCCTGAACCTGCGCTGCGTACTGCTTGCCGTTGAAGGTCACGGTGACCGTCTGGCCCGCTTCGGCGCTTGAGGTGCCGCTCAGGGTCAGGTCTGCCGCCGCTTCCGCTGCGTTCAGCATGTTGTCATTGCTGACGGTATTGATGGTCACCGTCGGCGCGGTGGCGTCCACGCTGTACTCCAGCGCCGCATTCGCGCTGTTGCCGTTCACGTTAGTGACGCTGGCCTGCACGCTGGCATCGCCGTCCTTCAGGTTTGTCAGGTCAGCAGACGGTACGGTGGTGGTCCAGTTGCCGTCCGCATCCACGGTGGCGGTGTAAGACTTGCCGCCGAAGGTGACGGTCACGGTCTGACCCGCTTCCACGCCCGCCGTGGTGCCGGAGAGCACCAGATCCTGGCCCTTCTCTGCCGCGTTCAGCACGTTATCGTCAGTGACGCTGTTGATGCTGATCGCTACCGCGGCCAGATCGACGTCGACGATGCTGCCGATGTTCACCGGGTTGCCGGAGACATCCTGCGCGCTGGCGCTGATGTTCAGCTCGCCAGCCGTCCACTGCGAAACGTCCGCCGCCGGAACCGCAGCCTGCCAGGTGCCGTCCGCCAGCACAGTGGCCGCATAGTCGATACCGTTGATGGTGACGGTCACGATGCTGCCTGCCGCCAGATCGGTGCTGCTGCCCGAGATAATCAGGTTCTGGTTGTGCTCGATGATGTTGATGACATCGTCGCCCGCCACGGTATCAATACGCAGGCCAGGCAGGTTCGCGTCAATATTGAAGTCCAGCGAAGAGGAGCCGGTGTTGCCGTGAACGTTGGTGACCGTCGCGGACGCGGTCAGGTCGCCGTTGCCCAGCGCCGTCAGCACGTCAGTGCTCAGCGGCAGGCTCCAGGTGAGGTCGTCCTGGACGATCGCGGTGTAAGTCTGTCCACCGAGGGTGATGGTGACGGTATCGCCCGCCGCGGCGTTCGCCACTTTACCGGTCAGGGCCTGGCCCGCCGCCACTTCGGCGGCGTTAACGATGTTATCGCCCGCCAGAGTGTTAATGGTGACTACCGGCAGGGAGGTGTCGACCTGCACATCATGGGTGGTGGACGCACTGTTGCCGACGCTGTCGGTTACGGCGGCGCTGACGGTGTAGTTCGCTTCGCCCAGCGCGCTGACCGCTGAGGCCGGAACGGTGACGCTCCAGCTGCCGTCTGCCACGGTGGTCGCGGTGTAATTGATACCGTTCAGGGTCACCGTGATGGCGGTCCCTTCCGGCTGGTTGCTGGTACCGGAAAGCAGCAGATCCTCGCCTTTCTCGGTGGCGTTGATCACGTCATCGATAGCGATAGTGTTGATGGCAATCTCTGGTGCCGTCAGCGTTACCGCCACGTCGTGGGTGGCGCTGGTGCCGTTGCCGGCTTTATCGGTGATGGATGCAGAGAGGGTGTAGTCGCCGCCGTTCAGCGCGCCAACATCCCCCGCCGGGACGCCAATGCTCCAGTTACCGGATGCATCCAGCATGGCGGTGTAGTCTTTGCCGTTCAGCGTCACGGTGATCACGTCGCCTGCCTGCGCGCCGGTCACGGAGCCGGACACCGTCAGCGCCTGGCCGTGTTCGGTGCTGTTGATCACGTCATCGCCGGAGACGGTGTTGAAGGCGATCTGCGGCACGGTGACGTCAACCAGAACCGAAGAAGCGGTACTCGCCGGGTTACCCGCTTTATCGGTCACGGAGGCAGTAATGGCTGAACTGCCATCAGCCATCCCCGCCATGTCCGCTGCCGGAACGTCCAGCGTCCAGCTGCCGTCGGCCTGAACCTGCGCCGCGTACTGCTTGCCGTTGAAGGTCACGGTGACCGTCTGGCCCGCTTCGGCGCTTGAGGTGCCGCTCAGGGTCAGGTCTGCCGCCGCTTCTGCTGCATTCAGCATATTGTCATTGCTGACGGTATTGATGGTCACCGTCGGCGCGGTGGCGTCCACGCTGTACTCCAGCGCCGCATTCGCGCTGTTGCCGTTCACGTTCGTGATGCTGGCCTGCACGCTGGCATCGCCGTCCTTCAGGTTTGTCAGGTCAGCAGATGGCACGGTGGTGGTCCAGTTGCCGTCCGCATCCACGGTGGCGGTGTAAGACTTGCCGCCGAAGGTGACGGTCACGGTCTGACCCGCTTCCACGCCCGCCGTGGTGCCGGAAAGCACCAGATCCTGGCCCTTCTCAGCCGCGTTCAGCACGTTATCGTCAGTGACGCTGTTGATGCTGATCGCTACCGCGGCCAGATCGACGTCGACGATGCTGCCGATGTTCACCGGGTTGCCGGAGACATCCTGCGCGCTGGCGCTGATGTTCAGCTCGCCAGCCGTCCACTGCGAAACGTCCGCCGCCGGAACCGCAGCCTGCCAGGTGCCGTCCGCCAGCACAGTGGCCGCATAGTCGATACCGTTGATGGTGACGGTCACGATGCTGCCTGCCGCCAGATCGGTGCTGCTGCCCGAGATAATCAGGTTCTGGTTGTGCTCGATGATGTTGATGACATCGTCGCCCGCCACGGTATCAATACGCAGGCCAGGCAGGTTCGCGTCAATATTGAAGTCCAGCGAAGAGGAGCCGGTGTTGCCGTGAACGTTGGTGACCGTTGCGGACGCAGTCAGATCGCCATTGCCCAGCGCCGTCAGCACATCTGTGCTCAGCGGCAGGCTCCAGGTGAGATCGTCCTGGACGGTCGCGGTGTAAGTCTGTCCACCGATAGTGATGGTGACGGTATCGCCCGCCGCAGCGTTCGCCACTTTACCGGTCAGAGCCTGGCCCGCCGCCACTTCGGCGGCGTTAACGATGTTATCGCCCGCCAGAGTGTTAATGGTGACTACCGGCAGGGAAGTATCGACCTGCACGTCATGGGTGGTGGACGCGCTGTTGCCGACGCTGTCGGTTACGGCGGCGCTGACGGTGTAGTTCGCCTCGCCCAGCGCGCTGACCGCTGAGGCCGGAACGGTGACGCTCCAGCTGCCATCTGCCGCGGTGGTCGCGGTGTAGTTGATACCGTTCAGGGTCACCGTGATGGCGGTCCCTTCCGGCTGGTTGCTGGTACCCGAGAGCAGCAGATTTTCGCCTTTTTCGGTGGCGTTGATCACGTCATCGATGGCAATGGTGTTGAGCGCAATCTCCGGAACGGAAGTATTCACGACCACGTCCATCGCGCTGCTGCCGGTGTTGCCGGATGAGTCGGTGACGGAAACGCCAACGGTCCAGGTGCCGTCCGTCAGGCCCTGAACGACCGGCGCCGGTAGGCCCAGGCTCCAGTTGCTCGCCGCATCAACGACCGTGGTGTAATCCGTGCCGTTAATGGTCACGGTGACGATGTCGCCCGCCGCCGCGCCGGTCACAGAACCGCTCAGGATCTGCGCCTGGCCGTGTGCGGCCTGGTTTACGGTGTTGGTGTCGGTAACGAAATCATTAATGGTTATCTGAGGCACGGTGGCATCCACCAGCCCTACGCGATCCGCGCTGGTGCTGTTGCCTGCCACGTCGCTGACGCTGGCGGTGACGGTCATGATCCCATCAGCCAGCGCGCCCATATCAGCCGCAGGCACGCTCAGCTGCCAGGTGCCGTCGTTCTGCACCGTGGTTTGGTACTGTTTGCCATTCAGGGTGACGGTGACGGTCTGGCCCGCTTCTGCGTTGGTGCTACCGGTCAACACCAGATCCTGCTGCGCCTCGGCGGCGTTAATGATGTTGTCGTCGGTAAGATTATCGATAGCGATGGTCGGTGCCAGGGTATCTACCGTCACCACGCGCGCGGCGTCCGCGCTGTTGCCGTTGACGTTGGTTACGCTGACGCTAACCGGCGTGCGACCGTCGGTTAACCCGTCCATGGCGCTGGCCGGAACCATCAGGCTCCAGGAGCCATCCTGCTGCACCTGCGCGGTAAAGGTCTGGTCGGCAAATTTGACTACCACGGTTTGCCCGGCTTCCACGCCCTGCGTCTGGCCGGAAAGCGTCAGGTCCGCGCCTTTTTCGGCGGCATTGAGCATGTCATCGCTGGTCACCGTATCGATGGTGACCGCCACGGCGTTCAGGTCCAGTTCAATCGGATGCTCAACGGAGACGATATTGCCCCACGCATCCTCAGCGCCCGCTGTGACGACGATCTCGCCCGCTGTCCAGTTTTGCAGATCCGCTGCCGGTACGCCGATCTGCCAGCTGCCGTTTGCTGCTACCACTGTCGGGTAATCGACTCCGTTGATGGTCACGGTGATCTGCGTGCCCTGTGCCAGATGGCTACTGGAACCGGTGACGGTTAAATCCTGCTGCTGCTCGATGGCGTTTACCACGTCATCGCCAGAAATGGTGTTGACGCGCAGGCCCGGAAGCTCAGCGTTAATATTAATATCGCGCTCGCCGGTGCCGGTATTGCCGTGGGCATTGGTTACCGAGGCGTTGAAGGTCAGATTGCCATCGCCAAATGCCGCGAGATCGGCGGCCGGGATGGTCACGCTCCAGGTCAGATCGCTGTCGACGGTCGCGGTGTAACTTTTGCCACCCACGGTGATGGACACCGTGTCGCCCGCCGCCGCGCCCGTCACGCGACCGCTCAGGGTTTGATCGACCGCCACTTCAGCGTTATTGACCAGGTTGTCGCCCGCGAAGGTGTTGATAATGATTTGCGGAAGCGTGGTGTCCACCAGCAGGTTGGCCTCAGCGGAACCGCTGTTGCCCACGCTGTCGGTGCCGCTCACGTTCACGGTGTAGAGGGTATTCGCCAGATTCAGCACGTCGGTGACCGGAACCTGCACGGACCACACGCCGTTTTCAACGGTGGTTTGATAGGTGACATTGTTGAGAGTAACGGTCACCGCGCTGCCGTTCGGCAGATTACTGGTGCCGGTTAAGCTCAGCGGCTGCATCGCCTCCTGGGCATTGAGTACGTTATCCTGGCTAATGGCATCGACGGTAAGTTCAGGCGGCGCACCGCTCAACGTCACGTTGTGGGTGGCATTGCCGGTATTGCCCGCGGCGTCGATCACCGAGACGGAGATAGTATGATTGCCCTCACCGAGCGCACCCAGCGCCGAAGCCGGTACGCCGATGCTCCAGCTACCGTCTGCCTGCACTACGCCGGTGTAGCTTTTCCCGCCAATCAACACGGTGACCACATCGCCCGCCGCTGCACCCTGTGCCTGGCCAGAAACGATATGCGCCTGACCCTGCTCGCTGGTGTTGAGCACGTTATCGCCCGCCACGGTGTTGACCGTCACGACCGGTGCCACGGTATCCACGCTGAAATCCGCGGTGGTGGACGTCGGGTTACCCGCTTTATCGCTGACGTTTACCGTCAGAGTATGATCGCCTTCAGCCAGCGCTTTGACGTCGCTGGCGTTCAGGTTGAGTGACCATGTGCCGTCGTTGCCCACGGTCGCGGTGTAGTTTTTACCGTTCAGCGTGACGGTGACAATTTGTCCGGCTTCGGCATTGGTGGTGCCGCTCAGGGTTAGCGCCTGACCATGCTCGGCGGCGTTAATGATGTTGTCCTGGGCGATCGCGTTCACGGAGAGCGTTGGCGCGTGTGTGTCCACGTTCAGGGTTTGGTTGCCCGACACGGTATTGCCCGCTGCGTCTTTACCGCTCACTGCCACCGTCCAGGTGCCGTCAGTCAGCGCCTTTGCATCGGCCGCCGGAACGTTGACGCTCCAGGCGCCGTTCGCGCCCACTTCGGCGGTATAGGTCTTGCCGTTCAGCGTCACGGTCAGCCCGGTGCCCTGCGCCAGATTTTTGCTGACGCCAGACAAGCTAAAGCCCGCCGACTGCTCGCTAGCGTTGATCACGTTATCGCCTGCGGTTGTCGCCAGCGTGACGGTGGCGTCTGCCGTTGCCACCGTGACGGTAATGCTGCCCGCAGCGGTGGTTTTGCTGCCGTCGATTTGCACGACTGACCAGGTATGTTCCCCGTCAGTTTGGGTCGGAAGCTTAACGGTCCAGGAGCCGTCTTTACCGACCATTGTGCTGGCGATAGTGCTGCCGCTGCCGTCCTTGATCTGAATCGTCGCGCCAGGCTGGCCGGTGCCGCTAAAGGTTGGAGTGTTATCGTCGGTTATTTCTTTCGCCGCCAGTACACCCTGCTTATCACCCGCTTTATCCGTGACCATAAAGGTCGGCGTCGCGCTTTCGACCTCTTTGGTGTTGTCGATGACCCTGGTTTTGGTTTCACCGTCGCCGCCGTGCGCCAGCAACGCGCCGATAGCCCCGCCGCCCAGTGCAGCACCCGCCATCCAGCCCCACGGGGCATCGCTCAGGAGGCTTTCCTGTGCGATGAAGGGTTCAATGCTGGCAATTGGCGTGGCTTGCGCCGTGAGTTCGGTAGCCGCCAGGCCCGCCGTCTCGCCCGTATCCGCAAAAGAAATATGAGTCAGTTCCTGTCCGTCGTTAAACACCAGTTCAGACTGGTTTTGGGTATCAGGATCTTCGATAAAATAGTTATTGCATCGAATCACGCTGCCGTCTTTCATGTAGATCAGCAGATCTTTGCCCTGGCGCATATAACGCACCACGTCCTGGGCAGAGCCGTGAATTTCGATAACGCTTGGCGCAGAAACCGATACCGACAGATTTCCTTCTCCGGTTAATACCGTTTTTTCTGCTGTTTTACGAATGATGACATCAACAACTTTAGCTTTACTCATTTTTATCTCCTTGCAGGCGTACGGGTTCCTGCGCGTATTTCTACCGAATGGATGCAACAATTCCTGAGGAAGATTCCCCATTGTTTATTAGCTGTATATCGGCGGCAGAAACCGCGCTTTTTTTCTAGCTTAGGTCAGGTAATTTCGCTGAGGCGTTCTTCTCTATTCCGATGAGAGGCATTAAATTATCGACAGCCGATGCGTAATTGACTCCCGCACTCCAGCCATCATATTCCGCCATTATTTTCGATGACGTTGCTTGCCAGACATCCTGTTCCACGCTGAGCAAATCGTTAATACTTCTTTTACTCAACGTATATTCATTCTTGTACACAACACGCGTGCGCAGCGCATTTTCGAGCTGTAACCTTCCGGCCTCCATTCTGCCGTGTGCACCCGCCCAGTCAGCCTGTGCCACCGAGGCTTTTTGCAATACATCAAAGCGCGCCTGATCCACCTGGGAGGACGCCATTGCTCTGGCACCTTCCGCCTGACGCACCCGTGCTGAAACCGCCCCGCCCTGGTAAAGCGGTGCGTCAACGTTCAGCTGAATTTGATCGTCCCAATACGAACGATTGTTCGACTCATAGCGCGTGCGCCCACCCTTCAGGCTCACGGTCGGCCAGTGCTGTGACTTGGCCCGCTTAATGCCATACTCCGCGGAGGTTTCCATGGTCTGCGCGGCCAGCACGGTTGGGATTAAGGAGTAGTCAATGTTATCCAGTGGTTCTTGTTTAACTTCAAGGGATTGAGGGAGTGCAGAAAGCTGCTTCGCATCAATTCCCGTCAGGACGGAAAGCCGCGCCCGCGCGCTTTTCAGGGCCGCGTTATATTGCTCAAGCGTTGCCTGCATTCCCGCAATTCGGGTTTGCGTTTGCAGCTCATCCGACGTGGAACTGACCCCCGCATCCGAGCGTAATTTTGCCAGCTGCTGGACGTTTTTCAGCGCCTGTACGTTCTCTTTTGCCGCCTGCGCCAGTTCCGTATAGCGCTTTACTTCCACGTAACTCAGCGCGGTTTTTTCCGCGACATTAGATAACGTCCCCATCAGCTGATAGCGGTAGCTGTCGGTCTGCGCAGAGGACTGGCTGATAGCGTTATTGGTTTTGCCAAAGTCATAAACCAGCTGCGTCAGGCTCATGCCCCATGCCGCAGAGTTGCTCAGCGATCCGCTGGAGTCGGTGGTCTGGCTATGGCCGGTATTACCGCTAAGTGATATTTGCGGCATCCATCCACTACGCGCTTCATCTATTTGCGCCTGACCGATACCCATCTGTGCTGCCTGCTGGGTAACAGAAGGATCGCGATCGAAAGCAAATAGAATGCTTTCTTTTAATGACGTCGACGGGACAGCCGCTGACCCGGTCGGGCCGTTATATGCCCAGGCTATCGTCATGGACCCCGTAATTAAGGCCAGTGCTAGT
Source organism: Enterobacter sp. (assembly GCA_022649305.1). GTDB lineage: Bacteria > Pseudomonadota > Gammaproteobacteria > Enterobacterales > Enterobacteriaceae > Enterobacter. Next base: position 11,626 of record JALCNW010000003.1, read on the forward strand.
GGAAATTTAAAAAATATAACGTGCTTCATGTGACACCTCCGTTCTATTCCACCCCCTAAGGATGCACCCATTAATAGGCACCACCCTCTAAAACTGATTTTCAAATAAGAAATTGCTTATTTATTAAATTATTTGATCTGGAGCATAACAAAATGTCTTAAGTGGAACTATCCCTACAATGTTACAAGCATGTTAATAACAAGGTAAAATCTGAGGTTTCTCGACAATAGGGTAAAATTGATAAGCCAGGCTCATCTATTAACTACATTGTAATTAAAGAAGATATTTTCGACGGGCTGCTGCACATTTTTGGGTTAATTTCGCAAGGGATCTGACACAAAGATTTTCAAAGAATTGTCGAGTTTCTTCGCAGGGGTATTCCCAATGGGGCAAAAATCTGGATTGTGGCGTTATAGCAGTACAGTATGCCGCACAAAATGTCATATCGATATATAATGCCACAAAAGCAAGCAGAGGAAGACATTAAAACCAATTGTGAAAAAACATACAGAACAATAACAATAAAAACACGTTTTATTCAGACTATTCCTTCTTTACTAATAAATTCCAACGTCTCCCCATGTCACTCAACGTTCAGGCAAAAAAAATCCGCAAGGGGGACTTGCGGATGTACGGGGTAAATTGCGTCGTCTGGCTGGCGTTATTTCTCCTTTTCCACCATCAGAGGCTCGATATCACTCTCTTTCTTAATCACCAGCGAATCATCTCCGCGCAGACAGGTGCCGCCATAGTTGCCGCCGACGGTAAAGGTACACACCTGGATGTACTTACCATCGACCTTCGGCAGACACCAGAGCTGCTGATAAATGTTTTTGCGGTCCACAAACTTACCGCTCGATTTATCCAGCAGCTCATCCTGCGGGCTTATCAGGTCGATATTGCTGCCGCAGCGCCCGGCGATAGGTTTGACCGCGTAGCCGGTTTTAGCCAGTAATTCGTTGACCTCAAAATCGGTATCCAGCAGATAGCGATGATTCGGGAACAACTGCCACAGCACCGGCAGAATGGCCTTGTTGCCGGGGATGACCGTCCAAAGCGGTTCGAACACCAGCACTTCCGGGCGCAGCAGGACATCAATCAAACGCACTTCGCCTTCAGGATGGCCGGTGCGGATTGGCACGGCGGCGTATTCGGTTTCGCTCACCTCGCGGATTTGCTCAATTGCCGTTTCCCACGCCCAGGTTTTCCATACGCAGTTCACATGACGACCTTCGTCATCGATTAACTGCCCGGCAGTATCCCAGCTCATCGCCCCCAGGCCGTGAATGATTTTGGTTTCAAACCCGGCCTGCATGAGCGAACGCTGGATAAACAGGGCGTGATAATCCTCTTCGATATCGTTGTCCTGCATGATGTGTACGAACGGACGCGCATTGCTGTGCTTCCACGCGCCGGTCAACTCTTCCAGCAGGCCCTCTGCCGGGTTATGCCCGGTGCCGCGATAGCCATTTTTCACCCACTCTTCGAGGATCAATCCACCTTCGGTATGGCAAGAGGCCGAATCGGCGTTGTATTCGTAGACCTTCAGCCCGCGCTCATCCATACAGAAATCCATACGACCGGTGATCATATGGTGACGACGCCATTGCCATGAAAGGCGCAGGCGCGGCCAGAGTATTTTCGGGATGTCGAAAAGCGCCAGCAGGCTGTCGTCTTTCAGCACTTTGTCAGTGGCATGGAGATACATCAGATGCAGTTCGTTGGTCGCCTTAATCAGCTCCTGCTCGGCGCTTTCGGTGATGGTGAAATACTGGCAAGGATCCTGATTGATAATATGACCGTTGGCCTTAACGTACGCTTGCTGGAGCGCATCGTTCTCGTTGAGCCATTTACCATCGAACTGACGTTTATTGTGCAGGCGCGCCCCGCTGATTTTAAGGCGTTCACCGTCAATTTGCGGCTGCGGCAGGCTGTGCTCGGTGTCATCCGTCTGGATCATCCAGCCCAAAATCGTGGTATCGGTGAAGGTGTCGTGCAGGGTATAGCCGTCGTCATTGACGCTCAGGCGCAGCTCGCGGGTCCACTGCTGCCCAAAGGGCAACGGCGAATGCAGCACGTTCTGCTCGGCAATTCGCACTTTATCGCCCATCAGTTGCGTGATAACCGCAACGTGCCCGGTCTCATTAAATTCACCGCCCTTTTGCCAGACAAGCAACGCGCCGGCTTTAGGCGCGCGCTTTGAACCATTGGCAAAAGCCTGTAACGGCAAGATGTTGTCGTTCACCACCTGACGCAGGAAACGCAGCGAGAAGATCTCCCACGCCATGCCGACGTCGGTAAAGACATAGCCGTAGTTGAGGAACAAAAAGCGACGCGCGAATTCGACGCACTGCCACTTGTGGCCCATATATTCGTTGCTGATATAGCTGCGGAATTCCGCGTCTTCGGGATAACGGCGCGGATCCAGACTGTCGTAATTTGAGGAGTAAATCGCCACGCCACCCGGCGCATAACCTAACAACGTCCCAAACGGAGCGTCACTGCTTAACTTTCCTTTACGCATGTTTCCAACCTAATACAGGCAGGCGGCAATTTTTAGAAGGGTTGTCGTCGTCTGCACATTGTGATTAATCAGACAGAGGACGTTTATCTTACACCTTAAAAAGCCAGCACGCCGCAAAATGCCCGGGCGATATCTCCAGCATGGCGGGCTCCTGCGCCTGACACACCGGCATCGCGTGCGGGCAGCGGCTGCAAAAATGGCAGCCGGGCAATGCTGACATCGGGCCCGGGATTTCACCGCGCAGCGTGGCCTGCTCCAGGTTGCGGATGCGCGGATTGGGCTGCGGAACCGCGGCCAACAGCGCGCGGGTATACGGATGAGCCGGGTACTGATACAGCTCGCCTGCCGGGGCCACTTCCACCAGCTTACCAAGGTACATCACCCCAATACGGCTGGAGATGTGGCGCACCATCGACAGATCGTGGGCGATAAACAGGTACGTCAGCCCCAGGTCCTGCTGGAGATCCTGGAGGATATTCACCACCTGCGCCTGCACCGACACGTCCAGCGCCGAGAGCGGTTCATCGCACAGCACGAACTCCGGGCGCACCGACAGCGCACGGGCAATGCTGATGCGCTGGCGTTGTCCGCCGCTGAACTCATGCGGAAAGCGCTGCAAATGTTCCTGCTTGAGCCCAACTTTATAAAGCAAGGTTTCAGTACGTTCCCGCTGCTCCTCCCGGCTGTACCCGTGGATTTGCATCGGCTCAGCCACCAGCTGCTGCACGTTCATACCGGGATTAAGCGAGGAATAGGGATCCTGAAAAATCGCCTGCATCCGCTTGCGTAGCGGCTTAAGCTGCTTTTCGCTGGCCTGCGCGATCGGCTGTCCGGCGAAGTGAATCTCGCCCGAGGTAATGTCGAACAGGCGCAGAATGGCGCGCCCAAGCGTGGATTTCCCGCAGCCGGACTCGCCGACCAGACCAAAGGTTTCCCCACGCTGAATATCAAAACTGACGCCATCCACCGCCTTAACCGCGACGCCTTTGCGAAGCAGTCCGCCGTTAAGATGATAATGTTTGCGCAGTTCTTGCACGCTCACTAGCGGGCTATTTTTCTCACTCATGCCCGAACCTCCAAACCAGTCCACAGCCAGCACGCGGCGCGATGCCCTTCGCCCACGGCGTAAAATGCAGGCTGTCGGTCGCACTGCGGCATACGTTTTGGACAACGTTCGGCAAACGGACAGCCTGGCGGCGGGTTAATCAGGCCCGGCGGCGTGCCGTCTATGGGAGACAAACGATGGCTGACCTGATCCGAGCGCGGCAATGAGGCCAGTAGCCCTTGGGTGTAGGGGTGTGCGGGACGATAAAAAATGTCCTCGACGCTGCCTTCCTCCATCACCAGCCCGCCGTACATCACCACCACGCGGCTGCACACCTGCGCCACCACGCCCAAATCGTGGGTCACCAGCAAAATGGCGGTCTGCGTCTGCTGTTGCAGGCTTTTCAGCAGGCGGAGAATTTGTGCCTGAATGGTCACGTCCAGCGCGGTCGTGGGTTCATCGGCAATCAGCAGTTTTGGGTGGCAGGAGAGCGCAATCGCAATCATCACGCGCTGGCGCATTCCCCCGCTAAACTCGTGAGGATACTGGTCGTACCGACGTTGCGCATCGGCAATCCCCACCTGTTCCAGCATGGCGATGGCCGCTGATTTGGCGGCTTTTTTCGCCAGCCGTTTGTTGCGCATCAGGATTTCCGACATCTGTCTGCCGATGGTGAGCACCGGGTTAAGCGCCGTCATAGGATCCTGAAAAATCATGGCGATCTCGTTGCCGCGAATAGCGCGCATTTGCGCGGCGGTTTTCTGCGCCAGATCGTCGTTTTGAAAGCGAATGCTGCCGCCGGTTATCCGCCCGTTATTGCCGAGAAGCTGGATTATCGACTTACAGGTTACGCTTTTCCCGCACCCGGATTCCCCAACGATGCCAACAAGTTCCCCCGGCTGCACCTGAAAGCTCACGCCGCGCACCGCGTGAACGTCGCCATCCCGCGTGCGGAAGGTGGTTTGCAGGTTTTCAAGTGCTAATAAGTTACTCATCGCGGTTCGCTCCCGGCTCGAAGGCGGTGCGGAACACGTCGCCCAATACGTTAAAGCTGAACACCGTCAGCAGGATCAAAATACCGGGGAACATCGCCAGCCACGAGGCTTCGCCAATATACGACTGGGCGTTGTTGAGCATGCTGCCCCACGACGCCGCCGGTGCCTGAACACCCAGCCCCAAAAAGCTGAGCGTGGATTCCATCAAAATGGCGGAAGCAATATTCAGCGTGGCGGCGACGATGATCGTCGGCAGCACGCCGGGAATAATGTGCCGCAGAATAATACGCAGCGGATGCTCGCCCGATGCGCGCGCATAGAGCACATACTCGCGCTCTTTCACGGTCAGCGTTTCAGCACGCACCAGCCGCGACATGCTCATCCACGTCAGCAGGCTGATAATCAGGATAATGTTATCCACGCCCGGCTTCAGGTAGGCATTCACCACCAGCAGCAGGAAAAAGGCCGGGATCGCCATCAGGATGTCGACGGCGCGCATCATCAGGTTATCCAGCCAGCCGCCAAAATAGCCGCTAAGGGTGCCGACAACCGTGCCGATTAGCGTGGAAAATACCATCGCCAGAAAGCCAACCATCAGCGAAATCTGCCCGCCGTACAGCGCGCGGGTAAAGTAATCCCGCCCGTACTCGTCGGTGCCAAACCAGTGCGCGCCGTCTGGCGGCAGCGTGCGCGCGCCCAGCGACATCCGATCCGGATCGTAGGGGCTCAGCCCGGCGCACAGTGCGGCGACGACAAAAATGAAAAGGACAAATAAAGCGAACTGCGCCGGACGGTTGCGGCGCAGCTGGTGACGAATTTGCTGCCAGCGTCTGCTCATCCGGGGCTACCTCAGTGTACGAATGCGGGGATCGGCAAACCGATACAGCAGGTCGGCGATCAGGTTACCGACGATCAGCATCATCGACGACAGCATAATGATCGCCATGATCAGCGGGTAATCCAGGGAGGTGATCGACTGGATCCCCAACAGGCCCATGCCCGGCCAGGAAAAGACGCTTTCCGTGACGTATGCCCCCACCACCAGCTCGCCAAACGACAGGCCAAACAGCGTGATCACTGGCAGCAGGACGTTTTTCAGCACGTGACGGAACAAAATGCTGGAACGCGTGGCGCCGTACGCGATCTGCGTTTGCACATAGTCTGCTGAAAGCTGGGAAATGGTATTCGAGCGGATGTAGCGAACGTAACTGGAAAGATTATAAAAGGTCAGCGCGATGCACGGCAGCACGCCGTGCCGCACCACGTCGAGCCAGTTATCCTCCACGCCGATGGTTCGCATCCCCATGCTGGGGAACCAGTTAAGCTGTACGGCAAAAACGGTAATCAGCAGAATACCGAACCAGAAAATCGGCACGGAAATGCCGATATAGGCGAACAGGTTCAGAACATGATCCAGCCAGCGGTGTTTGAACGCGCCGGCTAACAGGCCCAGCGGAATCGCCAGCACAATCGCCATCAGCAGCGACGCGCCCATCAGTCCCAGCGTGGCCGGAATGCGCTCGCCAATCATCTCCAGCACCGGACGGTGATAAATCAGCGAATAGCCGAGATCGCCCTGCAGCACGTTTTTCAGCCACAGGACGTATTGCGTGACCAGCGGCTTATCCAGCCCCAGGTTCTGGCGAATGCGCTCGATATCTTCCGGCGCCATGCGCGGCGTGATGTACGCCGCCACCGGATCGCCCGGCGCGAGCTTCACCAGCAGAAAAGCCACCAGTGAAATAAAGAAAAGCATCGGCAGCAGTTGCAGCAGCCGACGCGTCAATAATGTGTTCACGACGTGCCCTTAAAAAAGGCCCCGCTCTCTCGACCGGGGCAACCTCTTATTTTTGATAGATTTTTGATAGATCCTGGAACATATACACCGGCTTAGGTTCAGCCTCTTTAGTGCCGCCAAAGCGTTTATCCACGGCGACGGTGGCATTGGTATAAGAGATCGGGTAGTAGGTCATGTCGTTGGCGACGGTTTGCTGGATCTGCTTGTAGATATCAGCACGTTTCGCGGGATCGGTTTCCACTGCGCCTTTATCCCACAGGGCATCAAACTGCGGATTTTTGTAGTGCGCGTAGTTATAAGCTTCGTTGCTCATAAACAGCGATTTGTAGCCGTCCGGCTCAGCGCCCATGATGTACCCGCCCAGGTTCAGTTCCCACGCGGTGTTGTTCATGTCCAGACTGCGCTGGGACATGGCGTTTGAATCCAGCGGCATTAGCTCGACGTTCACACCAACCCCCTTCAGCGCCTGCTGAATATACAGCGCCATACTCTCCTGGGTTTTGTTGGTGTTGACGTAGGCCAGACGCAGCTTCAGGTTTGCCGGGGCACCGGCATTTTTCAGCAGATCTTTGGCTTTTTGCTGATCGAATTTGTACTGCTCCACGTCGCCGGTCTGGTACAGGGTGTCCGGCGTCAGGAAGGAGCTAGCCGGTTTGGCATAGTCCAGCGAGGTAAAGGCGGTCTGGGTCAGCTCGTCTTTATTGATGGCATACGCGATGGCCTGACGCAGCTCCTTACTTTTCATCACCGGCACGTTCTGGTTAAAGGTCATGTAGGCCAGACGCCCTTCCGGATAGACCACGAAATCGAACTTGCCGGTGTTTTTCAGGCGCGACACGTCCTGCGGATCGACCATCTTCAGATTGATCTCACCGTTTTGCAGCGCAAGGTTGGCAGAGTTGCTGTCTTTGGCAAAGCGGTAGGTCACGGAATCGAGCTTCGCCTTACCGTTCCAGTAATCGTCAAAACGGGTCAGCGCGTAATACTGACCGGCGCGGTACTCTTTGAACCTGAACGGGCCAGAGCCCACGGGCGCATCGTTTTTGGTGCTTTTTTCCAGGTCGCCTTCATTGGCAAAGACGTGCTGCGGGATCGGGTAGATCTGTACCAGGGTTCCGGTAAAGGCGGCGCTGACCTGCGGCAATGTGAACTTAACAGTGCGATCGTCCACCTTGCTCACCGCCACCGGCTTGCCGCCGTAGGTGAACATGCTGCGAAAGAAGCTGTGCTGTTTGGCCTCAAGCAGTTTGTTGAAGGTGAAGACCACGTCGTCAGCGGTCAGCGGCTGACCGTCCTGCCATTTCAGGTTCGGTTTTAAGGTCAGGGTGTAGTTCAGGTTATCTGCAGAAGGGGTCAGGCTTTCCGCCAGGCCCCACTCAATTTTACCGTCATTAAAGCTATACAGCGGAGCATAGAGCGCCTGCATAATCGTTAAGGTTGTGCGATCGCTGGCGTAAAGGGGGTTCACGGCCAGCGGGTCGCCGGAGGTAATACCAATTATCAGCGAACCGCCCTCTTTTGGCGCATCATTTTTTGCCGCTGGCGCAGCTTTGGTTTCTTTATTTTTCGCATCATCACAGCCTGCCAGACCTAACGCGAGCGATACTACCACTGCCGATAACAGAAGCTTACGCATCTCACTAACTCCTTGCCTGATAAAGTATTTACGACTGGAAATTTCTATTTATGTCACAGCATCATATTCAGCTTTTCACTATTTCGCATTAATAATGAAAATGCGATTTTCGATTAAGCTTATACTCAATTTGATATATATAAGCGCCAGAAGGAATAGCCGCGAATCTATTACGCTCGCAACGTTAAATGCTTCACGAATTGCCTGCTACACTGCCTCAACACATCACTCGAAAAGGCAGATCAACATGTCAGACAACACCTATCAGCCGCCAAAAGTATGGGAATGGGAGCAGAACGGTAACGGTGGCGCGTTCGCCAACATCAACCGCCCGATTTCTGGGGCCACGCACGAGAAAGTATTACCGGTCGGTTCGCACCCTTTGCAGTTGTATTCGCTGGGTACGCCCAACGGTCAGAAAGTGACGATCATGCTCGAAGAGCTGCTGGCGCTCGGCGTGACGGAAGCGGAATACGACGCGTGGCTGATCCGCATCGGTGAAGGCGACCAGTTCTCCAGCGGCTTTGTGGACGTGAACCCTAATTCAAAAATTCCGGCGCTGAGCGACCATTCCACCACCCCGCCGACGCGCGTCTTTGAATCCGGCAATATCCTGCTGTATCTGGCTGAGAAATTTGGCCACCTGCTGCCAAAAGATCTGGCAGGTCGTACCGAAACCCTGAACTGGCTGTTCTGGTTGCAAGGGTCTGCACCCTTCCTCGGCGGCGGCTTTGGTCACTTCTATAACTATGCGCCGGTGAAGATTCAGTACGCGATTGACCGCTTTACCATGGAATCCAAACGTCTGCTCGACGTGCTGGATAAGCAGCTGGCGCGAAATCGTTACGTGGCGGGTAATGAGTACTCCATCGCTGATATCGCCATCTGGCCGTGGTTTGGCAACGTGGTGCTGGGCAACGTATACAATGCCGCCGAGTTCCTGGATGCGGAAAAATACACGCACGTGCAGCGTTGGGCCAAAGAGATTGCCAACCGTCCGGCGGTGAAACGCGGGCGCATCGTGAACCGCACGTTTGGCGAGCCGAGCGAGCAGTTACATGAACGCCACGCGGCGAGCGATTTTGATACGAATACCGAAGATAAGCGTCAGTCGTAGTTATCAACCGGGCGGTTCGCCGCTCGGTGTGTCTCCCCCGCACGCCCCCTCGACAGAGCCATATATGAATGGGTAGTGAAACCCGCTCCAATATTAGACAAACAAGATCGGTCAGAATCGTCAGCAGATTATTAAACTAGCGGCTTTCATTCACAGGAAACACCGCAATGACGTTCGAAGCTTTCCCCGGGATCAAACAGCTGATCTACTGGGTCGTGAATAATGAATCCGCCATCGTCCAGGGGATCGTTAACCTGATTGGTGCGATTTTTCTATTATGTATCGGGGTCTTTATTGCCCGTATTACCAGCGCCGGATTTAAAAAACTCCTGTTAAGCCGCAACGTCGATAAAACCATTACTCAATTCTGTAGCGCCCTGCTGCGCTACGCGATGTTGGTCTTCGCCGTGGTGGCCGCTCTGGGACGTATTGGCGTTGAAACCTCATCTATTATTGCGGTGATCGGCGCGGCTGGCCTGGCGATTGGCCTGGCGTTGCAGGGATCGCTGGCGAACTTCGCAGCTGGCGTACTGCTGGTGTCGCTGCGCCCCATTCGCGCGGGTGAATACGCCAGCGTCGGCGCGGTGGCAGGCGTTATCGAAGAAGTACATATCTTCTCCACCACGCTGCGTACCTCCGATAACAAAATGGTGGTGGTGCCCAACGGTAAAATTATTGCGGGTGAAATCACTAACTTTTCACGGCAGAAAGAGCGCCGCGTGGATATTACACTCGGCGTGGCCTATAACACCTCAATCGAACATTTTAAAAGCGTCATTAAAACAGTGGTGCTCCTCGACCCGCGCATTAAACACGATAAAGGCCATACCATTCGACTTAATGAGTTCGCCCCTTCATCGCTGAATTTTGTGATTCGCGTCTGGACCGAGAATAAATATTACTGGGACGTTTATCACGACCTGATGGAAAATATTAAAAATGCGCTGGATGCCAATGAGATCCAGATGCCGTATCCGCAAATGGATGTGCATATGCACGACCTGCGCGTGTTGAAAAACACCCAGGAGTTGACCCATTAATGGACGCGATGAAACAACCGCGCGATCTGCCGCAAACGCTGTTCAGCATCATTATGATCCTCACTCTGCTGTGCTGCGCGCTCTGGCTGCTGCATCCATTTCTGCTAAGCGTGGTCTGGGCGGGGTTAATCGTCATTGCCACCTGGCCGCTATACATGCTGGTCAAGCGCAGACTGAACGGCCGCAAAGGTGCAGCGATTGCCGTGATGATGGTTTTTCTCAGCGTCATCTTTCTGGTGCCGATTATCTTCAGCGCCGGGATGCTGTCGCTGGCAATGGAAAAAGCGCTGAACTGGCTGATGCATATCGACAGACAGCATCTACCCACGTTTGATTTTTTGCTGAATATTCCCCACATCGGTGCACGTCTTCACGACGCCTGGCTGCACTTTTTAGCCACCCATTCAGCTAACTTTTTTGCCACGATGAAGCCGTGGATCGTCAAAGTGGCCTTCATGATGTTAAAAGAGCTGTCGCAGTTTGGCGCGCTGTTCGTGAACGGCATTCTGATGCTGGCGGCCTGCCTGGTGTTTTATCTGCACGGCAAAACCATTGCCAAAGGGCTGCGTCAGTTCGCGTGGCGAATCGCGCGCGAACGCGGCGACCTGGCGATTACGCTTGCGGGCAAAACCGTGCAGGCAGTGGCAATGGGCGTGGTATTAACCGCGGTGATCCAGTCCGCCGTTGCTGGGCTAGGGCTTTTTGTTTGCCAGATCCCCTCAAGCGCGCTGCTGACCGGCATTATTTTTATGCTGTGCCTGATGCAGCTTGGCCCGGTCATCATCATGCTGCCTGCCGCCGTATGGCTGTTTTACAGCGGCCACCACTGGACGGGCTCGCTGCTGTTGATCTGGACATTTATTGCTGGTTCGCTGGATAACATCCTGAAACCGATGCTGATCAAGCGTGGCGCGGATACCTCTCTACTGCTGATTATGACTGGCGTCATCGGTGGCATGCTGACCTGGGGCATGATTGGCCTAATGATTGGCCCGGTTCTACTGGCAGTATCCTGGAAACTTCTCGCCAGTTGGGTGAGCGAGGCGAACTATCAACCTGGTATTACTACAAAGGAACTGTCATGAAATTCATCAAAACAACGTTAATTCTGAGCACACTCATTTTCTCCGCTTCAGGCATGGCAATGGATAAAACCGCCATGGGTGCCGTCGCGGGCGCGGCCATTGGTGCGGCCACCGGCAAAAGCGTGAAATCCACGGTCGGCGGCGCGGTGGTCGGCGGCGGTGCAGGCGCCATGATGAAACACGGCGACACCGGTAAAGCGGCACGTAAAGGCGGTGCGGTGGGCGCGGTCGTGGGCGCAGGTGCGGCGGCGGTGACGGGTAAAAGCGTACTGAAAGGCGCGGCAGTCGGGGCCGGTACCGGCGGGCTGATCGGGCAGGCGACGCACTGATAACACCAGGCCGGGCTGCGACGCTGCCCGGCCTACCATTCACGCGTGGATTTTTTGGCTCAGCTCAAAGTCATCCCTCACGCCCAGCTTCTGCATAATATTGCGCTTATGCGTACTGATCGTTTTCTCACTGCGAAACAGCATTTTTGAAATCTCTGCCCCTGACCATCCCTTACTCAGGTATTTGAGCACGGTAGTTTCCGCAGGCGTAAATCCAGCCTTTTCCACCGGAATCGCAGGAGACAGGCGGCGAATAATCATCGGACTGAGATAACGTTTCTTTTTCATCGTCAGCTGGATAATGTCGCGCATGGGAAAACTCCGCTCGTCCACGCACAATACGGAACAGCGAAAATCATTCGCCAACTGGCTAATAAGCATTCGTTGCCAGGCGCTGACCAGCACCAGCGTACGCCGGCTATCCAATGCCTTCGCCTGATCGGGCGGCACATCACTGACGCTATGATATTCCGTCGCATCCATCACCAGTATTTGAATATCACTATTATCCTGTAAAGAGTATTCAACCAGTTGATAATGCCAGGCTGGGTTATTTCTGGCGATCGCTTCCAGACCCGAACGAAGACCGGAAAGATAAATATTATTGCAGGCAACGTAACGAATTTGACTGGTAACCATAATAATCCTTATTCATATAACGATCTAAGTTGGGCAATTCGGGACAGCAGATCGAACCATCCATTTTTGGTGTCTATTTCTAAACGTGTGCGAATATTGAGTTTAAAGGTGTAGACCGTTTTAGGGTGGCAGTTGCGACGAGCCGCAATTTCCGGCGTATGCAATCCCGACGCAAAATCAATCAGGATATTCAACTCAGAAGGTGATAACCGCTGAGCGCGACAGTATTTCGCGATGGGATCCTGCAAGAGCGGCAGAAGCTCATTGCCCAGCTTATCCTCTGTTAAACAATGGCATGCGCCCGCCCCCATAAACACTCGACTTAACATATCGTCAGAACCCGGAAGATAGACCAGCGTTTTGAGCGACAGCCTTTGGGTAAAATGCAGCGTGCGCAGGACGTTAAACAGCTTATCCCCCAGGCCGCCCGCTCCCACTAGCAGGATCTTCGGACGTTCGGTTTGCTGGCAGATCTCCTCGGTTAACTGTTCCATAGACAGACATGCCACCACCTGGTGGCCTGCTTGCTGGAGTTGCGCGGTTAACCCTTCGCGTAATAAAACACGGGATTCATAGAGAAAGATGATGGGGAAAGAATTCATAGCATCCGTTGCATGATGTTGATATGGAAAATGTGCTCAAGATAATTCTTAAGCCAATTTATTCAACTAAAAACACATCCCAAAAAAGACAGCAAAAAAATATACTGAGGGAAGAGTGGGTTACGGTCGGAATAAATCCCCCCACATTTGGGGAGGGAAACGGGATACCACTCAGACGCTTTAATCTTTGCCTGTGGCTCGCGAATCAATGGTGATCGTCATACTGATGTTCAATCACCATCCCTTCCGCGACACCAGCAATATGTCGCGCGCGTGGATGGTATACCGCCACAGGGGCTGGGGCAGTGGCCGGTGCGGCATACACCGTTTGTGCCGGTGCAGGCGTGACGCTCACCGCCTCAGGGACCGTGGTGGAGGATGGAACAATCACCACCTTATAACCACTTGGCACATCCACGGTCACACTTTGGGCCATGACAGAACCAGCCATCGTGAGCCCTGCCAGTAAAATAACGCTTATTTTCATCACAGATATCATTCCCAAAAAAAATTAACGGAGATAATTATGCCAAAGAAAGCTTAAGTGAAGATGAGCGTCGGTTATTTCGATGGTGCAGAAAATGCCAAATATGCTGTTACATTACGACAAATAAATATATCCCTTGGGAAGAGTTCAAATCTGTGCACAGAATATCCCCTCTCCCCTATGGGGAGAGGGCCAGGGTGAGGGGAAATATGCCGCACTCACCTCAGACTTTCTCAGTGAATCAAATCATCAATCAACACGCGGCCCTCTGGGGTATTTATCCAGCGCGGCGCGTTCAGCATATCGGCATAAAACCCCACCAGCTCACCGAGTAAATCTTCGATCACCCGCGCCATGTCTGCGGGTAATGCGCGGGTCATCAGTAATTGAGTCAAGACCTGGCAGTAGTGGCCCAGTTGATCGCTTTCAGGATCGAACGCGGGTAAACGGGTGGGCAGGTTGTCGATAGTCAGTTCATCAACCAGATGGGGCGGCACGGGGTCGTTAAGCGTGGGTTGCAGCAGCGCAAGACAGGCAGAAAGACGACCACACAGCGCGAGCTTTTCGGTCTGGTTTTCGCATTCCACCAGCGTTTGCGCGAACTGGTCGCAGTGGGACGCGAGTTCGGTGAAATCGGTGGTATTTGAAAAGGGAGCAGTGAAAATCGAGTGATAAAGGGTTGGGGTAGTAGCCATGATGGCAGCCTCACTAAGTGAAATTTATTTATCACCACTGGAGAGGCTAATCTCACTGGTGGTGAACTGAACGAGGTTAGCCTTACCGGCCTTAGTGAAACCGGCGCGTCTTACGACGCCCCCGTTCAGCCCACCATTGAGATGTAGCAGGCCGCACAGCTCAAAAGAAACTTTGAGCCATCACTAAGGTTAACAGGAGGCTAATCCCGACGCCTGTTTTGCAGGCGTGGCGAGAGAATACTGCGAGGCCATCAAGGCGGCAAGAGGCATTACCTGAAGCCGCCTCGCAAAACGGATCAATACTTAATTCTTCGTGCTTCCTGACGTCCATCCTGCTTGGTATTGCGCTTGTCCTGACGGCAGTGGTGGTTGCTCTTATTGTCATCTACCACGCAGTGCTGTTTGGTATCTCGTGCAGACTGACGCGAGTCTTGTCGCGTATCACGCGCATCGTGACGCCGTTCGGAATGATCGGTTGCATGCGCCGCAAAAGCACAGAGTAACGTTAGTGCGAGAACGGCAAGGGTTTCTTTAACGATATTAGAGAAGTGATTCATAGTTCGTCCATTCAGTAAAATAATAAAAGTATGCTAATAAGCCAGCCAAAAATTATCCTGCTGAAAATGGTCTAATATTGGAGTTCGGTTATTGCTATCAAAGCGAGAATTGCTGGGGCGGTAATACCTTTCCAAAATCATTGATAGACTGCCACTGAATAAGACAACGTTTGCCCTCATTGCACCACGGCAATTTTCGCGAAGCGAATGGCGCAACCACACCTGGGTTATTTATTGCTGTGTTATTGACTACGACGCCAAACAACGTGACGTAATATGGTGTAGTGTTCTTCACGCTCACGCCCTTTCCTGTGTGCGCCCATCTTAATTGCTGGTACGCTTTTTCAGGATTTCCCGGTAGATTTGCCGGGCGATAAAACAGTTTCAGATGTGAACGAATGGCAACCTGAACGGTATGAACTCCGCCACATCTGAGTATAGGACGTACAGCAGGTTCGTTTCACTGAAATTTTCTATGGGGAGGGAAGAAGATCCGAAACTGAGGGTTTCCGGATCTTGGGAGAGGTCAAGACCATACTGCGGAAATTAGAAATGGATATGCGCCAGCCAGAGGGGGATCCGGTGCCACGATAATTCAAAAGTGTTGTCCACTTTTGACGTAGTCACTAGCATTATTGACCATGGAAGTTAAAGTTTGTCCATGCACGGGCAAAGTGGCGCAGGTATCCATTGAAACAAGGGTTACGGGTTTGAACTGGCTGATAGTATCCAGATTTAGAGCGAGAGTTTTTTGTTCCGGGCGACGGAGCCATCTTCCACCCAGGCTCATTCATGAATAGCCACACACGATTGCCCTTCCTCAACAGGACGAACCTTCAATATTTCTCCGGCAACTTCACGATATTGATCAGTACGCCGCGCTGCAACTCAATGTATCCCCCCGCTTTTAATCCAGCCAGAATGCGCATCACGCCGCTGCGTGACAGATGCGTTTTCTCACGGATATAGCGTTCAGCAGTAATATTGTTTCTGACCACGGAGGCTTCACTGAATAACTCGTTAAGCTGCGCGCGGACGATGTCATAAGCAGAGGGGGCAGAAAGCTGTTCGCCGGACATAAATGATTTACCAGCAATGGCCATCATATGCTTCGCCAGAGGCTCCCAGAGCTGGTTCGTGCTGATAATATCGTATACCGTCGCCATTTTAAGGATCGCGATGTCGCAGGCAACCAACGCTTTGATATAGCCATCCATTTGCATCTGCTGCAAATTTCCGATCCCGGCCAGAGACGGGGCAGTGATGGTAACCATTGCCAGATCGTCGCTTCGACGATGAAAAGTAACGCGCCCCTTGAGGATGAGATAGCAGAATCGTTCATCGCCCACTTGCATACTCAAACGACGCCGGGGAAGAATATGTTTTACCTCGGCATCGCGCTTCAGATAATCAACCAGCAGATGAGCATAATCTGAGGTGCGTAAAATGGATGATTGAGATATTCCTGTAGCCATAACTTTTCCTGCCAAAAGCACATGGTATCTTGTTAGCAAGTGTAGTGTAGTTTCTGATTCTGCTTACCTGGGGTGCGGGCTAAAAATTCAGTACTTTAACGGCAAATGGTTGATGGCGACCAAAATACCGCGGTTAAGCTCGATATAACCGCCATCGCGCAGCCCGGCGATAATGCGCATAATACCGCTGCGGGAGAGATAGGTCCGGTTTTTGATGTAGTTGGCCGCTGTAATGCTATTGCGGATCCGCTCTGATTCGAGTATCAGCTCATGCAACTGAAAGCGAATAATTTCATAGGAGGACAATTGCGAAATCAGAGTGCTGTGCTCATAGACCCGCGAAGCGGTATAAATCAGCAATTTACACAGGCTCTCCCACAAAACAAAACGCTCTATCAACAGGTTAAAACGCTCCAGCGGTAAGCGGCTCATCAGCGAATTTTCATTGATTCTCAGATAAAGGTTTTCCGACTGAGAAAACTGATTGCTCACCCCAAGAATAAATCTGCCCTGCTCTGAATTTAACACCATGCCATCCCCTCTGCGATTCAGCGTGACGCTTCCTTCATGCAGTAAATAACAGGTACGTTTATTCCCGGAATAATAACGTAAAATCTCACCTTTATTAGCCTGGAAGCTAGTGGCATAAGGCGCGATATGCTCGATGATTTTGTCGATATCAGCGACTGGTTTTGCCGCCAGCGTAAATACAATCGCCGGGTTAGTATCGGTGGTGAGTTTGGTATTCATTATCTTACTCCGTACGATCTTTTATTAAAAATGATGCGCGGAGAATTATCGGTCTGATTATTTTATAAATAAATACTGGATCGATGCCATCGTGGACTGTTTTATTAACAATTATGCAAACATTATTATTGAGTCTACATACTCACCTTGCTCGCCCTCTGTTAATTAAATGTTAAGAATAAAGTCTACAGTTAGCCTAGATATGAATTGTGGCCCGCGCCAAATTTCTATAAATTTCATTCCAGCAAATGAGAGCATGAAAACAAAATTATTTTATAAATAATTTGAGTTCTGTCTGTTGCATATCAGTAATGAAATTAATGGTGCAAAAAACAGTCATCAGCACCGTTAGTATGATGCCACCTAAATTATTGTAAATATCTAAGCTTATTAAGGAATTTAATTTATGAAAAAGAATATTATCGCTGCTGCTATTATTGCGACCGCAACTCTGTCTCTGTCTAATGCATTCGCTGCAACGGGTGAAGGCACCGTAAACTTCAACGGAGAAATTTTGGACGCAGCGTGCACCGTTGACGTCGGTTCTCAGAACCAGACCGTTGAGTTGGGCAAATATAACAAGTCTGCATTTGCTGCGGCAGGCGACGTAACTGCTGCCACTAAATTCGACATCGTTTTGAAAGACTGCCCGGCTACCGTAACTTCAGCTTCTGTCCGTTTCGATGGTACGCCTGATACTGCTGATTCTACTCTGCTGGCTGTTGATAGTTCTGTTTCTGGCGCTGCTACTGGTGTTGCTATCAACCTGATGAGCGCTGATAAGTCACAACTGCCGCTGCACGGTACTAACGGTTATAGCTACCCCCTGACCGACGCTGCTGACAACACCCTGGATTTCTACGCTCAGTACAAATCTACTGCTGATTCAGTCACTGCGGGTCCGGCAAATTCTGTAGCTAACTTCTCTGTTGTCTACAACTAATTTCCTTTTCCGGGAAATTCATTGGGGCCAGCCTGTCGGCCCCTTTTTTATCGAGGTATAAAATGCACTTTCTGAGTAAATCTTTAATTGCCTGTGCGCTGCTTTGTGCTGGCGTTGCAGCGGCCAATGCCGGAGTAGTCATTGGTGGAACCCGTGTCATTTATGACGGCAATAAAAAGGAATCCTCTATTAGCGTTAATAACCCCGACACGACGCCGTATTTAATTCAGTCGTGGGTTGAGACGCCAAATGGGGGTGCTGAGAAAGCACCTTTTATTATTACCCCACCCTTATATCGGCTGGATAAAGATCAGCAGAACGTCGAGCGTATCGTATTAGCCGGTGCGTTGCCACAGGATAAAGAGTCGTTGTACTGGCTGAATATTAAAGCCATTCCTGCGGCATCACGTAAAGATAATACGCTGCAGATTGCGGTAAAAACGCGTATTAAACTTATTTACCGTCCGACGGCGTTAAAAGGCGTTATTCCTGAGGAGCAGGCGGATAAATTAACCTGGCAGCGCAGCGGGAATCAGCTACAGGTGACCAACCCGACTAACGTGGTGATGAATTTTAACGAAATAAGCGTTAGCGGTAAAAAACTGGACGATGTTTCGTACGTACTGCCGGGCGCAGTCGCACGTTTTGATTTGCCGAAAGGGGTTAGCAGCGGGGCAGTAACGTTCAAAATCATCAACGACTACGGCGGGACCGGAAACGTACATAACGCCACGATATAAACCGCACTGGGGTAAAGGACACCTGTTTCGTACCGATGGAGTTGAGTTGTGATGAGTAGAAATAAGCAGGACGTTTTATTTAAACCTGCCCGCCTTGCGTTTTTAATCGCATTTGCTCTGGGGGCGATCTCAATGGCCGCTGATGCTCGCGATTATTTTAACCCTGAGCTGATTGAGCTGGATAACCCGGGCATGAAGGGCGCGGATCTGTCGGCATTTGAGTCCGGTTCGCAGCTGCCCGGAACCTATCGCGTAGATATCATACTTGGCGAGCAGATTGTCGATACCCGCGAGATTCGTTTCGACGGGGTGACTGGCTCCGATGGTGAGGTGTCGCTGCAGCCCTGCCTGAGCCTCGCGCAGCTGAAAAGCTGGGGCGTGAAGACCGAGCTGTTCCCGGAGCTGGACTCCGGCGGCGAGTGCGCGAAATTATCCGCAATCCCGCAGGCCTCGGCGGAGTTCCTGTTCAGTGCTCAGCGTCTGGTGATCAGTATTCCGCAGGCGGCACTGTCACCGCAGGCACGCGGCTACGTGCCGCCCGAGATGTGGGATGAAGGGATCACTGCCGCGATGCTCAACTATAGCCTGAGCGGTTCGAACAACTGGGCGCGTAACGGCAATGGCAGTGATACCAACAGCCAGTACGCGAACCTGCGGCCGGGCGTTAACGTCGGCCCGTGGCGGCTCCGTAACTACACCACCTGGACGCGCGATAGCAACGGCAACGATAAGTGGGACACGGTCTACACCTACGGCCAGCGGGCGATTATTCCGCTGAAAGCACAGCTCACCACCGGTGACAGCTCTTCTCCGGCGGACGTGTTCGACAGCATCCCGTTCCGCGGGGCGCAGCTGGCTTCAGATGACGACATGATGCCGGACTCGCTAAAAGGTTATGCGCCGGTGGTGCGCGGTATCGCGCGTACCAATGCGCAGGTGATCATCCGCCAGAACGGGTATCAGATATACCAGAGCTATGTGGCGCCGGGTGCATTTGAAATTACCGATATGTATCCGACTGGTGGCGCGGGCGACCTCGACGTCACTGTTAAAGAGAGCGACGGCAGCGAGCAGCATTTTACCGTGGCCTTTGCTTCTCTGCCGGTGTTGCAGCGTGAAGGGCGATTTAAATATGCCCTGACAGGCGGTCAATATCGCTCATATAACAGCGACGTGGATAAAACCCCGTTCAGCCAGCTGACCGGGATCTACGGTCTACCGTATGGCCTGACGCTTTACGGTGGTTTCCAGGAGTCAAGTAAGTATCAGTCGCTGGCGGCGGGTATTGGTAAAAACATGGGCGATCTGGGTGCGTTTTCAACTGACGTAACGCAGTCGTGGGGCACCCCGAAAGATATGCCCAAGAGCAGCGGACAGTCGTGGCGGATCCGTTACAGCAAAAACTTCGCTGAGACGGGTACCAACTTTGCCATCGCCGGCTATCGCTACTCTACCAGCGGCTATTACGGCATGCAGGAAGTGCTGGACTCATACGGTGACAGCAGCGCGCTGCAGGATCGTCGTCGCAACCGCGCGGAGTTAACCGTGAGCCAGAACATCGGCCAGAGTCTCGGCTCGATGACGCTGAGCGCGGTGCGTGAAGATTACTGGAATTCAGGTAAGGCCATGGAGTCGTACAGTGCCGGGTATAACAACTCGTGGAACAGCGTGAGCTATGGAGTCACCTATACCTACAGCAAAAACGGCAGTACAGACAGCTACGGCCACACGACAAGCTATGACAAGGACCAGCAAATTGCGCTGAACGTCAGTGTGCCGCTGGAGAAATTCCTGCCGCGCACCTGGGCCAACTACAGCATGAACCATAGCAAGAATAACGGTACCACTCACAGCGTGGGTCTGAACGGTTCGGCTCTGGAAAACAACGCTCTGAGCTGGAACGTCCAGCAGGGTTACGGCACTGACGGCGTAGGGTATACCGGTAATACTAACGCTGATTACAAAGGCACCTACGGGGAAGTAACGGCGGGTTACGGCTACGACAAAGACAGCGATCGACTGAACTATGGCCTGCAGGGAGGGATTATTGCCCATGCTGACGGCGTGACTTTCTCGCAACCGCTGGGTGAAACCAATGTGCTGGTGAAAGCGCCGGGGGCGAAAGGGGTGAGCATCCAGAACCAGAGCGGGGCGAAAACCGACTGGCGCGGCTACACCGTGGTAAGCAATCTAACGCCGTACCGCAAGAACGACGTGGCGCTGAAGACCGATACGCTACCGGACGATGTCGAGTTGGAACTGACCAATAAGACCGTTATTCCGACCCGTGGCGCGGTGGTGAGGGCAGATTATGTGGCGAGCGTGGGATGCGAGTGTTAATGACCCTGACTCAGACCAATGGCCAGCCGGTTCCGTTTGGGGCCGTGGCGACGCTGGTTGGAGAGAATAAAAGTTTTATTGTAGGTGACGGTGGACAGGTTTATCTGACTGGGATGAATAACAGCGGTACGCTACAGCTGAAATGGGGTTAAAATACTGATCAGCAGTGTATTACTAATTACTCCTTGCCGCATCAATCTTCTGTAACGGGAATTTTGATGGTGAATGTTCAGTGTAAATAAACATCATTATTGCGATTGGGTATTAATAATTGAAAAATGAATGAGCCTAATCACCACATTAAATAATGTAAAGCTTCAAACATACTCAGAGGCTGAGAATGAAATTTTTAAATGCTTTAGTGATAGCGCTTCGCTTTACTGCCTTTATTTTTATATTGTTTACTTCAAGGCAGGTAATGGCGTCAAGCAGTTGTAATGTAGTAGGTGGTAATTACGTTATAAATTATGGTGATGTTATCGTACAGCGCGATCTCGCCATTGGACAACCTATAACAGGGGTGGTTTATGGTGCAAATCAAACTGACTATAGTTGCTCAGTGAATAACCAAATGGTATTTATTGGCATTAAATCCTATCTCTCCAGAGCGGCTTTTAATGAGGGTAATATCGTTATCTATAAAACTAATGTGCCAGGAGTAGGGATTGAGATCGGTGGAACGGGTAACTCACCAGGCGGTACTGGTTCATGTTACATCACCCAGGGTTGTTATCCCTATTCAGGAACTGACTGGCAGGGATTAATGGGTTACGGCACTTCATTGTCCAGTGCTCCTTCATACAATTTACAGCCTTATATTAAATTAGTTAAAATTGGTGACATTACTTCCTCAAGATTGACTGGCCAGTTTGCTGCAGCAATAGCTGGGGAAAGGGTGATGCAAGGAGGGTTGACAGGTAAGTGGTACCCTGAAATCGCTATCTCTTTTGGTTCAGGCAGCATTACACAGGTCGCCTGTTCAATAACTACGCCGTCACTGGTATTTCCTATTGGTGATATTCCGTCATCATCATTTGGTACCGTAGTGGGAACCGTGCCTGCTAATGCACAAAATACGCAAAACTTGGGTCTTAATTGCGATGCCGGAGCCAATATTAACGTCATGCTACAAGGCGCTCAAAACTCGGACGTGAGCACGACCAGTGTATTAGCCTTAACCGGCCAGGGAAATGCTGACGTGGCAAAAGGCGTCGGCGTTCAGCTTTTATACAACGGTTCACCATTGGTGTTAAATAACCGTATTGTTTTAAAACAATCATCCGGCGGCCAGGAAACGTTTCCGATAACTGCGCGCTATTACCAAACCAAAACGAGCGTATCGACAGGTAAAGCCAACGCATCAGCGACGCTGAATTTAACGTACCAGTAAGACATTAAGGAATTAAATAAATGGCGAAATTAAATATTATCGCAGCGGCTTCGCTCGGCCTGATCATGGCAGCGCAGGGCGTTTACGCTGGTGATACCGTGACGTTAAATATTACCGGCAACGTGGTAGCCTCGCCGTGCGTGGTTAACGGCGGTACAGGCAATATCGATGTCGACCTTGGTGATATCCAGGCGACAACGCTGGCTGCGGCCGCTTCGTCCTCAGCGGAAAAGACGTTTGATATCAAATTAACGGATTGCCCGGCAGGCACCTCCAGCGTAGTGGCGACCTTCGCCGGTACCAGCGATTCAGTTGCCGGGACGGATTACTATAAAAACACCGGTACTGCCGGAAACGTCGCGGTGGCATTAATTCAGGCCAGTACCAGCAATCTGAAGGGCAACGGCACTACCATCACTCAAACCGTGCAGTCCGATCGCAGAGTCACGATGTCGATGAAAGCCAAAGCCTATTCCAGCGCAGGCGGGGCGACACCGGGCACTATTAAATCCGTTGTCACGGCAACCTTTACCTATCAATAACAAGCAAGATGCTCCGGCTCGTCGGGGCAATAAGGTGATTTCTATGTTTAAGCCCGGCCTGAAAATAGCTTTCTGTTTAACGTTATTCTCTGCAACTGCTCAGGCAGAGCCGACAATTTCGGTATCCGGAAACGTGGTTGCCAGCCCCTGCACGATCGATACCAACACGGTCAATAAAACCGTGGATCTCGGTACCGTGCAGCGTCGGGATCTGCAAACCGCAGGCGAAGGCGCGCAGTGGCAGGACTTTGATCTGCTATTAACCAACTGCCCTACGGGGACCACCAAAGTAACGGCTCTGCTTAGCGGTACGCTGGATGCCCAGGACGCTACCGCATGGAAAAACAGCGGCACCAGCACCAACATGGCGCTGCGCATTGCCAGCCGCGACCATGCCACGATTTATGCGTCAGGAGACTCGCTGGAAGAGACCGTAAATATCAGCAGTCGCTCGGCGTCTTTCCCGCTGTCGGCCAGAATGTTTACCCCGCAGGGAAATGCCACTGCCGGTACCTTTCAATCGGTGATGAACGTCGATTTTACCTGGCAGTAGATCAGTCCCCGGCACTAAGCCTCTGATATTCATTTTAATGGTGCACTATGCCTTATCGTTTACCCTTTGAAAACGTGGTACGCGGAATCCGTTTTCAACCAATTTTTTCCGTGGCTGAAAAAGTGATTAAAGCGTGGGAAATATTAAGTTTATTGCAGCCTGAAATGAATCCTGAGCATTATTTTTCTTTGCAATCCGAACAATCCTGTCTGAATATATTGTGCTGGCAACTGCAGGTTATTTATAAAATGAAGAACAGGAAACGTTATTATTTAAACGTTCCCGCCAGGCTGCTCTGCTCTTCACAGGTTGTTGAACACCTCCTCCCGTGGTTGCGGGAGGGTATTGTCCTTGAGATACAAGATCCGCACGGGTTTATTTCGTTGTCACGGTCTGAGCGCCAGGCTTTTTATGCCCATGCCAGGATGATCAAATCCATGGGCGCAGAGCTTTGGCTGGATGATATTTTACCCGCGCAATTCAACGATTTAGAAACTGAATTGGGGCGATTCGACGGGGTGAAAATTGATAAGAGCGTATTACTTCAGGCGCCCTCATCGTTAAGTCCATTTATCACCCACTGCGCGCGATACGTTAAGGCAGTTCTGGTGGAAGGGGTGGAAAATAGGCAGCATTATGACATGGCGGAAGGAGGTGGAAGTCATTTTCTCCAGGGATTTATGTGGCCTGAAGAGCAGTTTTTTATCAACTATACATCGGGTTGGTCATGCTAAAGGTTTTGATTAACGAATCAGACGTCATGTTTCGTAGAGGTATGTATTATTTTCTCAGCGATTTTTTCTACCAGTGGTTTAACCGTCATGTTGAGTTTTTCACCGACTATACGCCGGAGAATATTGCCCACGCGGATGTGATTATTCTTTCGCTTTGCAATGGCGAGCGCTACACCTGCTTTCCAGAGTTACGCCTACGGCAGAAGGGCATTATTATTGGACTAGTTGATGAAAAGGCTAGTAGTGAAAGATCGCCATTCTGCTTTGCTGATATTGTCTATATCATGCGACGAGAATCTCTAAATGAAATCACGCGCAAACTGACTGTTGCCTGGAGAGCATGGTTAGCGGGAGAAGGTTTTTCCCAGTATATAACTTGCTTCGGGTGCAAACTTATTAAGATAACTCCCCAGCAACGAAAAATCTTGGCCAGCTTACATGTTAAGCATTCAGTTAAAGATGTTGCAGAAAATATGTGTGTTAATTATAAAACCATTTCTGCACATAAATACATTGTTATGCGTAAATTCCGTCTTAAAAACGATTATGATTTGTTCCATTTTTTAGATATGCTTCATAATAAAAATATTACACGCATATTCCTGTGAACTTCACTTCATTAGTGGTCATTGCCCGCAATTGCGTTCCCTCTCTCCACCACGCGTCTGCGGGCACCGTATTCCATATTTCATTTTTCATTAACGAGGAAGTTGGTGTTCCTACTATCTAATTTTGCTACCTGCATAATTAGCTCAAAATTATTACTCGCACCTAACTTCTTCATAATATTGCGTTTATGGGTGCTAATCGTCTTCTGACTACGGAAAATTTCTTGTGAGATTTCTACACCATTTTTGCCCATACATAAGCCTTTGAGAACACGTAACTCAGCACCCGTAAAGTCGACTTTTTGCTCTTGCGGTTTAGACGTCAGCTGCTTGCTCAAAATCGAAGCGCTTATATAACGCCGTTTCTTTAGGCTGCTTTCAACGACCTCCCTTAGTCGAAAAAGACGCTCATCCACACACAATAATGAACAACGGTGTTCACGCAACAGTACATCGGCAAGGTGCATTTGTGTTTTTTTAAGTAGCACAAGTACCTTGTAGCCTTGGTCCTGATTCAAATAGCCGATTTCATCAGAGGAAAGTAATGTGAGATCCTGGCAAAGCGTGAGATCAAGAATGATGAGATGAGGGTTTAGCTCACTTTTCTCCTCAAAGAGAAACTGATATCCCCAGTTGGGGTTAGTGTGCGCGATTTCATCAAAGCATCGCTTCAACCCACATAGATGAGTCGACGTAGTATTAGGCGATAAAATAGAATAAGTAAACATAGACTCCTTTAATGCTACAAAGAATGAATTTTTTCTATCTGTACGAGAAGCTCCAGCCACTGTAGAGATGTTTTAATATTCATACGTAACGCAACATTACGTTTGTGTGTGAATACCGTTTTGTAACTGATATGACGAAAGCTAGCGATTTCATTAGCACTCATCCCACGTGAAAAATCGAGCAAAGTATTAAGTTCACAAGTAGATATTCTTCCTGCCAGCAAACCATAATGCGACTTGTCTGTGAGCTCAGAGCGAGAGGGGAGAACAGATGCCACATTGATATAAGTCGATAATGTCTCGCAGAGTAGGTCTTCTGGGATGATGTGACTAACGCCTAACCCTTTCATGAAAACAGAGAGATGGCCATTATCTCCGGGTAACGAGACGATAATGTTGCTAGTGAAAAATGTCAGACGATAGATCGCTTGCAGCAGCGTCCTTATCTCGCTGCCAACACCACCAATACCAATGACAATGAGTTGATCCTTTCCATTGTATCCACAAGCTTCTTCAAGCAACTGGTGGGGGCTAATCTCGAGCACACTATAGGCATTTTCCTCCAGACTGTAGCGCGCGGCACTCCGGTAGAGTAAGCGTGACTCGCAAAGCAGTGCACGTTTAAAATTATTTTTAGGCATAGGTAATATCTTTGAAAGAAAAAGCTTTATTAATATAATAATAAAGAAACCAATGTTATTTTCAATGGCAACTTAATCTATTATTAGACCGGCAAGATGGATAAATGCTTTAAAATCAAGTAACTTTATGAATCTATTTGCAAACTGAAAATATTGTCCAGACTAACATTTTATTGTGGACTCTGATAAACTTTGAATCAGAAACCGATAGCTGGAACAACACTAATGAAACCTATAGAACATATTTTTACCTTAATCAATGCGGTTTCAGACCCTTTAAGAATTCAGAATGGCCGTGAACGGCAAATTATTTCTCTGCTGCAATATGCAGAGCCGATGAGTTTCATTCTTCATGAGGGGATCGCTGCGTGGTATCGGGGGAAAGATCACCTGCTGTTAGCTAACATTAAAGCACCGGTGATCGTTGGGCTTAACTTTCTGTTGGACAAAAACCAGGATATCTATTTCCAGGCCAGAGGAGCGATTCGCTTTGAAATCGTTCCGCAGTCAATGTTTTCCAACGCCGTTAGTGAGCAGAATCTTTGGGAGAGCATGGCTTATATGTACATGTTTTCCACAAGGCGCTTTCTGGAAAACCATTTTGTTGCCACCGGCGTATCAACTTATGATCTGGTACGAAACAATCTCCAGGCGTTAATGGAAGAGACCGAGGAGCTACGCCTCGCCACCACTGCCTGTGATTATATTCAGGAAAAAACCATGCTGTCGCGTAGCGGAATTATGAAAATGCTGGGCGATCTGAAAAAAGGCGGCCATATTGATCTGCAACGTGGCGTATTGATGCAGATTTATAAGTTGCCGTTAAAATATTGACCCGGTTCCAACTCTAAATTTGGATTGATTACTCATTGTGTGTGATCATGAATTGCCGTCAGAATGTGTTATTCATCATTCACTGAACAGGCGTTCTATGAACGAAAGTGAAAAACTCACGAAAAGCATCGTAATGCTTTTCGACGCACTATCTGATCCTCAAAAAATAGTCAGAGTCAATAAAGGCGGGTTTATCTCTTTCAATACGTTACCCGAACCTGAGTGTTTCCTTATTCATCAAGGTTACCTGCTACTGCGTCGACCGGAAGACCAGCTTATTATTGGTAACCTCACCGGTCCCACCGTCTTTGGTTTTAACACCTATCAGGACTTAAGCGGTCAAGCCTTTCTTGAAGCGATAACCGATGTTGATTTCGAGATAATTCCTGCCTCCTGTTTTTACACTCGTATTGCCTGTCTCAATCTTTGGGAACCCCTACTGGATATCACCATGTTTATTGCTGCAGAGCAGTTTCGTAAACATAGTGCGTTGGGCGTTCGCGATTCCTGGTCCATCATTTGTAATCAGTTAAATGCATTAATCGATGAGCCAGACTTTGTGCGTGCTAGCACCAGTACCTATGACTACATTCATCAAAGAACACACCTTTCCCGCAGCGGGATAATGAAATATCTCGCCATACTTCGTAAGCAGAAACTCATTGAGATGGACAATGGCATCCTGCGCTCAACGAATCGCTTACCGAAAACGCTGCCATAACAAAAATTGGCAGGGTAAATCCCACCTTTATCCTTTTGGTGGAGCGTCGCGTATAAAAGGCACTCTCTTTTTTCAACAGCATATTTACAACCACCCGCTAAACTGGCAAGAATCATTCTTATTTCCCTAAGAAAATTCTCATGTCTGAACAGGCGCTGAAACAACAGATCCAGAATCTGAAGAAGCATAACGCCCGGCTTGCCAGGTTGGCGCGTGACGCCCGCAGCAAACTGAGCGCAGCGCTGGACGGTACAGGCCTGTGTTTGTGGCAGCTCGACGTGCCAAGCGGCAAGCTGATTATTTATAATCGCCGCTGGGGTTCGATGCTCGGCTATCAGCCTAAAGAGATGAATGCCCAGTTTGAAGTCTGGCGCGATCATCTCCATCCTGAAGACAGGCAGCAGGTACTGGATGCGTTTTACGATCACCTCCACGGCAAAACCCCCTTCTACGAAGCGCTGCACCGCATGCAGCATAAAAATGGCAAGATTACCTGGGTACTGGATCGCGGGCGCGTCAGCGAATGGGATCAACACGGTAGTCCGCTCAAGGTCACCGGTACCCATATTGATATGACCAAAGAGAAGCAGTACGAGGAACAGCTCGCACTGCTGGCAAATCACGACCCGCTCACCGGGCTGGCCAACCGTCATGCCTTAATCAAACACTTCGCCGACCTGAAAAGCAGCGGGCCGCTGTGCGTGGCGTTTATCGATCTCGATGACTTTAAAACGGTGAACGATACCTTCGGTCACCGTAGTGGCGATGAACTGTTGATCCAATTAAGCCAGCGCCTGCGCGATACCTGTCCGCCGGGATCGATTGTGGGCCGTCTGGGCGGGGATGAGTTTGTCCTGCTGCTGCCCTTTCCACTCAACAGTCTGCTGGTCAACAGCACGGCACATAACTCTCTTCGCGCCGCCCTGTCGCCGTTCGAACTGGACAACGGTGAAGCGCGGGTGGGTGCCTCTATCGGCATTGATGAAGTGCAGTCGCAGGATGATTTTGTGGATGCGCTACGACGGGCCGATCAGTCGATGTACCAGATTAAACATACCGGGAAAAACGGCGTGGCGATTGGATCGACGCTGATCTCGATTTCTCGTACCGGAACCGATGCGTGAAGGAAGTCAGGCCGCGCAGGGCGGCCTTGTAAGAGAAAGATTTAGAACGATACCCACTCGTCGGGCGTGCCCGCAGGCTTTGCTCGCACCGGGGATTTGAGCGGAGACGCGGCAATCACGCCTGGGGATTCCTGCGCGGAAAGGCGGAATTTTTGCACCGAGCGCTGTAGATCTTCGGTCTGGCGCTCAAGCGCCGAGGCAGCAGCGGAAACCTGCTCCACCAGCGAGGCGTTTTGCTGCGTCACGCCGTCCATCTGCGTAATCGCCACGCCGACCTGAGAAATGCCTTTGCTTTGTTCTTCCGATGCCGACGCAATTTGCTTCATGATGGTGGTGACTTCGGTCACCGCGCGCAGGATCGCCTCCATGGTCGTGCCCGTATCGCTCACCAGCTGCGATCCCTGCTCCACGCGCGAAACTGAATCGGCAATCAGCCCTTCAATTTCTTTCGCGGCATTGGCACTGCGGCTCGCCAGATTACGCACCTCACCCGCCACCACAGCAAATCCACGGCCCTGTTCACCTGCTCGAGCGGCTTCCACCGCGGCGTTCAGCGCCAGAATATTGGTCTGGAAAGCGATGCTGTTAATGACGGTGGTGATCTCCGCGATTTTCTTCGAACTGTCGGAAATCCCGGTCATGGTGGTGACTACATCCTCGACCAGCGAACCACCACGGCTCGCGGTGGTTGACGCAACATCAGCCAGTTGGCTCGCCTGACGCGCATTCTCGGCGTTCAGCTTCACGGTGGCCGTGAGCTGTTCCATGCTGGCTGCGGTCTCTTCCAGCGCGGCAGCCTGCTCTTCCGTTCGCGAGGAGAGATCGTTGTTGCCGCTGGAAATCTCAGTCGCCCCACGCCAGATGTTTTCGCTGCCGGAACGAATCGTGCTCACCGCTTCACGCAGACTGTCCTGCATAGCGCTTAGCAATGGCACCAAACGGCCCACGCAGTTGCGGCCAAATGGCTCGATGGGCTGGCTAAGGTCGCCCTGCGCAATCTGGCGGAAATGCTCGCGGATGCGGTCCAGCGGTTTGACCAGCATCGCCACCAGATAACGATCGGTGAACAGCAGGATGAGCAAACCAATCAGCGTTGCGCCGATAATGACCGTGCGGGTCATGCTGGTCAGGCCATCGACCACTATGCGCGTGGTGTCGAGTGTGGCGTCTGCCGCTTTATTGAATTTTTCTGCCGCCGCACCGAACGCGCGACTGAGCGGTGGCGTGACATTGTTGGCCTGCTGACGATAGCCCTCAACGGAACCCTGCTGTGCCTGTTGCATCAACGGCGTAACGCCTTGATCCAGCAGAGCCTGCCAGCTGCTGATGACTTCAGCAGAGACACTCTCATCCATCGGCCCAGGCGAGATGGCTTTCATCTCGGTGAGCTTTTTGCCCATGTTATCCAGTGCTTGTTGAACGGGCGCTAAATCGGGCGTACCGCCCGAAGCCTTCGAGTCCATCGCGCGGCTCAGACGCGTAACAAAGCGAAAATACTGATCGTTACCCTGGCTTAAAATCGTCATTTGTTTAACGAGTTGTCGATCAACGTCATTACCATCCGAAACCCTGGAAAGCGACCAGGTGCTGTACAAGCCGACACCCGCCCACATCAAACAAAAAATACCCAGAATCGCCAGCATGACGAACCGAATAGTAAAATTACGTAGTATCTGCATAAGTGTTCCTTGCCGTTAGGAGACCTGCCAGAGGTAGGCCTTACCGTGGTTATCGGCAGGAAAAGGGGGAAGTTATAATGTTTCGTGATTATTTTTATAAAAATTCTCACTCCCCTTACGCTTGCAGAAAAACGATAATCGCTGAGCGGAAAACCTCCCCCATAAATGCATGTTCTAATTTTTCAGCAGATGAGGAAATGTAAAGGTGTCGCACCTTACATTAACCACGTAACCCTAAAGGGTTAGCTGGCCTCATGATTTCATCTATGAATAATCTTATAACGTCTAAATACCCTCATACTTTGCACGCTAATTAAACCGTCACATCCATGCGATGAATACATTTGGTTTGATTTATTTGTTTATTTTATTTAAACGAACCATAAACAAACGAATATAGATTCAATATTTTATTACATCCTTTATGGGTGCGAACATTCTTAATTCGCGAAAAATACTTTAAAAAGAGGCCGTCTTCACTCGCCTAATTTAGAGAATATAAAATGCGCAATTCAGTTAAACGTTCAATCCTGTCACAATGTATATTAGTTGCATTGACCTCTTTTGGCGCAAATGCCGCCAGTACGCCAGCGACACCCTGCCAGACGGGTAGCACCTCGCAAACTTGCGGCCTGACAAAATATACGGACAATAATAATTACCAGAATCCAGGCGTGACCGATGCCGTCATGGCAGATGCCACCGCGACCAATATTTTTATGGATGGACAGCGTCAGGCGGGTGATACCCAGTCATTGACCGTATCGGGTACGGACATGTCCGGATACTATATTCAGGGAAGCAACGGCGGTTCGGCCAATATTACGCTTAATAACAATGCCACTGCCGACATGATTGAAGTAGGAGCCGCTGGCAAGACGACAAATACCACCGTCACCGTCGATCATGCCACGCTAAATGGCGAGAATACCTCGGGTGATTATGCACGTGATAAGGCCTACATGATGGGGTCGGCAATTTATATTGACCCGCTCGACAAGGGTTATCACACCGTGAATATCAGTAACGGTAGCACGCTGCACGGCAGTATTATCAGTGCCGGAACCGGTGCGCAAAATATCACAATGAGCGATAGCATCATGGATAATGGCGGTATTTATGCCGGTAGCGATAAATCCGATACCACGCTGTCGTTCACCAATGCCACCGTGGATGCCAGCAACAGCGAAATCGCGAAAAACATCGATACGCTGGCTGAAAAACTCAGCACTTACGCACCGTTCAGTAATATCAATGTCGACGCCTTTGGCGATGTAGCCGTGGCGATGTACGGCACCACCCAGGATACGCTGGCGCTGAATAATAGTACCGTCACGGGCGATATCGGCGTCATCAACGAAAATGGTCAGACCCAGCTTTCCTTTACCAATAAAAGTGTGGTCAACGGCAATGTGACCGTTGATGGTAATTCAACCAATTCTGTCCTGGTGGATAACAGCACGATTAATGGCAATGTGGACACTAGCCAGAATAGCGGTAATTCCACCATTACCCTGCAAAATAATGCGAATGTGAACGGGGATATTACCACCGGGAAAGGTGACGATACGGTGGTGCTGACCAATAACTCGCACGTCACGGGTAATGTCAGCGGCGGTGACGGTAGCGATACGCTTTCAATGGATGCCGGGAGTTCTATTTCCGGGCAGATTAATCAGTTCGAGACGGTCAATACCACCAGCGATAACAGCATCAGCATCGATAAAATTAACGATGCGACCAGCTGGGATCTGCAAAACGGTTCCACGCTGGTTGCCACCACCACCGGCAGTAATGCCATGGTGAATATGAGCACCGACAGCACCGTTAATTTCGGCACGATTACCGGGAAAAATAACGCCGTGGTGGTGAGCACCATTACTTCCTCTGCGCAAAATCAGAGCAATGTTGTTCTGGGGTCATTCAGTACTTCAGGAAATGACGCGCCGCAGAATTACGCCAACGCCGCGTTCTCGAATGGTCAGCAGGCGGTCGAAAACCGCAGCGGTGCCTATAACTACGATAACAACCTGAATATTGTGGCCGCCGACACTGCCCCGCAAACCATGCTTGCCGCTGATAATACCCAGAACTGGAATATTATGTTCAGCAGCTCAAAAGGCTCCCTCGCCAGCGACGTTCAGGGACTGGTCGCCGGTCTGGACGCCGCAGAGCAGGCCGGACATCAGGTTGCCGATGACATCAGCAACCACATGAACCAGGTCCATCTGGCGAGCCTTTTCGGTGAACAGCAGGATGGCGCACAGGTGTGGGGCGATTTCCTGTATCAGAACGGGAACTTCAGTAACGACGTCGACTACAAAAGTATTACCCAGGGCGCGCAGGGCGGCGTGGACTGGACCTCGCATCTGAACAACGGCGATAGCGTGACCGGCGGTATCGCGCTGGCATGGACGCGCAGCCGCGTGCAGGACACCAGCGACGGTGCAGACAGCTTCAAAGACAGCGTTTACGGTAATTACTACAGCCTTTACGGCGGCTGGCAGCAGGCGCTCAACGGAAAAGCCTGGGGCCTGTTTGCAGAGGGTAGCTTCACCTATGGCGATATGCGCTATTCCCTGTCCGCTAACAACGTGACGGGCGATACCAGCGGCATGGCCGAAGCGCTGAACGGCTCGACGGATGGCAGCCTGTATATGGCTCAGGCGCGTAGCGGCGTGAACGTGATTCTGCCTGGCGAAACCCTGCTGCAACCTTATGCAGTGCTCGGCTGGGATCAGACAAAAGCCAACGGCTTCTCCGACAGCGAAGTCACCTTTGCCGACAGCCAGGTCTCCTCCTGGAACGGCGGCGCGGGTGTGCGTCTGACCACCACACTTCGCGACCTGAACAAAAACGTTCAGGTGATGCCATGGATAGACGCCCGGTTCCAGAAAGAGTTCAGCGATGATACCGATACCCAGGCGGCGGATTATCACAACACCGCCGGTCATAACAACGCGATGGGGATCTTCGGCGCAGGCGTGAACGCCACCATCGCCCACAACTTCACGCTCAATACGGGTGTGTATGTCGGAACGGGCGATGTCGATAACGACGCCAGCGTGCAGGCTGGTATGAGCTACAGCTTTTAAGTAACGGAATGGCCGGGCGTAAGCCCGGCATTCTGGCTAGCGTAAATACTTTTCAAACCACGCCAGGGTGCGCTTCCAGGCCAGTTCAGCTGCGGCCTCGTCATAGCGTGGCGTGGAATCATTATGGAATCCGTGGTTTACCCCAGGATAGATATAGGCTTCATAAACCTTGTTACCGGCCTTCAGCGCCGCTTCATACGCCGGCCAGCCTTCATTGATATTTTTGTCCAGCTCCGCATAGTGGAGCAGTATTGGGGCTTTAATCTTTTCTACATCCGCTGTTGCAGGCTGGCGACCATAAAACGGCACCGCGCAGTCCAGCTCAGGATAGGCCACCGCCGCTGCATTTGAGACTCCGCCACCGTAGCAAAATCCGGTGATCCCCACTTTGCCCGTCGCATCAGGATGCTTCTGCATAAACTCGACGGCAGCGAAGAAATCGTTCATCAGCTTTGTCGGGTCGACCTTCTGCTGCAACACTTTTCCTTCTTCATCGTTACCCGGATAACCGCCCACCGAGCTTAACCCATCGGGTGCAAGCGCTATGTATCCGGCCTTTGCCACCCGCCGGGCGACGTCTTCGATATAGGGATTCAAGCCCCGATTCTCATGCACGACGACCACGGCGGGCACTTTTCCCGTCACTTTGGCAGGTTTAACCAGATAGCCGCGTACCTCTCCATGCCCGTTGGGTGATGGATAGCGAATGTACTCGGGCACAATATCGGGATCGGTAAATTTCACCTGCTCGGCCAGCGCGTAGTTGGGTTTGAGCAAATTAAACAGCGCTAGCGCCGTCACGCCCCCAACGGCATAGCGTGCTGCCAGGCTCAAAAATTCACGTTTATTGATTTTGCCGTGGGCATAAAAGTCGTAGTAATCGAGCAATTCTTGTGGAAAGTCTTTGGCGGTCAGGCGCGGCATCGCATATCTCCCGGAATTGTGATGGTATAAGGATAGAATGAAAACGCTGTTTCGAAAAATTCATCGACACGAAAGGAGACATCATGTCCTGGAACGCCTACCCCAGCCGCTACGAAAACATGCAGTACCGTTATTGCGGTAAAAGCGGTCTGCGCCTGCCCGCGCTGTCACTCGGCCTGTGGCACAGTTTTGGTCACGTTCAGGCTCTCGACAGCCAGCGCGCCCTGCTGCGTAAAGCCTTTGATTTAGGCATCACCCATTTCGACCTCGCCAATAACTACGGCCCACCTCCGGGCAGCGCCGAAGAAAATTTTGGTCGCCTGCTGCGCGAAGATTTCGCGGCCTATCGCGATGAGCTGATTATCTCCACCAAAGCCGGTTACGACATGTGGCCAGGCCCGTATGGTTCCGGCGGTTCGCGTAAATATTTGCTCGCCAGCCTCGACCAAAGCCTGAAGCGCATGGGCGTGGAGTATGTCGATATTTTCTACTCGCATCGGGTAGATGAAAACACACCGATGGAAGAGACCGCCTCTGCGCTGGCTCACGCGGTACAGAGCGGTAAAGCGCTGTACGTGGGGGTTTCGTCTTATTCACCGGAGCGTACGCAGAAAATGGCTGACCTGCTGCGCGAGTGGAAAATCCCACTGTTGATCCATCAGCCCTCCTACAACCTGCTTAACCGCTGGGTGGACAACAGCGGCTTGCTGGATACGCTGGTCGCGAACGGTACCGGTTGTATTGCCTTCACGCCGCTGGCGCAGGGCCTGTTAACCGGAAAATACCTGGCCGGTATTCCCGACGGCTCGCGTATGCAGCGAGAGGGCAAAAAAGTGCGTGGGTTAACCGAGAAAATGCTGACCGACGAAAACCTGAACAGCCTGCGCTTACTCAATGAAATGGCCCAGGCGCGCGGCCAGACGATGGCGCAAATGGCGCTGAGCTGGCTGCTTAAGGATGAACGCGTCACGTCAGTATTGATTGGCGCCAGCCGCCCGGAGCAGCTCGAAGAGAACGTGCAGGCGCTGAATAATCTGCGCTTTAGCGAGGATGAATTGAGAAGAATTGACCAGCACGTTGCGGACGGGCAGTTGAATTTATGGCAAGCATCGTCGGATAAATAGGTTCTGATGCCCTCTCAGACGCTGGGAGGGCATATCACCGCCGCCGTGATTGGCGGCGTTATACTTCAGCAGGGTTAACGATGGGTCGCTCATACTCGGGCCAGACCAGTACCACCAGCTCAGGGTAGGCTTCCAGGCTGAACTCGCGAAAACACTGGCGCAGGTTCAACACATCAAGGTCGGAATGTGACACTTTCTCGCCGTTAAGACAGCGCTTCTTGATATTGTCGTAATATTTATAGACCGCCGAGTTGAGATCGCTACAGCGGCGCTGAGCGTCGAAAAGTCCCGGCGTATCATTTATTTCCGTCATCTTCATTCGCTTAATTGTCGCGTGAAGAAAGTCGATATATTCGTGATTGACCCGCCAGTACCACACCGGTGTTATCGCATTCATCAGCAGCGAAAAATGATCCTCCCCCTCTTCTTTGGTCATAAGAACAGGCGGTGGAGACTCATTAGTTTGCTGTAAGTCTTTCGTTTTATTGAACTCTCGCATCAATAAAAGAACACCAGCGGTAAGCAATAGTAAAGTAATGACAGAATAAAAAATGCTGTTCATGGGTTGGCTCCATTTTTTTTGATTTTAAATTTGCCTCATGTTATTGTCAACGAATCTCACGTCTTAATCAATCCTACCCTGTTGAAATCAAAGGATATTAAAATGCTGCCCGAGAATCTGGTTCCGGTCAGGTACCACATCGCCTCTGTGGACCCAAAACCGGCGGAAGCAGAAAAGAATGCTAATTTCACTCAGGGAAAAAGAACGCTCTCAGATTTCGAGTCTGACATATTAATTGGTGTTACCCGTACCGGTAAATCCCGTAATATGCTGCTGGAAGAGCATGACCGCCATATAAAAGATCGGCTGTTTCGTTTCGTCAAGATTGAAGCCTTTGCCCATCTGCTTAACGACCTGCAGGCCGAAGGCGAAATAGATGCCCAGGCATTAAGTCAAATAATGGCAAAAAAAACAGAAGAAATAAATGAAGCAGGCAACGAAATTTGGCTTAATCTTATTACCCGCGAAAAAAACAATCCAATATTTTATAAACTAGAGGATGATTAACGTGAAAGATGTTGAAGACAACAACGTTTATTTGACTTTAGATAACCATAAAAGTGATGAGTTTATCTTAAAGCAAAATCTCGATGCGCTAATAAAATATAAAAATGAAGAGATGACCCGCATCGCGCAAGACCTGGTATCGATCCCGGCAGCGCTGGTGCGTTTGAAATGGCACAACCGTCGCGAAATATATTCTCTGCAGGTGAAAGAAGAGATCTACGGCGCCATGATTAATGCGGTAATGGAACTCAAGCCCGAGCTTAAAGATAAAATTATGGCGCGTCTTGAGAGTAATTATCAGCACTTACTGGCTCGCGAAACAGCCACCCTGCGTCTGACCCGTAAACTGGCAGATGGCGAATACCATGCGTCAAATGTCACCACCGTGGCGTTGGATGAAGACGCGATTGCCACAAAAACAGATACCCCACCCACTTCGCCATAATCAAAATACCGCTGCAAACCTCTGCCGTTGTGAATTAAGGATTATCCTGAATTCGTCCTGTCCACCAGATGAATCATCTAAGCTTACTCTTTTAACCCGCAAGCAAGGAGATTCCCGATGGCTAATAACCAGACGAAAATCCAGGACCCAACGACTCAGTACTACACCGGCGACTATCCTAAGCAAAAGCAGCCTGCTCCAGGCGTGCAGTCAAAGATGACGCC
This sequence comes from Enterobacter sp., assembly GCA_022649305.1. Lineage (GTDB taxonomy): Bacteria > Pseudomonadota > Gammaproteobacteria > Enterobacterales > Enterobacteriaceae > Enterobacter. Next base: position 48,858 of record JALCNW010000003.1, read on the forward strand.
TGTACCGGACTGTGGTGAACAGAGTTACAAGGGCAGCGGCAGGCTTCAGGATCGTAAGGCGCTGGTCACCGGCGGTGACTCCGGTATCGGACGTGCGGCGGCGATTGCTTATGCGCGCGAAGGCGCTGACGTGGCGATTAACTATCTTCCGGCTGAAGAAGAAGATGCACAGCAGGTGAAGCAGCTTATTGAAGAGGCCGGACGCAAGGCGGTGCTTCTTCCGGGCGATTTGAGCAATGAAGAGTTTGCTCGCTCACTGGTGCATAAAGCGCGTGAAGCGTTGGGCGGGCTGGATACGCTGGCCCTGGTAGCCGGTAAACAAACCGCCGTCGAGAAGATTGCCGATCTCACTACCGAGCAGTTCAAAGAGACGTATGCCGTGAACGTGCTCGCACTGTTCTGGATAACTCAGGAGGCCATCCCGCTGCTGCCTGCCGGGTCCAGTATCGTGACGACATCCTCTATTCAGGCGTACCAGCCGAGCCCGCACCTGCTGGACTATGCTTCGACGAAAGCAGCTATCCTGAACTACAGTCGCGGCCTGGCGAAACAGGTGGCAGAGAAAGGTATCCGCGTGAATGTGGTGGCGCCTGGCCCAATCTGGACGGCGTTGCAGATTTCTGGTGGCCAGACGCAGGAGAAGATCCCACAGTTTGGTCAGAAGACGCCGATGAAGCGCGCAGGACAGCCTGCGGAGCTGGCGCCGGTCTATGTTTATCTGGCGAGTCAGGAATCAAGCTACGTCACGGCAGAAGTGCACGGTGTATGTGGTGGGGAACATTTGGGCTAAGGGTGCTGGGACTTGGAAGGCATCGCGAAGCGACGATTTTCTTGCCGTGAGCCCGGGTTGCCAGGGCAGCGGCGATTGCACTGAACCCTCGATCCTGGCTATTCCTCAACCCACGGGGAATGGGACAAAAACCAAAACGGCAACCCGAAGGTTGCCGTTTTGCTGTTATTTGGCTGCCGCTTTCTCTTCGCCAACAAGCCCAATCTTCAGGTAACCCGCTCGATGCAGCGTGTCCATGACCTTCATCATGGTTTCGTAGTCGACGGTTTTGTCCGCGCGGAAGAAGACGGTGGTGTCTTTCTTGCCACCGGTCAGCGTATCCAGCGCCGGGATCACAGACTCATCGGTCACCGGATCGTTACCCAGGAACATGGAGTTATCCGCTTTCACCGACAGATAAATCGGTTTTTCCGGACGCGGCTGCGGCTGGCTGGAGGACGCGGGCAGATTGACCTTGACGTCGACCGTTGCGAGCGGCGCGGCAACCATGAAAATAATCAGCAGAACCAGCATAACGTCGATAAACGGCGTCACGTTGATTTCATGCATTTCGCCGTTATCGTCCAGATTTTCGTTAAGACGCATTGCCATTGTTTATCAACCTACGCGCAGTTTCGATGCGGAGTGAACCGGCTTCGCGGAGCTGGCGCTGAGGTCAAGATCGCGGCTTTGCAGCAGGAGAACCTGCGCAGCAACGTCACCCAGAGTCGCTTTGTAGCTGCCAATCATACGGGCGAAGATGTTATAGATGACCACCGCAGGAATAGCAGCAATCAGGCCGATAGCGGTCGCCAGCAGCGCTTCTGCAATACCAGGGGCAACAACTGCAAGGTTGGTCGTCTGCGTCTGAGCGATGCCGATGAAGCTGTTCATGATGCCCCATACCGTACCGAACAAACCAACAAACGGTGAAATCGCACCGATTGTTGCCAGATAACCGTTACCGCGTCCCATGTGACGACCGATGGCAGCGACACGACGCTCCAGGCGGAAGCCGGTGCGTTCTTTAATACCTTCGTTGTCTTCACTGCCTGCGGAAAGTTCCAGTTCGTTCTCAGCTTCGTTCACTAAAAGCGAAGTCAAACTTTTGGCATGGAAGGATGACGTCATGTCAGAAGCCTGATTCAAAGAGCGTGCTTCAGCCAGTTGCTGCTGTTCGCGCTTCAAACGACGCTTCTGAGTCATCAATTCTACGCTTTTGCTAAAGAAGATAGCCCAGGTGATCACAGACGCCAGAATCAGGCCGATCATCACAATCTTAACCACGATGTCAGCATGTTGATACATGCCCCAAACGGAGAGATCCGTCTGCATCAAATTATTACCCACTCTGTATCTCCAGGACCAAAATCACAAAATCTGAGCATAATAATATCAAAACCACGTCGAATTGATAGTAGTTCTCATTAGTATTTACATACTGCCGTAAATTCGTTTCTTTTTCCTTGCGCTTACGCAGGAAAAATTTCCTGAGAGCCAAGTTTAAAAAATTTTCGCCTTATTCCACTACCATTAGCGTGACCATTTTTACTTTCATGGTAGTCTGGACGTCCAGACGGATAAAAATGACAGGTTTAGCGAACATGACAGAGAAGCATCTTGATACCCGGCTTGTCCAGGTCGGACGCAGTAAAAAGTATACTCAGGGTTCGGTAAATAGCGTTATTCAACGCGCCTCCTCACTGGTGTTTGAGACTGTCGAAGCCAAAAAGCAAGCTACCCGCAATCGCGCCAAAGGTGAGTTATTTTACGGACGCCGCGGTACGCTGACTCATTTTTCATTGCAGGAAGCGATGTGCGAACTGGAAGGCGGTGCTGGCTGTGCGCTGTTCCCCTGCGGCGCGGCGGCGGTTGCTAATACTATTCTGGCGTTCGTCGAGCAGGGCGATCATATCCTGATGACCAATACGGCCTACGAGCCGAGCCAGGATTTCTGCACCAAAATCCTCACTAAACTTGGCGTCACCACAGGATGGTTCGATCCGCTGATTGGCGAGGACATTGCCGACCTTATTCAACCCAACACGCGCATCGTGTTCCTGGAATCACCCGGCTCCATCACGATGGAAGTACATGACGTTCCGGCTATCGTAAAAGCCGTACGCCGTAAAGCACCGGAAGCGATCGTAATGATCGACAATACCTGGGCCGCAGGCGTGCTGTTTAATGCGCTCGACTTTGATATTGATATTTCCATTCAGGCCGCCACCAAATATCTGATTGGCCATTCCGACGGCATGATCGGCACGGCAGTTTCTAACGCCCGTTGCTGGGATCAGCTTCGCGAAAATGCCTACCTGATGGGTCAGATGGTCGATGCCGATACCGCGTATATGACCAGCCGCGGCCTTCGCACGCTTGGCGTACGGCTGCGTCAGCACCATGAAAGCAGCCTGAAGGTGGCAGAGTGGCTGGCAGAGCATCCGCAGGTAGCCCGCGTGAATCACCCTGCCCTACCCGGCAGTAAAGGCCACGAGTTCTGGAAACGTGACTTTACGGGTAGCAGCGGTTTGTTCTCGTTTGTTCTTAAAAAACGGCTGAACAATGACGAACTGGCAGCCTACCTGGATAACTTCTCCTTGTTCAGCATGGCCTACTCCTGGGGCGGCTTTGAATCGTTGATTCTGCCCAACCAGCCAGAGCAAATTGCGGCTCTGCGTCCCGGTGGGGAAGTCGACTTTACCGGTACGCTGATTCGACTGCATATCGGTTTAGAAAACGTTGAAGATCTGATAGCGGATTTAGCGGCGGGCTTTGAGCGTATCGTGTAGAGTGCGGGAAAATAGTCCTCCTGGACCGATTTCCAGACACTCACGATAAAAATGTCTGCATTTGTTGCGCCCGCGATCAACCCCAGCAGGTGAAATCAGGAGTACAATAGCCGCATATCACGCATGTATGCTGTTCCACAGGAAAGTCCATGGCTGTTATTCAAGATATTATCGCTGCGCTTTGGCAACATGATTTTGCCGCGCTGGCGGACCCACACGTTGTGGGTATTGTTTATTTCGTGATGTTCGCGACCCTGTTTCTGGAAAACGGTCTGCTGCCAGCGTCATTTCTTCCGGGAGACAGCTTGCTGTTGCTCGCGGGTGCATTAATCGGTAAAGGCGTTATGGACTTCGCTTCTACCGTGGTCATCCTCACTTCCGCCGCCAGCCTTGGCTGCTGGTTAAGCTATTTGCAGGGCCGCTGGCTCGGTAACACGCGCGTGGTGAAAAGCTGGCTATCGCAGTTGCCCGTTAAGTATCACGAGCGGGCAACCTGCATGTTCGACAGACACGGACTGCTGGCACTGCTGGCCGGACGTTTCCTGGCATTTGTTCGCACGTTGCTGCCAACCATGGCGGGGATCTCGGGCCTGTCGAATCGTCGCTTCCAGTTCTTTAACTGGCTAAGCGCACTGCTGTGGGTGGGCGTGGTGACGTCATTAGGTTATGCGATCAGCATGATCCCGATTGTGAAACGCCACGAAGATCAGGTCATGACGTTCCTGATGATTCTGCCGATGTTCCTGCTGGTTGCAGGGCTGGTGGGCACCATCGCGGTGGTTATCAAAAAGAAATACTGTAGCGCCTGATCGTGCGCCCTCTCGTCCGGGAGGGCTTTCATCAAACCCCTTGCATCATCCTGATTCGCGCCGCGTCTTCGCCCGGTGTCACGCCAAAGAAACGTTTAAACTCCCGGCTAAACTGCGAGGCACTTTCGTAGCCCACTCGCATCGCAGCCGCGCTGGCCTTCATGCCGTCGTGAATCATCAACATTCTGGCTTTATGCAGTCGGTAGCTTTTCAGATACTGCAACGGCGAGGTGCTGGTCACCGATTTAAAGTTATGGTGGAAAGCCGAGACGCTCATATTTGCCTCTGATGCCAGCTCATCCACGCTCAGGTTTTCGGTGTACTGGCTTTCAATACGCTTTAGCACACGGCTAATCAGGCTGAAATGGGTCTGACGGCTGACCAGCGCCAGTAGCGCACCGCCACCCGGCCCCAACAGCACGTGGTAGAGGATTTCGCGGACAATCTGTTTGCCCAGTATGCGCGCGTCCAGCGGCCGCTCCATGACGTCCAGCAGACGCTCTATCGCACAAAGAATTTCCCCGGAAAGCGTGGCAGAGTTGATGGCGCTTGCCGACATCGCGGGTTGAAAAAGCTCATCTTCCCCGATGTCCATCAGCAGTTCCTGGAGCTGGAGGATATCGACATTCAAACGAATCCCCGCCAGCGGAACGGCCTCTGTCGCGAAAGTTTCACATTCGAAGGGTAAAGGTACTGTCAGGAGTAAGTACTCGTTGGTGTCGTAGCGGAACACACGCTCGTTGATATACCCAATTTTATGACCAGAAAAGAGAAATACGATGCCAGGCTGATACATCACCGGCGTGCGCGTACCGGGCTGTGTGCCGTATAACAACCGGATATCTGGCAGCAGCTCGCTGAGACTATTTTCTTTATCTTTCAATCTATTAATTTGCTGCGTCAGTTGCAGGCAAATCTCTTCACGGTTCATGAGTGCTCGCTCCAGATACGGTTTCCCACGATGTCAGCGTGCGCAGTTTTTCGCATTTTCTCCAGCACTCTGTAGAAATGGGCAAGACAACGGCAGAAATGTGCATTGAGGGGATGGCGTCCGATAGCCACAATGAGCACCATCAGGCAGCCTTCTCGCCGCCACGATTTTTCACCCACATAAGGGAACGAGCAATGAACAACTTTAATCTGCATACCCCAACCCGCATTCTGTTTGGCAAAAATGCTATCGCCGATCTGCGCGATCAGATCCCAGCCGGTGCCCGCGTACTGATTACCTACGGCGGCGGCAGCGTGAAGAAAACGGGCGTGCTGGATCAGGTGTACAGCGCCCTGGAAGGCGTTGACGTGCGTGAGTTTGGCGGTATCGAGCCGAACCCGTCTTACGAAACGCTGATGAACGCGGTCAAAATCGCCCGTGAAGAAAACATCACCTTCCTGCTGGCGGTCGGCGGTGGTTCCGTACTGGACGGCACCAAGTTTATCGCTGCCGCTGCGCATTATCCTGACGGTATCGATCCATGGCATATTCTGGAAACCCGTGGAAATGACATCAAAAGCGCAATCCCAATGGGCTCCGTGCTGACGCTGCCTGCAACCGGTTCAGAATCCAACAAAGGCGCGGTGATTTCGCGTAAAACCACCGGTGATAAACAAGCGTTCATGAACGATCACGTTCAGCCGGTGTTTGCGATTCTGGATCCGGTTTATACCTACACCCTGCCACCGCGTCAGGTTGCCAACGGTGTCGTGGATGCATTTGTTCACACCGTTGAGCAGTACGTGACTTATCCAGTAAACGGCAAAATTCAGGATCGTTTCGCAGAAGGTATTCTGCTGACGCTGGTCGAAGATGGCCCGAAAGCCTTGCAGGAGCCAGAAAACTACGACGTGCGTGCCAACGTCATGTGGGCTGCCACCCAGGCGCTGAACGGCCTGATTGGTGCTGGCGTGCCGCAGGACTGGGCGACGCATATGCTGGGTCACGAACTGACGGCAATGCACGGTCTGGATCATGCTCAGACGCTGGCGGTGGTTCTGCCTGCCCTGTGGAATGAAAAACGCGACACCAAACGCGCCAAACTGCTGCAATATGGCGAGCGTGTATGGAACATTACAGAAGGTTCTGAAGACGCGCGTATCGATGCAGCGATCGAAGCCACTCGCGGTTTCTTCGAGCAGATGGGTGTTCCGACTCGCCTCTCAGGCTATGGCCTGGACGGTAGCTCAATCCCGGCCCTGCTGGCAAAACTGGAAGCGCACGGTATGACGCAACTGGGTGAACATCAAGACATTACCCTTGACGTGAGCCGTCGCATTTACGAAGCGGCACGCTAAGCGTTTTACCATCCAGCCTTTCGTTTTTTGACTTTTCGTCCAGACTTAATGCACACCACATCACCGGGGGCTCCCTCGGTGATGAGCAAATGGAGGAGGAAAGATGGCAAACCAAACCGTAATCAAGCTTCAGGATGGCAACATAATGCCCCAGTTGGGGCTCGGCGTATGGAAAGCCGGTAACGACGAGGTCGTATCCGCCATTCACAAAGCACTGGAAGTCGGCTATCGGTCGATAGACACCGCTGCTGCGTACAAAAATGAAGACGGCGTCGGCAAAGCGCTGGCCAGCGCCGGTGTTTCGCGCGACGATCTGTTTATCACCACCAAACTGTGGAATGACGATCAAAAACGTCCACGCGAAGCCCTGCAAGAAAGTCTGGAGAAGCTCCAGCTGGATTTCGTCGATCTGTATCTGATGCACTGGCCAGTTCCGGCAATCGATCATTACGTCGAGGCCTGGAAAGGGCTGATCGAACTCCAGCAGGCTGGGCTGGTGAAGAGTATCGGCGTCTGTAATTTCCAGATTCATCATTTGCAGAGACTGATTGATGAAACGGGCGTTGCGCCAGTGATTAACCAGATCGAGCTTCATCCGCTGATGCAACAGCGCCAGCTTCACGCCTGGAACGCCACGCACAAAATTCAGACTGAATCCTGGAGCCCGCTGGCACAGGGTGGCGAAGGTGTTTTCGATCAGAAAATCATCCGCGATTTAGCTGAAAAGTACGGTAAAACCGTCGCGCAGATTGTCATCCGCTGGCATCTGGATAGTGGGCTGGTCGTGATTCCGAAATCAGTCACGCCGTCGCGTATCGCCGAGAACTTCGACGTCTGGGATTTCCGTCTGGATAAGGACGAGCTAAGCGAGATTGCGAAGCTGGACCAGGGCAAGCGCTTAGGGCCGGACCCGGATCAGTTTGGCGGTTAAATAAAAAACCCCGGCTTGCCGGGGTTTTCATTTTACGCTTTGCGCTTCACAGGCTTCTTCGCACTGGCATTCGCGTTCGAACGCTGATGCACAATCGGCGTGTGCTTGGTCAGCGCCGGGCGCGTGTTGCGGTTCTGGCGGCGTGCCTCGCGCATTTCATCAAGCGTTGGCGAAGGTACCAGACAATCGCGGCGTGAACCTATCAGATGCTTTTTACCCATATCTTCCAGCACCTGACGAATCAGCGGCCAATTTGCTGGATCGTGGTAACGCAGTAGCGCTTTATGCAGACGACGCTGTTTATCCCCCTTCGGCACCACCACATCTTCACTCTTATAACCAATCTTACTCAGCGGGTTCTTGCCGGTGTAATACATGGTCGTCGAGTTCGCGAGCGGCGACGGATAGAAGTTCTGCACCTGATCCAGACGGAAGCGGCGTTGTTTCAGCCATAGCGCCAGATTCACCATATCTTCATCACGCGTGCCTGGGTGCGCGGAGATAAAGTACGGGATCAGATACTGCTCTTTGCCCGCCTGTTTGGAATAGGTGTCGAACAGCTCTTTGAAGCGATCGTAGCTGCCCATGCCCGGCTTCATCATCTTCGATAATGGGCCTTCTTCGGTATGCTCTGGCGCGATCTTCAGATAGCCGCCCACATGGTGGGTTGCCAGCTCTTTGATGTAGCGAGGATCTTCCACCGCGATGTCGTAACGCACACCGGAGGCGATCAGGATCTTTTTGATGCCCTTCAGATCACGCGCACGACGATAAAGGTTGATCGTCGGCTCGTGGTTGGTGTCCATGTGCTCGCAGATGCTCGGATAGACACACGACAGACGACGGCAGGTTTGTTCCGCGCGCGGCGACTTGCAGCGCAACATGTACATGTTTGCCGTTGGACCACCCAAATCGGAGATCACGCCGGTAAAGCCAGGAACGGAGTCGCGGATGGCTTCGATCTCATTGACGATCGAGTCTTCGGATCGGCTCTGAATAATGCGGCCTTCGTGCTCGGTGATCGAACAGAAAGAACAGCCACCAAAGCAGCCACGCATGATGTTGATTGAGAAACGGATCATCTCATATGCTGGAATGCGGCTATCACCGTACGCCGGATGCGGCACGCGCTTGTACGGCAGGGCAAATACGCTGTCCATCTCTTCGGTCGAGAGCGGGATGGCCGGTGGGTTAACCCAGATAAAGCGCTCGCCGTGTTTTTGCATCAACGCACGGGCGCAGCCGGGGTTGGTTTCATGGTGCAAAATGCGCGACGCGTGAGCGTACAGCACTTTGTCGCCTTTCACTTTTTCAAAGGACGGCAGGAGCACGTAGGTCTTTTCCCACGGCTTAGGACGCGGTGGCTGTACGACGACGGCTTTCGCTTCCGCTTTCTTTGGCTCGACAGGCTTGTTGTCGGCACACGGCAGATCTTCACCGTACGGATGCGGGATCGGATCGATTTTGCCCGGCATATCAATGATCCGGGAATCGACACCGCTCCAGCCCGGCAGCGCTTCTTTCACCATAATTGCGGTGTTACGCACGTCGCGAATGCTGGAAACCGGCTCGCCCTGGGACAAACGATGCGCCACTTCTACGAGCGGGCGTTCACCGTTGCCGAAGATCAGCATGTCAGCCTTGGAATCCACCAGCACCGAGCGGCGCACGGTATCAGACCAGTAATCATAGTGCGCGGTACGACGCAGGCTCGCTTCGATTCCACCCAGGATGACCGGCACGTCTCTCCATGCTTCTTTACAACGCTGGGTGTAAACCAAAGTGGCACGATCCGGACGCTTACCGGCGACATTATCAGCGGTGTAAGCATCGTCATGACGCAGTTTGCGATCGGCGGTGTAGCGGTTGATCATGGAGTCCATGTTGCCCGCAGTCACGCCGAAGAACAGATTGGGTTTGCCGAGGCTCATAAACGCCTCTTTGCTGTTCCAGTCTGGTTGAGAAATAATCCCGACGCGGAAGCCCTGCGCTTCTAGCATGCGCCCACAGATGGCCATGCCAAAACTCGGATGATCGACGTATGCATCGCCAGTCACCAGAATAATATCGCAGCTGTCCCAGCCCAGTTGGTCCATCTCTTCGCGGGACATCGGCAGGAATGGTGCCGGCCCAAAACAGGCCGCCCAGTACTGCGGCCAGGAGAAGAGGTCTCGATCCGGCTGGATCAAGGATATTGCGCTCATAATGCTTCCGAAGAAAAAATAAACAAAGGGCGGGGATTATACGCTGGATCAATGCGGGAAATGAAGGGTTAATGTGGCAGGTATGTTTCCCCTCACCCCGGACCGTACACGGGGAGAGGGTTAGGGTGAGGGGGAAGGTTTTTACGGCGCTGGATTCACCAGCAACTGCCCCACTGAGCCACGATCCGCCATTTCCAGCGTCTGGCTGTGGAACAGGAACGGGAAGTGTGCCCAGGAAGGTTGCCCGTAATAGACCAGCAGTTCAACCTGCCCATCGACCCAGACGGTATCTTTCCAGCCACGGTCTTCCGGGAACGGCATCGCCCCGTTGACGTTGCGGATGAGGAAACTCACGCCTTCAATATGGAACGACTGCGGCATTTCCGCGCGTACCGTCCAGCGCTCCCACGTCCCCTGTTGAGCGGTGATATCAATGCGATTCACATCCCACAGCGCACCGTTGATGCCCGGATCGTCGCCCAAACTAAGATCACGCGTGCGAACCGGCGTGCCGCTCAGGATTTCTTGCGGCAACAATCGCATCGGCAGGTTATCCGTCACCAGCGGCAACAGGCCTGTCGGACGCAACGTTAATACCAGCGTGGAGACGAGAATACTTGAGGGTTCAAAGAAGCCGCGAATTCGATCAACAATACTCGCCGCCTCGCCGCAGGTGATCGACACTTCATCACCGTTGGTCATGTCCACGAGGATTTCGCGACGTTCGCCCGGAGCCAGCGCAAGCTGTTTGACGGACACGGGCGCAGGCAAGAAGCCCTGATCGCCAGAAATCACATGCAGGGCGCGACCATCGCTCATTTGCAGCAAATAGCGACGCGAGTTTGACGCATTCAGTAGACGCAGACGGACCCAGCCGCGCGAAACTTCAACGTAAGGACTTTGCGCGCCATTCACCATCAAAATGTCGCCAACAAATCCACCGCTGCCCGGCTCGCTGTATTCTGGCGTGCCGAAGTTATCCAGACGCTTGTCCTGGATAATGACCGGGAAATCGTCGACGCCATAATGGTTCGGGATAGGCAGCGATTTGCTCACTTCATCTTCCACCAGCCACATCCCGGCCAGGCCGTTGTAAACCTGCTGCGCGGTGCGGTTTGGCGTGTTGGCGTGATACCACAGCGTTGAGGCACTCTGGCGGATCGGTAGCACTGGCGCCCAGTCGGCGCTCGGCGACAGCATGCGCGCCGCACCGCCAATAAGTGGGCCAGGCACCTGCAAGCCGCTAATGGTCATCGCGACGTTTTCCGTCAGACGGTTGCTGTAAATCAGCTTCACGTCGTCGCCGTTCCAGACGCGGATAGTTGGGCCGAGATAGCGGCCATTAATGCCCCATACCGACGCGCGAGTTCCCTGGGTGAAGGACCAGTGAGAACGCTGCATCGTCAGAAAAAGCGGCTGACCACGACGGGATTCGAGCAACGGCGGAATGGGCAGCGGTTGCTGCTGCCCGGCGGCGTTGGCTGTCAGCGGAACCGCACCTGCACAAAGGGCGATTCCCGAAGCCTGAATAAACTGACGCCGACTGAATGACATATTTGCTCCATGTAAAACGGCTAACTACGTGGGAATTCGTTTTCCCTTTAATTCCGGCTTAAAGCTTTCCGGCGGCTTCTCTTTCTGCAACTTCTTTGTCGAGCATTTCAATATGACGGGCCATCAGGTCGCGGCAATGCGCTGCCAGCTCGCGAACCTGGTCTTTACCGTATTGACTGGTATCAACAGGCGGGAGCATTTCAACAATCACCAGCCCGTTTTTCAAGCGATTAAGATTAATCTTATTAGATGTATTGGAAACGCACACAGGAATAATCGGTACACCTGCCGCAATTGCAGCATGAAACGCGCCTGTTTTAAACGGCAGCAGCCCACGACCACGGCTACGAGTTCCTTCCGGGAACATCCAGATAGAGATTTTGCGTTTCTTAAAATGGCTCACGACTTCAGCGATGGTGCTGTGCGCTTTGGCGCGATTATTACGGTCGATCAGCAAGTTACCGGTGAGCCAGTAAAGCAGCCCGAAAAAAGGGATCCACAGCAGGCTTTTTTTACCCACGGTAACCGTTGGCGGCTGCACAATAGCCGCGGCGGTCACCATATCGTAGTTATTTTGATGATTGCCGATATAGATGGCGTTGCCGAAATGTTCCACGCCTTCAGGTAAGCGGGTTTCCACTTTCATGCCATACAGCGGTGCGAGGCGGCCAAACATGCGGCCAAAGGTGGAGACATGTTTTGGGTTACGTGGGCTGAACAGACAGTAAATACACCCGAACACGCAAACCAGAATGCAGTAGATAACGGTAAGAATTAAGCGAACAATTAATAGCATAGCGACCTCAGAAGCCCTAACAGCTGACAAGTATACTGCAACTGCCGCCGGGTAAGAATTATGTTTTATATAACGGAAATTTTAGCGAGAACCCCCTTCTGAACAGAAGGGGGAGAAGCTATGTTACTCTTCGCTATCGCCCGATTTTGGTCGGTTTGGCGAGTCGATCTCAATGCGGTCAATACGCTGTAGACCACGCATCAGCGAACCGCGGCGTCCACGCTCGCCAATCACTTTCTGTAACTCTTCCGGACGCAGTTTAATTTTGCGCTTGCCGACGTGAATGGTCAGCGTGCTTTGCGGCGGCAGGATAAACAGATGCGCCAGACCATCCTCGCCTTTCGCTGCTTCCGCTGACGGAATATTGATTATCTTGTTGCCTTTGCCTTTCGACAGCTGCGGCAAATCGCTTACCGGGAACATCAACATACGTCCTGCCTGGCTAATCGCCAGCAGCATATCTGTCTCGTTCTCAATCAACAGCGGCGGCATGACATGCGCGTTATCCGGCAGGCTAATCAGTGCTTTACCCGCACGGTTACGTGCCACCAGATCGTTGAAGGTACAGATGAAGCCATAACCCGCGTCGGAGGCCATCAGCAGCTTCTGCTCTTCGCTTTCCATCAGCATATGGTCCACGCTGGCACCCGGTGGCAGCGTCAGTTTGCCGGTGATCGGCTCACCTTGCCCGCGTGCCGATGGAAGCGTAATCGGGTCGATGGCGTAGCTGCGCCCCGTGGAGTCGATAAACACCACCGGCTGATTGCTCTTGCCTTTCACCGCCGATTTGAAGCTGTCACCCGCTTTGTAGCTCAATCCAGGCGCGTCAATGTCGTGGCCTTTGGCGCTACGCACCCAGCCGCTTTGAGACAGGACAATCGTCACGGGTTCAGATGGCAGCATGTCGTGCTCGTTCATTGCCTTGGCTTCTTCACGCTCGTGCAGCGGCGAGCGACGGTCGTCACCAAACGCATCGGAATCAGCTTGCAGCTCTTTCTTCAGCAGATTGCTCATCTTGCGCTCGGACGCCAGAATCGCCTGCAGCTGATCGCGCTCTTTTGCCAGCTCGTTCTGCTCACCGCGAATCTTCACCTCTTCCAGCTTGGCGAGATGGCGCAGTTTAAGTTCGAGGATCGCTTCCGCCTGAGTATCGCTAATACCAAAGCGCGACATCAGCGCAGGTTTTGGCTCGTCCTCGGTACGGATTATCTCAATGACTTCGTCAATATTCAGGAACGCGACCAGTAAACCTTCGAGGATATGCAGGCGCTTGAGCACTTTTTCCAGACGATAGTTCAGACGGCGACGCACGGTATCGCGACGGTACACCAGCCACTCGTTCAGGATCTCCAGCAGGTTTTTCACCGACGGGCGACCGTCCAGGCCGATCATGTTCAGGTTAATGCGATAGCTTTTTTCAAGATCGGTGGTGACGAACAGGTGGTTCATTACCTGCTCCATATCCACGCGGTTGGAGCGCGGCACGATCACCAGACGCGTCGGGTTTTCGTGGTCCGACTCATCGCGCAGATCGTCAACCATAGGCAGCTTTTTATTGCGCATCTGGGCAGCAATCTGCTCCAGCACTTTTGCGCCTGAGACCTGGTGCGGCAGGGCGGTAATCACCACCGCGCCGTCTTCTTTGGTCCATACCGCGCGCATACGTACCGAGCCGCGACCGTTCTGGTAAATTTTGCGAATTTCAGCACGAGAAGTGATGATTTCAGCTTCGGTCGGGTAATCCGGCCCCTGCACGATATCCAGCACTTCATCAAGGGTGGTATTCGGTTTTTCAATCAGCGTAATCGCCGCTTTAGCGACTTCGCGCAGGTTGTGCGGCGGGATATCCGTCGCCATCCCCACGGCAATACCGGTGGTGCCGTTCAGCAGAATATTCGGCAGACGCGCGGGCAGCATTTTCGGCTCTTGCATCGTACCGTCAAAGTTCGGTACCCAGTCGACCGTACCCTGCCCCAGTTCGCCCAGCAGCACTTCTGCGTATTTGGACAGGCGTGATTCGGTGTAACGCATCGCTGCGAAGGATTTCGGATCGTCCGGTGCCCCCCAGTTTCCCTGGCCATCGACCAGCGGATAACGATAGGAGAATGGCTGTGCCATTAATACCATCGCTTCATAACAGGCGCTGTCGCCGTGCGGATGGTATTTACCGAGAACATCACCCACGGTACGGGCGGATTTTTTGAATTTGGCGCTGGCGCTCAGGCCCAGCTCGGACATCGCAAAGACGATGCGGCGCTGAACGGGCTTCAGGCCATCACCGATAAACGGCAATGCCCTGTCCATGATGACGTACATGGAGTAGTTCAGATAGGCGTTTTCAGTGAATTCATGTAGCGCGATGCGCTCTGCCATATCGCTCATTAATTGTGATTCCTCAACTCAGAAACCTGTGGGTTTCAGGCAATATTGCCGCAGATACTACCCTATCTGGCGAGTTGAGTCACAAAGAAAAAGGGCCGATGAGTCGGCCCTTTTTTGACGTTATTTGTTCAGCTTGATGACCTGTTTGACGTCGATTTCAAACTCATTCCACTCTTTATCAACCTTACCCTGAATTTCGACTTTATCCTGCGGGGTGATGGTCAGACCGTTCCAGCGTTTGTGGTCGATCTCGACGTTGACCGTGCCGGTTTCATCGCGGAACAGGTAACGGTCGTCAGACAGGCGTTCGGTGATATTACCGCGCAGCTTCACCCAGCTGTCGTCCTTCTGATCCTTAACCTTTGCCGCCGTAGTCAGGTTGGCGTTGGTGTCCACGAACCCACCCTGCTGAGTTTGCGCCTGGGTCTGGGTTTGGGCTGGCGTCGCTGACGGGCCGTTAAATCCGCCTTGAGCGGCGAAAACCGGTGCCGTGGTCATCATCATGATTGCTGTAATTGCAGCGAATTTTTTCATCGTATTCTCTCCCTTTAATGTGGTTTCGAGTTCCATTAAACAGAGTAAACCTTAACAACTTCTTAAGGGGAAAATTTATTTATTATTTCTGTACAGTAAGCTCATCCAGAGGGTTTACTGCATCATCAAGGAGGGGAAATGCGCATATTACTGGTAGAAGATGACAAGCTTATCGGCGACGGTATCAAAGCCGGGCTAACCAAAATGGGTTTTAGCGTTGACTGGTTCACCGATGGCGGTACCGGAAAAGCCGCGCTTTATTCAGCGCCGTATGATGCGGTGGTGCTGGACCTCACGCTACCCGGCATGGATGGGCTGGAGATCCTGCGCGAGTGGCGCGAAGGCGGTCGCAGCGAGCCGGTACTGATCCTCACCGCCCGCGATGCACTTAATCAGCGGGTCGAAGGCCTGCGTCTTGGTGCCGATGACTATCTGTGTAAACCCTTTGCCTTAATAGAAGTGGCAGCCCGCCTTGAAGCGTTGGTGCGCCGCAGCCACGGTCAGACGCGCCGTGAATTACGTCACGGAAAGGTCACGCTGGATCCGGTCAGCCTGGTGGCAACACTCGATGGCGAAACGCTGGCACTCAAGCCGAAAGAGTTCGCCCTGCTGGAGCTACTGATGCGTAACGCGGGCCGCGTGTTACCGCGTAAGCTCATCGAAGAAAAACTCTACAACTGGGATGACGACGTTTCCAGTAACGCCGTCGAAGTCCACGTCCATCATTTACGCCGCAAGCTTGGCAGCGGATTTATCCGTACCGTGCATGGCATTGGTTATACCCTGGGTGACGCATGAAACTGACGCAACGTTTAAGCCTAAAGCTACGCCTGACGTTACTCTTCTTACTGCTGTCGCTGGCGGCCTGGATGGCAGCAAGCGTAGTCGCCTGGCAGCAAACCACGAATAAGCTCGATAAGCTTTTTGATACCCAGCAGATGCTGTTCGCCAAACGTCTGCTGACGATGGATATTGATGAGCTAAAAGCCCCCGCGCGCATGCGCGACATCCCGAAAAAGGTAAAGCACGGGCATCTGGACGACGATGCGCTGGCATTCGCGATCTATTCCACCGATGGAAAGATGCTGCTGCACGATGGCGAAAATGGTCAGGATATTCCGTATAACTATCGCCGCGACGGGTTTGATAACGGGCAGCTTAAGGGTGACAAAGACGAGTGGCGCTTCCTGTGGTTGACCGCGCCGAATGGCAAATACCGCATTGTCGTGGGCCAGGAGTGGGAATATCGTCAGGATATGGCGGTAGATGTTGTCACCTCACAGCTCACGCCGTGGCTGATTGCCCTGCCGTTAATGCTGTTATTGCTGATCGTCCTGTTGAGCCGCGAGCTACGCCCGTTAAAAAAACTTGCCCAGTCGCTGCGTCTTCGCTCACCCGACGCGACCGATACGCTTTCTACACAAGGTGTCCCCGCAGAGGTGCGTCCACTGCTTGATGCGCTCAATCATCTGTTTGAACGCACTCAGGAGATGATGACCCGCGAGCGCCGCTTTACTTCCGATGCGGCTCATGAACTTCGCAGCCCGCTGACGGCTCTGAAAGTGCAAACCGAGGTCGCGCAACTGTCGCTGGACGATCCCGCTGCGCAGGAAAAAGCACTGATGCAACTGCACGCGGGAATCGACCGCGCCTCTCGACTGGTGGAGCAACTGCTCACCCTGTCGCGGCTGGACTCGCTGGACAATCTCGACGATATCGAACCGATCCCGCTGGCCGATCTCCTGCAATCTGCGGTGATGGATATTTATCATCCTGCGCAGCAGGCAGGTATTGAAATCCGACTGAACGTGAACGCGCCACAGGTCACGCGCCCCGGCCAGCAGCTGTTGCTGAGCCTGCTGGTGCGTAACCTGCTGGATAACGCCGTGCGTTATAGTCCGCGCGGTAGCGTGGTGGACGTGACGCTGGATGCGCGCAGCTTTACCGTGCGCGATAACGGACCGGGCATTGCGCCCGCCGAGCTGGCGCGTCTTGGCGAGCGTTTTTATCGTCCGCCGGGCCAGGATGAAACCGGCAGCGGGCTGGGGTTGTCCATCGTGAAACGTATTGCCGCGCTGCATGGAATGCACGTCTCGCTGGGCAATGCGCGGGAAGGCGGCTTCGAGGCCAAAGTCGGTTGGTAGCGGAATTATTGCGTAAACAGCAAAAGACTTTATACATTTTGCATATTTTTCCGCATCGCTGTCGCGCGTAGAATCGCGGACATACTCTCAACGATGAAGACCCCATAATGAGCAACATTCTGATTATCAACGGTGCGAAACAATTCGCGCATTCGAAAGGCCAGCTTAATGACACCCTGACCGAGGTCGCGGACGGTTTCCTGCGCGACGCCGGGCATGATGTTAGAGTCGTGCGTACCGACGGCGACTACGATATTCCGGTAGAAGTGCAGAACTTCCTGTGGGCCGATGTGGTGGTCTGGCAGATGCCGGGCTGGTGGATGGGCGCACCGTGGACCGTGAAAAAGTACATGGACGATGTGTTCACCGAAGGCCACGGTTCCCTGTACGCCAGCGATGGTCGCACCCGTTCTGACGGGGCGAAAAAATATGGTTCCGGCGGCCTGCTGCACGGCAAAAAATACATGTTATCTCTGACCTGGAATGCTCCGCTGGATGCATTTACCGACGAAGATCAGTTCTTCCACGGCGTCGGTGTTGACGGTGCTTACCTGCCGTTCCACAAGGCTAACCAGTTCCTGGCAATGGAACCGTTGCCGACGTTTATCGTCAACGACGTCATTAAAATGCCGGACGTCCCGCGTTATATCGCAGAATATCGCAAGCATCTCGCCGAGATTTTTGCTTAACTGGTCGCCTGGAAAGAAAAGGAGTTAACCATGCTTACCGTTATTGCTGAAATCCGTACCCGTCCAGGTCAACATCACCGCCAGGCGGTGCTGGATGAGTTCGCGAAGATTATCCCGGCCGTGTTAAATGAAGAAGGCTGTCACGGCTATGCGCCGATGGTAGACACCGCCGCTGGCGTGAGTTTCCAGACCACCGCGCCTGACTCGATCATCATGGTTGAGCTGTGGGAAACCGTGGCACACCTGGAAGCACACCTGCAAACGCCACACATGAAAGCGTGGGGCGACGCGGTAAAGGGCAACGTTCTGGAAACGCATATCCGTATTCTGGAGCAAGGGGTTTAGGTTTTTTACCCCTCACCCTAACCCTCTCCCCATAGGGGAGAGGGGATAAACTACCAGTACAACTTCCAGCTTTGCGTGAACCGCACCAGCGCCTCGACGTAGAAATAATCCCCCCAGCTTGCACATTCATCCACGCCCTTATCGCTCGCCAGATGGTAAACTGAGTGCTTAAGCAGGCCGTTGCCCTTCTCTTCTTTGCCCATCAGGTAGTGCCTGGTCAAAGAGGACATGATGCCTTTGGCCCATTCCAGATAACGTTCACGATCCGGATCGGTCACCGGGAGATGTTTGACCAGCTCCAGCAAGCCGCACACTGCAATCGCCGCCGAGGACGAATCACGCAGCGCGTCGGTGCCCACCAGCGCCAGATCCCAGTGGCACACGCTGTCTTCCGGCAGGCGGTTGAGGAAATAGTTTGCCAGCCGTTTCGACAGGGCAATCATGGTTTCATCGCCGGTGTAGATATAGCTCAGCAGGAAACCGTAAATCCCCCACGCCTGTCCACGTGACCAGCAGGAGTCGTCGGCGTAGCCCTGCTGGGTGTTGCCGTAGCGCGGTGCGCCGGTTTTCACGTCCATGTAATAGGTGTGGAACGTTGAAGCATCTTCGCGAATCAGGTATTTCGCCGCCTGGGCAACGTGGGCTTTTGCGGCTTCGGCAAAGCGCGGATCGCCCGTCTGTTCCGTCGCCCAGTACAGCAGCGGCAGGTTCATATTGCAGTCGATGATCATTCGCCCGGCCTGGTCGGGATCGGACAGATCGCCCCACGCCTGGATGATCTTCGCTTTCTGGTGAAAACGTTCGAGCAGCGCTTCAGCCGCCAGCAGCGAGAAGCCGCGCGCCTCACGGTTCTCCGTCAACCGCCAGGCTGCCACGCACGAGAGCGTATACAGGAACCCTAAGTCGTGAGTGTTGGTGTCGCTGCGCCCGGCGATACGCAAGCCAAACGACCGCACGTTTTTTTCTGCCATTGTGCGGAATTTCTCATCTCCGCTCATCTCCCACGCCAGCCACAGCTGTCCGGTCCAGAAACTGGTGGTCCACTCGACGTTCTCGGTCAGCGGGTAATATCCCTCTTTACAGGTCTCAGCCGGGAATTTTTCACCGAACTCCGTTAAATGACGGCTAATCAGGTCGAGGACATGGTGACGCGCCGAGCGTAATTCGTCGCTAAACGCGTGTGCATCGACGGGCACAGGAATAGCGCTCAGACGTTCCTCTACGATATGACTTAACATATTTCGGTTCCTTCTTTGACGGCGTAAATTATCGAGATGGATGGTGTTCTGCTACGGATATCGCCGACGTACCGCGCCATTTGCTTTGGCATGCGGATAACGTAAAGGCAGAAATCAGGGTAAAGGTCAGCGCGGTGGCGCCCATAATGATATAGGTCTGCTCAAAGCCGATGCGGTCGTACATATAACCTGCCGGTGAAGAGATCACTACGTTACCCACGTACAGCATGGCCTGATAGCCTAATAAATACATGGTGGCATTCACGCGCTTATCGAAATGCTCGGCGATGTATTTAAATACCGACACCAGCAGCAGGCAGATTTCCAGACCGTATAACGGTTTGAGGACCGAGATTAATAAGTGCGAGTCGCACATGCCGGAGATAATCAGACGCGCACCAACGATTAATCCGACAATCAGTAATCCACGTTTGGCACCGATAAAGTTCACAAACAGCGGGATCACCATATACATGACGAATTCCATTCCCGACTGCACGGTACCCAAATAACCAAATACCGCGTTGCCCTGATGGATATCGTCAAAGAAGGTGACGAAGTAGCGCGAGAACTGCTGCTCGGCGATAAACATCATCCACGCCACGCCCGCCACGTACAGGCAGAACGCCCAGAACGTACGACTACGCAGCAGCGCGTAAACATCCGCAGGCGCAATTTTTTCTTTGGTCAGGACATCCCCGGCGTGAACGGAGTTAGTGTTCACTTTCAGATTGAGCAGGACAATCAGCATGATGACCGACGCCACGCTGCCCATAATAAAGTTATACGACGGAGAGAGGTTAAACAGCAGTCCGGAGAACGACGACGCCACCGCCCAGCCAAGGGAACCCCACATGCGAATCTGACCAAACTCCATGCCGTTCAGACGACTGAAACGATCGGAATAGGATTCGCACGCCGCCACGCCCGCATACCAGGCAAAGCTTAAATAGAGCGCACCAATAATAATACCCAGCATGGTATTGGATAATAACAGCGGCTGATATACGTAGATAAAGAACGGTGCCATCAGCGCCGACATAGCGACAACGAAATAAAGCAGATATTTGCTCATGCCGATTTTATCGAGAATGTAACCATAAATCGGTTTTAAAATAACGGAGAAGATCCCGTTAACGGCAAAGACCGTTCCGATTACCGAGCCGCTAAGATTGGCTTTTTGTCCGAGCCAGATTGCCAGCAGGCCAATACTGGCCGACCAGGTAAAGAAGTAAAGAAAGATAAAGGTGCTGATTTTGTAATATTCGGTTCTGTTATTCGTTGATGTCTTTTCCATACGATCCTCGCCAAAAGGGGGGGCCAGAGTGTTATAAAAAGAACGACAGCTGACGTTCATGATCAGGCTGGCGAATAACAACCTGATTGTTATTAATATGAAGCAGCGGAGTGGCCGAGGTGTGCGGCGATTGACAGGCAGCGGTTACCGCGCAGCACAGCCAGCTTTCTCCTTGCGGAAGGGTGGTGGTGAGCATCGGAATAGAGGCGCATTCGGCAAACATGATGCTGCTGTTTGGGGGGGTCACCACGCTGTCCGGCACGCGCTGGATAACGGGCGACAGATCGACAATCACGCTGCTGCCGTTTTCCGCATTGATTCGGCTCCCCCGTGCGCCCAGCTCAGGCTCTGCTTTCATCACCGCAAAACCGCCCTCCACCGTTTGCAGCGTTCGCGCGCTGTTCACGCGATGCAAACGGAGATGCCAGTCGCCAAACGGCACCAGCCAGGTATCGATGTGAACGTCATGCCACGGTGACCAACGCGAGAAAATGTAATTTTCATCCACGCGCACCGCTTCGCACTCCCGACGCCCACGGAAATAACTGTCACCATCGGCGAGCAGCAGCATCGAATCGCAGGCAGCGTGTTTCAGACCAAAACGACCGCGCTCAATGGTGAAACCAAAGCGGCTGGAGTAGGCAAATTTGGTGTATTTCGCCTCGGTGTTGACGTAGTTGTTTAGCTCAAGCTGTCCAGCGGTGAGCATCGTGACGTGCTGCGAATTATCGGCGTGCATCAGGATTTGCTGCGCGTGTGCAATGACGTGTTTCTCGGCAAGCGCAGGCAACGGTTGTTCTTGCGCCTGCCAGAACGGATGCGCTTCCGGCAGCGCCAGGATCAGATAAGTTTTGAGCGCCCAGTACGGCGATCCCGGCGAGTTATAGTCTTCGCACATGGCCAGGTTCGGATATGCAAACCCGAGCGTCAGGATGCCGTCGCGATCGAGAATAGGCTGCTGCTGCCACCAACGAAGATGGCGCAAAATAATGCCTTTGACGATGCCCGGCGTGAACACATCCAGCCCGGAAAAGGCCACCGCGCTCCAGAAGGCCACCATCGCAAAACGATAGGTCAGGCTGCGGCCAAACGGCACCGATGCGCCGTCGGCGGCGGACATATAAATGAAATCGTTGGCAAACAGCCGTGAGCGCTCGCGCAGCGCGTTCGCCCTCTCCTCGTCACCGCTGAGCGTGGCGTAAATCAGGCCGTAGAAGTGGAAGGCCATTGAGATGTAGTAATCTTTTGGGCGGCCTATACCGTCGGAATACCAACCGTCACCGAGATAATAGGCGTCCATCATCGCAAAGCGGCGGTCGATTGCCCGCTGGTCGTAGGGCAACCCGGCGCGTTTGAACCCGAGCTGGACCATAATGGCGAAGTAGTTCCAGTTGCTGTCCGGCATTTGCGCGTCGGTTATCTGGTTGAGCCACGCGTGCAGATTGATGATTTCACGCTCGCTGAACAGGTCGGTCAGCTTATCCTGCAATAGCGACAACCCCAGCCCGTACGCTGCCATCTCGACAAGACGTTGATCGTAGGGTGCGGTTTCGCCCCAGTAGCCAGGGCTTTGCGGATCGGTCCCTTGCTTGATAGCCGCGATGTATTTATCGCTGTACGGGGTGGTATCGCCCGCCGCCATTAACGGAAATAGCCCCCACAACACACGGGATAGCCCTTCCATCTGAGCCACGTCCGTGGCGTAGTGCGCGCAGGTTTCACCCAGCGAAAAGCGCGAACTTCCTTGCGGGAATTGTTTGTCCAGCGCGCCCAGCATTGCGTTTAATTCTGCCGCCACGTCCTGGCGGGAAGACAACGGATTTGATGTTTCTTTGTTTGCCGCACACATACGCTCGTCCTCGTAATCATCTGCGGCAAAGAATAGTGAATCCCTACGGCGTAGAAATGTTACCCGCGTCACAGCTGCGAGAGATGAATAAACCCGCAGTTGAGAAAATTTAAAAAGGTGGTTTATAAAGACAAACAGAAGCGTAAAAGTTGAGTTTTATTGCACTATGCGTGAGACGCCAAAATCCGACCGTCTGGAGTTGATAACCTTAAACGACACCATCGTGTCGTTCAGTCGACTGTTTGCCAATACCGTGCGATACCATCACTGGCATCAGTGTCTGGAAATACTGTATGTGGAAGCAGGTTTCGGTGTCGCGATTGTCGATAACCGCCATTACACCATGCGTCCTGGGCGGCTGTTTTTCTTCCCACCGTTTACGCTCCACAAGGTGATGGTGGACGAACAGGCCGAAGCAATTTATCGCCGCACTATTATTCATCTGGATCACCACGCGGTGTTGAAAGCGCTGCGCGACTTCCCGCAGTCCCGGCAGCGTTTGCAAAAGTTGTCGCAGCGCGGAGGAGAAGCCTGGGTCGCCGATGTCGCGCATTGCCATACTCACATCGACCATCTGCTGGGCTGTTATCCGTTACCGATGAACAGCGAGAACGTCGCCAGCCTGCTGATTAGCCTGTTTGCGATGCTTCCGGATGACAACGACGGCGCGCCCGGCAGCAGCCACGGTATTGCCAGCCAGGTGATGTTCTGGCTCGACGAGAATTACCGGCAAAAATTCAGCCTCGCGCGTCTGGCAGAAGAGTTAGGCAAATCCCGCAGCTACGTTTCACGAAAATTCCACACCGAGACGGGCGAGAAAATTCACGATTACCTGAACACATTGCGGCTGCGCAAAGCCTGTGAATGTCTGTTGCATTCTGATGCGAGCGTGCGGGATATCGCCACCCGCGTCGGGTTTTCTGACGTCACCTACTTTATCAGCGCGTTCAAAAAGGGTATCGGTGAGACACCCCTACAGTACCGAAAGAGTCATCTAGCGACTCTTCTTCCCGGGCTTTAAGCCGCGATGGAATTCGTTAATACGCTTGATGGATTTAATGCTGCGCTGCGGCGCGGTGGACGCCACCGACAGCACGAGCATCTCCAGACACAGCAGGACCGTACCGTGCAGCGGAACTTTGCCTTTTTCGCCGCCGCGCGGAACGTGGATAACCACGTTAGCCTCTTTGCTAAATCGAGAATCCAGCGCGTTGGTTAATAAGATGGTCGGAATGCCCAGCCGTTTTGCCTCGCGCAGCGTGGTCTGCCCTTCACGATGCGCCGAATTTTGCGCCATCATCACCAGCACGTCACCGCGCTGAAGTTCAATGAGTTGCTCCGCAAGCCCAATTCCCGTGCGGTTGAGCGGCGTGGCGGGCAGCCCCATCCGGCTAAACATACGCGCAGTGTACTCCGCCAGAATGCCCGACGCGCCAATGCCAAAAATGGCCACCTGGCGCGCCTCGCTCAGCAGCGCCACCGCCTGCGCCATGGCATAGCGATTGGCTGGCTCCGACAAGACTTCGCAGGTGTGCTGATGGCCTTCCAGCACGAAGTCGATGCTGGAATTGACGTCGCTGGTCAGAATATTGACCGTGGTGGAGATCTTTTCGCTGGAGCTGATCGCTGGGCCAAACCAGTGCTCAAGCGTGCTTTTCAAATCCCGCAGCCCGG
Organism: Enterobacter sp.; assembly: GCA_022649305.1. Taxonomy (GTDB): domain Bacteria; phylum Pseudomonadota; class Gammaproteobacteria; order Enterobacterales; family Enterobacteriaceae; genus Enterobacter. The sequence continues at coordinate 73,154 of JALCNW010000003.1, forward strand.
CAAATCCCAGCGCCTGAATCGCGCGCACCACCGTGGCATCGGAGGTTTTGAGCAGCGCGGCAATTTCCATCGCCGTTTGCTCCATCATCGCTTCGCGGTTTTCATTGATGTAGGTGGCGACCTGAAGCAGGCGAGGCGTCAACTGGTGTGCGCGGGCGCGAAAGCGTTCGCCGTAGACATCCACGCGAGATTTCTCTTTACGGATCATTTCAGCTCCGGCAGCGGACGGCCCGCGATGTGCGATTGCACCTGCGCCGCCATCAGCCCCAGCGAGGCAAAGGAGTTAGAGATTGCCTCTTCGCGAGAGATCAGCACGTAATGCCCGGTGCGACAGGCGTTGAGGAACTGACACCAGCCGGGCATCACCGCGTCCATGGCCGCCAGCTCGTCCTGCGGCTTACCGCCGGTATCGCCCCGCCAGGTCGCAAAGACAAAATCGGCATCCAGCTCCGGCAGGCGTTCGGCGCTGACGTCAATACGTCCGCCGTCCGGAATACTCTCGATAAGCGGCGGGAAGGTGAAACCCGCGTCTCGCAGCACCCGGCCCAGAGAATGGTAGCTATGCATGGCGGTGATTTTCCCCTGGTTGGCCTGAATAACGGAAACGGAGATCTTACTGGTGTCGATTGTGGCCTTCAGCGCGTTAATCTGTTCCTGATAGCGGCGCTCAAGAATGCTCAGTCGGGCCTGCGTACCGGTCAGTTGAGCCAGCTTGCGATAGATTTCCGGTGCGCCACCATCAAGATGATCGATGCTCACCGTGGGGGCGATACGCGCTAGCTGCTCAACCGGCGTGTTGCGGGTGGGCTCGGTAATAATCAGATCCGGCTTTGCAGCCGCAATAGCTTCGATATCGATATCCGCCGTGCCGATAAACTGGATCTCGGAATTATCAAAATCAACGCCGGTTAACATGCCGCTGGAGCGGATAAAATGGCTGCCGTCAGGTCGGGTCCGGCCATGGCTGGCAATGGGCGGCACGCCCAGTTCAATCAGCGGAATCGTGATATCGAGGTCGTGTAGCGACACAATGCGCGTCGGGTGGACCGGGACTTCCACCGTTCGACCTAAATCATCGGTGAAGGTCTGAACAGGTGCTGCGGCACTGGCGGTCACACTCACCAGAATCAGCATGGATAACAGTATGCGCATAGCTCTTTCCCTTTTTAAAAGCGATCCCGACGCTGCCAGAGCAGCACCAGGAAAAACGGCCCGCCAATCAGCGAAACAATAATTCCCGCAGGCAACTGCAACGGCAGAAACGCCAGCCGTCCGAGGTTATCCGCCAGCAAAACCAGCAGCGCACCGAGTACCGCACTGCCCGCAAGCAGCGTGGTCTGGCCGCCGCGCAGTAAAAAGCGCGCCATGTGCGGCGCGATTAACCCCACAAATCCAATACTCCCCACGCAAGAAACGCAGGCTGCAGTCAATAAAACGGGGGCGATGACCTGCAACAATGCCAGCCTGGCGGTGCGTACGCCCAGTCCGGTTGCGGCCTGATTGCCTAACAGCGAGACATCTGCTGCCCGGGCGGTAAACAGCAGTAGCGCAAATGCAGGAAGCGCCCAACCAGCGGCAACGATCACCAGCGTCCAGTTTGCCGCATGCAGACTCCCGGCCAGCCACAGCAGCGCAGTCTGGACGTCACGCACGTCGGCGGTGGTCATAAAGACCCCCATTCCCGCCGCAAAGGCCCACGACACACCAATGCCGACCAGAATAAAACGCGGGCGCGAGATATCGCGCGCCAGCACAACGACCAGCAGCGCCGTCAACAAACCGCCTGCCATACCGATGACTGGTCGCCAGACTATGCCCAGCGCCGGGAACTGAAATATCAGCAGTAATACCGCCACGCTGCACCCTTCCTTCACGCCAATCAAACCCGGGTCGGCAAGGCCGTTACGGGTGATGGACTGCATGGCGGCTCCCGCGACACCGAGCATGGCCCCGCACAGCAGCGCCATCATCAGGCGCGGCAGACGAATATCCTCGACGATGTAACGCGCGTCTGCACTCAGCGCGTCAGGATAAAATAGCGCCCGCGCCATCGCCGATGCAGGAATGGGTAACGAACCGTGGGTGAGACCGTAAAGCATCATGCCCAGTGCAAGCAGTATCAACATCCCCAGCAGTAGCAGCGCCTTAGGTCTGACCACGGCTGAAAAGGTGCCAAGGCGCAGCGGGCGAAGGCCAGCGCGCAGAATCGCTCGATTCATTTGAACATCCTCGTCGCCATGATGATAAATACCGGTGCGCCCACCAGCGCGGTTACTACGCCCGTTGCCAGCTCGTGGGGGGCAAACAGCGTACGAGCCGCGATATCCGCCAGCAGTAACACCAGCGCTCCGCAGCAGGCCGACAGCGGTACCATCACGCGTATATCAGCCGACACCAGACGACGAATCGTCTGTGGCACCACCAGGCCGATAAACCCAATCGGCCCGGCAATGGACACCGCTGCGCCGCAAAGCAGTGCAATCGACAGCAACGCTACAATGCGCGTGCGAAGCAGTGAGACGCCCAGCCCTTGCGCCATGCGGTCTCCCAGCGCCAGCATGTTCACCGAAGGGGCAAGCCAGACCGCGAGCACAAGGCCAGTCGCGGCAATCCAGGCGGCGCTCCGCGTCGTCGCCCAGTTCAGGCCCGCTAAATCGCCCGCCAGCCAGGTGCGCATCGCCAGCAGCGTTTGTTCATCGAGAATAAGCACCGCCGCGGTGATTGACGAGGCAAACGCTGAGATTGCCACGCCGCAAAGCGTGACTTTCATCGGGGTCAGCCCGGAACGCCCGGCAGACGACAGCGTTAATACCAGCAGAAATAAGGTCCCTGCGCCGACCGCCGCAATTAGCGGACGGCCAAAGGGTAACGTCAGCCCGAGCGCGCTGGTGATGACGACCGCCAGCGCTGCCCCCGCGTTTAGCCCCAGAATATGCGGCTCGCCAAGAGGATTGCGGATCACCGCCTGCAACAGCACGCCCGCCACGCCGAGTGCGGCCCCGGTAATCAGAGCAGCAAGCAGGCGCAGCAGGCGTAGATTGACGATCACGTTATGGTCAAAACTGCGCGGATCGAAGGCGAGAAAAGCCTGCACGACGGTTTGCGCAGGAATATAACGCGCACCAATCCCAAGATGCACAATCGCGCCCAGAAGCAGTAAACCGATGAAGACAACCGACGCCAGGCTCGCGCGCATCACAACTTATCCCTGCGACGGCATGGCATAAAGAACGGTTTGCCGGTCATGGGGTTTATCGACATTTGCACGTCAACATCGAACACGGCTTTGATCAGCGCGGGGGTACACACATCGTCTTCATTGAGTACACCCTGCACCTTACCTTCGCGTAAAAAGACCAGCGTATCGCCGTAGTTCACCGCAAAGTTCAGATCGTGCAAGACCACGACGACGGTACGTCCGTGGTGGCGAGTTAAGTCGTGGAGAAGTTCGAGTATTTCGACCTGATAGCGCAGATCGAGAAAGGTGGTCGGCTCATCAAGTAAAATGTAAGGGGTTTGCTGCGCCAGGGCCATTGCAATCCAGCATCGCTGACGCTGCCCGCCCGAGAGGCTATCTACAGGCAAATGAGCATAATCCTGCGTACCGGTTAAGCGCAGCGCCTCTTCAACGGCAAGCTCATCGGCGTCGGTCCACTGGCGCATAAAGTTTTGCCACGGAAAGCGCCCGCGCGATACCAGCTCAAAGACGGTGAGACCTTCTGGCAGCAGCGGTGATTGCGGCAAAATGCCGAGTCTGCGCGAGACCGCTTTGGTGGGCTGGTCATGAATGACGTGACCATCCAGTCGTACCGCTCCGCCCATCGGTTGCAGCAGGCGGGCAATCGTACTGAGTAGGGTCGATTTTCCGCACCCGTTCGCCCCGACCAGTACGGTCATTTTTTCAGGAGGAATGGTGAGGGTAATATCATCGACGATGATTTTTTTCTGATAGCCAGCAGTGAGGTTTTCGAGAACCAGCCCCTGCTCTGTCGCGTTCTGAGCCACGTGTATGCCAACTTAATCAAATTACAGACAAATAAAAATAAAACTCATTCTCCTTTGAGAGTTTGCCGCTGCACTATGTAGTAGTCAAGAGGATAAACACCCTAATAAAACCAGGGGTAAACCTCACTACATCACCTGACTCATTGTAAATTTAATTGATATTTTTCATGGCGTTAATCCGTAAGAAGTCCGTAAAGTTACCCGGCGCACTTTCTGTAGCTGATTTTATCTTTTTTCCATTTACTACTACATTCCCGCATGATTGAATGATTCTCAATTACATACCCGAACCCACACAGGCGAACGGGTAGCGCGTGACGGGCAATGACACACCAGCTTCACCCGCGAGCATTCGCCGGGTATTTCGGGATAACGATTAAATGGTTAAGTTCACAACTTCATTCTCTGGGGTAAAAGGGCGTGCGCTCTTTTCTCTGCTGTTTATTGTGCCGCTGGCGCAGGCGGCAGAAAATACAACGACAAAAGATGGCGAGACGTTAACCGTCATTGCCGATCCCAATGCGAAAGCGGAAGCCACTAACGGCTATCAACCGCTGAATACCTCCACCGCCACGCTCACCACTATGCCGATGCTGGATATCCCGCAGGTGGTCAATACGGTCAGTGACAAGGTGCTGGAAGATCAACACGCCACCACGCTTGATGAAGCGCTGTATAACGTCAGCAACGTGGTGCAAACCAACACGCTGGGGGGCACGCAGGATGCGTTTGTGCGCCGCGGCTTTGGCGCAAACCGCGACGGGTCGATCATGACCAACGGCCTGCGCACCGTGCTGCCGCGCAGCTTTAACGCATCGACCGAGCGCGTGGAAGTGCTAAAAGGTCCGGCGTCGACGCTGTATGGGATCCTCGATCCGGGTGGTCTGATCAACGTCTTGACCAAACGCCCGGAGAAGACATTTGGCGGGTCCATTTCTGCAACGTCCACCAGCTTTGGCGGCGGCACCGGGCAACTGGACGTCACCGGCCCGATTGAAGGCACGCGTCTGGCATATCGCCTGACCGGCGAATATCAGAATGAAGATTACTGGCGCAACTTCGGCAAAGAGCGCAGCACTTTTATTGCACCATCGCTCACCTGGTTCGGCGATGATGCGACCGTTACGGTGCTCTATTCCCATCGCGATTATCAGGCGCCTTTCGATCGTGGGACTATCTTCGATCTCACCACCAAACGACCGGTGGACGTGGATCGCAAAACGCGTTTTGACGAGCCGTTTAACATTACTGACGGGCAATCCGATCTGGCGCAGCTGAACGCGGAATACCGCCTGAATAGCCAGTGGACCGCTAAATTCGATTACAGCTTTAGTCAGGATAAATACTCGGATAATCAGGCCCGCGTAATGGCCTATGATTCGACAACCGGTGATCTGACGCGCCGCGTGGATGCCACGCAGGGATCGACCCAGCGCATGCACTCTACCCGCGCGGATCTCCAGGGTAACGTTGATATCGCGGGGTTCTACAATGAGATCCTGACCGGCGTATCGTATGAGAATTACGATCTGCTGCGCACGGATATGATCCGCTGTAAGAACGTGAAAGGTTTCAATATCTATAACCCGTCGTATGGCGATCTCAGTAAATGCACCACCGTGTCGGCCGCCGATAGCGACCAGACGATCAAGCAGGAGAGCTATTCCGCCTATGTCCAGGATGCGCTTTATCTGACGGATAAATGGATCGCAGTCACCGGCATTCGTTATCAGTCTTACACTCAGTACGCGGGCAAAGGCCGTCCGTTTAACGTCAACACCGACAGTCGCGACGACCAGTGGACGCCTAAAGCGGGCCTGGTTTACAAGCTCACCCCGTCGGTGTCGCTGTTCGCCAATTATTCGCAAACGTTTATGCCGCAATCGTCCATCGCCAGCTATATCGGCAATCTGCCGCCCGAAACGTCGAATGCCTACGAAGTGGGTGCAAAGTTTGACGTGTTCGACGGTATTACTGCCAATATTGCGCTATTTGATATTCACAAGCGCAACGTGCTGTACACCGAAAGCGTAGGGGATGAAACCGTCGCCAAAACGGCGGGACGCGTACGTTCGCAGGGTGTGGAAGTGGATATAGCCGGTTCGTTAACCGAGAACACCAATATCATTGCCAGCTACGGCTACACGGATGCAAAAGTGCTGGAAGATCCGGACTACGCGGGTAAACCTTTACCCAACGTACCGCGCCATACCGGCTCTCTGTTCTTGACCTACAATATTCAAAATGTGATTGGCGGAAATACGCTGACGCTTGGCGGCGGTGGGCATGGCGTTAGCCGTCGCTCAGCGACCAACGGCGCGGACTATTATCTGCCTGGTTACGTTGTCGCGGACGCATTTGCGGCTTATAAAATGAAGTGGCAGTACCCGGTGACGCTACAGGTAAACGTGAAGAATCTGTTTGATAAGACCTACTACACGTCCTCGATTGGTACCAATAACCTGGGCAACCAGATTGGCGATCCTCGCGAAGTGCAGTTGACGGTGAAGATGGATTTTTGATGTAAAAAAGCCCTGCATCGCAGGGCGTAAAATCAGGCTTCGATATCTGCCATATCGCCTTTTTCTTGCAGCCAGTTACGTCTGTCTTCAGAACGCTTCTTCGCCAGCAGCATGTCCATCATGGCATTGGTTTGCTGCTCGTCTTCATCGCTGATAATCAGCTGAACCAGACGGCGGGTATTCGGGTCGAGCGTGGTTTCGCGCAGCTGCAACGGGTTCATCTCACCCAGTCCTTTAAAGCGCTGGACGTTCGGTTTGCCCTTCTTGCGTTTAAGCTGTTCAAGCACGCCCGCTTTTTCTTCTTCCGTCAGCGCGTAAAAGACCTCTTTACCCAGATCGATACGGTACAGCGGCGGCAGCGCAACGTGAACATGGCCGTTTTTAACCAGCGCGCGGAAATGCTTCACAAACAGCGCGCAGAGCAGCGTGGCGATGTGCAGACCATCGGAGTCCGCATCCGCGAGGATACAGACCTTGCCGTAACGCAGCTGGCTGAGATCGTCGCTGTCTGGATCGATACCGATCGCCACCGAAATATCATGTACTTCTTGCGAAGCTAACACTTCATCGGAGGAGACTTCCCAGGTGTTCAGGATCTTACCTTTCAGCGGCATGATCGCCTGGAATTCACGGTCGCGCGCCTGCTTGGCGGATCCGCCTGCCGAGTCACCTTCGACAAGGAACAGCTCGGTACGATTAAGATCCTGGGCAGTACAGTCAGCCAGTTTACCCGGCAACGCCGGACCGCTGGTGAGCTTTTTACGCACCACTTTCTTCGCCGCTCGCATGCGGCGCTGGGCGCTTGAAACCGCCATTTCAGCCAGCATTTCAGCAATCTGAATGTTCTGATTCAGCCACAGGCTGAAGGCATCTTTAACCACGCCCGAAACAAACGCTGCACACTGACGAGAAGAAAGACGCTCTTTGGTCTGTCCGGCAAACTGCGGATCCTGCATTTTCACGGATAAGACGTATGCGCAGCGATCCCAGATATCTTCCGCCGACAGCTTAACGCCACGCGGCAGAATATTGCGATATTCGCAGAATTCGCGCATGGCATCTAACAGGCCCTGACGCAGACCGTTAACGTGCGTGCCGCCCTGCATCGTTGGGATCAGGTTAACGTAGCTTTCGGTGAGCAGCTCACCGCCTTCTGGCAGCCACAACAGCGCCCAGTCCACCGCTTCCGTATCACCCGCAAAATTGCCGATAAACGGTTTGTCCGGCAACGTTGGCAGGCCGTTAATCGCTTCGCCAAGGTAGTCGCTCAGCCCGCCTTCGTAGCGCCAGGTTTGCTCGGTGTTGTTCACGTTATCTTTAAACGTGATTTCGACACCAGGACAGAGCACGGCTTTTGCTTTCAGCAGGTGCGTCAGGCGAGAGACGGAAAAACGCGGACTATCGAAGAAGCTTTCGTCTGGCCAAAAGTGAACGCTGGTCCCGGTATTGCGTTTACCGCAAGTCCCCACAACCTGCAAATCTTGCACTTTATCGCCATTTTCAAAGGCGATGTTGTAGATCTGTCCATCGCGTTTTACGTTGACTTCTACGCGTTTGGACAGGGCGTTAACCACGGAGATCCCAACGCCATGCAGGCCGCCGGAGAACTGGTAATTTTTGTTAGAAAATTTACCACCCGCGTGCAAACGGCAAAGGATCAACTCAACGGCCGGTACGCCCTCTTCCGGATGGATATCCACCGGCATACCGCGTCCGTCGTCGATGACTTCCAGCGACTGGTCAGCATGGAGGATAACGTCGATGCGTTTGGCATGGCCTGCCAGCGCTTCATCCACACTGTTATCAATAACTTCCTGGCCCATATGGTTTGGGCGCGTAGTATCGGTATACATCCCCGGGCGGCGGCGAACCGGCTCAAGCCCGGTGAGTACCTCAATGGCATCAGCGTTATAGGTTTGCGTCATGATTTAACTAGCAATTCGCAGTGATTGTCAGTGGCTGTGCAGTCCAAGAAAATCGACAATCTGGGTGAAATGATTCTCAAAGCCCGTGAAAGCATGGTTTCCGCCCTCTTCTATAGTTTGGCGGCAAGAAGCGTAATACGCCACTGCCTGGCGGTAATCCAGCACTTCGTCACCCGTCTGTTGCAGCAGCCAGATGAGATCTGGCGCGTCCAGCGGGTCTATCTGCATAACTTTGAGGTCGTAAATATGGCGTGACTCTAGCACATATTGTTGTCCGGTGTAGGGGTTCTCGTTTTGGCCAAGATAGTCTCTCAACAGCTCAAAAGGCCGTACTGCGGGGTTGACGACCACCGCTGGCACCATAAAGCATTGGGAGAGCCAGGTGGCGTAATATCCGCCCAACGAAGAGCCAACCACGCCAAACAATTTCCCGCCCTGTGCCATGACAATGGATTCCAGCATTTCCGCAGCCTCAGCCGGGTACGGCGGCAATTGCGGTACGATCATGTCAATGTGCGGATGGTGTTCGTTCAGCCACTGGCGAAACTGTGTCGCTTTTGCAGAACGTGGCGAGCTGTTAAACCCATGGAGATAAAGAAGCGTAGCCATCAGTATCCTTCTGATGCCGTGTCGGGGCTGAACTGCGCGCCTTCCAGTCGGCAGACTTCTGTAGTCAGTGAACCATCGGCGTGAAGATCCAGCCAGCGCCAGCCCGGCGCAATCGTATCTAACGTAAAGTTGGTGCAGTGCGGCTTGAATTGCACACACGTCGAGGGCGTCGCAAGCAGTCGGCGGCCATTCCAGTCGAGATCTTGCTCCTGGTGAATATGCCCGCAAAGTAAAGTGTTCACTTGCGTAAACCTCATCAGCACGCGATCCAGCGCAGCTGAATTACGCAGGCTGTGCTGATCAAGCCAGCTACATCCTGCCGGCAGCGGATGATGATGCAGTAACAGCAAGGTTTGACGTTCAGGTTCGGCGATCAGTTTTCGCTCCAGCCATTCCAGCTGAAAATCGCTCAACTCGCCGTGTGGGACGCCGAAAACCTGGGTATCTAGCAGTAAAATTTGCCAATGCTCGCCCACCAAAACGCGCTTGGCCGGGGAGATCCCCGCATCCTGAAGCGCACTGTACATCGCAGGTTGAAAATCATGATTGCCCGGTAACCAGACGCAAGGCACGCTGAAGCTCGCGATCCCCTCAGCAAAATGCTGATAGGCCGCGGCGCTTTGATCCTGTGCCAGATCGCCCGTAGCGACAATCAAATCACATTCGCGCTTTTGAGCATGAATGGCGTCCAGTACAGACTGATAACTCTCCCAGGTGTTCACACCCAGCAGCGTTTCATGTTTTTCGGCAAACAGGTGAGTATCAGTAATTTGCAATATCCTGACTGGCGCCCCACCAGCAACAGTCAGGTTCAACAGGCTTTCCAAATGGTGTCCTTAGGTAGGTTTATGCGCTAACAAACCGGAATCGCCATTGCTCCATGTGCTAAACAATATCTTAGCCAGTCAGCTAAGAACTGGTTAATTTGATGCTTTTCGTCGCGTTGATGCAACTTTTTATTAGGATAATCATACCGTGCTTTGAAGCGGAAGATCTGCTGACTTGAACACACTTCAGCGACCATCGCATCATGATAAAGCCGAACCGTCATCGACGGTAGGCTCCAGTAACTGATTGTGGGGGCCGTTTGCTTTATTTCTACCAGGGTTGTGTAACGAGTTGATTCAACAATCGTTAACCGGTACTGCGCGTTACTCACCTGATAGCTTACCGTTTCGCCAGGCGCATCTTCACGCGGCAACAGGCGGCGTAACTGCGCGAAGTTGGTTTCGCACAGACGCATCATTTCTGGGAAGTCAGGTGTATAGCGCTTCATTTTATCCACTCGTTTCGTAAGTCTTGATAATGCAGCTGGAGCCATTGCAAAGCGATGACAGACGCAGCGTTGTCGATTTTCCCCTCATTTACCCATTGATAAGCCTGCTCCCGACTTACCACATGAACACGAATATCTTCGTTTTCATCTGCCAGACCGTGAATACCTTCCGCGGTCGTGGCGTCCACTTCGCCCACCAGGATAGACGAACGCTCGCTGGTGCCGCCAGGACTTGCCAGATAGCTCAGAACAGGTTTTGTCCGGCCCACGATCAGCCCGGCCTCTTCCTGCGCCTCGCGACGGGCGACATCTTCCGGCGTTTCGCCTTCTTCAATCATCCCTGCGACCATCTCCAGCAACCACGGGCTCTCGCTGGTATCCAGCGCCGCAATGCGAACCTGCTCAATCAGCACAACTTCGTCGCGCACTGGGTCAAAGGGTAGCAAGACTGCAGCGTGACCGCGCTCAAAAATTTCGCGTCGGACCTCACCGCTCATTTCACCGTTAAACAGGCGATGCCTAAAACGGTAAAGTTCTAATGAAAAAAAACCGCTATATAACTTTTCTCGTGCAATAATTTCTACATCGTTTTTGGTGAAAGTCACTGGTAACTTTTCTGGTTTTTGCATGGCGTTATCCTGGTAACAATCATGATGAAATCATGAATTTCAAGGCTGTTTGGCTGCCGTTTCAAAGGCTGTATGATAGATTGGTGCAAATTACCGCCAGATGGCACGTAACGCCAACCTTTTGGCGTGCAAGATTCTGTTAGAATCGGCAATTATTTTTAATTAGATCAGCGCTAATACTGCTTCACAACAAGGAATGCAAATGAAGAAATTGCTCCCCATCCTTATCGGCCTGAGCCTGACGGGCTTCAGCGCGATGAGCCAGGCAGAAAACCTGTTGCAGGTTTATCAGCAAGCACGTCTGGGCAACCCTGAGCTGCGTAAGTCAGCTGCCGACCGTGATGCTGCGTTCGAAAAAATCAACGAAGCACGTAGTCCACTGCTGCCGCAATTGGGCTTAGGTGCAGATTATACCTACAGCAATGGCTTCCGCGATGCAAACGGTGTGGACTCCAACGCCACCAGCGCATCCCTGCAATTAACGCAAACCTTGTTTGATATGTCCAAATGGCGTGCGCTGAGTCTGCAGGAAAAAAGCGCCGGTATTCAGGACGTCACCTATCAGACCGACCAGCAAACGTTGATTCTGAACACCGCTACGGCCTATTTTAATGTGTTGAGCGCGATCGATTCGCTCTCCTACACCGAAGCGCAGAAACAAGCGATTTACCGTCAGTTAGATCAAACCACCCAGCGCTTCAACGTGGGTCTGGTGGCGATCACCGACGTGCAGAATGCCCGCTCACAATACGACAGCGTGTTGGCGAACGAAGTCACTGCCCGTAACAACCTTGATAACGCACTCGAATCTCTGCGTCAGGTGACCGGTAATTACTACCCTGAACTGGCTTCACTGAACGTTGACAGCTTCAAAACGGATAAACCTCAGGCGGTGAATGCGCTGCTGAAAGAAGCTGAAAACCGTAACCTGGCGCTGTTACAGGCACGTCTGAGCCAGGATCTGGCTCGCGAGCAAATCCGCCAGGCGCAGGATGGTCACTTACCGACTATCGGTTTAACCGCTTCCACCGGCGTATCTGACACCAGCTACAGTGGTTCCAAAACCAATACCTCGCAGTACGATGATAGCAACATGGGTCAGAATAAGGTCGGACTGTCCTTCTCCATGCCGCTGTATCAGGGTGGGATGGTGAACTCACAGGTTAAACAAGCACAGTACAACTTTGTTGGCGCAAGCGAGCAGCTGGAAACAGCGCATCGTAACGTCGTTCAAACCGTACGTTCTTCCTTTAACAACGTGAATGCCTCTATCAGCGGCATCAACGCTTACAAACAGGCCGTTGTGTCTGCGCAGAGCTCATTGGATGCAATGGAAGCGGGCTATTCAGTGGGTACCCGTACGATTGTTGACGTGTTGGATGCAACGACCACGCTGTACAACGCGAAACAGCAGCTCTCCAGCGCGCGTTACCAGTACCTGATTAACCAGCTGAATATCAAGCAAGCTCTGGGTACGCTCAACGAGCAGGATCTGCAGATGCTGAACAGCACGCTTGGCAAACCTATCTCTACGACGCCAGAAAACGTCGCGCCGGAAAACCCGCAGCAGGTTGCCGCCGTTGATAACTTCGACGGTAACAACAGCGCGCCTGCCGCACAGCCAGCGACCGCGCGTACCGCCGCGCCTGCCAGCTCCGGTAACAATCCGTTCCGTAATTAAGTCTTGCCCGATGGCACTTCGCTGACCGGGCCTACGATCGTGTAGGCCCGGTCAGCGCATCGCCACGCGGCGCAAAGTCACATTCGAACGTAAGCCAACGTAAAGATCCCCCTGACTCCCCCTCTGCGCTTCATTTTCGACCACTCATCCTCTATCCTAAGCCTTATTTCCTACGTTCTACCACTGGGTCCTGGAAGACAAAAATGAAACGGACAAAAACGATAAATCACGCTTCGTTCCGCAAAAGCTGGAACGCACGTCACCTCACCCCTGTCGCACTGGCGATCACCGCGGTATTTATGCTGGCGGGCTGTGAGCAATCCGACGAAACGGTCTCGATGTACCAAAATGCCGATGACTGCTCGACGGCAACCGGCAAGAGCGCGGAATGTACTACGGCTTACAACAATGCGTTGAAAGAAGCTGAACGTACCGCGCCAAAATATGCATCTCGTGAAGACTGTATCGCTGAATTCGGTGAAGGCCAGTGCCAGCAGGCACCAGCCCAGGCGGGCATGGCACCGGAAAACCAGGCGCAAACGCAATCCAGCGGCAGCTTCTGGATGCCGTTGATGGCAGGCTACATGATGGGCCGAATGATGAGCGGCGGCGCGGGCTTCCAGCAGCAACCGCTGTTCAGCTCGAAAAACCCGTCAAGTCCAGCCTACGGCAAATACACCGATGCAGGTGGTAAAAACTACGGTGCGGCACAGCCAGGCCGCAGCATGACGGTTCCGAAAACCGCGATGGCGCCAAAACCGGCGACCACCAGCACGGTCACCCGTGGCGGCTTTGGCGAATCTGTTGCCAAACAATCCACCATGCAGCGTAGCGCGACGGGTTCTTCAACACGCTCAATGGGCGGCTGATAATGGAACGAGTCAGTATTGTTGAGCGCCCGGACTGGCGCGAAAAAGCCACCGAATACGGTTTTAACTTCCACACCATGTACGGCGAACCGTACTGGTGTGAAGATGCCTACTACAAGCTCACGCTCGCTCAGGTGGATAAGCTTGAAGAGGTGACTGCCGAACTACATCAGATGTGCCTGAAGGTGGTGGAAAAGGTGGTCGCCAGCGACGAGCTGATGACCAAATTCCGCATCCCGAAGCATACCTGGGGTTTTGTGCGTCACGCATGGCAAACCCAACAGCCTTCATTATATTCACGCCTCGATCTGGCGTGGGATGGCGTGGGCGATCCTAAGATGCTGGAAAATAATGCCGATACGCCAACCTCGCTGTATGAAGCGGCATTCTTCCAGTACATCTGGCTTGAAGATCAGGTCGCGGCGGGCAACTTGCCTGAAGGCAGTGACCAGTTCAATAGCCTGCAAGAAAAGCTGATCGAACGTTTTGCCGAGCTGCGCGAACAGCATGGTTTTAATCTGCTGCATCTTGCCTGCTGCCGTGACACCGTCGAAGATCGTGGAACGGTTCAGTATTTACAGGACTGCGCCGCTGAAGCAGAAGTCGCGACTGAATTTTTGTATATCGAAGATATCGGTTTAGGCGAACGCGGCCAGTTTACGGATACGCAAGACCAGGTCATCAGTAACCTGTTCAAGCTTTATCCGTGGGAATACATGCTGCGCGAAGTGTTTTCGACCAAGCTGGAAGATGCTGGCGTTCGCTGGCTGGAGCCTGCCTGGAAGAGCATTATCTCTAACAAAGCGCTACTGCCGATGCTGTGGGAAATGTTCCCGAACCATCCAAACCTGCTGGCGGCTTATTTCGCAGAAGACGATTATCCCCCCATGGATAAATACGTCGTGAAGCCGATTTTCTCCCGTGAAGGCGCTAACGTTTCAATCATTGAAAACGGTAAAACGCTGGAAGCAGCGGAAGGTCCTTACGGCGAAGAAGGCATGATCGTTCAGGAATTTTACCCGCTGCCGAAATTTGGCGACAGCTATGTGCTGATCGGAAGTTGGCTCATTAACGATCAGCCTGCAGGGATCGGTATTCGCGAAGATCGCGCGCTGATCACGCAGGATCTGTCCCGCTTCTACCCGCATATTTTTGTTGAGTAATGCGTTGATTCCTCTCCCATCGGGAGAGGAATTCTAACCCACCTGCACCGATAACATACTCAAGCTGCCCATCTCAATGCCGTCTACCGGGATTGTCACCGGCTCATCACCATTCCATGCTCCCAGCACGTACAGCAGCGGCAGGAAGTGTTCCGGTGTCGGGTTAGAAAGTGAACCGCCCTCGTGATCCAGATAGTTCACCAGCGGGTGCTGCTCGGCAGGCCCCCGCCAGGTTAAATTATCCTTCACGAAATCGTTAAAAGACGTCGCCCAAGGATAAGCCGTGTTTTCGCCATGCCAGCGGGCCGTGCGCAGGTTATGCACCACGTTACCGCTCGCGACCAGCATGATGCCTTCATCGCGTAATTTTGCCAGCTTGCGGCCCATTTCAAGATGCCATGCCGCCGGTTTGGTGCTGTCGATACTCAGTTGTACCATCGGAATATCGGCATCCGGGTACATTTTTATCAGCACGCCCCATGAGCCGTGGTCAAATCCCCAGGCTTCTTTATCCAGCGTGACCGGTACGGGTGAAAGAAGATCAACTAACTGTTGTGCCAGCGCCGGTGAGCCTGGTGCAGGGTAATGGGTGTCATACAGCGCCTGCGGAAAACCGCCAAAATCATGAATGGTTTTTGGGGCTTCCATTGCCGTCACGCCAGTGCCACGCGTAAACCAGTGTGCAGACACCACCACGATCGCCTTCGGACGTGGTAACGTCTCGCCCAAATGACGCCAGGCACGCGTATAGACGTTATCTTCCAGAACGTTCATCGGGCTACCGTGGCCCAAAAACAGTGCTGGCATACGAGAAGAAGTCATGATGATATCCTTACAGAAAGTGTCAATTTGATGGTTCTACATTACGCGCAATCTTTCTAAGATGAACCCAGATAACGATGAAGATCATCATCAGGAAATTTGAATATAGTGGTAAGCATAAGGAGCAGTAAATGTCAGTCCCTTTGATTCTGACCCTACTTGCAGGTGCCGCGACGTTTATCGGGGCATTTCTCGGCGTGCTGGGTAAGAAGCCGTCTAATCGCGTGTTGGCCTTTTCTCTTGGTTTTGCAGCAGGGATCATGCTGCTCATTTCGTTGATGGAAATGCTGCCCGCCGCACTGGGTACGAAAGGAATGCCGCCCGTCCTTGGCTACGGTATGTTTGTGTTCGGGTTACTGGGATACTTCGCCCTCGACCGCATGCTACCCCATGCGCATCCGCAAGATTTGATGCAAAGTCAGTCCACGCCGTTACCGCACAATATTAAGCGCACCGCTATTTTGTTGACGCTGGGCATCAGCTTGCATAACTTTCCGGAAGGGGTTGCTACCTATGTGACTGCCAGCAATAACCTGGAGATGGGTTTTGGCATCGCGCTGGCCGTGGCATTACACAATATTCCTGAAGGACTTGCCGTCGCCGGGCCGGTTTATGCCGCGACGGGCTCGAAACGCACCGCTGTTTTCTGGGCGGGAGTATCAGGATTGGCTGAAATCCTCGGTGGTGTACTGGCCTGGCTAATACTGGGAAGCTTAATCTCCCCTATCGTTATGGCGGCCATTATGGCGGCGGTAGCGGGCATTATGGTGGCATTGTCGGTTGATGAACTCATGCCTCTGGCAAAAGAGATCGACCCCAATAACAACCCTAGCTACGGTGTGCTGTGTGGAATGTCGGTCATGGGCTTTAGCCTGGTGTTGTTGCAAGCCGCGGGAATTGGCTGATCGTCTTGTGGCATCTTTACCCCTGCGAAGGTGTCACATTCCCTCGGAATTTTACTTACCTCACTTATTATTAACACTGCAATTTTATTCAGTTTACTCTGGAGTAAAATAAAGCATTAGTTATTATCATGTTACCCATAATAATTTTTCTATATAAAATTGAGGGAAAAGGGATTCAGTCCGGTCCTTTTGAAACCATTGTACTGTTTAAGATTAACTATCACTAAAAACAAAAAAACCGGGAATTTCCCGGTTTTTTTATCAATCAACTCGTCGCCTTTCAGCTGGCTTTACGCTCATGCGCCTGGCGATATTCCACCAGATCTTCAATCGTAACCACCGGCATATTATGCAGACGCGCAAAGGTAACGCACTCTGGCATACGTGCCATGGTGCCGTCATCGTTGGTCAGTTCGCACAGTACACCAGCAGGTTTGAAGCCTGCCAGAGTCACCAGATCGATAGTCGCTTCGGTGTGGCCGCCACGAGTTAACACGCCGCCAGACTGCGCACGCAGCGGGAAGACGTGGCCTGGACGATGCAGATCGGATGGTTTTGCACCATCAGCGATTGCCGCGCGTACCGTGGTCAAACGGTCTGCCGCCGATACGCCGGTAGTGACACCGTGCGCCGCTTCGATAGTGACAGTAAAGCCCGTGCCGAATGCGCTGGTGTTGTTTTCAACCATCATCGGCAAATCGAGTTGTTTACGACGTTCTTCGTTGATACACAGGCAAACGATGCCGCTACCGTGACGAATGGTCAGTGCCATCTGTTCAACGGTCATGTTTTCGGCGGCGAAGATCATATCACCTTCGTTTTCACGATTTTCATCGTCGAGCACCATCACACCGCGGCCTTCGCGCAGAGCATCTAGTGCGTGTTCAACACGTTCAATTGAAGTGCCAAAAGAGGAAAGTAGCGTCTGATTCATGGTAAAAAAACCTCATTAACATTATGGTTACCAGAATCAGGGCAGTCTTAGGAGCGCCGTATAAGCGGCAAAAAAATAACGTGAGCGGGCCGTGCCCGACTGGATCGTTACTCTCTCCCATCCGGACTCTAACCGTCGGCTCCGGAGTTACACCGGATCTGCTGACCTTTGAGTTTTCACCCAAAGCGCTCGCGGGCTTTCAGCGCAAGGCTGATTTACCGCCGGTGGGGAATTTCGCCCCGCCCTGAGAATAAGCGAGATAACTATAACGCTATTGATTACCCTGGGCAATGCATAAGCTTCAAACAAATCTTGTTTATGCCGTGACGTTACAGGCTACAATGGTCGTTAACACCTTTTCATCAAGGGAAACCACAATGATTGACCCGAAAAAAATTGAACAAATTGCGCGTCAGGTCCATGAATCCATGCCGAAGGGGATTCGTGAGTTTGGTGATGATGTCGAGAAGAAAATCCGTCAGGTACTGCAGTCACAGTTGACGCGTCTTGATCTGGTGAGTCGCGAAGAGTTTGATGTACAGACGCAGGTGCTGCTGCGCACCCGCGAAAAGCTGGCTCTGTTGGAACAGCGTTTGACCGATCTGGAAAACCGTAATGCGACAGCTGAAGTCAAACCGGCTCCGGCTATTCCACCGGTTGACGGCCAGGAATAAACATTAAAAAACGGGCCGTTGGCCCGTTTTTTACTTACTAACTGTCCTTCTGGATCTTCTTAATGATGTTGGTGGTTGAACACCCGTCCTCAAAGTTGAGCACCATCACTTCACCGCCGTTGGCCCATACCTCTTCACTGCCCGCGATCTGTTCCGGCTTGTAATCCCCGCCTTTCACCAGTAGATCGGGCAAAATGCCTGCAATCAGACGCTGCGGCGTGTCTTCTTCAAACGAGACAACCCAGTCCACGGCTTCCAGCGCACCGAGCACGATCATACGTTGCTCAAGCGGGTTCACCGGACGCGTTTCGCCTTTCAGACGTTTGGTGGAAGCATCGCTGTTCACTGCGACAATCAGACGATCGCCCAGCTTACGTGCATTTGCCAGATAAGAGACGTGCCCAGCATGCAAAATATCAAACACGCCGTTGGTCATCACCACTTTCTCGCCACGCTTGCGCGCCGCCGCGACAGCGACTTTTAACTCATCTTCGCTCATCACGCCAAAACCGGTATCGGCACGGCCACGTACTGCGTTTTCCAGTTCAATCGGCGACACGGTAGACGTACCCAGTTTGCCAACCACCACACCTGCGGCGGCATTAGCAAAGTAGCACGCTTCTTCCAGCGAATTACCCGCCGCCAGCGTTGCTGCAAGCACGCCAATCACCGTATCACCGGCACCGGTCACGTCATACACTTCCTGCGCCTGAGTGGGCATATGCAGAGGCGTTTTGCCGGGTTGCAGCAACGTCATACCCTGTTCGGAACGTGTGACCAACAGAGCAGAAAGTTCGAAATCGGCGATAATTTTCATGCCACGTTCAACGAGATCTTCTTCGTTTTTACACTTGCCAGCCACCGCTTCGAATTCAGACAGATTCGGCGTCAGCAACGTTGCACCACGATAGCGTTCAAACTCGGTACCCTTCGGATCGATTAGGACCGGAACACCCGCTTGACGTGCCAGCTGAATCATCTGCTGTACGCTCGCCAGCGCGCCTTTAGCATAATCAGACAGCACCAGTGCGCCAATACTGCCCAGTGCCTGGCTGATACGATCGTGCAACGGCTGAGGATCCACGCCCTCAAAGCCCTCTTCAAAATCGAGGCGAATCAGCTGCTGGTTACGCGAAAGCACGCGGAGTTTGGTAATGGTCGGATGCGTCGGAACAGAAACAAAGTCACACTTCACGTTCACGTCAGCCAGCGTTTTGCTCAGCGCACGCGCCGCGTCATCAATGCCGGTCAGCCCGACCAGACGCGAATGCGCGCCCAGAGAGGCAATGTTCATCGCCACGTTCGCCGCGCCGCCTGGACGTTCTTCAATGGTATCGACCTTCACCACAGGTACCGGTGCTTCCGGGGAGATACGGCTGGTTGGCCCATACCAGTAACGGTCCAGCATCACATCCCCAACAACCATAACTCCAGCACGTTCAAACTCTGGCAGTGTTACTTTCATTCCTGACTCCAGAAAGGTTCACAATTTGCGCGCGATAATATCACACTTGTGGTGTTACGCACGGTCCACCAGCCACTTCTGCCAGCAGCTGCGCACAAGCTCACGCTCGTGGGTAAAGCACTCTAGCGCCACATGGCCCGGCTGTTCCTGTAATGCCAGATGATGCAGTTCATCCCGAAGCGTCGTATACGCGCGGGTTAACGCCTGCGCGTCCTGCTCATCCATAATGTCGTTTTGCGCCAACAGTTCCAGAATGCGCACGTTATCAGACCAACGCGTCAGCTTCGGTTTATCGTGCGCATGGCAGAGCACCAGATACTGGGTAATAAACTCAATATCCGTAATACCGCCTTCATCTGCCTTAATGTCGAAACGATCGCGATGTTTATTGCCGAGATGCGCGCGCATTTTCTCGCGCATCTCACGCACTTCGGTCTGTAACGTTTCGCGTTCGCGCACGGCGGTCAGCACATCACGACGAATCACGTCGAACTGCATTTTTAATTGCGGGTCGCCATACACCACGCGGGCGCGGACCAGCGCCTGATGCTCCCACGTCCAGGCTTCGTTTTGCTGATAATCGCTAAACGACTCCGTGGAAGTGACTAACATGCCTGCCGCACCGGACGGACGCAGACGTGCATCCACCTCATACAAAATGCCGGATGACGTGCGGGTACTGAATAAATGCATAATGCGCTGCGCAAGACGCAGATAGAACTGACGCCCGTCAATCTCACGCTCGCCGTCGGTCATCACGTCAACCGGACAATCGTGCAGGAAGATCAGATCCAGATCGGAGCTGTATCCAAGCTCCCAGCCGCCCAGTTTGCCGTAACCGACCACGGCAAAACCACGCCCTTCGCGATCGGCCAGATGTTTTGGCTGGCCGTAACGCGTCACCATCTGCCCCCACGCCTGCTGAACAACCGCATCAATAATGGCTTCGGCAAGCCAGGTCAGATGATCGCTCACTTTCATCACCGGCAAGGTTCCGGCGATATCAGCCGCTGCCACACGCAGCATTTGCGCCTGCTTGAACTGGCGCAGTGCTTCAAGCTGTTGTTCTTCGTCGTCTTCCGGTACGCGCAGCAAATACTGACGCAGCTCGTCGCGATAAGCATCCGTCGCCGTGGGTTGATACAGCGTGTTCGGATCCAGCAGCTCATCTAACAGAAGCGGATAGCGTGCCAGCTTGCTCGCCACCATCGGTGACGCGGCACACAGTGAGATCAGATGTTTAAGCGCACCGGGGAATTCGCTCAGCAACTCAAGATAGGTTGTCCGCGTAATAATGCCGGTGAGAAGCGGCGTTAAGCGCGATAACGGAATCGGCGCATCAGCACGCGAGCACACGTCGCTCAGCAAATGTGGCATCAGATGGTCAAGCACCTGCCGTCCACGCGGGCCGATAGCGCGCTTGTTAAGCTCCAGACGGAAATCGGCAATCAGCGCCACCACCCGGTGACGATCGTCATCGCTCAGATGAGCCAGAACCGGCGTGGTGTCATCTTCTTGCAAGGCATCCTGCCATAGCTCGCGCCAGTGTTCAGATAGCGGGTCATCCTGCGACTCACTTTCATCATCGCCAATCAGATCGTTAAAGATACGGCGCACGCCGGCCATATGCGCTTCTAGCTGCTCGGTCAGCGCCGCCCAGTCGTCCACGCGCATGCCCCAGGCCAGACGCGCGCGATTCAGGTCATCGCCCGGCAGCGTTTGGGTTTGTTCGTCATTGATGCTTTGTAACAAGTTTTCCAGACGACGCAGATAAAGATAGGTCGTGCGCAGGGTTTGCGCGTCGCCTTCAGGCAACAGATGGAGCTGCTCAATGGCCGTCAGCGTTGGCAACAGGGAGCGAGATTGCAATGACGGCTCGCGTCCACCGCGAATTAGCTGGAATACCTGGACGATAAATTCGATTTCGCGAATCCCGCCCGCCCCAAGTTTAATGTTGTCCTTCAACCCGCGCCGGCGCACCTCGCGCGCAATCATCCCTTTCATATTACGCAGCGACTGGATCACGCTGAAATCGATATAGCGGCGGAAGATGAACGGACGCAGCATGGCACGCAGCTCGTTCGCGTACCCATCGCCGTTGTCGCCCATAATGCGCGCTTTGACCATGGCATAGCGCTCCCAGTCGCGTCCCTGCTCCTGGTAATAATCTTCCAGCGCGGCATAGCTCAGCACCAGCGGACCGCTGTCACCAAAGGGACGCAAGCGCATATCGACGCGATAGACAAAGCCATCCTGCGTGGGCTGATCCAGCACTTTAATCAGACGCTGGCCGAGCCGGGTAAAAAATTGAGCGTTGTCCAGTTCGCGACGGCCACCGCGCGTGGTGCCTTTTTCCGGCCAGGCGAAGATCAGGTCAATATCAGACGAGAAATTCAGCTCGCCGCCGCCCAGCTTGCCCATGCCTAAGATCATCAGCGGCTGCGGCGTGCCTTCCTCACTGCATGGCGTTCCCCACTCTTTGCAGCAGGCGTCGTACAGCCAGTCTCGCGCCGCCACAATCAGCGTCTCCGCCAGGCAACTGAGCTGCTGTAACGTACTTTCTTCACTCACCAGTTCCAGCGACTGCGCCCAGGCAATTCGGACCATCACCCGGCGACGGAACTGGCGCAGCACGCGCATCAGCGTCGTTTCATCCGCGACGTCGACCAGCGCATCGTTTAGCCACCGGGCATAAAGCTGCCACTCGTCCGCCAGAGGCGGCGCGGCATCAAGCTCTGCCAGCCAGTCGGGATTGGCGCAAATGCTCTCCTGCACAAAATCACTAAAAGTGAGCACTTGCTGCGCCTGCTCGCTTAACGATGAAGCGGGTAACGATTCCGGCAGACGCTCACAAACCGTCTGCCATTGCTGCTGTAACTGTGAAGAAAGCGGCATTATGGGGTTCCTTGCCTGAGTTAGCGTTTTCCGCTGTGCAGCCAGAAAGGCTCCTGAGAAATAGCCTCATTACGGAAATGTTCAATTTCAATACGCTGGCGCGTTTCGATGGCATGGTAAAGACCCTGCCAGTTCTCCAGCCACGCCTGCGCTTTTACGCCCTGATAGGTGCCCGCCAGCAGTAAAATGCTGTCGATATCGCGCTTCAGGCGAATCAGCTGATCGCTATACTGGTCGCCAAGCGGGCGATCGAAAATAGTTCTCAGTTCGGCAGCGCTGCGCGACATGTGAATATCCGAGAAACGCTTAAACGATTCGGCGATTTTTTTCTGCGCTTTATCGTCCAGGAAACTCTGCCAGCCGCGCGTGACCAGGAACTCGGTCAACGCCAGTTTTGCCGCTGCATTTTGTGGGCTATAGGCCACAGTCTGCGCGGAAACGTCAGTCGCCATCAGTGCTTCAGTCTGCGTCAGCAGGTCACGTAAGTGAGTGCTCGCTTTACGCGGAACAATCCCGCCAAACACCACCAGCGCGTTTCGCGCCAGCCCAATCGCCGCCTGCACGTGCGCTTTTGCGTCCTTCACACCGCGCACCCACAACTCTTCGTGGTACTGCCACTGGCTGAGAGCCAGCTCCAGCGCAGCTTCAAACCCAAGCTCGACGCTGGCCTTTGGTGCAACGCTCAGAATCATTGTCGGCTTGATGACCCGTGGTGCATCTCCGGCCGCCAGGTGATAGCCACGAGCGGCCTTGCTCAGGCTGCCCTGACGCAAACCCGACTGCCCCACCAGCTTACGCGCCAGCTTGAGTACATCATCGGTATTGCCTTCCAGCAGTTCCAGTTCCAGCTCACAAATTGGCTCCTGGAACGCCCCCGCTTTCACTTCACCAAGATCGAGGGCAATCTCAATGCGGCTTTTACCCTCATTAACCAGCCATTTCTCGCGCCAGAAATCGGTGCTGAACAGCGGTTGAACCTCAGTGGACAAGTCTTCGGGCAGTTCACCGTCCGGCCACACTTCCGTCGGGAAACGTGACAGATCCAGCTCTGGCTTTTCAATGTCGATATTGTATTCCGGACGCTGATGCAACCCGCCCACCACGCGCCCGGCGATTTTCATCGTCATTTCAAAGCGCCCGTTCGCGCCGCGAATGCGCAGCCCCATATCATGGCGTCGCAGCCAGTTATCCGGCGTTTCATAATAGATGTTCAGCAATTGCACCGGTTCATGGTGCTCACCGGACAACGAATGAAGATGAGTTCGCAGCGCATCAACGCTGTCTTTTTCGACGATAAATTTTAATTCGATTTCTTGAGCCATAGATTTCTACTTATGGTTGCGTCACAGACGCATCAATGAAGGCGAACTTCCTCGCCATTTATTTGTCAGTACATAGTATTTTGCGCCAAATTGCCACGCAATGAGCAATTTGACGGGCGTAAATATGTGGAGTAGTGACACAGATGATTCTGATTGCTGACGAATGCTTTGCGTGGAGACACTGTTGCCACTACTATCGTTCCACTTTTTATGAAAATAACGACTAATGATGCTTAAATTACGCCTGATTGGACTCACTTTACTTGCTTTTAGCGCTGCAACCGTGGTCCATGCTGAAGAGAAACGTTACGTTTCCGACGAATTAAACACCTGGGTACGCAGCGGCCCTGGAGATAGTTATCGCCTCGTGGGTACGGTTAATGCCGGCGAGGAAGTCGTTCTGCTCCAGACTAACCAGGATACTAACTATGGTCAGGTTCGCGACAGCACCGGCCGTACGTCCTGGATCCCCCTTAAAGAATTAAGCAACGTACCTAGCCTGCGTACTCGCGTACCGGATCTGGAAAATCAGGTGAAAACCCTGACCGACAAGCTGACCAACATCGACACCACCTGGAACCAGCGCACCGCTGAAATGCAGCAGAAAGTGGCGCAGAGTGACGGGGTGATCAACGGCTTGAAAGAAGAGAATCAGAAGCTGAAAAACGAGCTGATTGTCGCGCAGAAAAAAGTCAGCGCCGCTAATCTTCAGCTCGATGACAAACAGCGCACCATCATCATGCAGTGGTTTATGTATGGCGGCGGCGTGTTGGGCGTCGGTCTGGTGCTCGGTCTGGTATTGCCGCTCCTGATCCCAAGCCGTAAGCGTAAAGACCGCTGGATGAACTAATTCGTCTTCTCTGCCAGACTTACGTATTATCTTGCGATTAAGAGAAGACGGGAGTTCAGTTGTGAAGATTTATCTGGTCGGTGGTGCGGTACGTGATGCGTTATTAGGCTTACCGGTCAAAGATAAAGATTGGGTCGTGGTGGGTGCCACACCGGAGGAAATGCTTAATGCGGGCTACCAGCAGGTAGGCCGCGATTTTCCCGTGTTCCTTCATCCCAAAAGCCGTGAAGAGTACGCTCTGGCACGAACCGAGCGCAAAGCCGGTTTCGGTTATACCGGCTTTACCTGCTACGCCGCGCCAGACGTCACGCTGGAGCAAGATTTACTGCGCCGTGACCTGACAGTCAACGCCCTGGCGCAGGATGATAACGGCACTATCATCGACGCTTACGGCGGCCAGGACGATCTGCATAACCGAATTCTACGTCACGTCTCCCCTGCTTTTTCAGAAGATCCGCTGCGCGTCCTGCGCGTGGCGCGGTTCGCTGCACGCTACGCTCATCTGAGTTTCCGCATTGCCGACGAAACCATGGCGTTGATGACGGCGATGACAGAGGCTGGCGAGCTGGAACACCTCACGCCGGAACGCGTGTGGAAAGAGACGGAAAATGCGCTGAGCACTCGCAATCCGCAGGTCTTTTTCCAGGTGCTTCGCGACTGCGGCGCGCTTAAGGTCTTGTTCCCCGAAATCGACATGCTGTTTGGCGTGCCCGCGCCCGCGAAATGGCACCCGGAAATCGACACTGGCATCCACACGCTGATGACGCTGAGCATGGCCGCCATGCTCAGCCCGGAGGTTGACGTACGTTTTGCTACGCTGTGTCACGATTTGGGTAAAGGCTTAACGCCGAAAGAGATGTGGCCACGCCACCATGGGCACGGCCCGGCGGGCGTAAAGCTGGTTGAAGGCATTTGCCAGCGCCTGCGCGTGCCTAACGACATTCGCGATCTGGCAAAACTGGTCGCCGAGTTCCACGACCTTATCCATACCTTCCCCATTCTCAAACCCGCCACCATCGTGAGGCTGTTCGACAGCATTGACGCCTGGCGCAAGCCACAGCGCGTAGAGCAAATTGCGCTCACCAGCGAAGCGGACGTACGCGGGCGCACCGGATTTGAGGCTTGCGATTATCCGCAAGGGCGTTTGCTACGCGAAGCCTGGGACATTGCGAAAGCAGTACCGACAAAAGAGGTCGTCGAGGCAGGGTTTAAAGGGCCCG
Organism: Enterobacter sp.; assembly: GCA_022649305.1. GTDB lineage: Bacteria > Pseudomonadota > Gammaproteobacteria > Enterobacterales > Enterobacteriaceae > Enterobacter. The sequence continues at coordinate 98,920 of JALCNW010000003.1, forward strand.
AAATTCGAGAAGAGTTAACAAAGCGGCGGATTCAGGCGGTCACAGACTGGAAGGAAAAGCGTTGCCCTCAGCCTAAAGACTGAGGGCCGTCGGTCAGAAGAAGACCACGTAAACCGCTGCCGCCACGATAAAGCGGTAGATGGCGAACGGAATAAACGAGATACGTTTGATGATTTGCAGGAAGGTTTTGATAGCAACTAACGCCACGATGAAGGCGGTCACAAAGCCTACTGCGAACATCGGAATATCGCCGACTGTCAGGAAGTGATAGCTCTTATAAAGATCCAGTGCCGTCGCGCCCATCATCATTGGCACGGCCAGCAGGAAAGAGAACTCCGACGCGGCATAGCGGCTCACGCCCATGAGCATCCCGCCAGAAATCGTCGCCCCCGAGCGAGAGAAGCCCGGCCACAGCGCCAGACACTGGAAGCAGCCAATCATAAACGCCTGACGGTAGGTCATATCGTCCAGGCCCGGTGCTTTCGGCTCTTTCGGTTTTAGCAATTCTGCGACAATCAGCAGCACACCGCCCACGACCAGCGCGTACATCACGTTGATCGGATTAAACAGTGATTTAATGGCGTCGTGGAAAATTAACCCAAGTACCACCGCCGGAATCATACCCAGCAGGATATGAATCAGCGTCAGACGGCCTTTGCCTTCGCCTTCATGCTGCGGCGGACGGCCAAAATGAATACCGATTAAGCCGAACAGACGTCGCCAGAACATCACGACCACGGCCAGAATAGAGCCTAACTGAATGACCACCTCAAACGTCTTGGCTGTCTCTCCCTCAAAACCCAGCAAATGACCGACGATGATCATGTGTCCGGTACTGGAAACAGGCAAGAACTCCGTCAATCCTTCGACCACACCCAGAATTGCCGCCACCAGCAGCGAGTGCATATCGCTCATCTAATAAACCCTTATAAAAATGTAAAAAACGGCTGACCTCAAGGGACGCCGCGAAAGATACAGCTTTAAGACCGGTATAACCGAAAATGGTTTAGCAATGATGACGTTAATGATGTCCTTTAAGATTTTGGCCACGCTCAATAATGACGCCGACATTTGTCGCTCGCGCCACCGCACCGGGCTTGCTGAGTTTGATGCGCACCCATGGCGAATCGAAGCGGCTAAGCAGCAGATCAGCCACCTCTTCCGCCACGCGCTCCACCAGCGCAAAACGCTGCCCCTCAACGTGGTTGACGACCGCTTCGCTGATATCCGCATAGCTCAGACAATCTTTCACATCGTCACTTTTAGCGGACAGGCGGTTGTCCCAGCCCATTTCGATATCGAACACCAGCTTCTGCTCGATGGTCTGTTCCCAGTCATAAACACCAATTGTGGTGATTACCGAAAGTTGCTCTATAAATACAATATCCATCACGACCTGCCTGGTTTTTGGCTAAACCGGATACCACTTCCGGCGAATTATGCGTATTATCCACAGATGCAGAGAATACAGATACATTTTCAAAACGGAACAGCGTTATGAGTGCAATCGCGCCTGGAATGATCTTCCTCGCTTACCTTTGCGGCTCAATCTCCAGCGCCATTCTGGTCTGCCGCATCGCCGGACTGCCTGACCCTCGTGTCAGTGGTTCCGGGAATCCAGGGGCGACCAATGTACTTCGAATTGGCGGCAAGGGAGCAGCCGTAGCGGTTTTGATTTTTGATGTTCTGAAAGGAATGCTTCCCGTCTGGGGCGCTTACGCTCTGGGCGTAACCCCATTTTGGCTGGGGCTTATCGCCATCGCCGCCTGTCTGGGCCACATTTGGCCAGCATTCTTTGGCTTTAAAGGCGGTAAAGGCGTTGCCACGGCCTTTGGCGCCATCGCCCCTATCGGCTGGGATTTAACAGGCGTCATGGCTGGCACCTGGCTGCTGACCGTGTTATTGAGCGGCTACTCGTCGCTGGGCGCGATTGTTAGCGCGCTGATCGCGCCGTTCTACGTCTGGTGGTTCAAGCCCCAGTTCACCTTCCCCGTTTCGATGCTTTCCTGCCTGATTTTGCTGCGCCACCATGACAATATTCAACGTTTATGGCGTCGTCAGGAAACGAAAATCTGGACCAAGCTCAAGAGAAAAAAGAAAGAATAACGCCCGGCGCGTTCGGGCCTTTGCTTATCACTTCCCCGCCGCATCATCAGCTTTTCCTATGACAAAAAACGCCTGTAGCTGATCCATACTCGGAACATTCGAGAATGCGTTCACAGGGGCTAAATCTTGCAGGGCTCTCCAGCAAAAAAGCACACCCACGGCTGGCAGGCATCGCTTGCGTTGCAGTTCTCCTACACCCCTGAAAAAACCCTTTTGCAGTCAGCGCGTCACGTCGGTCCCCTCACCGTTCAGCGTCCGTTTTACCCGGAAGATCAGACCTGTCATCTCTATCTGCTGCATCCTCCGGGCGGGATTGTCGGTGGTGATGAGCTAAATATTTCCGTCCAGCTTGATCCTCAAAGCCAGGTGCTGATCACCATGCCCGGTGCCAGCAAGTTCTATCGCAGCAGCGGTCCGCAGGCCCGTCTGAATCAATGCTTCTTTATAGAAGAAGACGCGATGCTGGAATGGCTGCCGCAGGACACTATTTTTTTCCCAGGTGCTCACGCCGCGCTGCGTTCTGTATTTCATCTGCATCATTCCAGTACGTTGCTGGCCTGGGAGCTGTTTTGCCTGGGCCGACCGGTCATCAACGAAACCTTTAGCCACGGCACAATCGAAAGCCGACTTGAGGTGTGGATCGACAACGAACCGCTGTTGATTGAACGCCAGCATCTGTCCGATGGCAATCTGGCTTCGGTGGCTGAGCACCCCTGGATCGGCACACTGCTGTGTTATCCGGCAAACGATACGCTGCTCGAAGGCGTGCGGGAAAGACTGGCAACATTAGAAAATTTCGCTGGCGCGACGCTCACCGATAACCTGCTGTCACTGCGTTTTCTTGCTCACGACAACCTGATTTGTCAGAAAGCGATGCGCGATATCTGGCAATACCTGCGCCCGCACGTCATGGCGAAAGCCCCTCACCCTCCCCGAATCTGGCAGACCTGAGAGAGCCGTTATGGAACTGACCCCCAGAGAAAAAGACAAGCTGTTGCTGTTTACTGCCGCGCTGGTAGCGGAGCGGCGACTCGCACGCGGCGTAAAACTCAACTACCCGGAATCGGTGGCGTTGATTAGCGCCTTTATTATGGAAGGCGCGCGCGACGGGCAAACCGTGGCGCACCTGATGGAAGCGGGCCGTCACGTGCTGACGCGCCCACAGGTAATGGAAGGCGTGCCGGAGATGATTCCGGATATTCAGGTGGAAGCGACCTTCCCGGATGGATCCAAGCTTGTCACCGTTCACAATCCGATCGTGTAGGGGAACCCGATGATCCCAGGAGAATATCAGATCAAACCAGGGCAGATCGCCATTAACGTGGGACGTGAAACGCAGCGCACGATCGTCGAAAACCACGGCGACAGGCCAATCCAGGTGGGATCGCACTATCATTTTTACGAAGTGAACCCGGCGCTTAAATTCAATCGAGAAGCGACCAAAGGCTATCGACTGAATATTCCCGCCGGTACCGCCGTGCGTTTCGAGCCAGGACAAAAACGTGAGGTCACACTGGTTCTAATCGCTGGCGCACAGCGCATTTTCGGTTTTCGCGGCGACGTAATGGGCGAGGTAAACCATGGCTGAAATCTCGCGTCAGGCGTATGCCGATATGTTCGGTCCAACCACCGGCGATAAGGTGAGACTGGCCGATACCGATCTGTGGATAGAGGTCGAAAACGATCTCACGATTTACGGTGAAGAGGTGAAATTCGGCGGTGGGAAAGTGATCCGCGACGGCATGGGCCAGGGGCAAATGATCGCCGCAGAGTGCGTGGATTTGGTGCTGACCAATGCGTTGATCGTCGATCACTGGGGGATCGTGAAAGCCGATATCGGCGTGAAAAACGGGCGGATCTTCGCCGTCGGCAAAGCCGGGAACCCGGATATTCAACCCGGCGTGACGATCCCAATCGGTGCGGCAACAGAAGTGATCGCTGCCGAAGGCAAGATCGTCACGGCAGGCGGGATCGACACTCATATCCACTGGATCTGCCCGCAGCAGGCAGAAGAGGCGCTGGTTTCTGGCGTCACCACGATGATCGGCGGCGGTACCGGTCCGGCGGCAGGTACCAACGCCACCACCTGCACGCCAGGACCGTGGTATATCGCGCGCATGCTACAGGCCGCCGATACGTTACCGGTGAACATCGGCCTGCTCGGTAAAGGCAACGGATCCAATCCTGAAGCCCTGCGCGAACAAATCGCCGCTGGGGCGATTGGCCTGAAAATCCACGAAGACTGGGGATCAACGCCTGCGACGATCGACTGCGCACTCAGCGTTGCCGAAGAGATGGATATTCAGGTGGCGCTGCACAGCGACACATTGAACGAAGCCGGGTTTGTAGAGGACACGCTGGCTGCGATTGGCGGACGGACCATACATACCTTTCATACCGAAGGTGCAGGTGGCGGCCATGCGCCGGACATTATCACCGCCTGCGCGCACCCCAATATTTTGCCGTCCTCCACCAACCCAACGCTGCCCTACACGGTAAATACCATCGACGAGCATCTGGATATGCTGATGGTATGCCATCACCTCGATCCGGATATCGCCGAAGACGTGGCCTTTGCCGAATCGCGCATTCGCCGGGAAACCATCGCCGCTGAAGATGTACTGCATGATATTGGCGCGTTCTCTCTGACCTCGTCCGATTCCCAAGCGATGGGCCGCGTAGGTGAAGTGATCATCCGCACCTGGCAAGTCGCGCACCGCATGAAGGTTCAGCGCGGGCCGCTGGCGGAAGAGTCCGGGGATAACGATAACTTTCGCGTGAAGCGCTACGTCGCCAAATACACCATCAACCCGGCGTTAACCCACGGCGTCGCGCATGAAGTTGGGTCCATCGAAGCAGGCAAGCTGGCGGATCTGGTGGTCTGGTCTCCGGCGTTCTTTGGCGTGAAGCCAGCCACTATCGTTAAAGGTGGGATGATTGCCTGTGCGCCAATGGGTGACATCAATGCGTCAATCCCAACGCCGCAGCCGGTGCATTACCGTCCGATGTTTGGCTCGCTGGGCGCGGCGCGTCATGCCACGCGCCTGACGTTTGTCTCGCAGACTGCCCGCGATAACGGCATCCCGCAGCAGCTCAATCTGCAAAGCAGCATCGCCGTCGTGAAAGGCTGCCGCACGGTAAAAAAAGCCGACATGATCCACAACAGCCTGCAACCGAATATCACCGTTGATGCCCAAACCTACGAGGTGCGTATCGACGGTGAACTGATTACCAGCGAACCGGCAGACGTGTTGCCGATGGCGCAACGTTATTTTCTGTTCTGAGGAGCGACGATGATTACCCTAACCCAACGCCTTGACCACGCGCACCCTATCACCGCCAGCGTTACGCTGCCGATTGACGTGCGGGTTAAAAGCCGCGCCAGAGTGGAACTGGACGACGGGCGCGAAGCGGGCCTGATGCTTCCTCGCGGCCTGCTGCTGCGCGGCGGCGATCTACTGACGACAGAGGACGGTAGCGAAGTGATCAAAGTGATCGCCGCCCCAGAATCCGTGTCGGTCGTGCGCTGCACGGATCCGTACCTGCTCGCCCGCGCCTGCTATCACCTGGGCAACCGCCACGTTCCGCTGCAAATCATGCCCGGCGAACTGCGCTATCACCACGATCACGTCCTGGATGACATGCTGCGCCAGTTCGCCCTCGACGTGACGTTTGCGCATCTGCCCTTTGAGCCAGAAGCCGGAGCCTATACCAGCGACGCTCACGGTCATTCTCACGCGCATTCACATTAGGAATAAAATGGAACACAACCGCCAGCAGTTGCGCCTGATGCAGCTTTCCAGCAGCAGCCTGCCGGTGGGCTCATTCACCTGGTCCCAGGGGCTGGAATGGGCGGTAGAAGCGGGCTGGCTTACCACCGCTGTTCAGTTCAGGGACTGGCAAATTCAGCAGATGGAGCACAGTTTTTTCTGCGTTGATTTGCCGCTTTTCATCCGTCTGTATCACGCTTGCGAGCAGAACGACATCGCGACCGCACGGCGCTGGACGGCGTATCTGCTCGCCTGTCGTGAAACGCGCGAGCTACGTGAAGAAGAGCGTAATCGCGGCGCGGCCTTTACCCGGCTGATTAAAAGCTGGGAGCCTGAATGCCCGCCCGACTGGCTACCACTCTTTGCGCAAAGCCAGCTGTGCGGCATGGCGTGGCTCGGCGTGCGTTGGGGAATTAACGTACGTGAACTGGCGCTCAGCCTTGGCTACAGCTGGATCGAAAGCGCCGTCATGGCAGGCGTCAAGCTGGTGCCGTTTGGACAACAAGCCGCGCAACTGTTGATTATCGAACTGAGCGACCATTTTGCCACCGGATTCGAACAGGCTTTTTTACGCGCAGATGACGACCTGGGGGCAGCAACGCCGCTCTCCGCTATCGCCTCCGCGCGACACGAAACGCAATATTCACGGTTATTTCGATCATGAGGATCCACAATGTCTGATTACAAACATCCCCTACGCGTTGGCGTAGGCGGCCCGGTGGGTTCGGGCAAAACCGCACTGCTGGAAGCGCTATGTAAAGCGATGCGCGATTCTTATCAACTGGCGGTTGTCACCAACGATATCTACACCAAGGAAGATCAGCGCATTCTTACCGAAGCGGGCGCACTGGAGCCGGATCGCATCGTTGGCGTGGAAACGGGCGGCTGTCCGCATACCGCCATCCGTGAAGATGCCTCCATGAATCTGGCGGCGGTTGAAGCGTTGAGCGAGAAATTCGGCAATCTGGATCTGATCTTTGTCGAAAGCGGCGGCGACAACCTGAGCGCCACCTTTAGCCCTGAATTGGCGGATCTGACGATTTACGTTATCGACGTGGCGGAAGGCGAAAAAATCCCCCGCAAAGGCGGGCCAGGGATCACCAAATCCGATTTTCTGGTGATCAACAAAACCGATCTGGCACCGTACGTGGGAGCATCTTTAGACGTGATGGAGCGTGATACCAACCGCATGCGCGGCGAGCGTCCGTGGACGTTTACCAATTTAAAAGTGGGCGATGGGCTGGCGAACATTATTGCGTTTATCGAAGAGAAAGGCATGCTGCGGGTATAGTCGTAAAGTTCTCTCTCCCCTAATGGGGGAGAGAGCCAGGACGAGGGATTATGCCGCAGGCAGCTCTGCCAGCGGCCAGCGAGGACGCACGGAAACGCTCAAATCCGCCGTTGCACCCGCTTTGGCCCGCACCATGCCCGCGTAGGCGATCATTGCACCGTTATCGGTGCAAAATTCTGGACGAGCGTAGAACACTTCGCCGTGGCGTTTTTGCATCATCTCTGCAAGCTTTGACCGCAACGTACGGTTAGCGCTCACGCCGCCTGCTATCACCAGACGTTTAAAACCGGTCTGATCCAACGCGCGTTTGCACTTAATCATCAGTGTATCCACCACCGCATCTTCAAAGGCACGGGCGATATCTGCACGGGTCTGATCGTCATTTTCGTTATTGCGAATCGTGTTAGCCGCAAAGGTTTTCAGGCCCGAGAAGCTGAAATCCAGCCCTGGGCGATCGGTCATGGGTCGCGGGAAGATAAAACGTTTTTCGACGCCCTGCGCAGCCAGCTTAGACAACATCGGGCCGCCAGGATAATCCAGACCTAGCAGCTTGGCGGTTTTATCAAACGCTTCACCGGCTGCATCATCAATGGACTCTCCGAGCAACGCATACTCGCCAATCCCCGTCACGCTAATCAACTGTGTATGTCCGCCAGACACCAGAAGGGCAACAAATGGGAATTCAGGTGGGTTTTCTTCCAGCATAGGCGCTAAAAGATGACCTTCCATATGATGAATCGGAATGGCCGGAACATCCCACGCAAACGCCAACGAACGTCCAATAGTTGCGCCAACCAACAGTGCGCCAACCAGACCAGGACCGGCGGTATAGGCCACCGCATCGATATCTTTCGCCGTTAAACCCGCTTCTTTTAACGCCGCCTGAATCAGCGGAACGGTTTTACGCACGTGGTCGCGAGAGGCCAATTCAGGCACCACTCCACCGTAATCAGCATGCAATTTCACCTGACTATACAGTTGGTTGGCTAACAGACCTTTTTCGTCGTCGTAAATGGCGATGCCGGTTTCATCGCAGGATGTTTCAATACCCAGTACACGCATGACTTGTTTTACCTCGTTTCAATACCGCGCAGTGTAGGACCAATGCGGGTTGATGTAAAACTTTGTTCGCCCAAAGAAGTTGCCTCGTGTATACTCCCTTTCCTTATAAAAGTCCCTTTCAAAATCGCTTCGGTGCTTTACAAAGCAGCAGCAATTGCAGTAAAATTCCGCACCATTTTGAAATAAGCTGGCGTTGATGCCAGCGGCAAACCGAATTTATTAAAGGTGAGAGTTACATGCCGGTAATTAAAGTACGTGAAAACGAGCCGTTCGACGTAGCACTGCGTCGCTTCAAGCGTTCATGCGAGAAAGCAGGTGTTCTGGCTGAAGTTCGTCGTCGTGAGTTCTATGAAAAACCAACGACCGAACGTAAGCGCGCTAAAGCTTCTGCTGTGAAACGTCACGCGAAGAAACTGGCTCGCGAAAACGCACGCCGTACTCGTCTGTACTAATCTGTTGAGGGCCTCAGCCCTCAATTGACAGACCGAGTTATAGTCGTAAGGCCGTGCTTCCGAAAGGAATGCGCGGCTTATTTTCGTTTATGAATCATGATTTACACAACATCATTCACACTGGATGAAGTGTAACCACGGGGCCTATGGCTGGACGAATCCCACGCGTATTTATCAATGACCTGCTGGCCAGAACCGATATCGTCGATCTTATCGACGCACGGGTAAAGCTCAAAAAGCAGGGCAAGAACTACCATGCGTGCTGTCCGTTTCATAACGAAAAAACCCCCTCTTTCACCGTAAACGGTGAAAAACAGTTTTACCACTGCTTCGGCTGTGGCGCACACGGTAACGCTGTCGATTTTTTGATGAACTACGACAAACTTGAGTTCGTCGAAACCGTCGAAGAACTGGCTGCAATGCACAACCTTGAAGTGCCTTATGAAGCCGGTAGCGGCCCAAGTCAGATAGAGCGCCATCAAAGGCAAACGCTGTATCAACTGATGGAAGGCCTGAACTCGTTTTATCAACAGTCTCTAAAGCAATCAGCCGCTGAGCCTGCGCGTCAATATCTGACCCGACGCGGACTGAGCGACGACGTTATTGCGCGTTTCGCTATTGGCTACGCCCCTCCCGGTTGGGACAACGTGTTAAAACGTTTTGGCGGCAATAGCGAAGATCGTAAATCGTTGATCGATGCAGGAATGCTGGTCACCAATGACCAGGGACGAAGCTACGACCGCTTCCGCGAGCGGGTGATGTTCCCCATTCGCGATAAGCGTGGCCGGGTAATTGGTTTTGGTGGACGCGTGCTGGGCGATGCCCTGCCGAAGTACCTCAACTCCCCGGAAACCGATATTTTCCATAAGGGCCGTCAGCTGTACGGTCTTTATGAAGCCCAACAGAACAACGCTGAACCCAAGCGTTTACTGGTGGTCGAAGGCTATATGGACGTGGTGGCACTGGCACAGTACGACATCAACTACGCGGTTGCGTCGTTGGGAACGTCGACCACTGCCGACCATATCCAGCTGTTGTTCAGAGCGACAAACAACGTCATCTGTTGTTATGACGGCGACCGTGCCGGACGAGAAGCCGCCTGGCGTGCGTTGGAAACGGCGCTACCCTATATGACCGACGGGCGTCAGTTACGCTTTATGTTCCTGCCCGACGGAGAAGACCCGGATACGCTGGTGCGTAAAGAGGGTAAAGCAGCTTTTGAAGCGCGGATGGAGCTGGCTCAGCCGCTCTCCACGTTTTTGTTTAACAGCCTGATGCCGCAGGTAGATTTGAGTACGCCGGATGGCCGCGCGCAGCTGAGCACGCTGGCACTGCCGCTTATCACTCAAGTCCCGGGCGAGACCCTGCGCATTTATCTGCGTCAGGAATTGGGCAACAAGCTGGGCATTCTGGATGACAGCCAGCTTGAACGTTTAATGCCAAAGTTGTCCGAAAACGGTGCTGTTCGCCCTGCTCCACAGCTAAAACGCACAACCATGCGTATACTGATAGGACTTCTGGTTCAAAACCCAGAACTGGCACCTCAGGTGCCGCCGCTGGCGGGTTTGAATCAGGAAAAGCTGCCTGGACTTGGCTTATTTTCGGAATTGGTCAACACTTGTCTGTCTCAGCCAGGCCTGACCACCGGACAACTTTTAGAGCATTATCGCGGCACAAAAGAGGCCGCCACCCTTGAAAAACTGTCGATGTGGGACGATATAGCAGATAAGGATATCGCAGAAAAAACGTTCACCGACTCACTCAACCATATGTTTGATTCGATGCTTGAGCTGCGCCAGGAAGAGCTAATCGCTCGCGAGCGCACACATGGTTTAAGCAACGAAGAACGCCGAGAACTCTGGATGTTAAACCAGGAACTGGCGAAGAAATAAAATAAATTTAACGGCTTAAGTGCCGAATATCGATCGGGAAGCCCCCGGCAGCCGCTCTGAGAGGCAGCGGCACAAATATAAGTACGCCCTCGCTTTAAATGTTGGTAGCAATACCGCCAACACCAATCAAACGAATTAAGTGTGGATACCGTCTTATGGAGCAAAACCCGCAGTCACAGCTGAAACTTCTTGTCCAACGCGGTAAGGAGCAAGGCTATCTGACCTATGCCGAGGTCAATGACCATCTGCCGGAAGATATCGTCGATTCAGATCAGATCGAAGACATCATCCAAATGATCAATGACATGGGCATTCAGGTGATGGAAGAAGCACCGGATGCCGATGATCTGTTGCTGGCTGAGAACTCCAACAACACTGACGAAGATGCTGAAGAAGCCGCCGCGCAGGTTCTGTCCAGCGTGGAATCTGAAATCGGACGTACCACTGACCCGGTTCGCATGTACATGCGCGAAATGGGTACCGTTGAACTGCTGACCCGCGAAGGCGAAATTGACATCGCGAAACGCATTGAAGACGGGATCAATCAGGTTCAGTGTTCGGTTGCCGAGTACCCAGAAGCGATCACCTATCTGCTGGAGCAGTACGATCGCGTCGAAGCTGAAGAAGCGCGTCTTTCCGATATCATCACCGGTTTCGTCGATCCAAACGCTGAAGCAGATGTCGCCCCGACAGCGACTCACGTTGGTTCTGAGCTCACTAAAGAAGAACGTGAAGAGAGCGAAGAAGAAGACGAAGAAGACGAAGAAGAAGAAGACGACAACAGCATTGATCCTGAGCTGGCTCGCGAGAAGTTTGGTGAACTGCGTACGCAGTACGAACTGGCCCGTGACACCATCAAAGCGAAAGGTCGCAGCCACGCCGCTGCGCAGGAACAGATCAAACAGCTTTCTGAAGTGTTCAAACAGTTCCGCCTGGTACCGAAGCAGTTCGACTACCTGGTAAACAGTATGCGCGTCATGATGGATCGCGTGCGTACCCAGGAACGCATCATCATGAAACTGTGTGTTGAGCAGTGCAAGATGCCGAAGAAGAACTTCATCACTCTGTTTACCGGCAACGAAACCAGCGAAACCTGGTTCAACGCTGCTATCGCGATGAACAAACCGTGGTCCGAAAAACTGCATGACGTTGCAGATGACGTGCAGCGCGGCTTGTACAAACTGCGTCAGATCGAAGAAGAGACCGGCCTGACCATCGAGCAGGTTAAAGACATTAACCGTCGTATGTCTATCGGCGAAGCGAAAGCTCGTCGTGCGAAGAAAGAGATGGTTGAAGCAAACTTGCGTCTGGTTATTTCTATCGCGAAGAAATACACCAACCGTGGTCTGCAGTTCCTGGATTTGATTCAGGAAGGCAATATTGGTCTGATGAAAGCGGTCGATAAGTTTGAATATCGTCGTGGTTACAAATTCTCCACCTACGCAACCTGGTGGATTCGTCAGGCAATCACCCGTTCTATCGCGGATCAGGCGCGCACCATTCGTATTCCGGTGCATATGATTGAGACCATCAACAAGCTCAACCGTATTTCTCGCCAGATGCTGCAAGAGATGGGTCGCGAGCCGACGCCAGAAGAGCTGGCTGAACGCATGCTGATGCCGGAAGACAAGATCCGTAAAGTGCTGAAAATTGCCAAAGAGCCAATCTCCATGGAAACGCCAATCGGCGACGATGAAGATTCTCATCTGGGCGATTTCATCGAGGATACGACCCTCGAGCTGCCGCTGGACTCTGCGACCACTGAGAGCCTACGCGCCGCCACTCACGATGTTCTGGCTGGCCTGACCGCCCGTGAAGCAAAAGTCCTGCGTATGCGTTTTGGTATCGATATGAATACCGACCACACGCTGGAAGAAGTGGGTAAACAGTTCGACGTAACCCGCGAACGTATCCGTCAGATTGAAGCGAAGGCCCTGCGCAAACTGCGCCACCCGAGCCGCTCTGAAGTGCTGCGTAGCTTCCTGGACGACTAAACTCGTTACACGACAAAAAGCTCCCAAAAGGGAGCTTTTTTTTTGGCTTTACCCACGTCTTAAATTAACGCCCCCGGACCACTAGCGCTTCATCCAGCTCGCGATACGCCTCCACCAGTTTATCCAGCGTCGCCCTGTTCAAGCCACTAGGATTGGGTAGCACCCACACCTGCGTCATGCCAATGGTGATGCTCTGCTTGCCCCACTGCGCCCCACGCTGGCTGAACGCCTGCTCGTAGGCCTGCTTGCCCAGGATTGCCAACGCCGCAGGCTGATAGTCCTCTATTTTCTTGACCAGTTCCCGCCCACCGCTTCGCAGCTCATGCAGGTTCACCTCATTCGCCTGTACGGTTGGCCGCTCCACCAGCATCGTGATTCCACAACGGGTATCGAGCAGGTGCTGCTCTTCTTCTGGCTTCAGCAAGCGTTCCGTAAACCCAGCCTGATGTATCACCTTCCAGAAACGATTCCCCGGATGAGCAAAGTGAAAACCGGTGTGCGCGGACGATTTTCCGGGATTGATACCGCAGAAAACAACACGCAGTCCAGGTGCGAGAATATCGTCGATCATATTTACTCCCATCAATACATCATCATGTCAGTATAAAGGATTGATAATGCATTGTTTATAAAAACAGCAGGCAGGTGCGAATGGCTGGATTGCGGCGCAGAGTTCCTCTATAATTCACCGCCACGGCCCCTTAGCTCAGTGGTTAGAGCAGGCGACTCATAATCGCTTGGTCACTGGTTCAAGTCCAGTAGGGGCCACCAAATTTTAGCTTTAAAATCATAATATTAAGCCACTCGAAAGAGTGGCTTTTTTGTTGTCTGGAATTTAGATGGCGATGAAATGGCGGTAGATTTCTAACGTAACTTTCCTTATGCCATAAAAAAACCCGCTCGCGGCGGGTTCTTTTACATCCATAATTGACGCTGTCCAGTTGGCAACGGGTGCGGTGGAGCGGGATTAATGTTACTAGGCGTAACTATAAAGCGCTGTACTGACTCCATCGTCACAAATGTACAACTGCAATTTATGTTGGTGCATTGGTGATAGCGTTCTTTAGTATTCTCACTCAAATAGCGGCTTGTGCGCGCATGTGCTGCGTGCTGGCATTTAGGACAGTGGAACATAAAACGCCCTCAATTCACAAATAGTGAATGAATGATACTCACATTTTCACTTTTTGAGAATAGATTAATTAATCCTCCTCAGATACATATTCAACATCTGAAACCTTCACCTCAAGCTCTAAGCCCGTCGTGTAGCCGTTCCCGTTGAGGTTATGCACCACCCGGCTGATTATCCACGCCTGCTCGTCTATCACGCGCTTAAAGCCTTTTACCGCCACCGGCGTTTCAGGAAATAAATCCGCACGGCCATACGCCAGCCAGATTGAAAACTCCGCGACCCCGCGCTGTATTTTGTCCCACTTCGCCTGAGCGGCGCGTATGGCCTGCGCCTTTGTCGCAAAGATGGTCGTGAGCTCCAGCACGTTGTCAGCCTCACCGGCCATATACTCCCCCTCGCGCGCTTCCTGCTCCTTTTTGGCTTTGGTCTTTGCCGTGCTTTTGGTCGCTTTCGGATGCTGTAGCGCGCGCAGGTGCTGCACCTTCGGTTTGCGTTTGAGCTTCACCTTTTGCTTTTGCGGTTTCGGGTCTTTCGTATGCAGCCATTTTGCCGTGACGCCGGTGTACGCCTCGCGGTCAGCGATAGCGAACTGATGCCGGTCGCCGTCGCCGCGCTCGACGGTCATTTGCGGGATGGGCTTGCCGCTGGCCGTCATCGCGCTGCCTGCTTTGAGAAATAATAATTTCCCGGCTTTTACTGCGACAGACGCACCGTTACGCTCCGCCAGCCTGGACAAAAACGCGACGTCGGATTCCTGCGACTGGTCGATGTGCGGCACGGCGATCGCTTTCAGCGTGTCGGCCACGCTGGCCGTCAGTTTGTTACGCTGCGCGATGGTCTCAACTATCCCCCCGAGCGTGGTGTCATGCCATGACTGCTCGCGGCGAGAATTCAGGGTCCCGCGAAAATCGGCACTGCGCCCCCGGATAGTCAGCGTGTCAGGCGCGCCCCGGTGCTCGATTTCATCGACCGTAAAACACCCCTTATTCAGCAGCGCAGAGCCCTGCCAGCCTAACCACAGCGTGAGTTTTGCCCCGCGCGGCGGCAGCTCGACCAGTCCGTCAGTATCATCGAGCTCGATATCGAGCTGGTCAGCTTCAAATCCGCGATTATCGGTCATGGTCAGCCCGATTAACCGGTCACTGAAATTATCAGTGATATCCGAGCCATCGAGCGTGAGCATGTACGCAGGTGCGATGCGTGCCCCGGTCTGCACATTCATTCCCGTTATCATCCCGCCAGCCCTCCGAGCCAGTTACCGGCTGACGTCACCAGATTATCGGCCTGTGTTTTCAGGTCGCCATAAATGGCTGCGAGCGACTCATCGACCCGTTTCAGTGACAGGCTAAACTCAATTTTCCTGGCCGCGCCGTCGCTGAATAATTCGGTGTGCATGTGGGTCACTTTGTCGATGACATACATGCCGTGGATCATGCCCGTTCCGTCAATCAGCGGCCATGCCCTGCCCTCGTCGGCCATCAGTTCGATAGCCATCAGCGACAGGCGACCGCCGGTGATTTCAGGGTATAGCACACCCGACAACGTGCGCGAGGTTTCCCCCTCCCCGAGAAACTGATACGCCGGGGGTTTGCCGATGCGGTCGTTTGACGCCCAGCGGTAATCCTTCGAATACTGCATCGACTGATGCGGCAGCGTGCGGCGCTCAAACACAAATAAACCCAGTACCATTAACATGCGTTAGCCCTCATCCGTCATGGCGCATACTTGAGCGCTGACGCGCCCTTTCTTCCCGGTCGATTTTGTCGACGGCGTCGCGCAGCTGACGGTCAAGGTCAGTACCTGCCCCGACGCTACCCGGCAGATTAATGTTGTATTCCCGCTTGCTCTGGTCGATGTAAGACCGGCCTGCAGGAGCCGTGACTGGCTGATAAGCCTGATAGCCACCATAAGCCGCGGTTGCCGGGATATACCCGCCATTTGGGGTCTTATCCGTTTTCGCCGCGTTCTGGTCGAGGTCGCTCGATTCCTTTTTGATAACCCCGAGCTTTTCCAGCAGCCAGCTCACCTTGCCGCTCAGGCTGTTAAAGATATTAAGCGGAGCCATCAGCGCATCAGCCAGCGCCTGACCAAAGGCCACACCCACATTTTTGCAGCGGTCGAGAGTTTCCTGCGTGGCTTTCACCGGCGCAAGCAGGTCTTTAAACCATTTCCAGACCACGCCCAGCTTTTCGGCAATGACATCAAACACTGGCGCGAGCGGCGCGAACATCTCCCCGACCGGCGCAAAGGCGGCTTTAAGTCCTTCCACGACGCCCGAGAAAAAGGCACTAATCGGCTCCCAGTATTTACGGATGAGCAGCGCCCCCGCCACGACCGCCGCGACCACGGCCACCACCGGCAGACTGATTGCTCCAATCGCCGTGACGATCGCACCGCCGACGGTGCTGAATACCACGCCGAGCACGCCAGCAGCGGCGATAATGGCATTAATCCCCATCACCACCGGCCACGCGACAAGGCCAATCCCGCCCATCACGCCAATGAACGCCAGCGCTCCGCCCACCACCACGCCGATAGTGGTCGCCAGCCCTTTGTTTTTTGTAATCCAGCCGTCAATTTTTAAAACATACTGCGTCGCCGTCTGTGTCAGCTTACGCAGTGAGCCCTCTTGCTGGTCAAACAGGTCTGTCCCGACCGCCTCATAGGCTGATTGAAATTCTTTAAAGTCGCCGCCGAGGTTGTCCTGCATGACCTTAACCAGCTCCTCGGTTTTGCCGTCCGAGGCTTTAAACGCAGCGGTGAGCTGGTCAAGCTTGCCGCTTGAGGCTGCGGCCATCAGCACCGCCGCCGCCGAGCTGGCCTCCTCACCGAAAATGGTTTTCATGTATTCGCCGCGCTGGCTGGTACCGAGATTGTTTTTCTCAAAGCTGCGCTGCATTTCCTTCAGGATGGAAAATATCGGACGCGTATTGCCTTTGCTGTCCGACGTTTTAACGCCGAGCTCTTTGATGGCCTCAAAGGCTTTCCCGGTTGGAGCCTGCAGGCGGTTCAAAATTGCACGGCTACCCGTACCCGCCATTGAGCCGGTGATTTTTGAGTCGTGCAGTGCACCGACCATCGCGGCGGTCTGCTCAATACTGACCCCGGCAGTTTTTGCCACCGGCGCGGCATAGGTTAATGCATCACTCATCCCGTCAAAGTCGGCGGCGGTTTTGTTCATCGTCATCGACAGCACGTCGCCAATGTGCGCGATTTTGTCGTTTGATAGTCCAAATGCCGATTTCATCCCCGTCAACAGGGCGGCGTTTTCCTCCATCGAGCGGCGGTTAGACAGCGCCATATTCAGCGTGACCGGCGTCGCCGCCTGAATTGCCGCAGCATCGCCACCGCTTTTGGCAATGATTATTTGCGCACTGGCCGCATCGTCAGCAGAGGCGGCGGTGTTGTCACCTAGCTGTCGCGCCTGTTTACGCAGCGCCTGCATTTCGGGCGACTGTTTTTCGACACCGAGCACAGCCTGCAACTCGGAATTTTTCTGCGCAAAGTCAAAGCCCGGCATCATCAGTTTGACCCCGGCCACGGTTCCCGTTGTTGCAATACCGACCCCGGCAGCTCCCGCCCCAGCCATGCTACCCGCAAGGGATTTACCGGCCTGATATCGGTCTTTTACCTGGCTAAGTCTGGCCTGTTGCGCACTGACTTTCGCCAGTGCCTCACGCTGGCGGTTGAGTTGCGCGGTTGTCTCGCTGATACGTGATTTAAGCCCCCGTTCATCGTTCGCCAGATTGCGCGTATTAATCCCCGCCGCCCCGAGCTCGCGCTGCTGGCGCTTAATGGACTCGGTCAGACTGTTGTATTTTGTTTGTAGCCCGTCGGCGGCACGCTTCGCCGATTCAAGCACCTGCGCTTGTGCGCGCGTCGGGCGTTCGGTGTTTTTAAACTGTGTGGCAAGGGCTTCAGCTTCCAGCTTCGCTTTCTCAAGCGCATGACCAGTGACAGCAAGCTGCGCGCTGGCTTTTCGAAATCCGTCTATGCGGGATGCCTGCGCATCAAGCTCGCGCAGGGATTTCTGTGAAGTGCGGATATCGCCAGACAGGGATTTGCTGGCGGTCTGGATAGCCTTAAGCGGTCGGCTTGCCCTGTCGACTGCGTTCAGCAACACCTCAAGTCTGACATTATTGCTCATGATGGTTTCCGCTACGTTGCAGCGCCTTGTCGCGCCATGTCAGGAGTTCGGTCACGCTCAGGGTATTCAGCTCTGATGGCGGCCAGTGAAAAATCACTGCGATATCCGCCATCAGGTCATCGACCGACAGGTTTTCAGGGAAGGTTAACGAGCCGAAGCCGGTGACAAAAAACCAATCACCTTACCGGCGAACGACAGCAGATCGGATGCATCGAGGCGGATGATTTCGGGCTCGGTCAGTGCCGGATACGTCATGCGCGGCAGCACCTTAATCAGTGCATCGACATCCGACTGCGCCAGCGCCGCCAACGACACGCCGCGCAGGGTTCCCGCGTTCGGTTTGGATAGTGTGACCTTTTCGATTTTCTGCTCGCCGCGCATCAACGGTGTATCAAGGATCACAATGTTTGGGTTTTCGGTTTCGGTCACTGCAGCTTCGTTAATTTCTTTCATATCTTTCTCTCAGCAATAATATGTGACCGGCCAGCATAACTGACCGGTTCGGGATTACAGGCCAATCGCCCTGCGATGCTCGGCCAGACGGTCAACGCCGTCGACTTTCAGCACCATGTTGATGACGTCAATCTCGATGACTTCTTTGCCGTCAATCGTGAGCTGGTAATAGGCGCACTCGGTCGACATTTTGGTCGTCCCGCTTTCGCCCTGCTTATTCTCGCCGCCGTCGTACTCTTTGTGACGGCCACGCATCACCACCTCAACGGCAGAAATCGCGCCGGTATCGTCTCGCTGATAAGAGCCAGCAAAACGCAGTGGCACACTGTCAGCCCCCGGCGAGGCGTACTGCGCCCACAGCTCGATGTCAGGCAGACCGCCGAGCGTCCACTCTAGCGACAGCGCATCGTCATCGAGGCCGAGGTCAACTGATACCGAGCCCGGCATCCCCCCACCGCGATATTTTTCAAGCTTACGGGTCAGCTTTGGCAGGGTGACGGACTCCACGACGCCCATGTAGCTCAGGCCGTCGTTGAACATGTTCAGATATTTAAGCTTGCGGGGTAATGCCATGTTCTCAGCTCCTTAGCTGTTGACCGCTTCCGACAGGTTCGCCAGATAGGTATCGGTGATGCGCTGGCGCAGGGTCAGGTTTTCCAGCGGCGGGACGGGGGTGTAGTCGTAATCGATATACAGTTTTCCGACTTTCAGTGTCGCGGTATCGTTCGATTCCGGGTCGTACCAGCACGTGCCATCGACGATATAGCCGTTAGTTTTCAGCTCGCGGAATTTGGCATTGATACCGGCGACGATGTCGCGGATAAGCGTCGGGGTAATGGGTTTATCTATCGCCCACGCGTGCGCCTCCGCCATCGTGTCGGCGAGCACCTGCGCCGTGCGGGTGTAGTTCTCAAACAGGAAAAGCGGGTCATCCGAGCAGGTGCGGTTGCCCCAGAACTTAAAGCCGTCATTGCGGATCAGCGTGGTCACACCGGCCTGATTCAGCAGGTTCGCGTCGGTGGCAGGCTCCTGCAAATCCCACGACACCGAAGCGCTGACGCCGGTGACACCATTCACGCCAACGTTTGACAGGGTTTTATGCCAGCCGACCGTCTGGTCGATTTTAGCGCGCAGACCGAGCGCGCGCGCCGTCGCCCAGGCGGTTGAGGTTTCATTCGCCGTGGTATCCCACGCCAGAAAATCAGGGAAGATGACCATCAGCTCGCGCTGGCTGAAATTCTTGCGATAACTGATGGCCTCGGAAATGGTTTTGCAGCCCCACGCGCTGATATACCCAAAGGCGCGCAGGCTCTGACAGGTTGAGGCAAGCGCGGTCGCCACTTCCTGAGAATCCAGCCCCGGCACGCCGAGAATGCGCGGCTTAACGCCGGTGACGGTTTTCGCCGTGAGCAGCGCTTTCAGACCGGTGTATTTGCCGTTCTCATCGGTCGTCCCGATGATGTTGGAAATGGTTTGTTTCTGCGCCGCCTCCGGGTCGTCGGGGTCGTCGACACCTTCGGCCACACGCACGGCCACAATGACCGGTTTGCTCTGGTCAGCGATAGCCTGCAGGGAGGTCGCCAGCGTGCCGGTTTTACCCGCCTTGCCGATAGCACTTTGCACATTGGTAATGAGCACCGGCTCATTCAGGGGAAAGGTTTTCTCGTCAGCATCACTGGCCGTGCAGACCATACCGATAATGGCCGTTGAGACGGTGGAAATAGTGCGGACGCCATCGTTAATCTCGATGACCTCGACGCCGTGATGATAGTCGCTCATCCGTTTAACTCCGTGGTTTAGGGTGCAACCATTTTCTGTTGTGCCCTTTCTCCGCGCACTTCATCACCGTCCGTCTGTCATTCGCACAACAAACAAAAAGCCCTCCGGGTGGAGGGCTCAGGTCATGCGGGTAATTCAGGCCATTCTATCGATGGCGCAGCACTGATATCGAGTCGGTTCAACATCACCCGGTAACGCTTCCAGCGGATGAGCTCGGCCACCTCTTCCCCGGTTGCTATCCCGAGCTCGTCAGCATCCTGCAATGGCGTAACTCTGGCATTCGCTTCCTTCATCAACATGGATCGCGTTTCTTCTGCCCGCGCCATTAACTCTTCAACGGTAGGCTCTGTTGGTTCAACTAAAACAGGGTTTCCTGCTTTATCTGCAGCAATAACTTTTCCAGCAGATTGCCCTTCCAGAAGCGAAAAATACACATCCTCACTGATTTCCACTGCATCAGTCGGAATAGCTTTATTCACCTCATCGCAATAAAAGCCCAGCTCTGATTTCGAAAAATAATAGTTCATTGTTTATCTTCCTAATATCCAATGGCAAACCAGCATAACTGGCGGTCTGTTGCAGCAGTATTTGACAGGGAATATTGTGAAGCCGATTTTATGTATCCCGTCATTGAATTTTCGCCAGCCGTTCGCTCAAGGTTGTTTGATACCGTCAGCGATGCGCAGCCGGTCGGAAACGAAACAGGAAAAGTGAATGCTCTTGTTGTTGCCCCACTGACGCTTTCAAGCCCCCACTGAAAAATCATTCCTGTGCTTGAATCTTTAAACCAGCCACGCGTTCCTTTTGATACCGTGTTGACCTTCTGAAAAGTATTATTTGCCAGTGATTTGGTATAAAACCGGTTATCGAAATTCTCATAGTTTCCCGGCTTAATCTGACCTTTCGCTTCCAGATTCCCGCCACGGGTATCGACAAAGACCGTGACACCTTCACTGCCCGTGAGGGTGCAACAGAATCCGATACCGTTCCATGATTTCAGCATCAGGTTATTACTGGAAAAGCCTGCTGCATCTTCACCCTGATAAACCCCCGTTGCGTTCCGGATTTTCACACCCTCTGAGAAAATGACCTCTTTCTGGAAAGTGCCACCCTTTGACGCTGAAACTGCATCGACTTCATCGGCTGTTGGCGGGTTATTTGAATCGTAGAGCTTAATCCATCCCTGCCACTCGCCGTTCATTTTTGTCCTGTGGCGCAAGGGTTCATCGGGGCGACCTGCACGCCAGCCAATCTGACGACCGGTATTCTGGTTGTACTGGCAATGAATAATCTCAGAAACCTGATTCGCGACCGGGCCGTGAATACCCCCGGCACTCAAATTGAAAAAGCCGTTGTAGTTAATATCATTGGCATCAGACACGTTAACACCGGCAATCGCACCGAGACCAAAATCACCCACCCGCAACACCCGCCCGGCTGTGGTATCTGTGCTGGAGGTGGTGACATCTTTTGTGGCCGCTGTACCCGCATCATCCAGATTCGACGTTTTCAGGCTGATATCTTTGGTGCCGTCAAAACCCACACCTGCAATTTTCCGCGCAGTGTCGAGTTTCTTTGCGGCTTCCGCTGTACCTTTAGCAGGTAACGCGCCGACATCATCGGCGTTGGGTTTGTATCCCTCGTGATAAACAGCCTTATCGTCATACTTCAGCTCGCCAGTATGCTTCAGTTGCAGATACTTACCGGACTTCCCGCTCGCAATAAAAACGTCTGAATTACCGACACCAAACGAGACAGTGCCGATAGCAGTTTTAATACCAAGCCCTCCTGTCAGCCACCCACCCGTTAGTGGCAAACGGTTATTCGCATTATCATTTGCCGCTTTTACGGCTGCAGCTGTCGCGGCGACGATCTCCGACTCGCTGTCCGTCGCGCTGCTTAGCTGGACAATCCCCTTCTGCTTTGTGGTCGCGTCCTGAGCTGTATATTTACCCTTAGCAAGGTCATACGCCGCCTTAACCGCGTTCGGGGTCGCAGCGAGCGCCTCAGACGTGCTGTCGGTCGAACTGCTTAATTGCGTGAAGCCCTTTTCTTTCAGCGTGGCGTCAGGATGGCGGCGCGACTGCTCATGCTCCGCGAGTTTATCGTCGACGTAGTCCTGCGTTGCCATCACCATTGAGGAATCGATCGTCAGTTCGACTGACCCGATATCGCTTACCATGATGACCATGCGCAGCGTCTGCGCGCGGCCTGAGCCCTCCGCGAGTGCAGGCTTATAGCTTTCCGCCATATTGCCGACCGCAATCAGCGCGCCGGTATCATCGTAAAGTCCCATTTCACGCAGCCAGAATCCTCCGGTCTCAGGGGGGATAAGCAGCTCCGCCACGACATAGTTTTTGTGTTTTTTGTCCTGGCTGATTTTATTCAGCGCATGACGCCAGACCTCATTCACAAGCTTTGTCTGGCTGGCGTTCGGCTCGGGCAGTTTGCCCCCGCCATCTCCGACGGCCATCGCCACGAAATTCACTTTCTTCCCGTTCGGAAGGGTCGCCGCCGCCAGTTTTTCCGCACCGGCTTTGGTGATAACGGTTTTATATTTTACTGTCATTGTGCTCTCACTTATCCGGGGTAAACCGTGATGATGTCGCCGTCATAGGTCAGCGCGCCGGTGTACAGATAGCCCGGAATATCCTGAATAATATTCAGACCGATAAGATGGCGACTGGCTGGCTTCGCATCGGCAATCAGCCGCTCCATTTCGTAATACATTTCCTCGGTGATGCCGGTCTCTAACACACCGATATCGAGGCGGAACGTGCCGGGCGGGTCGTTCGTTTCCCACCATTCAGAAACGTTAATCAGATACCCGAGCGGCTCCACCACACGGCGCACCGCCCCAATCGTTCCCTTGTGCGCATGGATAAACCACGCCGCGCGGATCACTTCGCGTTTGGTTTCCTCCGGCCAGCTCTCATCCCAGCGGTCAACCGAGAATGCCCACGCCAGCCACGGCAGCAGATTCGCCGGGCAGGTATCGGCGTTCCACAGACGACGCAGCGGAACGGGGGTGTTTTCGATATCCGCGCAGGCACGCGCCGCCGCCACCTCAAGCGCCGACGAGCCGACCGGCAACATACGCGCATTACTCATCGTTACCCCCGACTTTCACGCTGTACGCGGTGCAGTGTGACGCCTGCGTCTCATCGAGCACGATGTCGGCCATGGGTGCAGCCAGTTCGACGCGCTGGACACCTTCGACGTGAAGCGCGGCGTAAATGGCAGATTTGCGGATATCCCGCCCGAGCCGGTGCTGCGCGCTGATATAGGTCTGCAGCTTCGCTTTTGCCGCACTGAGCACCGGCTCGCTTTCGGGACCGGGGTAGAGATAAAGCGCGGCGTCGATGGTGTAATCGACAATCTTTGCTGACTGGACGGTTACGCGGTCAGCGACCGGCCTCACGTCCTCATCATTCAGCGCCGCACGCACCACGGCGAGCAGCTCAGCGGACGCCGCGCCGTTATTCTCGCGGGACAGGACCGACACGGTCACGCACGCCGGTTCAGGACTGATAACCGAAATATCGGCGACCCGCCCGTCAGCGCTGCGGCCATGAAACTGATATGCACCGGTTGAGCCTGCGGTACTCAGCCCCTCCGGTGCCTGCTGGATGCGCAGACGATAGTCGGTGTCCGATTCCATCTCGGCAGGTGTCGGCGGCAGCGTTGTCTCATCGGCTGGCGTAATCACCAGTCGCCCGACGCTGGAGTTTGCCCCTATCTGGTCGAGGTCAGCCCCGGCGGCATACGCCAGCATGACCGCGCGAGCGGCTTCATTGACGCGCTGTCGCCATATCACTTCCCGATAAGCGCTTTCCTGCAACTGCTTAACAATCGGCTCAGATTCAAGCGTCAGCGTGCGCGCGACCGCGTCCTGCTGGTCTTCGGGGTAAAGCGAGACGAACGTCGCTTTGCGTTCTGCGAGGATAGTTTCATAGTCCAGTTCTTCCACGACATCAGGCGCGGTGAGCTGGCTCAGGTCAACAATGGCCATAGCGTTTAACTCAGTGGAATGGTGAAGGAAAATGGCTGGTTTAAGGTCGAGCGGGTCCCGGTAATATCGACATACAGCGCCCCGTCAGTCTCCCCGCGTTCAAAGGTAATGGTCGACAGGGTGACGCGCGGCTCCCACTTCTGGATAGCGGAGTAACACGCGGCCATAATCTGCAGGCGAAGTGCCGGGCTCTGCGGCTGGTCAATCAGCGCCGACAGCAGCGAGCCGTATTCACGGCGCATGACGCGCGAGCCAACCGGCGTGACCAGAATATCGCGCACGCTTTGCCTGATATGGTCGGCCTCAGAAATACTGAGCCCGGTCTGGCTGTTCATACCGAGATAACGCACCGTCATTTTGTGTCCACCGTTCTGTCATCGCCGCGTTTCACGCCGCCGTGGTCGTGGTCATCCGCCTGCACGCCGTTGGAAGTAAATTTCCCGCCGGTGTGCGTGATATTCCCTTTCATCGTTCCGCCCTTCTGCACTTCGAGCGTGCCGGTGATGAGCTTGTTGGTGCAGACCACTTCGGGTGTATCGAGCGTGATGCGGGTTTCTGCTTTCACCAGCACCACCGGCACGGTGGCCGTAATGGAATCTGACGCGGTGACGTCAGCGGTTTTGATACCGGACACGGTGAGCGCACCGCTTTCGGGCTCGTACTCGATAACCGCCCCGTCAGGAAAGGCAACATGAAAGGCATCGGGCGAGGCTGACGGCGCGGGATGGTCATCCGAGAAAATGCCCGGCAGCACAAAGGCGGTGTCGAGCTCGCCGCCGATAGCCAGTAAAAGCACCTGCTCACCGACCGATGGAGCCCACCACACCCGCGAGCGACCGGCGCGACAGGTTAGCCAGTTCAGCCAGGTGGTTTGCATCCCGCCGGTCTGGACACGACAAAGCCCCTCGTCGAGGTTGATGTCGGTCACGATGCCGGTGCGGATGAGGTTTCGGATCGCGCGTGCGATGTCCTGCAGAGAATTTAAATTATTCATGGGGAAAGGATGCCGCCGGGCAGCGTCAGCGGCAATCGAGCGGGGTTTTATGGTCGATGGGACAACAATCAGCGATTCAGATGTTTATTTACCAGCTCCTCGACGAGCTGTTTATCTGCCTGGCTAAATCCGAGTAGCTGACGCTCTGCATACTGCACATCCTGAGCGTGTGCATTTGGGCGGTCTTTCAGGCCGTACTGATGAATCTGCGCAATGCGCTGCACTTTGCCGGTAAATTCCACCACAGCACGGTTTTCACGACCACTGGCTTTCATGTACCGACTCGTGCGCAGCTTCTGAAACATCGCCCTTTTTATACGGCCTTTCTTTTCCCTGAGCGGCTGGCGCTTTCTGGCCTGATACGGCGTGCCATCGGGCGCTATTTGTAGTTTGATACGTTGCTGTTGCGCCTTGCGCAGTTCCTTCGCTATCTCAGCAGCAAGTTTGCGCCGTCCCGCCGGTGACAGCGCACCAATCAGCCCGGCCAGCTTATCGTCAAAGGGTTTAAAGTCACTCATCCCATTTGCTCACCAGCTCGCCATTGATATACAGCTCAGTCGGTCGCGTCACCGGCTCGGGCAATGGCGGCTCAGGTGCATAGCTGACGTGCAGCGCGCCGTTTTCATCCCTGACGAGCGTACGCTCGGTGAGCTGCAGGCTGATACTGATATCGACGTTGTCGCCGTCGTTCAAATCCATCTGGAAACGATAGCCCTTTTTGCGCCCTTCATCGAGGGTGCAGATATCCGGCTGATTCTCTCGCAGCCATGCGGCCACCGGGACAAAAATTAAATCCGGGTCGCCCACAAAATCACACACGATCACATTCAGGGTGTATATCTTTTCGTGCGACAGCGAGGCCGCGAGACGCGCATCAATGTTCCCCTCATCGGCAAAGATGCGCATCATTTCGGGGTTTGTTTTTAACTGCGGTACGGCGTCAGTGAGCGCCTTGCGCAGGCTTTTCATTTTCTGCATCGATTTTGTCCTGACAGTCTTTGATGGTCTCGACCTTGAGCGCGCAGGCGGTGAGCGCACTCTCAAGCCTGCGGATATCGGCACTCAAATCGCCGTTAGTTCCGGGTTCGCTTCCCGGCATCGGGCAAAGGCTCACTTTCGGGCAGTTGTTGTAAACAATGACCGGCGGAGGCGCAGGCCTTTCGGGTGTGCAACCGGCGCACAGCATCAGGCAACTCAGCACGATACCAGCGGCGCAAATCCTCGTTTTCATTTATCAGCCTTGTAATGGTTTGTTCTCGTCTCGCCGCCAGCTCACCGGCGGCGTTCAGTTCATCACTGAGCCTGACCTGCGCGGTTTCGTTCGTCCTGGCGATGCGTTGTGACACGGCAAGCTGATTTTTCAGCATTCCGATTGTCGTTTTTTGTTCGATGCCGACCTTATTCGCTTTATCAAACGAGCGCCTTAGATTGCCGTTCTCATGCCTTAACCACAGCACCGCCGCCAGCGCCATACTGGCGGCAACCAACATCACAAAGATTCTGGACACAGGCCAGCCTCCCTGATGCGCTCACGGTATATACGGCGGATCACGTTAAATATCAGGACACACAGGGAATAAACCAGCGACAGGAATACCCACCCGGCAAACAGCAGACACAGCACGATCCCGACAAGCAGAATCAATGACCACACCCGACGCCAGCGCGGGACAGTTTTGCCAATCAGCGCGCGGAATAGCGCTATGTGCTTTGGCTTACGTGACGAATCCAAAAAGCTCGCGAACCAGTCCTCATAACTGATGACCATCAGCAGGCTTGCAACACCCAAAACCACACAGCCAAAAGCCGCCCACGCCGCAATAAAGTTCACGGCAACACTTGCCGGGTTAGTCAGGCCCAGCACAAGCAGGATCGCAATCACGACATTCAGCATCAGAGAACATAAAAACTTATTCATTGAGAAACCCCTTTCAGACAATAAGCACGCTCACGCGCGCGTCGATTTTCCAGCCCTTTGTTGATAGCGCCATTCACGTACACCCAGCGGGGGAGCTGGTCGCACACTTGCCACCATTGATGACGCTTGATATACGCGACCATTGTCGAGCGACAGGCTGCGCCGGTTCCGACGTTGAAGGCAAAACTCACCAGCGCGTCATACACCTGCGGCGGCATTTCCACCGGCACGCAAACGGCGAGACGCTTCTCAACGTTCAGCACATCCGCGACAAGGTTTGCCGCCGCCTGTCGCTCGGTGATTTCCCCTTTCGGCGTGACACCGGCAGTGTGGCCAATCCCTGACGTCCACACTCCCGCGCTGCACTGGTAAGGTGTCAGGCGACATCCTTCAAGGTCAGCGAGTAACGCCAGCCCCTCGGGCGAGGTGTTCAGCAGACGAAAGTCAGGCATCAGTGCTGCCAACGCCAGCACGGCGGCCACACTGCATCTTTTAATGATTGAGCTCACGAATAGCCCCCTTATCGAGTCCGAGGGATGTCAGGTAGAGGTATGTCTTGCGCTTGAACCAGTAATTCGTCAGCGCGGTAAAAATGGCGCAGCCACCACCGACATAGAGCGCCAGCTTTTCGGGTGACATCGCCCCGAAATACGCCACCCCCACGGCCAGCCAGTAGGCGACAAACGTCGTGATTTTTTCCATGCTCAGTCCCATAGATTCACCGTCTCGGTTTTCGGGGCGCTGTCGGTCTCGGCCAGCTCTATCGCCGTACCGTGCGGCAGAATGACGCCCAGCTCCGACAGCCCCGGATTCGACTGCAGCACCGTCTCGACCACGCCCCCGGTGCGCCCGTAATAGCGCGCACAAATCGCGTCGAGGGTGTCGCCCTGCATCGCGTACACCCTCATCAGATTTGCCCCACAATGCAGCGCGCTTTGTCCTGGATGCGCGCCACTGACCAGCGCATGTCCCGCCACATCTCATCGATAGTGCTATCGATGCTGTCGGCCTTTTTGTCGCCCTTACTGGTCGCATCCACACCGCGATAACGCTCGTAAAGCGTGGCGGTCGTCATCGCGCACACGGCGTTGAAGTAGTGGAAACAGCGTACGCTTTCGCCGTCGAGCTCGTCGGTTGGGACATCCGCAAGCGTGGCGTGACCGGCGTCGAGCTGGCGGTCGCGCCAGTCGCGCAGCTCCGCATTGGTTTCCGCGATGGCGGTCTTAATTGCCCGGCGCAGGCGCACAGGGGAAACGGTCTGCTCAAGGCGCATTTCTTCGCGCACACGCTTCGGGTCTACATCAGGGAAAAAGCCCGTATTTTTAATCACCGGCTCGCTCACGCCCGGCGGCGGTATCACCACGCCCGGCACGTCCTGCGGCGTTGTTTTGGGCTCAATAATCAGTGTCGTCATGACAACCTCGGAAAATAGGTGGGCGGTGGACGCCGGTCGCAGAGAGGGTATTCAATACCCGCGTTGACCAGCGTGCCGCCCGGCTCGGGGAGCGTTCGGTTAACCTGCGGTTTTTGCCGCTTTAGGAGGACGTCCGCGCCGTGCCGCCGGTTTAGCGGCAGGTTTGCGCGTGCGTGGTTTAGTCGTTTTGGGCGCGGGCTCTGGCTTCGGTTTTAGCTGGCGCTCAAGCTGTTCGATATCCTTTTTCACGCCGATTGTTCGCTCTAACTGGATCGCACGCTGCAGGTGCGCCAATGCCTCGGGCAGTTTCCCTGCGTCACGCAGCACGTAACCGGTGATTTTGTGCAGCTTCGCTCGCACGATGTCAGGCATATCTGCACGCTCAGTCAGCGCGAGGGTATCGAGCAGCAGCGCCAGCTCAGGTGACTGTCTGGCGTCACTCAGACGCTGTGCGGCAAGCGCTACTTCCTCGGCCAGCAGGCATGGCGTCGGACGGCGACCGATCGGCATCGTCAGGCCATAGGTCATGGCGTAACGGGCGATTTCCAGCGCACCGGCGATGTCATTTGCATCGAGACGCCAGAGCATGACAGTCATAACAATGTCATCCTGTGCGCCTTTGCCATTGACAAGGACACCCGCCACCCACGGCAGATAGAACGGCAGCAGCTCACGCTTTTTCGCGGCTTTCTGCTCTTTAGAACTTATTTGTCTCAGTGTGCGATTGTCTGCGGCCAGCTTAACGAGCATCTGCTCATAAGCAGTTGCATTGCGCAGCGGAGCAGCACCCCGCCGCGCAGTTTCAGAGGCCGAGACCCGCATCATGTGACGCGCTGCGGGACTCATCATGGCTTACTCTCCGCCTTCGTTATCCACAGGCACGGAAGCGCTTTCCGGTTCTGCAGGTGGAGTGAAATCACCGAGATTGATGTTTTCTATCAGGCACCCGGCGGCGTAAGCCTCGACCACATAATCGACATTCATCGACTCATAGTTTTCGATGCGGTCTTTCTTCGGCTCTTCGATGATGGCTCGGCGGTGCGCGTCATCCATGAAGTAAATCGACAGGTTGTCGAGGCGCGTCACCATCAGCGCGTTAGCCGGGAAGTAAGGCACGCGCACGGCTGGCAGGTTGCCGATGCGTTTTTGGCTAATGATGATGTCAGCGGCCAGTGACTCGCTGTTTTCCTGCGTCTTGTTGACGATCGGGAAATATTTATCCGCCATCAGCTTACGACCGGTGATGACGACCAGCTCCGGGTCATCCTGGTAAATCTCGTCAATCAGCTCGCCTGTTGTATCCATGACCAGTGCATCAAGATTTTCATAATCACCGTTTTTACCCACGCGGATCACATCAGAAATAACCTTGCCGTCATCATCAGTGATTTTTGACATCACGCGCGCTGGTGCTTCATTGCGGTACTTCTGCAGCCAGCCCACGGCGACATCCTGCAGCATCGGGTTCTTTGCACGGTCAGACGTGTCTGCGCGCGTGATGCCGTTGAAACCGGCCATGATGAAATCGAGCGACTGACGCTTGATGATCGCGTCACGGATACGGGTCTGAAAGTCCTGGAATCGCGCCCACAGGTCGAGCTGTTTGTAACGGATATGGAAATCAAAGTTGATTTGCGCACATTCGTATTTGTTGGATTCCAGCGCCGTGAAATCGGCGGTCTTACGCTCAT
>JALCNW010000004.1 GCA_022649305.1 Enterobacter sp.
GCCGCACCTGGTCAATCTGGAGAACGGGAAGCGCGAGGAGATACCAGAGGATACCGGAGAGGATACGTCGCAGCCTATATTCGGAGTGATAACGTACATCATCAACGATGCGCGATCTGGAGAGTTCGACGACTGCCCGGTGATGTAATGGGGCATGGATGGGGCATGAAACAGCACTCGCTCTAAGGCGAACTCAGACGACTGGTGTTTTGGTCGACGCTAACAGCCTGTTATGTGGTGCGCTCTTGGGCGATCTTTGTCGATTATGAAAAACGTATGCTCATATGATGGGCATGCAGGTTTAACCCCAGCAAACCCATCGCCATCTTACGCTGGCGGCTTTAACGCTTTAATGCCACAATCTTTTTTTCTTCACATGCGGGAAATCTGATGAAAAAAATAGTGATGGTTGGCGCGTTGCTGGCGTTAACCGGTTGTGTGCAGGTCGATAATTATCAGGACGTGATTAAGCATCCTGTCCCTGCTCATCTGGCGGGTTACTGGCAGTCGAAAGGGCCGCAAAGCAAGATGGTCAGCCCGGAAGCGATTGCTACGCTTGTGGTGACGCAAGAGGGCGATACGCTGGATTGTCGTCAGTGGAAAAGCATTGTGGCGGTGCCGGGTAAGATTATGCTGCGCTCGGACAATTTTTATAACGTCACGAGCAAGCTCGATATCTATCAGCTCGAACGTGAAGGCAGTACGCTGGAATACGACGGGATGGAGCTACAGCGCGTCGACCGTCCAACGGTGGAATGCGCAAATTATCTGACGAAAAATCCGCTTGAGAGCACACTGCCTTAAGCGCATTTGCCGGGCAAAACGCAAATCTTGCCCGGCTATTCAATCTGCTACAACACATCCTCCATGACCCAAATGCTCACGCTGCCACCGTTACAGGTAAACGTGCCTTCACCATCGGCTGCGGTCGTGACGGTCTCCTCTCGATTACCCAGAAAATCACGCCAGGTCTTATCGCCGTAGTTTTCCCCGAGTGGGATAACTTTTTCGCCCTCATCGCCGTTGGACAGCACCACCACGCAGCCCGGCGCGTCGTCGGTACCACTGCGGCTGAACGCGATACAGTTTGGGTGATCAAAATAGAGCGTCTGTACGCCGTGGGCAAAACGCTGGCGCGCCAGAATCAGCTCGTGCAACTGCTCAATGACCGGCATATCGATATGGTAGGTTTCGCCATCGCCGCCGGTATCGTCATAACTTGCCCCAAACAGATCCGGATAAAATACGCTTGGAACCCCGTTTTCGCGCAGCAAGATAAGCGCGTAGGCCAGCGGTTTGAACCAGGCTTCAACCGGCGCTTCCAGCGCCTGTAACGGCTGGGTATCGTGGTTGGCAACCAATGTGACCGCATGGAACGGGTCGGCTTCTACCAGCGTGCCGGTAAAGATCTGCGTCATGTCATAATCACGGCCCTGGCGTGAGGCATCGTGGAATTTCATCTGCAGCGGCGCATCGAACAGCATGGTTTTGCCTTCAACCTGTTCAATGTACTGCTGTAATTTGTCGACTTCGTGAGACCAGTATTCCGCGACGATAAACAGCGGCTGAGGTGCCACTTCCTGCACGTGCTCGATCCACTCTTTATAGAACCATGCCGGAATATGCTTGACCGCATCAAGTCGAAAACCATCGCAGTGGGTTTGTTCCATCACCCAGCGTGCCCAGTATTTGATCTCTTCAGTGACCGCGTGATTGCGAAAATCGATGTTTTCGCCCATCAGATAGTCGAAGTTGCCCATCTCATCATCGACCTGGTCGTTCCAGCCTTCGCCGGTGTAGTCGTTGACGATCTTGAAAATACTGTCTTCGTTGGGATTTTCAATATGATCGACACCGCTAAAGCATTTGTAATCCCAGATGAATTTGGAGTATTGCCCCGCGCGAACCGGGAAGGTGTAGCGCGTCCAGGCTTCGCAGTCGATGACGTCATCGTCGATCTGCGTACGATCCTGCTCGTTAACACGCTGCACGCGGATGGACTCTTTTTCGTCGGCACCCATTTTGTGGTTTACCACCACGTCGAGCAACACGGCAATCTCGTTGCTTTTTAGCGCATCGATCGCTTCCATTAGCTGAGCTTTGTCACCGTATTTGGTGGCAACCGAACCTTTTTGATCAAATTCGCCAAGATCGAACAGATCGTACGAGTCATAACCCACCGAATAGCCACCCGATGCGCCTTTGTAGACGGGCGGGAGCCAGATCATGTTAATACCGATTTCGTTGAGATTGGGGGCCAGCGCGGTCACTTCTCGCCATAATTCACCGCCAGTGGGGTAATACCAGTGAAAGCACTGCAGTAAGGTTGGATTGCGCATGCACCGTCTCCATGAGGTTGCGAACCTCTAGTATGGAATACGAAGCGCAGAAATGCCTGGCGTACGAAGTAAGTTAAATTCGTACGTCAGGTATGATTACTGATCGAGATTGTGTTGTGGGACCAGGACGTGGCCGCCCTGATTGCTGTAGGCGGACATCACGGACTTTTGAATTGATGACTGCCCAACGAGTTTCGCCAGTTCATCCATTCGGTTTTGCAGCAGATCTTTAACCTGTTTTTCGTTTTCGAGGATCACGCGCAGCGTAGGTCTAAGCTGCTCCTGCATTTGCGAGGAAGGTTCAAATTCCTGCGTGATTCGAGACAGCGCATGCACCGCGTTGACATAATCCGTTTCGCAGGCGATCAATTCGTCCCACAGTCCCTGGCTGGCGAGTCGCAGCATCAACTTACTTTGTTCAAGTAATTGCTGGTAGAGGGTATAGAGTTGCGGTGCATTATTCATTAGACAGCGTCCTGAATAAGATTTGGCGAGCCGGAAGCTTCCTTCCATCCCTCTGCAATGTTGCGAAGAAGATTTTCAACTTCTTCAATGGCCTGAGCATCATTGTTGAGATTGGCATGGAGGAGACGTCTGACCATATAGGCGTAAAGCGAAATTAAGTTCTGCGTTAATTCATCGCTGCTGGTCTCTTCCAGGCCAATCTTTAACCCATTCTCGATAATGTTAATGGCTTTAGAAAGCGCCTGACCTTTTGCCGGAATATTACCGTCTTGTAAGAACAGACGCGCGCGCACAAGTGCGCTAAGGGCTCCGTCAAATAGCATGATAACCAGCTGATGCTGGCTGGCGCTCATCACCGCGCTTTCAACTTCAATTTTTGCGTAAGCCTGCGTGCCTTTTGCGCCGTACATGTTATTTCCCTCGGGTGGTATTAGCTTTTAGTCGTGGTGGACGCGAACTGCTGTGTGAGGTAGTCGCTGGTGGTGTTCAGCTTACTCATCATGACGTCCAGTTTGGTAAACTGCGCCTTATACTGCGCCACGATGTTGTCAATGCGCGTGCTGGTATTGTTGTAATCTTCCGTCAGGCTATTCAGCGTTTTGCTCACGCCATCTTTGGCGGCCTGAATGATGCCTTTACTGGAAAGCCAGTTGGTCAAATTACTGCTCATGGTGGTCGTGATGCCGGTCTTTTTACCGTCACCTACGACCAGATCTTTCACTGCCGTTGGATTTTCGGTCAGCGTCTTTTTCAGCTTGGTGCTGTCGAGTTCCAGCTTGCCGGTCATTGGATCGGTAGTAATCCCCACCTGCGACAGCGTTTTAAAATCTGTGCCGCCGGTGGTGTTACTGAGCATACTTTTCAGCTGCGTTTGAATCGTGCGCAGGGTACTGTCCCCGATAAGTGCACCGTTGCTGGTATCTTGTGAATCAGTGCCTACATCAACTTTGGTATATTTTGTTAACGACGCAAAACTGTCCTGCAGCGTGTTATACGCATCCACCCAGGTCTTCATCGCGGTTTCAGCTTTCGACGTATCTTTAGTGATTGTCAGGGTCTGATTGCCGGTCGTGGTGTCAGTCAGGTTTAGCGTAATGTCTTCCAGCGCGTCGCTGATGGTATTGCTGCTGTTTTCGATATCAACGTTGTTAACCTTCAGCAGGGCGTTTTGCGCCGTGACGCTTTCGAGCATGCCGTTGCCAGCGTCGGTGCTGGTACCGTTGTAGCCCATAAAACTTTGAAGATCCGCATCACCGCTAACCGTCAGCGTCATGGCGTTGTCGCTACCCGTTTCGGTCGAGGTAATAGACAGACGATATTCGCCGTTACCGACGTTAATCACGCTGGCGCTCACGCCGGCGTTGGCTTTATTGATTGCGTCACGAATGCCGGTTAAAGAAGAGTCAGCCGCGCTGATATTAACGGTAACCGGTTTTTTGTCGCCGCCTTGCTGGATAGTTATTTTGCTGTCAGCACTGGCGATAGCTGTTTTATTGTCGGGCTGCGTATTACGTGTGGTCAGGGTTTGCGCCTGCGCCAGCTGCGATACACTGATGGTGTATTTACCCGCAATCGCTCCGCCGGTGGTAGTGGCGCTAAATGCGCTGCTGCTACTGGTGGTTGTGGTAGAACTGAAAAGGTCAGCCTTGTTCAGCGCCGTGTTAGCGGTCTGGAAAGCCTCCAGAGAATTCTTCAACGTGCCGTAAGCGCTCAGCTTGGCGGTGTAAGACGTCTGCTGCTTAGTAATCGGGGTGAGCTGCGCTTTTTCAGCGGTAGTCAGGCTATCCAGAATGTCAGCTAACTTTAAGCCTGAACCGATCCCCAGCGTTGAAACACTTGCCATATTTATTCCTTAATATATCGACACGTAGAACGAATAGACTGGTTATCGGCCCGAATAAGGCAAAGTTTACGATTAATTTATTTTTTTTAATGGCGGGAAAAAGCCGTATAGAGAGGAGTATTTCTGTGGTTAAAAAAATTATCGCGATCCTGAAAATAATTCTAAAGGTTGTTTTAGACCAGACGATAACAACTTTGACGGCGATGAAGCCGAAGGGTGGAAACCCAAATCTAATCCACAGATTTGATGAACAACAGGAAACGAAATCATGGCACAAGTCATTAATACCAACAGCCTCTCGCTGATCACTCAGAACAACATCAACAAGAACCAGTCTGCTCTGTCTTCTTCTATCGAGCGTCTGTCTTCTGGTCTGCGCATCAACAGCGCAAAAGATGACGCAGCGGGCCAAGCTATCGCTAACCGCTTCACTTCTAACATCAAAGGTCTGACTCAGGCTGCACGTAACGCAAACGACGGTATCTCTCTGGCGCAGACCACTGAAGGCGCACTGTCAGAAATCAACAACAACTTGCAGCGTGTACGTGAACTGACCGTTCAGGCAACAACCGGTACTAACTCCGATTCCGACCTGTCTTCAATCCAGGACGAAATCAAATCCCGTCTGTCTGAAATCGACCGCGTATCCGGTCAGACTCAGTTCAACGGCGTTAATGTACTGGCGAAAGACGGCTCCATGAAAATCCAGGTTGGCGCTAACGATGGCCAGACCATCTCTATCGACCTTCAGAAGATTGATTCTTCTACTTTGGGTCTCAGCGGCTTCTCTGTATCTGGAAATGCATTAAAAGTTAGTGATGCAATCAAAACTGTACCGGGCGCAGCTGCTGGCAACGCACCAGTATCAGTAACCTTTGGTGCTGACGCTGCTGGTGCAGCGGCAATTGCAAAAACCTTAGGCGTTAGTGACACCTCTGGTTTAACTCTACATAACGTTCTGAATAAAGACGGTGATGCAACTGGCGCGTATGTTGTACAGTCCGGTAATGAGTCTTACTCCGCTTCTGTAAGTGCGACTGGCGTGGTTACACTTAACACTACAGATGTTACTTACGACGATCCTGCGAATGGTGTTACTGGCGCCACCCAAACTGCTCAAGCTATTAAAATGGCGACCAATTCAGATGGTGATGCAGTTGGTTTTGTTACTGTTCAAGGTAAAAACTTCTTAGCAGGTGCTGCCGGTACTGGTAAAGATGCAATTGTGAATGGCGGCGGAACTGCTACAACTACTGTTGATACAACCATCCAATTAAGCGATAAAGCTGCGGTAATCGGAACTGGTACAGCGGCAGCACCAGAGTTCGCGGCAGTTGCAGCAACTGCTGAGTTTACTGGTACTGCTTCCAACGATCCTCTAGCAATGCTGGACAAAGCTATCGCGTCCGTTGATAAATTCCGTTCTTCTCTGGGTGCCGTTCAGAACCGTTTGAGCTCTGCGGTAACCAACCTGAACAACACCACTACCAACCTGTCTGAAGCGCAGTCCCGTATTCAGGATGCCGACTATGCGACCGAAGTGTCAAATATGTCTAAAGCGCAGATCGTTCAGCAGGCCGGTAACTCCGTGCTGTCCAAAGCTAACCAGGTTCCTCAGCAGGTTCTGTCTCTGCTGCAGGGCTAATCATCTGATTAAGCTCAAACCCCGCTTCGGCGGGGTTTTTTCATCAGTATTATTTCAATAACCCTCCAAATAACCCCCCATTTCACCCACTATTCATCCAATTGAAACCCCTCCAGAATCGGATAATCATGCCGATAACTCAATTAACGCAGGGCTGTTTATCGTGAATTCACTCTATACCGCTGATGGTGTAATGGATAAACACTCGCTGTGGCAGCGTTATGTCCCGCTGGTGCGTCACGAAGCATTGCGCCTCCAGGTGCGGCTGCCGGCGAGTGTGGAACTGGACGATCTGCTACAGGCGGGCGGTATCGGGTTATTGAATGCAGTTGACCGATACGACGCTCTGCAAGGAACGGCATTTACGACTTACGCAGTACAGCGTATTCGTGGTGCGATGCTGGACGAGCTGCGCAGCCGCGACTGGGTGCCGCGCAGTGTTCGCCGTAACGCACGCGAAGTGGCGCATGCGATGGGACAGCTGGAACAGGAGCTTGGACGTAACGCGACGGAAACCGAAGTCGCAGAGCGTCTGGGTATCGCTGTTGAAGATTATCGTCAGATGTTGCTCGATACCAATAACAGCCAACTCTTCTCGTATGATGAGTGGCGTGAAGAGCATGGCGATAGTATTGAGCTGGTGACTGATGAAAATCAGCAAGAAAACCCGTTACACCAGTTACTGGAAGGTAATTTACGCCAACGCGTCATGGACGCTATTGAAGCGTTACCGGAACGTGAGCAATTGGTGTTGACGCTCTATTACCAGGAAGAGCTGAATCTCAAAGAGATCGGCGCGGTACTGGAAGTAGGAGAGTCGCGGGTGAGCCAGCTGCACAGCCAGGCCATTAAACGCTTACGTACCAAGCTGGGTAAGTTATAGGTGATTTATTCGCCCGAAAAGTGCCGCACAACGTATTGACAACCAGGAGTTATCATGACGGTGCAGCAATCTAAAAGACGGCCTTTAAGCCGCTATCTAAAAGACTTTAAACACAGCCAGACGCATTGCGCCCATTGCAATAAGCTTCTTGACCGTATCACGCTGGTTCGTCGCGGCGAAATCGTAAATAAGATTGCGATCTCTCGTCTCGACACCCTGATGGATGAATCGGCGTGGCAGGAAGAGCAGCAGGAGTGGGTTGCCCTGTGTCGTTTTTGTGGCGATCTGCATTGCAAAGAGCAGAGCGACTTTTTTGACATCATCGGCTTTAAACAATACCTGTTTGAACAAACAGAGATGAGCCACGGCACGGTACGCGAATATGTCGTACGTTTGCGTCGTTTAGGTCAACATCTCACCCAGTTGGACATCTCCCGCGATCTGCTGAAAACGGGTTATCTGGATGAAAATCTGGAACCGTGGTTACCCGCTACCAGCACCAATAACTACCGCATCGCACTGCGTAAGTACGCGCAATATAAAGTGCAAATGCCCGCATCCATGAAGCAGAAAGTCTACGCAGAGACAACTTCTGATATATATTAAAATTGAATAAGATGTAGCGTACTCGTGTTTGACGTAATAAACGAAAGCCCTACACTACTCAAAAAACCACTATATCGGGGTAACTATGAAATTAGCACTTCTGGGTCGTCAGGCGCTGATGGGCGTCATGGCAGTAGCGCTGGTCGCAGGGATGAGCGTGAAAACCTTCGCTGCGGAAAATTTGCTGAATAAAGTTAAAGAGCGCGGCACGCTGTTGGTTGGACTGGAAGGCACTTACCCTCCATTCAGCTTCCAGGGCGATGATGGAAAATTGACCGGTTTTGAAGTGGAGTTTGCCGAAGAACTGGCGAAGCATTTAGGCGTTAAGGCCTCGCTGAAGCCGACAAAATGGGATGGTATGCTGGCGTCGCTGGACTCCAAACGTATCGACGTGGTAATTAACCAGGTGACCATTTCTGACGAACGTAAGAAGAAATATGATTTCTCTACGCCGTACACCGTGTCAGGTATTCAGGCGCTGGTGAAAAAAGGTAACGAGGGCACCATCGCCTCTGCGGCGGATCTGAAAGGTAAAAAGGTTGGCGTCGGTCTGGGCACCAACTATGAAGAGTGGCTGCGTCAGAACGTACAGGGCGTGGATATCCGCACCTATGATGATGACCCGACTAAATATCAAGATCTGCGCGTTGGCCGTATCGATGCGATCCTGGTCGATCGTCTGGCCGCGCTGGACCTGGTGAAAAAGACCAAAGACACGCTGGCCGTTGCAGGCGATGCCTTCTCCCGTCAGGAAGCCGGTGTTGCCATTCGTAAAGACAATCAGGATCTGGTGAAAGCTATCGACGGTGCGATTGCCGATATGCAGAAAGACGGTACTCTGAAAGCGCTCTCCGAGAAGTGGTTCGGGGCAGATGTGACGAAGTAAGTCTTGAATGACAAAAAAAGGCGCTTTTAAAAGCGCCTTTTTTATTTCCGGCGCATCAACGTGCATAATAAAAACATCAAACAAAAAACAGAGTTACCGGAGGTTCCATGTCATTGCAGAATTTAACGCGTTTTCCCCGTCTCGAATTCATCGGCTCGCCGACCCCGCTGGAGTATCTGCCACGTCTTTCTGACTATTTAGGGCGCGAGATTTTGATTAAGCGCGATGACGTAACCCCAATGGCGATGGGGGGCAACAAACTGCGTAAGCTGGAGTTCCTGGCCGCCGACGCACTGCGTGAAGGTGCCGATACCCTGATTACCGCCGGGGCGATTCAGTCTAACCATGTGCGCCAAACCGCAGCGGTGGCGGCAAAGCTGGGGCTGAACTGCGTGGCACTGCTGGAAAACCCGATTGGCACGCGTGCCGAAAACTATCTCTCGAACGGTAACCGCCTGCTGCTGGATCTGTTTAACGTGCAGATTGAAATGTGCGATGCCCTGATCGACCCGGCGGCGCAGCTCGAAGAACTGGCTACGCGCGTGGAAGCGCAGGGTTTTCGTCCTTACGTTATTCCCGTCGGCGGTTCTAATGCTCTGGGTGCGCTCGGTTATGTTGAAAGCGCGCTGGAAATCGCTCAGCAATGCGAAGGCGCGGTGAGCTTGTCTTCGGTGGTGGTGGCATCGGGCAGCGCGGGTACGCATGCCGGGCTTGCGGTCGGGCTTGAGCAACTGATGCCGGATGTCGAGCTGATTGGCGTTACCGTTTCGCGCAGCGTAGCGGATCAAAAACCGAAAGTGGTTACGCTGCAACAGGCCGTCGCGCAGCAGCTTGAGGTGCAGGCGAAAGCAGATATTGTGCTGTGGGATGACTACTTTGCTCCAGGCTACGGCACGCCGAATGAAGAAGGGCAGGAGGCCGTCAAACTGCTGGCCCGACTGGAAGGTATCTTGCTCGACCCGGTCTATACCGGTAAGGCCATGGCAGGGCTTATAGATGGCATTACCCAGAAACGCTTTAAGGATGAAGGCCCGATACTGTTTGTGCATACTGGCGGAGCACCCGCGCTGTTTGCCTATCATCCCCACGTCTAAATTGCAGGTCTACAAATAATGCAAGAAAGTATCCAGTTGGTTCTTGATTCGCTGCCGTATCTGCTCAAGGGCGCGGTGTTTACGCTACAGCTGAGCCTGGGAGGCATGTTCTTTGGGCTGGTGCTGGGTTTTGTACTGGCGCTGATGCGTATGTCGCCTATTTGGCCGGTGCGCTGGCTGGCGCGTTGCTATATTTCTATCTTTCGCGGTACACCGCTTATCGCCCAGCTCTTTATGATTTATTACGGTCTGCCGCAGTTTGGCATTGAACTGGATCCGATTCCGGCTGCGATGATTGGTTTATCGCTGAATACAGCAGCCTACGCCTCAGAAACTCTACGTGCGGCTATCTCCTCTATTGATAAAGGCCAATGGGAAGCCGCAGCCAGCATTGGGATGACGCCGTGGCAAACCTTGCGTCGTGCGATCCTGCCGCAGGCGGCGCGTGTGGCACTGCCACCGCTGAGCAACAGTTTTATTAGTCTGGTGAAAGACACGTCGCTGGCCGCCACCATTCAGGTGCCGGAACTGTTTCGCCAGGCGCAGCTCATCACTTCCCGTACTCTGGAGGTCTTTACCATGTATCTGGCGGCCTCGCTGATTTACTGGGTCATGGCGACCGTGCTGTCCACGCTGCAAAACTATTTTGAAAACCAGCTTAACCGTCAGGAGCGAGATCCGAAATGAGTGCAATCGACGTCAAAAACCTGGTGAAGAAATTCCACGGACAAACGGTTCTGCACGGCATTGATCTTGAGGTGCAGCAGGGTGAAGTGGTGGCAATTATCGGCCCGAGCGGGTCGGGCAAAACCACGCTGCTGCGCAGCATTAACCTGCTGGAGCATCCTGAGGGTGGAACCATCCGTGTGGGTGATATTACGATTGATACTGGTAAATCGCTCAGCCAGCAGAAAGGGTCTATTCGCCGTCTGCGTCAGCACGTTGGGTTTGTCTTCCAAAGCTTCAATCTGTTCCCACACCGCACGGTGATGGAAAATATTATTGAAGGTCCGGTCATCGTTAAAGGTGAGCCGAAAGAAGAGGCGATCGTGCGAGCCAGAGAACTGCTGGCGAAAGTCGGGCTTTCCGGCAAAGAAACCAGCTATCCTCGGCGTCTCTCGGGCGGGCAGCAGCAGCGCGTCGCAATTGCTCGTGCTTTAGCGATGCGCCCGGACGTGATTCTGTTCGACGAGCCTACGTCGGCATTGGATCCTGAGCTGGTGGGGGAGGTACTGAATACGATCCGCCAGCTGGCGCAGGAAAAGCGGACGCTGGTGATCGTCACTCATGAAATGAGCTTTGCTCGCGATGTCGCCGACCGGGCGATATTTATGGATCAGGGACGCATCGTTGAGCAGGGCCCAGCAAAAGAATTATTCACCAATCCGCAACATCCGCGCACGCGTCAGTTCCTCGATAAGTTTCTGACGCAATAGCACAATCGCACTATTTTGCTCTGGAATATTTTTCTGGAGCAAATTATTCGCCGCATGGCGGGTTTGTATTGAATTTTTATTCCGATATTTATGATTAAACCTTGTAAAAACTAAAGTTATTCGGAATTCAGCCGATATTTTACACTTATAAAAAAGATTTATGTGTTACGTTATATTCACCATAATTATGATTGTTTTTATCAGGGGCTTCATTTAGTAAGTATGAGGGATACAGACTTTTTCACATGGCGGCGGGAGTGCTTTCATCGGTTCCAGCAAATGGAAACAGCCGACGAGGTATACCAGGAACTCCAGCAACAAACGCAGGTTCTGGAATTCGATTACTTCGCGCTTTGCGTTCGTCATCCAGTGCCATTCACGCGTCCTAAGGTGTCAGTTCATTCAACTTATCCAGCTGAATGGATGGCACAATATCAATCTGAGAATTATTTCTCCATCGATCCGGTATTGAAGCGCGAGAATTTCATTCATGGTCATCTTCCATGGACCGATGAGTTATTCGCGGATGCGCAGGAATTATGGGATAGTGCTCGCGACCATGGGTTGCGTAAGGGAATAACACAGTGCCTGATGTTGCCTAATCACGCGTTAGGGTTTCTTTCTGTTTCTCGCACCAGTCAGTTTGGTAAAATGATGAATAGCGAAGAAATAGAACTGCGTTTGCAAATGTTAGTGCAAATGGCATTAACCGCATTGCTGCGATTTGAACATGAGATGGTGATGCCACCAGAAATGAAATTCAGCAAACGTGAGAAGGAAATTCTGAAGTGGACGGCGGAAGGAAAAACATCCGCGGAAATCGCGATTATTCTTTCGATCTCCG
Source organism: Enterobacter sp. (assembly GCA_022649305.1). Lineage (GTDB taxonomy): Bacteria > Pseudomonadota > Gammaproteobacteria > Enterobacterales > Enterobacteriaceae > Enterobacter. The sequence continues at coordinate 12,042 of JALCNW010000004.1, forward strand.
AGAATACCGTTAACTTCCATCAAAAGAATATGCAGAAGAAATTTAATGCGCCTAATAAGACGCAAATAGCGTGCTATGCAGCCGCGACAGGTTTCATCTGAGATAAATACCGTTCTGCGTGCCAGACACGAAAACGGCTGAATGCGATGCGTTCAGCCGTTTTTTTTTACTGACGATATGCCTGTTTAATTTGCTTAACGGTGCTGGAGAATACGTCAGCCTGAGCTTGATCTTCCATCTGCGCGATTTGTCTTTCCATCTTAATGATCACACGCCCCGCGTCGGCCTGGCCCATCGCCTGAAGCATCAGTGTCAGCAGCGATTTCAGGCAGGATACTTCCTGCGCCAGTTCTTGGTTATTTTCCGCGGTGGCGAATTCAGGTGTGCTCATTTATTTTCCTCATTACAAAACTGCGCTCTGGCGCGACGATGAAAGTTAAGGCGGCGGAGTATACCACAAGCCAGCGCAAAAAAAGCAGTGGTTAATTTTTGTACTTTTCTCTGTTTTGTTTATTTGGTTAAACAAGCATTAAGCGTAGTATCAATAAAGACTAAGTATCGGTTAATTGTTTATGGATAGTGGCGTGATCGTTAATTATTGTTACAAAAAAATAAGCTTCTCTTTTTTAAGCGTATGCATTGGGTTTTTCGTAACTTTTTGAATACAGGTGCTTAAAAATAGGCGCAATCGCCTTTGAATGACGCATTCTCTTTCCACTTGCTGTACAGGCTAATTTCCAAAAACGAGAACGAAATCGAACGGCACGCTTTTAGCGTTTTAATGTTGAGATGAAAACCGTTAATATAAACCAAATTAGCAGTCAGTTGCGTTATCCCTATTCTGGAGACATTTCCATTGATCAACGTCCTTCTTGTTGATGACCACGAACTGGTGCGCGCAGGGATACGTCGCATACTTGAAGATATAAAGGGTATTAAAGTCGCAGGGGAAGCCTGTTGCGGTGAAGATGCCGTGAAATGGTGCCGTGCGAACTCTGCCGACGTCGTGCTGATGGACATGAACATGCCCGGCATCGGCGGTTTAGAAGCAACGCGTAAAATCGCGCGTGCTTATGTTGATACTAAAGTTATCATGCTGACCGTACATACCGAAAATCCGCTACCGGCTAAAGTGATGCAGGCCGGGGCTGCGGGATATCTCAGTAAAGGCGCTGCACCACAGGAAGTGGTCAATGCCATCCGCTCGGTGTTTGCCGGACAGCGCTATATCGCGTCGGATATCGCTCAGCAGATGGCATTGAGTCAGATTGAACCTGATAAAACAGGTTCGCCGTTTGCCAGTTTGTCTGAGCGTGAATTGCAGATTATGCTGATGATCACCAAAGGCCAAAAGGTGAATGAGATTTCTGAGCAGTTGAATCTCAGCCCGAAGACGGTGAACAGCTACCGCTACCGAATGTTCAGTAAACTGAACATTCATGGTGATGTTGAACTCACTCACCTGGCCATTCGACATGGTTTGTGCAACGCAGAGACCCTAACTAGCCAGTGAGTGATGTGTTCGATTCAAAATCATTTCTGAAAACCGTAACCAGCCAGCCGGGCGTCTACAGGATGTACGACGCTGGCGGTACGGTTATTTATGTTGGGAAAGCGAAGGATCTTAAAAAGCGTCTTTCCAGCTATTTTCGCAGTAATCTCGCCTCCCGCAAGACTGAAGCCCTGGTGGCTCTGATTGATCAAATTGACGTGACCGTGACCCACACGGAGACGGAAGCGCTGCTGCTTGAACACAACTACATCAAACTGTATCAGCCGCGTTATAACGTTCTGCTACGTGATGATAAATCCTATCCGTTTATCTTCCTCAGCAGTGATACGCATCCACGCCTGACGATTCACCGCGGTGCAAAGCATGCCAAAGGTGAATACTTTGGTCCGTTTCCGAACGGCTATGCCGTGCGCGAGACGCTGGCGCTGCTACAAAAAATCTTCCCTGTGCGCCAGTGTGAAAACAGTGTTTATCGCAACCGCTCACGTCCTTGCCTGCAATACCAGATTGGCCGTTGTCTCGGCCCCTGCGTCGCGGGGTTAGTCAGCGAAGAAGAGTATGCACAACAGGTGGACTATGTACGCTTGTTCCTGGCGGGCAAAGACGATCAGGTTTTAACCCAGCTCATCGCTCGCATGGAGAAAGCCAGCCAGGCGCTGGCATTTGAAGAAGCGGGGCGGATACGCGATCAGATCCAGGCCGTGCGTCGCGTGACGGAGAAACAGTTTGTGTCCAATACCGGTGACGATCTGGATGTCATCGGCGTCTCGTTTGATGCGGGTATGGCCTGCGTTCACGTGCTGTTTATCCGACAGGGTAAAGTGCTCGGGAGCAGAAGCTACTTTCCAAAGGTTCCGGGCGGTACGGAGCAGGGTGAAGTCGTGGAAACCTTTGTGGGGCAGTTTTATTTGCAGGGTAGCCAGATGCGTACGCTACCCTCAGAGATTTTGCTCGATTTCAATCTTAATGACAAAACGCTGCTGGCAGACTCCCTTTCCGAGCTGGCGGGGCGACGCGTGAATGTGCAGACAAAACCGCGTGGCGATCGCGCCCGCTATTTGAAGCTGGCGCGCACCAATGCGGCCATTGCGCTTACGACTAAACTCTCGCAGCAGTCGACCATCCACCAGCGTCTGCTGGCCCTGGCAACGGTGTTAAAATTGCCAGAAATAAAGCGCATGGAATGTTTTGATATCAGTCATACCATGGGAGAGCAGACGGTCGCGTCCTGCGTCGTATTTGACGCTAATGGCCCGGTGCGGGCGGAATATCGTCGGTACAACATCACCGGCATCACGCCAGGCGATGATTATGCAGCAATGAATCAGGTGCTGCGTCGCCGCTACGGTAAAGCGATTGAAGAGAGTAAAATCCCGGACGTAATTTTAATCGACGGCGGGAAGGGGCAGTTAGGTCAGGCCAAAACCGTATTTGCCGAACTGGATGTCGAGTGGGACAAGCATCACCCGTTGCTGTTGGGTGTGGCGAAAGGAACCGATCGAAAGGCCGGCCTGGAAACGCTGTTCTTCGAGCCGGAAGGCGAAGGTTTTAATCTTCCACCGGATTCCCCTGCGTTGCATGTCATCCAACATATTCGCGACGAATCGCACGATCACGCTATTAGCGGCCATCGTAAGAAAAGGGCCAAGGTCAAAAATACCAGTACGCTTGAGACTATCGAAGGTGTTGGGCCAAAACGTCGCCAAATGCTGCTAAAGTACATGGGTGGATTGCAAGGATTACTCAACGCCAGCGTTGAAGAAATTGCAAAAGTGCCGGGCATTTCGCAAGGGCTGGCAGAAAAGATCTACTACTCGTTGAAACATTGAGGGCTCTGTAGCAACATAGAGCTAAATTTTACTGACAACAGACAGTTACCGTCACTATGCGATTTAATATCCCTACGTTGCTTACGCTCTTTCGCGTCGTACTTATCCCATTCTTTGTACTGGCGTTTTACCTGCCGTTCACGTGGGCTTCTTTCGCTTGTGCACTCATTTTCCTCGTTGCGGCAGTGACAGACTGGTTTGATGGCTATCTGGCGCGTCGCTGGAACCAGAGCACGCGGTTTGGTGCGTTCCTCGACCCGGTCGCGGACAAAGTGATGGTGGCAATTGCGATGGTGCTGGTCGCCGAGCACTATCATACCTGGTGGGTGACATTGCCAGCGGCGACTATGATTGGGCGTGAGATCATTATCTCTGCGCTGCGTGAATGGATGGCTGAACTGGGTAAACGCAGCAGTGTAGCGGTTTCCTGGATTGGGAAAGTCAAAACCACCGCGCAGATGACCTCGCTGGTGTGGATGCTGTGGCGTCCAAACGCATGGGTAGAATGGGCAGGGATTGGTCTGCTGTGGGTCGCAGCGGTGCTGACCCTGTGGTCAATGCTGCAATACCTGAACGCCTCTCGCGGGGATTTGCTTGAACAGTGATCGTTTCGCCGTAATTTTCAGCAAACGATTCGGTGAAGCAAAATTAACGTTGACTCAAAACGTCATATAAGTAGAATGCAACGCATCGAACGGCGGCACGTTTCGCCAGTCGATAACAAAATCAAGTGATTAGCATATAGCTTGATGATTGCGGGAATAGCTCAGTTGGTAGAGCACGACCTTGCCAAGGTCGGGGTCGCGAGTTCGAGTCTCGTTTCCCGCTCCAAATTAAAAGCATTGGCAGTTGCGGATGCTGGTCGCAAGACCTGAAGAATCAAGGCGCGTTAGCAAAGCGGTTATGTAGCGGATTGCAAATCCGTCTAGTCCGGTTCGACTCCGGAACGCGCCTCCACTTTCTTCCCGAGCCCGGATGGTGGAATCGGTAGACACAAGGGATTTAAAATCCCTCGGCCATAGGCTGTACGAGTTCAAGTCTCGTTCCGGGTACCATGGGAAAAAAGCAGAATAATCAAAGCAATAAGCAGTGTCGTGAAACCACCTACGGGTGGTTTTTTTGTGCCTGGAATTCACGCCCTGTGCATATCCTGTGCTCACGGGGTGCAATGAAGTGCAATCTCCAGCCTGGCAATGCCGAATTGAACGTGTCGCCTCCAGCATAGAGAACCAGGCCGCTTTGCCTGTTTTCCGGTACGCTTCCGGGAAGGGTGGCCTGCTGAGCAAGTTGTAATGCTCTAGCCGCCCTTAGTACAAAGTTGCTTAATTCGTGCAATCACCTCATCTCTGTACTTCTGGTGTCCGCGCATAGCCCTTGGATGGGCAATTCTGAAACAGATTGCATTACCTGTTTTGAACTCCCATAGCTTCCCCGGAATGACTGAAGAAGTCTCATAGCCGCCCAGCTCAGTAAGCACCTGTTTTATGATGTAGTCTGTTCTCCGGGCTCCAGATGCAAAGATGATGAAATCAGGCTCAAGGTGTTTAATTTGTACCGCCAGCAGCTTCAGCGAGGCTAATATGACTTCCTGCACTTCATTTTGAGGGCGATTGAGAGGGGTCAGTCCGTCGTAATCCCACGCCAGTAGATTGGCATACACGATTGCCTGGGGAGGAATATTAAGCTCCCGGGCCAGCCGGAAATGATATTGCGTGAAGCGGCTACGTGATTTGAGGTTTGTGGTGCCATCATTTTGTACCGGAAGATGATTCCTGTAACGATCTACAGCTTCTTCAACCACTTGCCCGATGGTGACGTCAGGTATAAGTCCCAACACCCGTGATATCGTATTCTTACCATTCAGCGTATTCCAGCCAGCAGTTTCACGTCCAACCAGCATGATTTTTACCGGTGAGTGCCAGTATTCTTCAAAGGGTACGGGTAAAAATACGCCTGAGTATTTATCCTCATTCAGGTTAAATGACTGGGCGTCAACTTCCTGCAATATCCGTTTGTACGCGTCTAATAGCTTTTCCATTCTTCAATCCTGCCCCGTAATAAAAACACCTTCAGATATATATTATTTTCATGATATCAATCAGATACATGAGGATAAATATGCAAAAATCCTTCCGATTCACCAATTCATCCATCAAAGCCCTTCCGGCAAACACAGATACCCGATCTACAGAGCTTGAGGTATCTGATACCGAGGTCATTGGCCTCAAATGCCTCTCAGGTCGAACGGGTAACAAACGTTTCCTCCTGCGCTACACATTCCACGGTACCAAAAAAAGTATCAGTATTGGCAGATTCCCTGAAATTGATGTGGGGACAGCTCGCCAGATAGCTCGCCGTCATAAGGAGGCGATTGCACTTGGAAATGACCCCAAGGCAGAGCGCGATAATTATCGTGCGATGCCAACACTTAGTGAGTTTTTTCACCAGACCTATGTTCCGTTCATCAAACGCCATAAAAAGTCCTGGGATAAGGATGTTCAGCGTTTCACGCAATACATTGAACCTCGTCTGGGAAAGATACGTTACTGTGACCTTCGGGCCCGGGAAATCCAGCAGGTGCTTTTTGACATGCTTGAGGGCCGTATTCAAGACCAGCAGTATGCACCGTCAACCTGTAACAGGGCACTGGCTATTCTGAAAACTATGGGGCGTTATGCGCTACGACAGGATGTCTTAGAGAAGAATGAAGCCGATAAGATCCCTTTGCTGAAGGAGAATAATCAGCGGACGCGCTTTTTTGACGCCGATGAGATCAGGAGGATCCTCGACGCTGCGGCACGATACCCCAATAAGGCAGCCGGGGGACTGATAGCCATGCTGCTGTTAACCGGTACACGCAAATCAGAAATGATGAACGTCATGCACAAACATATTGATCGGGATAACAGGTCGTTATTCATTCCTTATACTAAGAATGGTCGCAGCAGAACTGTGTATCTCAGTGATGTTGCATTATCCATTATTGATTCGATCCCACGGGCTGGCAGCAACCCCTATCTGTTTGCCGTAAAAGATAATGGAAAACCGATATCAGAACCCCGGTGGGCCTATGAAAAAATACTGGCAGAGTGCGGGATAGATAAAAGTGAAGTCTGTTTCCACACCACGCGCCATTCTGTCGCATCATTACTTGTCTCCAGTGGTCAGTACAGTCTGTATGACGTTAAAGCCCAACTGGCGCATGCGAGTATTCAGAGTACGGAGCGCTACGCAAAACTGACACCAGAGCGAATGCGTCAGACCGGGCAGGGTGTTACCGACCTTCTTTTACCCCCCGTAGCTACCAGTAAAGAACAGTGATTTTTGCGTCTCTTAAACGTGGAGAATGATTATGCCGTTAAAGTGCCCTAAGTGCGGTAGTCGGAATACAGTCACAGAAACTGCCGGAAATATAGCAAAGGTGACTCGCGATGACCGGTTTCTGACATCGACATCCGGTTATATTAGCCTGGAGCAATTACCAGAATTGCTTAAAGAAATCATCAGGGCGATACAGCGTCTATTTGGATTCCTTAAACAGCGTGAAAGGAATAATGCTCCAGTGCTTATCTGCAAGGATTGTGGATATTATGAAAGAATATAGATGACCACTGAAGGCAATTCCAGATTCTTTACCCTGTCTATGTAACCCCGATACTAAAAACGTATCGGGTTTTTTGTTTATGAGGATTATTCAATGAAATTTATCTCGAGCTGGCAAGATCTCCCATCGCTCCTTCTTCCCGATTCAGTTATGACTGTCCTGAGAAAAGAACTGATACTCCCATTTGATGATGAATCTTCCGCAAAGAATTTCTGGGGAGAGGTCGGTGTGACATTAATGTACATTGAACCCGGTGATGTTCCCGAAGATATTAAACGACACGTACTGGATGTAATTCATCATATAATTGCAAACCCTGAGTTCGTGGTCCGTCTGACAGATGATTATTACTTGATGCTATCAATTACAGAAGATAATGGAAATGGTATTTATCTGCTATTTCATCCGGAATGCCCTTTGAAGGGGATTGACACATTAATGTCTATGGCGGAATCCCGTCTGTAAATCAGATTAAAATCAGGAGATGAAAATGAGAAAATCAAAGTTAGGGAAAAATAATAATGAACACGAGAAGCTGGAGTTAAATAATGATTTAAGTGATATTGAAAAAGGTATCACTGAAGATGGCCAAATATTACCTGAAGAGAGTTATAAGCTGCTAATTGAATCAGGTCAGTCGGAAAAAATCAGCCCTAAAGCCAGCGGTATTCTGACATGGCAACTGGCTATGTCTGAAACGGATAATGAACTTTACCTGCGTCTCATGGCAAATGGCAGCGGTGGATTGTTCTCTAAAGACTGGGTCCCACTTTCTAAGATTGAAAGTGTACTCGAAGTTCAACCGACAACGGGCTTCACATCAGGCGTATTCAGATCATTATTTAAAGGAGCAAGTGCCAATAATGCCGGTTTTCTGGCTGCTGTTTTACGCTCCCCGGATATATGTCTGCTTGAGGCGCACCCTGAGAAGTTGTTTACGCATGTTTTATATGCTGACTGGCGGGCGCGTCTTAAAACACTCGGTAAGGTTGGCGATTGAGAAAGGATTGCGAAGAATTAATTCTTTACCAGAACTGTTATACAACCAGAAACTACTACACACCTCTACTCACCTTTTACAGGAAAATCTATTATGCAAACCCAGTATGTCTTAAAACAGGCAGGATTAACGCTGCCTGTCACTAAATTATTTCAGCAGCACATCGTTACGCTTCTGGCAGAACAATCTCAGCAAACATCGGTCAGGGCAGTGGTCATTAATTTTCGTGACCCGGACTACAGTGCAGAATCCGGCGGATTTCATCCGGTTGAAATGCGGTTCATCCGCCAGGATAACGAATGGTATTTCGATTATGTCACAGACTTTAGTTACATGGGACGAGTCTATCCGGAGCTGGAAAAGGAAATGGACTTTTGTTGGTCAGGTCAATACGTCTTCCATTATCTGGCTGGGGATATTTCACTGGCGGCAGAGAGGAATGAACTCTGGTCCTTATGGGAGGGTAATTTTAAGGATTACCTGTCTATGGGGATTTACCGGGTAACGGTAACTGTGGAAAGTTGTTGACCTGTTATGAACAGGAAGAAAACGGGCATCTTTGTAATCCTCTTCATGCGCAGTACATCGCAGCATGATGATGATACTGGTTGTACCGGACCGTTCGCATAAACATGTGCAGACACGGGGGATCTCAGATCCCTCGTGGTTTAGCCCTAAATGGCGCATTCATCAGTGACATGGTGATAACGATTACTCTATTACCCCAACGGCAGTTTTACACCGCATAAAGAATATCGAAATTACAGCATGTTAGGTGATGAATTGTCCGATGGATTGTTAAAACGAAACCATAAAGGTACCCATGATGCGTCAGTCACGAGGCGAGAAGATCGCTGAAAGACTGGGGTGGATATTGCTCCAGCTCTATACCGGTAATTCTCTGTCGGTTAATGATATTTGCCAGCAGTTTTCGGTTTCCCGTCGGACAGGGCGACGTGACTTATTGAGGGTTGAAACAGTAACTGAAACACTTTCTCCCGGGAAAGTGAAGTTGGCTCCCCTGATAAGAGATCGAGTCAGGCAAGGAATATGCAAATAATTTTCTCTACATGGACATAACCTGTCCTCGCATTGCATTAGGCTCTGAAATGAACCAAATAAATCCCATTAATTAAGGATGTAGGATGAAAAGAAAAATAATTGTGGCTATGTTGTTCACAGGTTTTCTGTCACAGGCGCATGCCGGGCTTGTTCAGGTAAATAATCGTGTGGCCTGTTATCTTGTGATGGACAATACAAACAGGCAACTCATGCAGTCAGATAAAAAACTTACAGCTGAAATTTATGAATATTTGGGAGGAGAGCTACAGCGTTATGGCGTTGACGAAGAGTCGATTAATGAAAATACCATAGCGCTGGAGAATGATCTGCCTCGGGCATACCAGCAGGCAGCGTTTGCAGATAAGTGTGTAGCATTCTACCAAACCCCATCAAACAGAAAGTAGCCAGAACAGATAACTTCGCGCACCTAAGTGGATAATCATGATATGAAAAATATAATTACGGGAAGTCTTGTGGCCATTATACCTGTCACCTCAATAGCCGCTTCTGTTTCGCTTGATACAGCAGGACGTTGTTATGAAGCAACCCGCCAGTCAACCCAAATGGCGATGTTACTGGATCCAAATGCAGCGGAATACAAAAATCTCAACAGCAATGCCAAAGAGCTATTTGGAACGCTCTCCGGTGGCGTAGGTGAAAAAGACTCAAAGAAAGTTCGGGATGCCTGGAAGGCCATTCTTGATAATGCCGGAATGGAAGGCAGTATGGCTAAATCTGATGGGTATAGGGAAGTGAACAGATATCCGCAGGACGTCATTATGCAGGAGGCTAATAAATGTGTCCGTCTTGCAATTAAAGCAGGGATTGTAAAATTCTGATGAATAACGAGGTGTAAACAATTCGGGAGCAGCTGCTCCCGTTACTTTTTTTAGCGATGTTAGTCAAAGATCCAGTTCCAGGCTTTTTTCAATCCACTGACTACAGCTTTTTTGGCAGCTTTCACCACCACGCGCAAAGGCGCTGGCAGGGTATTATCAATAATATCATCAAGAACGCGATCAACGGTATCACCAAATCCTTCCGTTGCCTCTTCTGTAACTGTACGGGTTTTGTGCTCGTCTCTCACCTGAGAAGCGACGCCGCTTTGAGCGTGCTTTGGGAGCGCACGAACCATTGCCTCCACCAAATGGGTCACATTGTATCCCTCACTGGCGGCGACAGCGATCACCGGATGGTCAGTAAACCCAAATCGCTGTGTGATATATGCTTCTTTATCGAGGATATTTTGCATCTGGGATGGAGAAGGCCGGGCGTTGACAACATCCCACTCACGGAATGGCTCAATTTTGTCGACCTGATTAAGCACAAACAGTGTTTTAGCCTCACCGCCAGCAGGGGCCAGCACATTTTTGTAGAAATGTTCATCCGCAGAAAAGGCGCGATCATCGCCTTTAATCACCCAGAGAACCAGATCCAGCTGTGGTAACAGATCACGATAAAGTTGTTCATATTCAGCGTCACGCTCAGCATTTTCGCCCACACCCGGAATATCAATCAACCGCACTGAGCGTTTGCCAAACTGGATGCGCATTTCCTGCGTTTCACGGGTACAGGCGGCGACATCGCTGACTGCACAAATATCACCCTTAAAAATCGCATTACATAAGCTGGACTTCCCGGCTCCGGTCTTTCCCATAATGCCAATGACCGGCTCATAACTGATAACGTCATTGATGCGTCGGGCAATACTGTCCCTGATATTTTCAGGTAATATTTCAAGAGCATCCTTCACAGGATTTCGATTTTTAGTTTCTGTATTATTCATCTTGAGCACCATTCTCCATTCTCGCTTTAATTAACGCACACTCGTAATAAGAAATAATTACTTTTAGCAAGGCATTCACTTTTTCCAGATCACGGGGTGCCGCGTAACCGACGATCCCTTTTTTCATAGGGCTGAAGCGTTCCTTGCGGGAAAGGTTCATTGCGGCCAGTTGATCATCAATACCGTGCATTAACAAATGACCGTTTTCACCAGCACTGAAGTGATTGCAAATCATCTCGGCATGCCTGAGTAGGTTTTCGGGAACCACATTGAATGGTGCGTCAAGCCAGGCTTTAAGATGCGCATTCTGTTCATTATCATTGGCGTCAAGAAGACCGCTGAGTAAGTCCGTTGCTATGTTTTCGAAAAAATTCTCGAGCGCTTTTTCATCTTTATTCATTAGAGGTATCTCCGGTTGATTCCGTACTTTCATTCTGCTCGTATCGTTTCAGGGCAAGGCGTATGTCTTGCGTAACCTGATTACGAATCGATGCTGGTTTTAGAACTTCAACCTCGGGCATCCAGTATTTGATGAGAGGGATAATTTGGCCGAAGTGAGCCACCCGTGAAATCACGAGCAAATCACCGCTTGCGGAAGTGTGAATAATTTCCTGACCCGGCAACAGCGCGCGGCGCAAGAACCACGGGGCTACACGTGCAGAAACTGACATCAGTACTTCAGTAAGCTCTGCGCCATACCAGATACTTTCCGCATTCTCGATTTGCAGATGAATTTCCGGCGACATGGCAAATGACATGTTACTGGGGAGAACCTGTTTCATCGCTGAAATGACGAAACTTTTCAGCACTCCTCCCTCAATGGCAGCGAGATACCAGATCCCTCTGTCACTGACGAGACGATAGGGTTCAATGGCGCTGTAACTTTTCGCTTTATACATAAAGCTTATTTTTTTGCTGCCGCGAATCGCGTCTGACAATGTATTCAACGTAGACATAAAAACCCCACAATTTTCGTAGGGACGCTGTTTGATCAGAAACGGATTATTATCAGCATTGCCCAGCAATATGCCTAACAGGCGGTCATCCCAGCGAGGAAATAACCCGTCAATACCCAGAATACGCGTAAAGCGGCGCAAGTCCGTATTGCTGCGCTGTCCCAGAACGCCAACGGGAAGGTGATATTTCTTACCACTGCGAAGAAGGTTGAGATAAGCCAACCGCTGCGTGAGGTCACGCCGGATGGTCTTATCACAGACATTAAACTCTTCAGCGAGCCCACTCACCGTGACCGATTCACCGTTGTTAAGGCGAGTCAGTATCAATCCAAGGCGATACCCAAGTTTGTCATGCTTATCCATTCAGGCATCCAATCAATTGAAGCTAGAAGGATATTTTCAGTAGGGTGCTGGACAAGATGAGTCCAGGCTGAAGCAGGTTTTCTAAAAAATAAAAACCATAAAATTCAGTGATATATTTTTAGCATGGTTTTTGTGGACTCAACCTGTCCATATTGTGGTGATTGCGGGAAGCAGTTTTATTACCGGTGCTTCATTATCCCCAAACAGTAACGCCCACGACAGGAAGCGTGGGCTTAGCAAACAGGTATTCAGCGTGAAGGATTTACAAAACTACCGAGGGCAATGCGAAGCCAGGATATTTCAGCTTTATATGGTCCATCAGGCGAGTCATTCGGGAAGTCAGAGAACCAAAGATAATGGGTGGGAGCTTAGCCCGACCTGCATTTTTAACATCACTGGGTGTCACAGAGTAGCCTGCTTCGACCAGCCATGCAGCTATCTCAACACTGGTTTGTCGCTTTCTGTCGTCCGGCGTGAGCCCCCATTGATGTTGAGCCAGGGCCCGCAGGAAAAGGCGAACAAGGACATCATCGCTTCGATTTTGTCCTACTTTTAGTTTCAGTGGGGTAAAAACGTTTCTGCAATAGAGGAAATCACACCAGTCTTCCCAGTCGGCTTCATCTTTCAAAGCATGTGTCTGCCGCCAGTCATCGAATAGCTGGCGTTGCTTAAGTGCCTGTGACATATCATCCCACGGACGGGAATGCATTAACAAATGCCCTTCATTCATAGTGGGTGTTATCAATTGGCGTTTGAAGTCGAATTCCAGGTTTAACCTGATCTCGGACTCAACAGCGACCAGATCGCTTTCATTCAACCACATATCACGGGTTGAAATGAGTGACCCCCTGCGAAGTTTCTGACCCGGAGCCCTGTTCATATAGAGATCTACCATATAACGGTTATAGCCGTCGCGTGGAATATCAGCAGGGGGTTTAACACCTGCGCGAGCATGGACGATAGGGTAACCTTCTGATGCTTTATAGGTTAACTGTCCCCGGGTTTTCATGGCGACAAGCTGCCGGACCTGATGTTTACAGGTCAGCATGGACGAACCCGGATCCGCAATGTCGCATAACGTCTGAAAACGTGAGGATAGTGGACCAGACATATCGATATTCTCGAGAGAGGCATCTGTCAGAAAACCATCGGTAGTCACACTGACCACGGTTGCATTTGTCGGGAGTGCGTTCATCAGCTCTCCTACCACAGCGCGAACAAATCCTGTGACATGTGCTGCAAAGAATGGCTGGGTGACTGCGGATGGTGGTAAGGGGCTATTCAGTCCACGGGCAGTATCAAACGCAGTCTTCGCGTGAAGACCCTGAGCGAGTTTTCCATACAGTGAATTACCGATTTCTTTCCAGAACTTCTCCTCCAGAGAGCCTTTATCATGATGATTACGGTTTTCACGGACCTGCTGCACAAAAGGTAAAAACACCGAGCATTCCTGTTTTCGTAGATTTGTAGCATCATGCGGTTCATCCATGCGCCATGGAACGATGATGCCTTGCTGAATTGTAATTTCTGCACCCAGTGACAAAGCTAGGGCAATTTCAGGTGCTGTAGCCCACGATTCACCAGCTAGCGGGAAAAATAGGCCAAACTGCTCGGTTCTGACAGGCAGGCAGGGAAACCGTACTGAGTCCGGAAATTGAAAACTGACAAGTGCAAATCCCATGACATGACCGCAATAATCTTCAGGATTGCGGCTATGGAAAATATTATCGTAATCAGGCTGCAAAATATCCAACAGCCCAGTAGTGTAAGCACCTGCTAAATCGTAGTCATACCATTCCCTTTCCGGGGTAATGCCCATCATGTAGCATTCGTTACGACCGCCGTGATAGCAGTTTATGGGGAAGGTTTCATAGAGTTCTCTCGCAGGTATACTCTGCCTTGTCTTCACCGTTCTGAACCCCTGTGTATCGGGATTCCAGCACTGTTTCGATACCGTTCGGGTGCCCATGCAAATTTCAGAAGATATGCCGCTTTCATCAATGGTTTTGAGAAACCGGGAAACAGCCATCGCACCAATCGTGGTGGGGACGCGCTCAATCATCAGACTTTCAGTGCAGAACGATTTCACCTGTAATGCATAGCGCACGGCAATTTCGGCATCACGAACTGCATAAGCTTCGAAACCGCGTCGATCGCCTTTTAAATACTGGCGCATATCGCTGATTGAATAAGGTGCTGCAATAGTTAGTTTTGGCAGGCCAAGTAATTGGCCACATTCCGCCAGCCCCATCCCACCCGGAGTGATCAACAACGTATCGGTGAACGTCACATTGCTGCAATGGGGCGGGCTGGTCCGTTTATCAAACGTGATGAGGCTATTTTTTTCACGACGATTTTCGACTTCATCAAAATCTATGCCGTAACGGTTTTTAAAACTGCTGACAGTGCTGCGAATTCCTTTCAGCAGTATTTTGTGATCGCTCCAGAAATCGGAAAACGAGGCAACATCAGCCCGCAGGAAATGAGCATACAGCGTAATCGAACCCGGCCATTCGTTAATCTGCTCATTCTTCAATAGCGGCGTCAGGGTTTTCGCGAGAAAGTTTTTCAGCGACAGGCGATCTTTTTTGTGGGCGCTGGCGGGGTACAGGATTCCGGGAACACCCGTTCCATCAGGCAGCACGACATAACTCTGATAAGACAGAATGTCGTTTTGCTTTGTCTGTGGGTTATAGACATATTCAGTGTCAAAGCCGATATCAAGATGTAACTGGCTGCTGACGTCCAGCCGTTTTTTTGATTTTTGCGGTATTAACGGGAAGCTATCAAGTGTTTTAGCAGGTCTGGAGCCAGATTGCGTCACGCCAGCCGCATTCGCGAGCAGTGCATTCATGTCAAACATAAGTGTTTTTCTTATTCAGGTGAGCGGTGTCACTATCGACACCGCTAATTAAGGGGAAATCAGGCAAGGGCTGTGCGAATATCCGCAAAAAGTTGCTCTTTATGTCCATCATCAATGGTCGCGACGAATGAAACGAAGTTATCGTTTACCTTGATAACCACGCCATTCGGGGTCTTTTCTACCATCGGCAGGAGTCGCGAGGAGAGAAGGCAATTTGCATGTAACCAACGGAAGCTCATTGATTCATATTCGCGACCGCCAAGAGCGGTAGCCAGTTCCTGAAATGCATCATCAAGAGTGTCAGATTTGGCTGATTCACTGACGAGGGTGCCGCCATAGCGGTTAATCAGCATCAGTATAGCCTGCTCGTCTTTCTGAAACAGGCTGATGCCGTATACGAATCTCAGTCGGGCAATGCAGTGATTACCTTCGTAAATAGCCTCGTCAGACAGACCGCTTTTGAAAATGCTGGCATAGACGGTAAATGCGGCTTTCGCAGCCTCGTCCGAATCAAAATGCTCAATGTGCAGTGCGCGGCTTGCCCGGCCAATAAAGTACAGGCGGTTTTCAACGATACCGATGCCACTGACATCAGAGACAGGGATGATCTTATCGCTTGAGTTCACCAGGTAATCAGTGCTGAGTGTTGTTGAGGTTGTCATAATTTTTTCGCCTTATCAGGAAGTAATGTTATTAACGTGAAATTTGGATGTTCGTGAGTTGCTGCCGTTCCCAGGCCTCCACCTCAGATACTGGAAATCGAATAGCACGGCCCAGCCTGATAAACGGAGGGAGTTTCGCCGGATTTCGGGTGATATCACTGGCAATCGTGCTGGGTGAAATGCCCCAGCGGAGAGCAAGCTGTTTACTGGTGATGTACATAACGGGGCTCCTCTGAGCAAAAAATAGTTAAGGTTCTGTCAGTCAGTGGTGTGCTCTAACCATACGAGCGGCGCAGTGTGATGACACGGCATAAAACTCACAGCTCATGCCGTCAGATTTTTTATTTAAATGTATCAACCACTTGTGACACTACCGCCTGAGCGTCCGCTGTATTATGAAAGGCATAGCGGCGGGTGGCAGTGAGTGAATGGTGATTCAGTAACCGGGAGGCCATGGCGATATCGCTGGTTGCCTGTAGCACGCGGGTTGCAAACGTCCGGCGAAGGTCATGCATGCGCAGATTTTCAATGCCAGCATCCCGGCAGATTCGGGCAAAGGTTTCACGCGGATAGCTCAACTGACGAGTGGCGTCAGTAAGGCGAGGGAAAATCCAGCTCGTACTGAGTGCCAGTTGTTCCTGTCGCTGAATAATGGATACTGCGGGCTTTGCAAGCGGGCAGGTGAATGGGTGCCCTGATTTCGTATCCGGGAGAAGTAACTGCTGTGCATCAGGATGCCAGTAATCCCATTTCAGGGTACAAACTTCGCCAATGCGCATGCCGGTATAAAGTGCGAGCAATATGGCATCAGCAGCGGGCGTATTCAGTGCTTCAGCGGCAGCAATAAATAATGGGATTTCAGTGGCAGAGAGGGTGCGATACCGGACGTTGTTCTCTTTCAGATAACGAACGTGGGTCATCGGAGAATGATTTATCCATTCAGCACGTACAGCCAGAGAGCATATCTTAGAGAGCAGTGCCAGGAGGCGGTTTATGGTTGCCGGACGTAATGTTGAACGCAGGTCAGCCGCGAATTTTTCGATTTCACCGGCAGTAATATCACGCAGGCGACGCTGTCCCCAGAAGGGAAGGATGTAACGATTGAGCTTCGACAGTTCAGACTGAGGGCTTTTCTTATATAGCTGCATATCAGGAAGCCATAAGTCGTTGATAGCCTGTTCAACGGTACAACGGCGGGACTGTATGGCAAGGCGCTTTTTGCGACCGAGTAGAGTCATAGTATGCAGGCGGGCATCTTCTACACCGATGAGTGGAAAAGTGCCCAGTGTTTCATAAATACGTTGATTGTTGATGGTCGCCCGAAATGCCAGAGTGATACTTTTTTGATAAACAAGTGCCCGCAGATGGGGGCAGTGAATATCACGGTATTCCTGACAACCTGTCTTCGGATGTGGCAGTTGTTGAAGTGATTTAGTGCTGAAACGCAGATTAATAATGGACATCGTAGTTCTCCTGTGAATGTGTGCCAGGAAAAATACGATGTCAGGTGAACTAATTGCGAGTTGTCATTTTCACAGTTCATCATTTCAATTTGAAACTGTGCTTTTTATTTACAGAGGTCAATTCTCTGTGGGTTGTGACGCCATAAGTTCATTTAGCCCGAGCAAGTGATAGTAATCGGGTGACATATTCCTCTTTGCTGAGACGACCTACATCGTTAATCTTTGAAGGTAGTCCAAGCGCTGTCGATTTTAAGTCCAATAATCCTTTAATAGTTGGGCCATTTTTTTTAACAGCGAGGCTCTTTCCTTCAAGAAAAAGGATGATTTCTTTGGCTGTGGGTTTCCATTCTGGGAAGATAAGCAGTGCAATGTAAATATAGGTTTTGTATAAGATCTGGTTTATGTTTTTTTGGATCCCTGTCAGGTTTTCTTTGTTTCGGGGAATGGTTTCATTAAAAACGAACTTATCAGGGCTGGTTAAAGTGGCTGTATAGCCCTTTTCATTAATAACAGGTCGCATAACCTCACAGGGTATCATTGCAAGAGTAATCAATTGAATCATGTTAGGGTGGTTGAGATAGTTATTTTTGATAAGTCCATCATTTTTCATTAGGTCTATTGTTTTAAATAGGAAAGTGAAATAAAACTCATCACAAAATCGTGCAAAGAAAAGGAGGGCAGTATCCCTGGGGGCCAGGTTTGAAACTTTCGGGAGAGAATTCATGAAATCTGACGAGGTGATATATTTAGTGATATTTTCACATGTATCCTTGAGGGTGCTGTTATGGCTGAGCATTGAAGCCTTTCCATCACAATGGACGAGTTCACTATTTTGATATGTTTTTTCATCCACAAGAGTATTGAGGGGGGTTAGAAATGTGGAAAACGGATATGTCGAGTCTTTTGATGCCTTATCCAGCAATATCTCCAGAAATACATCAATTTCCTTTAGTGTTTTATCTGGTATTTTATTTTGTTTAATCGATGTACGACCGTAGATATTAATAGCCAGCACTTCGAATTCCTTACATTGTAGTGCGCACCATTTCTCAAGATAATCGGTATTCTGAAAAAAATTAATCTGATTGGACATTGATGCGGATATTGCGAATATCTCGATAGATGCTAATGAGGGACGCATCTTACGGATGCCATCCGGTTGTTCCTGTGTCATCAGATGTAGTAAATCATCCTCAGTAAAAATTTCGGATAATTTATCAATATCATTTTGATATTTAGCGAGGAGCTGAGCATTTTTAGGATGCCGGTCGGGGTGTTCAAGATAGTCTTCAAACATAATGTGCCTCTGTTATTCAGGTTAGATACCCTTTTACTGATGGATGTGTGCAAGGTGGTGCTGTGATTACAAGAGCATGAGTAGGCTATTTACCCCAACGGCAGTTTTACACCATAGCTCAAATTTTGTCTATCATGCTAATATTATTAGAATTTATTAACTTGTAAACATGAGGGCACCGTAAGTCATCTGTCGGTATCAAGTGGACAATTCCCTTCAAGATACTGCGATTCTGGTGTGTTCAGGGGCGTGTCTTGAGGTATCATTTAACGCAGTTTTTTACGATGCTAAGCCCTGCATCGCCAGCTTTTCTTCATACCAGGATGATTCATGAACGACAAAATCAGTCAGGACACGATCAACAAAGCCCTGTGGGCCGCGTGTGATACGTTCCGTGGCACCATCAGTGCTGATACCTATAAAGACTTTATCCTTACCATGCTGTTTCTTAAGTACATTTCAGATGTCTGGCAGGATCACTATGACGAATACAAAGAACAGTATGGCGATGCGCCGGAACTAATTGAAGCGATGATGGCTAACGAGCGTTTTGAACTGCCAAAAAATGCCAGCTTTTATGCGCTGTACGAACGTCGCCATGAGCCGGGTAACGGTGAGCGTATCGATCAGGCTCTGCATGCAATCGAAGAAGCTAACGGAACCAAACTGAAAGATGCCGGGAAAAGCGTGTTCCAGGATATTTCGTTTAACACCGATCGTCTTGGCGAAGAAAAACAGAAAAACACCATCCTGCGTCAGCTACTGGAAGACTTCGCCGGTGAAGATCTCAACCTGAAGCCGAGCCGTGTAGGTACTCTGGACGTTATCGGTAATGCCTATGAATATCTGATTAAAAACTTTGCGGCCAGCGGCGGGCAGAAAGCCGGGGAGTTCTATACTCCGCCGGAAGTATCAGACCTGATTGCTGAACTGCTCGACCCACAACCCGGTGATACCATCTGCGATCCGGCCTGTGGTTCCGGTTCGTTGTTGATGAAGTGCGGACGTAAAATTGTCTCCGGGCATGACAGCCGTAACTATGCCTTGTTCGGTCAGGAAGCGATTGGATCTACATGGTCGCTAGCGAAAATGAATATGTTCCTTCACGGCGAAGATAACCACAAAATCGAGTGGGGCGATACCATTCGTAACCCGAAACTGCTCGATAAAAATGGCGACCTGATGCTGTTTGATATCGTGACAGCTAACCCTCCCTTCAGCCTGGATAAGTGGGGCCATGACGAGGCTGAGAACGATAAATTTGGTCGTTTCCGTCGCGGTGTACCGCCGAAGACTAAAGGCGATTACGCCTTTATCTCGCATATGATCGAAACCCTGAAACCAGGAACGGGGCGTATGGGCGTAGTTGTGCCACACGGTGTGCTGTTCCGTGGTTCCAGCGAAGGTAAAATTCGCCAGAAACTGATCGACGAAAATCTGCTGGATGCCGTCATTGGCTTGCCGGAAAAACTGTTCTACGGTACAGGTATTCCTGCTGCGATTCTGATTTTCAAAAAACAGAAAGTGGATGACAAGGTACTGTTTATCGATGCCAGCCGTGAATATAAGGCGGGCAAAAACCAGAACCAGCTCAGCGCAGAAAATATCCAGAAGATCGTTAACACCTATCGTGAAGGCGATAACGTCGAGAAATACGCCTATCTCGCCAGCCTGAAAGAGATTCAGGACAACGACTATAACCTTAATATCCCGCGCTATGTCGATACCTTTGAGGAAGAAGGCGAGATCGACCTGCTGGCAGTGCGAGCAGAGCGTGAGCAACTGAAGGTGGAACTGGCGAAGCTGGAAACGGAGATGGTGGGGTATTTGGAGGAGCTGGGTTATGGTGCCTAAAGGATGGGAGTTAAGCTCTATAGGTAAAATATCTGATGTATCTTCAGGTGGAACCCCTAGTAGAAACAACGAAGCATATTGGAATGGTAATATCCCTTGGGTAACTACAGCGGAGGTTCAATTTAAGATTATTGAAGATACGGTCGAGAAGATTACTGAGGAAGGCCTTGCAAATTCTTCCGCCAAGTTATTTCCTGCGGGTACAATCCTTATGGCTATGTATGGGCAAGGGAAAACAAGAGGACAAGTTGCTAAGTTGGGTATAGATGCCTCAACTAATCAGGCATGTGCAGCGATAGTTTTACATACGGGTTATGAAGTGGATTTTTACTACCAGTTTCTCATAAGTCAATATGAAAACATTCGGGAAATGGCTAATAGCGGCGGTCAACAAAACTTGAGCGGAGGAATCGTAAAGTCAATTCCGGTTCCTGTTCCTCCACTTACCGAACAAAAGAAAATAGCCAAAATCTTGTCAACCTGGGATAACGCGATTTCAGTGACGGAAAAGCTTCTCACCAACAGCCAGCAGCAGAAAAAAGCCCTGATGCAGCAATTGCTTACCGGAGAGAAACGGTTGCTGGATGAGGATGGGGTGAGGTTTTGTGGGGAGTGGAAATGGCTTAGAGCAGCAGAACTGTTTAAGACTATTTCGCAAAGGAATAATTCCGAGGATGAGGAGCTTCTGGCAGTTACTCAAGACCTGGGCGTAATACCTCGATCGATGTTAGAGCGTAGGGTTGTAATGCCTGATGGCTCAACGAAAGGCTATAAGCTTGTTGTTCCGGGTAATTTTATAATTAGCTTACGATCATTCCAAGGGGGATTGGAATACTCTCGTTATCGGGGATTGGTGAGCCCTGCGTATACAGTTTTAACCCCAATAAAAAAAATAGTAGATGAGTTTTATGAGCAATATTACAAATCTTACGATTTTATTGGGCATCTTGCCGTCGCAGTTATCGGAATTAGAGATGGAAAACAAATCAGCTATGAAGATTTCTCTTTTTTGAAACTTCCTTATCCTGAGATTGAAGAACAACAAAAAATCGCCGCCGTCCTTTCCGCTGCCGACGTTGAAATCTCCACGCTGGAGAAAAAACTCGCCTGCCTGAAAGACGAGAAAAAAGCCCTGATGCAGCAGTTACTGACCGGCAAACGTCGTGTTAAGGTCGATGAGGCGGTTGCCGCATGAAACTGACGAAAAGTAGTCCACTGACTGACCGGGAAATCGACTGGCTGGAAGAGGCGTTGCTGAAATACGGCAATGATGACTCTGTGCTCTGTTTCTCTGAGCTGGATGGCTTTCTGACGGCGATTGTCTCTGGCCCGAATACGATTTCCCCTAATACCTGGCTCAGTGCTATCTGGGGGCGAGGTGATTACCACCCTCGCTGGACCACTGAAAAAGAGATGACGCGTTTTGTGGGGCTGTGTTTTCAGCATATGAACGATATCGCTGGCTGCCTGTATGAGGCCCCTGAACAGTTTGAACCGATTTTCAATGGACGTGAGGTGAAGGGGAAGACATATACCATCGTCGAAGAGTGGTGTTTCGGGTATATGAAAGGCCGGTCGCTGGATGACTGGTCAGCCTTGCCGGAGGTCTTACACCCCTCGCTGGAGGCGATAGCACTTCATGGTATCGAAAAGAACTTCCCTGTGGTTGAGAAAATGTCACCCGCTCAATTTGAACAGAGTATTACTCTCATTCAGCCTGCGGCACTGGCGCTTTATCAGCACTGGTTGTCGGTGAGAATGTCAGAGGTATCATCCCGGCCTGTTCCCGTGAAGGGGGCAGAAAAACTATCCGGTCGTAATGACCCATGCCCTTGTGGCAGCGGTAAAAAATTTAAAAAGTGCTGCCTGCACTGACAAAGCGGAAGGAGGCTTGCTCGTGGCAGTGAACAGTCTGGATAGTTCCCGGTGGTACCTGGGAAATGTTCTCTGGTTCGGAGGCTATAATAGTAAAACGGATCGAGAGAATAACTTCGGATTTCTCTCGTCAGAGAACGGTAATGAGCTGTTTTTTCATAAGAATGAGATAAGCCGGAGCCATACGCCTGCTGACAATACACTGGTGCTGTTCAGGCAAGGTACAGGTAAAAATGGTAAGCCTAGCGCTTTTAACGTTCACTTGCTTGATAAAAAAGATGAGGAGACGGCTGAGCTCCTCATTGAATATCTCCGGGCTATTATTGAGCAGAGCGTTGATTTCGCTCGTTGGCGTTATCGTGACAGCATTGTTAATTGCCTCACTCAGTCCTTTGGCGAAGGTGCTATAACTCGGTTAGTTACCAGTGATATTCCTGCTACAAAAATATTACCGCTATTTTTAAAATCAAGAAACTACGATAATCAATTTACATCTTTCGCCTCTGATAAAAATTTCGATGATTTAATCGCACAACAAATATTTCCTGCGGTCATGCCTTCGTCATTTATCGATGATAATATTGGTCAGTTCGCTGTTTGGGTGAAAAGTTGTTCTGCGGCTACGAGTTGCCAGAGAGGGGCACCATCGGACATCATAAATATATTACTCAGCCACGTATCTATAAGTGCCATACTCTACCTGGCATTTTACGATTGTATAAGCAGTGAGCGGATTCTTGAGTGTCGGCATGATGATATAGAGAATTTTGTTCGACGTAGTTTCACGAAAAATAAAATGGATATAAAACCGTTTGTCCGTGATGCCTATCAGCAGAAATTCTCATCGAGAGAGCAATTTTACAAGCATTCCGTGATTAGCCCTTTTACCAGTGCGTATTTGATTAAACAGAAGATGTTCAGAAAAGATTTCAGTTTCGTTAATGATATTGAATCAAATCCTGAGCTTTCTTCTGACCCTGAATACTTTATTCTGAGTAAGTTGTTGCCGTTGATTGGGCGCAACGATGAACAGTCTGTTCTGAGTATTATTCTGCATGAGATATGGCAGGGAGTCTTGTCGGGTAAAATTCCGGTAAATCATCCTTCTATTTTCAAATTGTTCCCACAATGTAGTTCATTACAAATTCGTTTCCCAAGTTTAGAATTATCCTGTGAGGCGTTTCACTGGAATGCAAAACAACCTGACGGAACGATAGAGAAAAAATTCCTTTGTCGTTCGAAAATCTGCCATGATCCGCAGGTGCTACCCGACCTCAGTCGGGACTACATCGACTTCACTATTTATGACTGGCTTTCCCACTATGGTATGACCTATCTGATTACAGGCGAACCTTCTAAGCGGGATTTCCCAATTAAACTGGCTGGGTATTTCAACCGTATCAGAGAATTACATTCCCGCTTGCATTGCCGCAGTTGTGGGGTGTTGATGGTTCCAGATATGAAATATGCTCGTGTTGAAGTCAGCGTCTGGGATACGAAGTCGAAAGGATTTGTGAAAAAACCTTTTCAGGCTGCGTATCGCCTGACCGTTTTTAAATGTGCCAGTCATTCCTGCGAACAGTTTGGTATCGGGCATTACATTAATCACTGTATTGGTTACAAATGCAGCGAAATAATTGACGCCAGAGATTTGCATGAAAAATGTTCAGAAGGACGATTTATTTGTGCATCCTGTGGTTCCTGCTGTACGACGCATCAGGAGAAATTTGGTAATGTAAACAAGGGCGAAACAGAACAGGTCAAGTACAATCGCCTTTATCGGGACTCGCCGTTCTTTTCATCATAAGTCTTCGTTCATTTTGAGTATGTCCGTACGGACATACAGTTTCACCTCTTAGCCAAGAAGGATTACCGGGTGGATAAGCACTACCAACCTAAATTCCAGGAAGAATACAGCGCCAAAATTCCGGCGCTGACGTTACTGACCAGCCTCGGCTGGACGTTTTTATCCCCAAAACAGATTATGGATTATCGGGGTTATAAACAGGATGAGGTGGTGCTGCGTCCGGTTCTGCGTGAGGCGTTGTCGAAGCGTTCCTTTATAGCGAGCGGTAAAACCTGCCAGTTATCGGAAAAGGCACTGGATAACCTGATATCGCAGGTTTGTTCTCCGGCGCTGAATGAAGGGCTGCTGAAAGCCAATGAGCGGATGTATAACCATCTGCTCTACGGTATCGCCGTCACCGAATTTGTCGATGGCAAGAAGGTCAACCCCACCATAGCGCTGATTGACTGGGAACACCCGGAAAATAACCAGTTTCACTTTACTGAAGAATTTACGGTATTGCGCTCAGGCGGTGTTGAAACCCGCAGACCGGATATTGTCTGTTTTGTTAATGGTATTCCGCTGGCTGTTATTGAAGCGAAAAGCCCGGCAGGCCACGGCAAGAAAGGGCCAACCATTGACGAAGGGATATCCCAGAGTATCCGCAACCAGCTTAATGACGAAATCCCGCAGCTGTTTGCCTATAGCCAGCTATTACTGTCGATTAACGGGTATGACGGGCGCTACGGCACCTGTCATACACCAATGAAATTCTGGGCGGCATGGCGCGAAGAAGATATTACCGATCCGCAGATGTATGCGCTGCGCAACCATCAGTTATCGACGGAACAAATTCATGCGTTGTTTGATCATCGTCCTTCAGCCGATCTCGACTGGTACCAACAGTTAATCGCCGCTGGTGAACTGGCTGTCAGCGGGCAGGATAAGCTGCTTATCAGTCTGCTTTCGCCGGAACGTCTGCTGGAGATGACCCGTTTCTTCACCCTGTTTGATAAAAAGACCGGAAAGATTGTCGCGCGCTATCAGCAGGTGTTCGGGATTAAAAGACTACTGGAACGCATCAGTACTCGCAGACCGGATGGGGGCAGGGAAGGTGGGGTGATCTGGCATACCACGGGGTCAGGTAAATCGTACACCATGGTTTTCCTCAGCAAGGCGCTGATCCTCCATGACAGCCTGAAGCTGTGTCGCATTGTGGTGGTGACGGACCGTGTCGATCTTGAAGGGCAGCTCAGCGGTACTTTCGCTTCTGGTGGAGAACTGGCCGGGAAGGATGATAAGGCCAAAGCGATGGCGACCTCAGGTCAGAAGCTGGCACAGCAGATTGGCTCTGGTAAAGAACGTATAATCTTTACCCTTATCCAGAAATTTAACTCAGCGACAAAATTGCCTGAATGCGTCAATACCAGCTCCGACATCATCGTTCTGATTGATGAAGGACACCGGAGCCAGGGGGGTGAGAACCATGTGCGAATGAAACTGGCCCTGCCGAATGCCGCCTTTGTGGCATTTACCGGTACGCCATTGCTGAAAGAAGATAAGACCACCAATAAATTCGGGCCGATTGTCCACGCTTATACCATGCAGCGAGCGGTAGAAGATCAGGCGGTGACGCCTCTGCTATACGAGGAACGTATTCCTGATCTTGAGGTAAACGACCGGGCAATAGATGCATGGTTTGATCGTATTACCGATGGGTTAAGCGAAGCGCAAAAAGCCGACCTTAAGCGTAAATATGCCCGTAAGGGTGAGGTTTATAGTGCAGATGACCGCATCCGTCTAATTGCGTTAGATATCGCCACGCACTTCTCGAAGAATATTGATGAGGGGCTGAAAGGCCAACTTGCCTGCGACAGCAAGATTTCCGCCATCAAATATAAAAAGTATCTTGATGAAGCCGGGTTGTTTGAGTCAGCTGTAGTTATCAGCCCGCCGGATACCCGGGAAGGGAATACTGAGGTGGATGAAAGCAAACTGCCGGAAGTGACTAAATGGTGGAAGGATAACGTCGGCACGCAGGATGAGTCCGTGTATACCCGCAATATCATCAGTCGTTTCGATACTGATGATAAGCTTAAATTGTTGATTGTCGTCGATAAACTGCTCACTGGATTTGATGAACCAAAGAATACCGTGCTGTATATCGACAAGCCGCTTAAATCCCATAACCTTATCCAGGCGATTGCCCGGGTAAACCGACTGCATCCACTGAAAAAGTTTGGCCTGCTGATAGATTATCGCGGCATTCTGGCTGAACTGGACACGACTATAGGTAAATACCAGGATCTCGCCTCCCGAACGCAGGGAGGATACGACATCAAGGATATTGACGGGCTGTACAGCGCGATGAGTTCTGAATACAAGCGGCTGCCACATCTGTATAACCAGTTGTGGGCCATATTTGCCGGTGTTAAAAACAAGAATGATACTGAGCAGTTGCGTGCAGTTCTGGTGCCTAAAATGGAAGAACGTGACGGAGAGATGGTCGATATCCATCAGAAAACCCGTGATGATTTCTTCGAGGCGTTAACGGCCTTTGCCGGGTGTCTGAAAGTAGCACTACAGTCCGCCACCTTCTTCACCGACAAGAGCTTTACGGAACAAGACCGAAATCTCTATAAAGAAACCGTAAAACAGATGTCCAGCCTTCGCCAGTGGGCGATGCAGGTAAGTGGAGAGCAGGTCAATTATGACGACTACGCGGAGCAGGTGAAAAAACTGCTGGATAAGCATGTCACCGGCGTTGAGGTTCGTGAACCAGATGGCGTGTATGAAGTCGGTAAAATGGGCAAGAGTGAAAAGCCCGAAGAGTGGGACAACAATAAAACCCGCAATGAAACCGACATCATTAAAACCCGTGTGACAAAGATGATTGAGCAGGAGCTGCGTGATGACCCGTATGCTCAGGAGGCCTTTTCCAAACTCCTGCGTATGGCAATCGAAGAGGCTGAAAAACTGTTCGACCATCCACTGAAGCAGTACCTCTTGTTCCGTGAGTTTGAAGAGCAGGTTGAAGCTCGTAAGCTCAGTGATATCCCGGATGCACTGACTGTAAACAAACATGCTCAGGCATATTACGGTGTATTTAAAAAAGAGCTGCCTGAGGTTTTTGCGGTCAACGACGTTCAGGTGCAGGAGAAGTGGACGAAGCTGGCTTTTGAAGTGGACAGTATCATTGTCAAAGCAGTGGCAGAAAACTCCCTGAACCCTCAGGATATCGAGAAAGCGGTCAAGACAAATCTGTTACCGCTGCTGTTTACGGCCTGTCGGGAAATAGGTGCCGGAATGATTCAGGTTAACCGTATTGTGGAAACCATCATCCAGATCCTGCGCGTTGGTTTGATGAAATCATGAGTGAAAAAGAGTCGCCAGCAATGAAAACGTTACGCATTGTTTATGGTGATGAAGCCATTGCCATACAGTGTGTTCCGCGTCAGGTCGTTAATGGCAGGGTGTTCATCAAGGTGCATCCGGACTGCCGGGTAGTGGCCTCTGTACCGCCAGAAACACCGGAGCACGAGGTGTTGTCTGCGCTGAAAAAACGAGGGCGCTGGATATATCAGCAACTGCGTGATTTCAGGGAGCAACAGACACACATTGTTCCGCGTCAGTATGTCAGCGGAGAAAGCCATTATTATCTCGGTAAGCAATATCAGTTGAAAGTGACAGAAGATGCTTCTGTGCCTCAACGAGTCAAAATGTTGCGAGGGCGTCTGGAAGTGTCGGTCAGGCACAAATCAACTGAAAAAGTTAAAGCATTGCTGACCGAATGGTATCGGGAACGTGCCAGAGATGTCTTCCAACGCAGACTAGATTTATTGATACCACAGACCCTTTGGGTTAGTGAGCGTCCGCCGATACGTTTGCGGGCGATGCAAACGCAATGGGGAAACTGTTCTGCAAAAGGCTGTCTGACCCTGAATCCATGGCTGGTTAAGGCATCCTCAGAATGCATCGATTATGTCTTGCTACATGAGTTATGCCATGTGGCTGAGCACAACCACAGCGAGGAGTTTTACCGTCTGATGGGGCAGGTTATGCCGGGCTGGGAAAAGGTCAAGAAACGACTGGATGGGATGGCGGGGATGCTGTTGGCAGATATGTGATTTTGGGGCTTATTCTAATTTAGAAACTAATCGGGGAAGTTATGTATTCAGTATCAAAGTATATTTTTTATACCACTCTGATTCTTTATGTCCTGACATTACTAACTGTCAGCTATGTTGGTGTCTATTTAACTTATGTGGCTATTCCGGTGATTGTTGTTTCTGGATTATTAATGAAACTTCTCGGTAAAAGAAAGAATAAATCAGGAGAAGTATCAAATGTTGTAGCCAGGGTGCTCAATGATACAAATGCCGGGCTGGAACGTTTTAATGAAGGCATGCACTGGTTCAATGAGAAAAACAGAATCATAAATGAAAAAACAAAACCTCTTAACGAACAAATTCATGCAATAAGAATGAAAATGATTGAGCCGGAGGTAAAGTTAAAATATGAAAGTGACCCTGAAAAAAGGAAAGCACTTAATGCTTTAATTGAAACTATGGAAAAAGATATCAGGATTATAGAATCCCAGAAAAATGAAATTAAAATGGCGATAGAGATAGATATTGCCCGCAAAAGTATTAATGAATAATATTTGAGTTTTCTGCATGGATATTGATTAACAGTGACAGTTTTCAATAACTAAAATATCAAACAAATGGCATAGTAAACATGATTGTTAAAGGGAGGTTGAATTGCATTCTGAAGCGTTGGCTATCGAATTTATTGAACAACTGAAAGGCATCTCGGTTGAGGATAATGTTGAATTCAATTTTTTTGAATTGGGAGGTTCCGGATATCTCGAAAACCCAACAACGGATTTGATGGCTTTGTTTATGGGAGCCCAGAAAATGGTGCCGCCATGGTTGCTAAAAGCATTGTTATGTTGCCTGGATGATTCCCTCGATGTTGATGAAATTGATTTCACCTCTCTGGAATTAATGAGAGAAGCCAGAACAGAGGATGGGAAATATCTGGATATTCTTATCAGACATGATGAATTCATCATAGGTATTGAGCATAAAGTTTTGGCTGATACATATAATCCTTTTCCCAGCTATGTAAGTCTCATTGATAGTTACGGCGGCAACAATCAAAATCTATTTCGTTGTATATTAAAGCCTGATGGTAACTGCGCTAAAGGCGTAGAAGGTTGGCAACTTATCAATTATTCACTGCTGCTGGAAACCGCCATCCGACGTCTGGGGTTGGAGATGATGAATCAAGAGTTCAGCAAGTGGACTGTTTTTTATCAGGAGTTTTTAAGTCATCTTAAAAAATTGAGTGAGGTTAGTATGGATAAGGTATCTGATAAAAATGTGGAGTTTGTCACTGAAAATTTCACGGCTTTGATAAAATCGGTTCAATTGCTGGAAATGTACCAAAATGCTATCACCGAGGAAGCTAAATCGGTTGTCTCAGAGGTATTGCCTGATATTCATATTGCAACAGGTATTAATAACTGGAAGGGTTACTATAAAGCAATTCATCTGATGCCCGGATGCTGGGGGCAAGGTAAAACAGGAATTACGTTAGTTTATCGCCCTTCAGAGGATGGACGAGATGAAGCTGAGTTCTACGTATATGGCTGGGTACATTCGGATGATTACCCTGAAGTTAATGCACTAAAAGAAGAAATACGAGTTGCTTTAAGTGCTGGTGATTTCATTCCAACCGCTAGCCCTGAGGACTACGAAGTATCAATTACTGGGAAGGGAAAAGTGCTTGAACTGAGTTTTTGGGGGAACACCAGAAGCAAAAAAGATGCACTGGTTCTTCTTAAGGATATGACGGAGTGGATGGACTCAAAAATAAGAACATAAATTAATATGACTGCGTTATGATGATCTTTTTTAAATTGTGGATTATTAGGCAGGAAATTAAAGTGTCGAATAGTCAGATATTGGAATAAAAGGAGAATATTCAAATGATTTATCAGTGTGATACTTGCAGTAGAACGACTTTTGAGGTTAATTGTCCCTGGTGTAGTGGAGTTTCGCCTGTAAAAACGTCTGCATGGGGTTCAGCATCATTGACCACACAAGCAATAGATATACAACGTATGACACCATTGAATCCATCGTTTTATCCCGAGTTTCAGTATCGTTCAAAAGGTGTGCTGAAAGACCTGTTTGGGAAAAAGAAAGAACAAACTCAGCTTAATCAATTACTTGAAAATGTTCTCGAAAAATACTCCAGTTTAAAAGATCCATATTTTACTAACTTCATTTACACTTCCAGATTCTCACATAATAATAAATCGGAAGCAGATTTCCCAACAGATAATGGTACATACTCCGAATTACAACTTTTCCGTGAGGTGTTGGTTAGAAAAGGGTTCAATGAGCTTGAGGAATTACCTGAGCTATTAGATAAATTACTCCTTACCACGTCATTTAACGCTCTTTATTATGGTTTCGCGAAGGAAGTTAAACGGCATATTAAATCTACACTTACTGAATCCTTGAAATCATGGATTGAGGAAGCAGGTACCACTTTTCGGGCAGATCTTTCATTATTTCTATTCTATATATGGAGTAATAAAATAGATTTCTCATCAGTAGAATTCAATGAAAAAGCGGAGGCCACGCCTGGTGTTCCTTTGGTTTTATTCGATGAAGTTAAAAAATACTTAGCTGTGTGCGAACGTATTTATTTTGATATTCTGGTTGATAGATTAGCTACACGGCTTGAGCATTTTAACCCTAACAAATTCGTCACCATGTATTTAGTTGACGCAATGGACGGCTTCCAGTTTGAAGATTTCCTTGTGGAAGTATTCCAGACTATGGGTTATGACGTCAAAGAAACCAAGAGAACGCAAGATCAGGGTGCAGATCTTTTCGTCACTCGATTTGGTAAGGATATGGTTATTCAGGCGAAAAATTATTCTGGTTCTGTAGGTAACTCGGCGGTGCAGCAGGTGATCTCTGCTAAAACGTTCTATGGTTGTGATGAGGCGATGGTTGTGACTAATTCCTACTTCACACGCTCAGCTAAAGAGTTAGCTGAGTCAGCCTTGGTACGTCTGATCGACAGGGATGAACTGCAAAAGTATCTGGATGATTACAATCAGAAGATAATCGAAGATTTCCAGTCAAACTCGTAACTTTGCAGTCATATAAATATAGCAAAGGACAGGTAGGCCTCCGTGAGAGGGGGACTTACCTGTATTGTTCTGAGGTGAGTAAAGCACTTCTGCTCAGGTGGCCAAATTCAGTAACCACTTCATTCATATGAGACTTAATGGCCTCGTCATCTAGCCAGAAAGCCATTGAGCCAAGGTTGAGAAGGGCTTTTTGTAGGTGTGCCAATTGGTGGCTCTGAACTTCTGGTATACGACATGACTGCATGTGTTGTCAGCAAATGCTTTAACAGGTCCTTCAGCTCAGCAAAAGCTCGATTTTTTCATCAAAGCCCAATTGGCGATGAAGATCACCAAAAATGATATGTTGCTTATATATACAGTACCAAATTCGATTTTCTCCCTATAAGATAGATTGTATTTCCGCGGGTGTGGTTTACAAGGAAAGGCTGTCAGCATGCATCGCTCTGTTTCTAAGTTTTATCGCATCCCCCCTTTACTTATTCGGGCGCTAAAAAGCGGGGTCGCCTCCGTGGTGGAGTTTCATCTCAGCAAGGGATTGCCGAAAGATTCACGAGATTCTCTGGGAAATAGCCCATTGATGATTGCGGCCCAGAATGGGCATTTCGCTCTTTGCGAAATGTTGTTGTGTGCGGGTGTCGATGTTGAGCATCAAAACAACCTCGGGTTTTGCGCCAGTGACCTCGCGCAGGAGCAAACGCTGCGTGATCTGTTAGCTCGTTATCGGCAATCTCCTCCGCCTGACGGGCAGCAACTAGCAGGGGGGCTAGATGATGAGGCAAACGTTGAGCTTGTAATTGAAGCCGATGTCGAAACAGAACCTCCCGAAACCGAAGACGCAATGGATTTTATGCAGTGGGATGCTGAAATCGAATCGGAACCCGCCGAAGATAATCTGACATTACGACACGCTTCCGCTGAGGCTCAGCAATTATTATCCCGCTATCGCCCGATAGATAACGCTGCTGAGTGGATCGATATCGAACTCTCCCTTCCTGACCCGCCGACGCCAGTTTCTCACTCTCCGCAAAATTATCCCCATTTCTCAACGTTGCTCACTAGCGCACTGGATGCCGGTCATATCTCTGTTCGTGACATTCGGTCTGCCGGGGAAGATGATTTCGGCATGCCGTGGCCTGAATTCCGGCTCAGCGTAGAGGCATTGATCAAGGACTTACCTTTGATTGTGGATGGCGATGAGGCTTTCCCGGAAAGTGATGCCTCTGGGGAATTAGCGGCGAGTGATGATCTCGAGCCCTGGTTTGACGCTTTCGGTGCATTGCGGCAGTCCGGCATCTTTGAACGTTATCTTGTGGACATTCGCCAATGGGATGTCGTCGATAAAACAAAGGAAGAGCGACTCGGGCAGCGCATGGATACGGCGCTTATCAACTTGATGACGATCCTGGCGAGATTACCCGAAGCAGAATATCTACAGTTGCTGCATCCGAATTGCCTTCCCGCGACATCGCCTGAGATTACTGAAGAGGATGACGACGCGGAAGAAGCGGATGAGGAAATCTCTTCCGCAGCCGATGACGATGACGCCATCACCTTTAACGATCTGCTCATTCTGCTGAGAAGTGGGAAAGCTGAAGAGTACCAGGATAATCATATCCCTCGCCCGGAGTACCGTGACCTGCAGCAGATAGTCGAGCGCGCCCAAACGCTCATCCCTGATGAATGCCATAATGTCAATCTGTATGTCAGTAGTTACAGAGACGCATGGAAGGGGTTTATCCACGCCAATTTACGTCTTGTGGTCGCGATTGCGAAAAAACACTGCGGGCGAGGATTAGATATCGAGGACCTGATCCAGGAAGGTAATCTGGGCTTGATCAAGGCCGTTGAAAAATTCGACTATCGGCGTGGATTCAAATTCTCTACCTATGCCTCCTGGTGGATCCGCCAGAAGATCAGCCGCGCGATTGCCGATCAGGCTCAGCTCATTCGTTTACCCGTTCACTTCTATGAGCATTTCAGGCGTTGGCGGAGCAGTCGGGATCAGTTGCTGCATCGCCAGGGGATAACGCCCACCCTCAGACGGTTGCAGGAAATGACCGACCTGCCAGAGCGTCAACTTCTTCAGATGGCTAAATATGAAGAACAGACGGTGCTGATTGGTGATTTTCATGAAGACGCTCAGGACCGCGAAGCAGCATTGTCGGGAGACGCGCTGCTGACCAGAAGGGATTTCACCAGTGCTCCCGTTCAGTCTCTGGAGCTAAGAGAACATATTTCATCGGTCCTGAATACGCTGTTGCCACGCGAAACACAGATCATAAAAATGCGTTTTGGCATCGGTATGACGCAAGATTTCACGCTGGAAGAGGTGGGTAAACAGTTTGATGTCACGCGAGAAAGGATACGTCAGATAGAAGCCAAAGCGCTCCGTAAGCTCCGTCATCACAGCCGGGCGTCGAAATTAGGCGGCTTCGTCGAACAGTGGGAAACCGCGTTGAGCGAGATGCAGGAAGAAGAAGAATGACGACCATGCGCCATGCGCCACCGAATGCAGCCATTATGATCGAAGCTCTGCGAGGGCTCGGCTACAACACCGCCACCGCACTGGCTGATATCATCGACAACAGCATCAGTGCTGGTGCCCGTAAGGTCGATCTGACTTTTCACTGGCGTGAGTCGGATTGCTATATTGTGGTTCGGGATAATGGTTGCGGCATGTCGGCCGCTGAACTGGATGTTGCGATGCGGCTGGGGGTCAAAAACCCGCTGACAAAGCGTCCAGGACACGATCTGGGCCGCTTCGGTCTTGGACTCAAAACCGCCTCCTTTTCGCAATGTCGTCGCCTGACGGTCTCCTCTAAAAAAGAGGGGGTAACGACCATCCTGCGGTGGGATCTGGACATTCTCGCCGCCAGTACGGACGACGGTTGGTATTTGCTTGAAGGTGCTGACCCAGGGAGCCAGGAGGCGTTAGCAAATGCGGAACCTGACTCCCACGGTACGGTGGTGCTGTGGGACGTTTTAGACCGAATTGTCACCCCCGGCTACGGTGAGAAAGATTTCCTCAATCTGATGGATGGCGTTGAACAACATCTGGCGATGGTATTTCACCGATTCCTTGAGGGGAACGCTCCCCGACTCACTCTCACCCTCAATGGTCGCAAAATTAAAGCCTGGGATCCCTTTCTCAGCGGGCATCCTTCCAAGCCCTGGCATTCGCCTTCGGCAATGGCGCCAGGCGCTCCTGCCGTGAAGGTGGAGTGTCATGTTCTGCCGCATCAGGATCACCTGACGACGCAGGAGTATCAACAGGCTCAAGGACCGGCTGGCTGGACGGCTCAGCAAGGATTTTATGTATACCGGAATGAGCGATTGCTGGTGGCGGGCAACTGGCTTGGACTTGGAAATCCCCGGGCCTGGACGAAAGATGAAACCCACCGCCTTGCGCGGATCCGTCTGGATATCCCTAATGATACCGACATAGACTGGAAGATTGATATTCGTAAATCGATGGCGCGCCCGCCGGTTTCGCTGCGTCCCTGGTTAACTCAGCTGGCGCAATCAACACGCGATCGTGCGGTGAGGACATTTGCCAAACGCGGGAAAATGAATAAGCGCAAGCCCGGCGAGGAACTCGTTCATCTCTGGCAGGCGCAGAAGACGTCATCAGGTGTTCGTTACCAGATTTCGTTACAACATCCTGTCATCAGCAATGTCCTTTCGCAGGCTGGTGAGTTATCCCCACAAATTCAGGCCATGCTAAGACTGATTGAGGAAACCGTTCCGGTTCAGCAAATCTGGCTTGATACGGCTGAGACAAAAGAGACGCCGCGGACAGGCTTTGAAACCGCGCCGTCCGCAGAGGTGTTATCCGTATTGCAGGTCATGTACCAGACCCTGGTTGGTCAGCAGGCGATGTCACCGGCGCTGGCGAAACAGCATCTGCAAAATATGGAACCTTTCGATAATTATCCCGAATTAATTGCACAACTCCCCGACGATCAACAAGAGAAATCGCTATGAGTCTGAATCCCCTGGATGACACGCAACTGAGTGTATTGCAGATTGTGCAAACGCTCCTGCAAGGCCAGGATAAAAGCACGATCACCGCTGGCATTCTGCGCCAACATATTGACATGGTTTGTCAGATGAAACCGGAGTGGAGCCGGCTTGATAACCGGGAGATTCTGGTCGAAGAGTTGATCCGCCGTTATAGCATCTGGATGGGCGAAGATACTTCTCTGAGTAATGATGAAGGACATCAACCTTGGCTGACCGCAGATGCGAAACGCGAGTGGCGCTACTGGCATCGATATCGCCAATGGCTTGGTAAAACGATGCCCTGGGGAGTCTTGGATACCCTTGACCGTTCAACGGATCGTGTTCTGGGATTACTTGAGCAGCCAGGGCGGGAAGGGCGCTGGGACCGGCGTGGTCTGGTGGTCGGCCATGTTCAGTCGGGGAAAACCAGCCACTATACCGGTCTAATCTGTAAAGCCGCGGATGCGGGATATAAGATAATCATTGTGCTTGCGGGTTTGCATAATAACCTCCGCTCGCAGACCCAAATGCGTCTGGATGAAGGATTTCTTGGCTACGAGACGAGTCCACTCAGAGAAAAAGTGACCATCATTGGGGTGGGCGATATTGATAGCGATCCCGTCATTCGTCCCAATTACGTCACCAACCGATCTGAAAAGGGCGACTTCAGTGCCGGAGTGGCTAAGAATCTGGGAATCAGCCCCGAGCAACGGCCCTGGCTGTTCGTGGTAAAGAAAAATAAATCTATTCTGAAACGCCTGCATACCTGGATTGAGAACCATGTTGCCACCAGCGTTGACCCCGTCACCGGAAAGCGTTTTGTTTCGGAATTACCGCTGCTGATGATTGATGATGAAGCGGATAATGCCTCAGTTGATACGGGGGAAGTCGTCTACGATGACGATGGAAAACCGGATGCTGAACATCAGCCAACCGCAATCAATAGCCTGATTCGTAAGCTGTTGATGCAGTTCAGCCGTAAGGCGTATGTTGGCTATACTGCCACGCCCTTTGCCAATATTTTTATTCACGAGAGCAATGAAACGCGTGATGAAGGCCCGGATTTGTTCCCTTCCGCCTTTATCATTAACCTCGGCGCACCTTCTAATTACATCGGCCCGGCGAGGGTATTTGGTCGGGCCGCCGCGGAAGGGCGGACCGGTGAACTGCCTTTGATCAGGCGGGTGAGCGATCATTGCAGCGATGACGGAAAAAGAGGGTGGATGCCGGTTTCTCATAAGAGCTCGCACTATCCCACGCTCGATACGCTAACCCATTTCCCGGACTCGTTAAAACACGCCATCGATAGCTTTTTGCTGGCGTGCTGTGTCAGAGAATTACGCGGTCAGGGAGATAAACACAGTTCGATGCTGGTCCATGTGACCCGCTTCAATAAAGTGCAATCGGTCGTTTATGAGCATATTGACGCCTACATTCAGGACGTGAAACAGCGACTGACGCGAAGGATTGGACACGAGCCTTTTTTACATCAGCTTGAATCTCTCTGGCAGGCCGACTTTTTGCCGACTGGTCAGACGATTCGCGACGTCATGCCGCAGCAGATTCCGGACGACGCCTTTGCGTGGCGGGAGATCGTCGACAAGCTGTATACCGTGATCGAAAACGTGTCGGTACGAATGATAAACGGAACGGCGAAGGATGCGCTTGATTATTCGGACAGTGCGACAGGCTTAAAAGTCATTGCGATTGGCGGAGACAAACTGGCTCGAGGGCTAACGCTTGAGGGATTATGCACCAGTTATTTCTTACGCGCCTCCCGCATGTATGACACGTTAATGCAGATGGGGCGCTGGTTTGGCTATCGACAGGGATATCTGGATGTATGTCGGCTGTATACCACCGATGAGCTGATTGAATGGTTTGAGCACATTGCGGATGCCTCAGAAGAGCTGCGGGAAGAGTTTGAAAATATGGTCGCCAGCGGCGGAACCCCGCGTGATTTCGGGCTAAAAGTGAAATCACACCCCGTGTTAATGGTGACATCCCCCTTAAAAATGCGTAGCGCGCGCTCACTATGGCTCTCTTTCAGTGGCACGGTGGTCGAAACGATTTCGTTGTTTAAAGAACCGGAGTACCACAAGCGTAACTACGCGGCCTTCCAGCATCTGACCGGGCGTGTCGGTTCTGGCGCGCCGATCCCTGAGAGACGGCGTGCAGAGAAGATTGAAAAATGGAAAGGGGTCATTTGGCAAAACGTCTCTCCCGAGCCGATCATTGATTTCTTAACGGAATATGAAACCCACGCTCAGGCCAGGAAAGCCAACAGCAAACTGCTGGCGGATTTCATTACGCGGATGAATCGTGTTGATGAACTCACCCAATGGACGGTGGCGGTGATAGGGGGGGGCGTCGATCGTCATCATGCTGTCTGTGGCTTCCCCGTCCCGCTTATGATGCGTAAAGCGTCTGAGGGGGTCACTGACCGCTATTCTATTGGCCGTTTACTTTCCCCACGCGATGAAGGGATTGACTGCGATGAATCGACCTGGCTTGCCGCGTTGGCCGAAACGCAGCGTATTTTTCATGCCGATCCCGGACGCAATGAAGGGCGAGAGGAGCCCGTCATTCCTGGTGGCGTAGTACTGCGTCGGATCAAAGGATTTGGCATAAACGACATCCCGGCACAGCGTCAAAAAGGGCTATTGCTCATTTACTTACTGGACCCGCAACAGGCGTTGTCGGCAGCGGAATATCAGGACGATGCCTTGCCGGTGGTGGCTTTTGGCATCAGTTTTCCGGGAAGCCGCAGTGGGGTAACGGTGGAGTACAAAGTGAACAACGTACTGTGGGAGCAAGAGTATGGTGCGGCTGAGTAAAGATGATCTGCTGGCGGCCTGGAAAGCCTTAGATCGATCTCAGATAGACGAACAGCCCGGCGCTCAGGGCTGGCGCGGGATTCGGCTTTTTACGCACCAGGGCTGTAGCTTTCATGCCGGGCGTCGTCAGCCTGATAATGAAGAAATGCTGATTGCCGTGTTTCCTCATCCTCTTTCGCCGGGGTCGACGGCGCTGCCGTCCAGTAAAGGATTTCGCGTTGAGATGACTGGAACAGAGGAGGGGCGGCAGAACGGTTTGATGATCCGTCGTCAGCAAACGGGGAATGCGGATGTCTTTACGACGATGATTCTGGATATTCTCCATTCGCTCCTGAACGTTTCTGAACCGCGTCTGTTTGAAACCCTGCTCCGTCGGATTCGTTTATGGCAGGCGTTTATGGAGCGCGATACCCGTCCACTCAGTCATGAAGAAGAAGTGGGGTTAATCGGGGAATTGACGTGTCTGGAGCGGTTAATCGAGAGCGATCTTGCGCCGTCAACGGCAGTCGAAGCATGGGTAGGACCGCAGCATGGCCTACAGGATTTTGAACTCGATGAACGCGCCATTGAGGTAAAAAGCACCACAGCAGAGCAGGGCTTTTGCGTAACCATCCACGCGCTTGAACAACTGGACTGGCAGCGGCCTGGCTCGCTCATGTTGTGCGGTTTGCGCTTCAGCGAGCATCCCACCGGCGCGACCCTGAATGACCTCATTTACCGTCTTCGTCAGCGGTTTGAGGGAAACGCTCCGGCGGCCTGTCTTTTTGAGGGATCGCTTTGTCACGTCGGATATTTCACTGAACATGCTGAATTCTATACACGTCATTTCTTGCTGACAGAGGCGTTTGCACTTCCGATTGAAGCGGATTTTCCCTCTTTGACGCATGCCAATGTCCCGTTGCCGGTGGTGAGTGCGTGCTATCAACTCGAACTCCAGACACTTATTCCTCAGGCTCAAAATTTTAACCATTGCTTGTCAGACTTTGCAGGATTACCGCATGGAACTTATTGATTTTTTACGTCAAACGCAGAATGAGATTCGCAAGGAATATCAGGATCAAATGGCTCAGCCTGGGGTTGAGTCGCCTTTTCCGGAACTGATTTTTACCGATATTGTTATGCGTCATATGGCCGATATCGGCATGACATTCGATGATGCCGAGACGTGTCACTTTATGGCGAAAGTCAGTGGACACAATGTGCGTCTCAGCGGTTATGCCTTCTCAGAAGATGGCGATCAACTTGACCTTTTTGTCAGCATTTATCACGGTAGCGACGAGCTTTGTCACGTCCCGGATGCTGAGACAAAAGCGATTGCCGGTCACTGCATTCAATTTTTGCAGAAGTGCGTTGACGGTAAATTATCATCCACGCTCGATCAGTCCAATGATGCCTGGCAACTGGTGACGACCATCGAACAGTCCTACACGGAACTGGAGCAAATCAGAATTTATGTTCTGACCGATGGTCAGGTGAAAACCCGCTGGTATCAGTCCCGCGATGTGGCCGGTAAAACCATTAAATTAGAGGTTATGGACATTGTCCGCCTGTTTAACCACTGGCAGGAAGGTAAACCACGCGACGAACTGCAGGTTAATTTTGATGAGGTGGCGGGGGGCGCACTCCCCTGTGTCTGGATCCCGGATGAAATGGGTGAATATGATTATGCGCTGACGGTGGTTCCGGGCGAGACGCTGCGGTTTATCTATGAAAAATATGGCAACCGGATTCTGGAAGCGAACGTTCGCTCATTTCTGAGCCAGACGGGGAAAGTCAACAAAGGGATTCGTGACACTTTACGCGAGCAGCCTGAGCGTTTTATGGCTTATAACAACGGCATTGTGATTGTTGCCGATCAGGTCAGGCTTGGCGAAGCGCCGGGAGGGGGTCCTGGTATTGCGTGGATGCAGGGGATGCAGATTGTCAACGGTGGGCAAACTACGGCTTCTATGTTTTTCACCAAAAAGAAATTCCCGGCAACCAATCTGCGTAACGTGCGTGTACCCGCAAAAGTCATTGTGCTTAAACAGACGAATAATGCACAAGAAGAGATGCTAATTGCGGATATTTCGCGCTTCTCGAATAGCCAGAATAAAGTCAATATTTCCGATCTGTCAGCCAATCGACCGGTACATGTACAGCTGGAAAAAATGGCAAACACGGTGTATTGCCCGGACGGATACAGCCGTTGGTTTTACGAGCGAGCGAACGGCAGTTATAAGGTTATGCTGGAACGGGAAGGTAAAACACCAGCTGGAATCAAACGGTTAAAAGACGCGATTCCTGCCTCTCGCCGGATAACGAAAACAGATTTCGCAAAATATCATTGTGCCTGGCTCCAGCGTCCGGATTTAGTCAGCCTCGGCGGACAGAAGAACTTTGCCGCATTAATGACGATGATCGACAAGGATACTGAGCGTTATGGGGATGAACTGAACATTGAGCGTTTTAAAAATTACATCGCGCAGGCCATTATTTATAAGAAAGCCTATAAGTTGATTAATTCACTTTTCCCCGCATTTAAGGCGAATATTGCCGCCTATACTGTGGCCGCCTATTCACATCTTTATGGCAACCAAACGGATCTTGCAGAGATCTGGAATCAACAAGGCATTGAGGAAACGATGGGCAACCGGCTTGTCAGCTTAGCCCATCGGGTGAATAGTCTTCTGACTGAATCCGCGAATGGCAGGATGATATCGGAGTGGGCGAAGAAGCCTGAATGCTGGGAGTATGTCCGCAATAAAATCTATTTCTCCGCACATGGAAAAATGGAAGATCACATGAGTAGTTAAATTGTCCACTGAGTTCATGATCGAAGCCCCGCGTGTGTGTTATGGGTTGCTCGCAGCGGGGCTTTGTTGAATAAACCGAACTTTTTCTTAGTTGAAGATTTAGATTACACATCACCATACAACGCCGGTAGCCCCATGGCGCTTCACATCATCATTATTTAAAATATTCTCAGGCAGGAAACTGTTCTCCTGTGCTTTTTCTGTGCTCAACGTTATCCATGCCTATCTATTTAATGCAAATTACAGTAAAGTAAAAGGACAACTACAGCAAAGTTTCGCAATGCACTGCTATGTAACTCATTGATCCTGCGTAGAATTTAAAATCCCTCGGCCATAGGCTGTACGAGTTCAAGTCTCGTTCCGGGTACCATGGGAAAAGTAGAATAAAATCAATGATAAGCAGTGTCGTATAAGCCACCCTCGGGTGGTTTTTTATTGCCTAAATTTCGGCATTCGCCATTGTTTCGCCATTCAGCTTCACCATGTGAAGAGGGCATCACTGCCCTCCAACGACTGGCACCACTGAGATTTTCCTATTATAGCTTGCCGTTTGAGACGCGTTCTTGTGGCCCGATATCTCCTGCTTCTCTTGCAGCGTTTCTTCCAAATTTCATACACCAGCAGCATTGAAGATCAGATTGGTTTCACCCGTGTGATTAATGTGACTCCGGAGTAGTACGAGGTAAGGATGCGACGCAAAGAAGCTCCTGCAGGAGGCTCGACAAGAGATCAGGTTTACTGGCAGGCATTACGCTCAAGATTGCCCAAGCGCCGGGCTATTTTTAAGATCAGCATTTTTTATCCCACAATATATCAACGGTTAACGTAATAATTTCATTCTTACTTACTTAAAGGAACTAAGAATGAGTTGGAAAAAAGAAGTTGCAGTTTCGTATCTCCGTTCACATGCTCTGGGGCACTCTCATAGTGAATGTGCAAAGTTTACCCGCCTGGCCATTCTGGCTGGAGGTGTTAAGGTATCAAACACAGAATATGCAAAAAATTATGGGGCGGAATTATTACGTGCTGGATTCAGTGAGTTGCCGCCCGGTTCAACTTTAATTTCTGGCGATGTGGCTGTGATACAGCCGTACCACGGTGGAAATGGCATAGGTCACATGACTATGTATGACGGCACTCAGTGGATTTCTGATTTTGTTCAAAAAAGCATGTATCCAGGGCCCGGGTACCGCAAAATGCAACCATCCTTTAAAATTTACAGGATACATTGATGAAAAGGATATATTTATCAGTCGTTATGTTGCTGGGGGGATGTAGTTCGGCTGCCAATCAAGATCAGAGTGCACAAGACGCTACCGAATCATTTTATAAATCCTATCTTTCCGCATTCGGCAGCGACGAAGCCAGACCTTACCCTGTCGATGAACTGCGTAAATATATTTCTAAAGATACTATTGCTCGTATTGATGCCATTCAGGAAATCTCTGAACAAGAGTTAATAGAGTCTGACTATTTTACGTATACACAGGATTACTCTCGCGAATGGATTCCTGCGTTACGAGTGGAAAACGCAAGGCCATTTTTAAACGGTGAAGTCGTCCAGGTTATTGAGGGGGCGGGTGACGGGAGAAGTATACACATTGAAGTATTTCTTCGTCGTGAAGATGATGCATGGAAAATCTACCGCGTTCGTGACATAACGAACAATTACGAGCACCCAATATTCAATGCCGGAGCAATTGCCCAGGCAAAAGTTGCAGCAGAAAGCAGCCTTTGAACCGTAAACATCATTAGCCCTGACATGAACCTGGGCATTTCATTCTCCTTACCCGCCGTTGTGCGGGTTTTTTTGTGCCTGAAATTCGTGCCCTGATAAACTCAATCGCAATTAGCATGACGATAGTGGGGAGACTGGCGCTCAGCCCCCCCAGATCAGGAATTGAAGCTTAAAACACCTTTGATGAAAAATCGTTTTTGACTTCACTTTCTATATAGGTATTCAGACCCCATCCGGCGCGTGCCAGCTCTTTCATTTTTTCCAGATGCTCCGGCCCCGGGTGGCGGATATCGTAGGCATAGACGTGATTATTCTTAAAGCGGACCTTCATCGAATTGGCATCAATCTGGAAGCTGACGACCTGTGAATCACCGCTTTTGTTGGCGTAATTTTCCATACCGCATCCTGTTAGCTAAGCCTAATTTCTGGCGACGCTATCTATTAACCACGTCCTGCATTCTGATACAGGGTAATGGCTCACGGTTTGCGTAACAAAGCATAAAATAATAGGCGCAACCCCGTGATTTCGAGCGTCTTTGGCGTTTTATACCCCACCTAAATAAGCTTTTCTGACTTCCTGATTCCCTAACAGTTCTTCGCCGCTGCCGCTTAACCTGATCTGCCCATTCACCATTACGTATCCGCGATCGGAAAGCTTAAGCGCGTGGTGGGCATTTTGTTCCACCAAAAAGATAGTCATTCCGTTGCGAGCCAGTTCGCGTAGCGTCTGGAATATCTGTTTCACCACTATCGGGGCGAGTCCCAGGCTGGGTTCATCCAGAAGCAAAAGCTGAGGGCGGCTCATTAACGCACGGGCAATGGCCAGCATCTGTTGTTCCCCACCAGACATGGTCATGGCGCGCTGTTTGCGGCGTTCTTTCAGGCGCGGAAAGAGGTCGAACATGCTTTGCAGATCTTCAGCTGCATACTGGTTACCGACAGGAATGGTGCCCATTAACAAATTCTCTTCGACGGTCATGTCCGGGAAAATACGACGACCTTCTGGGGCTTGTGCGATGCCGGCCGAGGCTACGTAATGTGTTGATTTATGACTAATATCTTCGCCGCGAAAGCGTATCTGGCCGCTACGAATGCGGGGCTGACCAAATATTGACATGAGTAAGGTTGATTTACCCGCGCCGTTGGCACCGATCAGAGACACGGTTTCGCCTTTATTCACCTGTAAAGAAACCTGCCTGAGGGCCTGAATAACGCCATAAAAAACGTCGACCTCCCTGAACTCCAGCATCGTGTCGCTCATGCGCTGACCTCGTTTTCATCGGTGCCCAGATAGGCGGCGATGACCTTGTCATCATGTTGGATTTGTTCAGGTTTGCCCTCGGCAATGACGTCGCCGTGGTCGAGGACAATAATGCGGTCTGAAATCTCCATCACCATTCCCATATCGTGTTCAATCAGCAAAACGGTGATACCGTGATGGTCTCGTAAAAAACGAATAATTTTACTTAGCGTACGGGTTTCAACGGGGTTTAACCCTGCGGCCGGTTCGTCCAGACACAGCATTTCTGGGCCAGTACACATGGCACGCGCGATTTCGAGTCGGCGCTGCTGACCATATGACATCTCGCCAGCCAGCCGATTGGCGCAATCCACCAAATCCACTACCTCCAGCCAGTAAAATGCACGATCCAGAGCGTCGCTCTCTGCACGACGCCAGGCCGGAGTATTCAGCACGCCGGCAAGCAAATTGCGGTTGACGCGCATGTGCTGCGCTATCAGAAGGTTTTCCACCACTGACATTTCCCGAAACAGGCGGATATTTTGA
Organism: Enterobacter sp.; assembly: GCA_022649305.1. GTDB lineage: Bacteria > Pseudomonadota > Gammaproteobacteria > Enterobacterales > Enterobacteriaceae > Enterobacter. The sequence continues at coordinate 56,290 of JALCNW010000004.1, forward strand.
AACGTGCGGGCAAGCCCTGCGCGATTAACCAGGTGAGTGCCGCCGAACATTTTATAAAAGATTCGCTGCGCCAACTGGGGCGGGTTTATCCAATCTCCCGGCTGGAATTTCTGGCCGAGGATCTGGATAACGTTGGTTGTTTTCTGGCGCGTATTGAAAAGGATATTACCGCCAGAAGCCTTATAGAAGCCGGTTAAGCAGTTAAAGACGGTGGTTTTCCCCGCACCGTTAGGCCCGATCAAGGCGGTAATCGAACCGCGCTGTACCTCAAGGTTGACGTCATTGAGCGCCTTGATACCACCAAAATGCATCATCAGATGCTCAACGCTTAATATCGTACCGTTCATGGTGCGACTCCCTTACGTACCGCGAAACCGCTACGGTTGATGCGGATTAAGCCTCGCGGCCGCCAAATCATCATAACGACCATCAGCATGCCAAACAGCAGCACGCGGTATTCCGCGAAACTGCGCAGCAGCTCTGGCGTCACGGTAAGCACAAACGCGGCCAGCACCACGCCCAGGGTTGAGCCCATTCCGCCCAATACAACGATGGCCAGGATCAGCGCCGACTCAAAGAAGGTAAACGACGTCGGGTTGACGAACCCCTGGTAGGTGGCGAAGAACACGCCAGCAATCCCGGCTGTAGATGCCCCCAACGTAAAAGCAGAAAGCTTCACCAGAACATGATTCAACCCCAGTGAGCGACAGGCAATTTCGTCCTCGCGCAGCGCTTCCCAGGCTCGGCCAATCGGCATTCGCGTCAGGCGATGCTTGATATACAGCACCAGCAATACCACCAGAACCAGAACGGTATAGATAAAGATAAACTTCATATTTGGGTTGTAGGTCAGGTGGAAAAACTCATGAAACGGAATGCCTCCCTCTTTTGCGCGTCTGCCAAATTCAAGGCCAAAAAAGGTGGGCGGCGGGGCGGAAACCCCGTTTGGTCCACCGGTAAACGTCAGCCAGTTATTGAGGATCAGGCGGATAATTTCCCCGAATCCGAGGGTCACAATAGCCAGATAATCGCCATGCATACGCAGCACCGGAAACCCCAGCAAGGCACCGGCTGCTGCGGCCATCAGCGCCGCCAGCGGCAGCATCGTCCAGAATCCTAGGCCCAGATATTGATAACCCAGCGCCAGACCGTATGCGCCAATGGCGTAAAAGGCAACATATCCCAGATCCAATAACCCGGCCAGGCCGACAACAATATTCAAACCCAGGCCGAGCAACACGTATATCAACCCGAGAATCGCGACGGTGAGGACGTACTTGGTGGCGATAAATGGAAAACAGACGGCAAGCGTGAGAACCAGAGGAATAATCCAGCGCATACGGCTTTTATGTTCAGGGGCGCGCACGTACACACCAGCGTGTTGTGCGTCGAAGCGCGATAAAAAACGAGTGCCGATGGCGGTTGTCAGAAAGGCCGTCAGTAAAAAACGCCCGATCATAACGGCCGCCACTATCCAGGCTAATCGGTGCCCGTCGAAGTTAAAACTGTAACCATCCAGCACCACACCCACGATCGGGCCAAAAATAATTAACGCGACCATACCGGCAAAAAGGGCATCCAGAATGCAGCGTTTCAAAGAGAAACCCTCGTGTGAATCCGTAAGTGTCGTCATATTCACTCCTCACACTTTGGCAACAACGGGGCGGCCAAGCAGTCCCTGAGGACGGAAAATGAGGATCACCACCAGTAATCCAAACGAGAACACGTCTTTGTAATCGGAGTTCACCATCCCTGAAAATTGCGCTTCCGCAATACCGAGGATTAATCCCCCTAGCATCGCGCCGGGCAGTGAGCCAATACCGCCGAGCACGGCGGCGGTGAAGGCTTTAATGCCAATGACAAAGCCTACGTAGAAATCAAAGGTGCCGTAGTTCATGGTAATTAATACGCCCGCGAGACCGGCCATAGCTGCGCCAATCATGAATACCAGCGAGATAATCTTGTCGGTGTTAATCCCGAGGATTGACGCCATTTTCCGGTCTTGCTGTACCGCGCGACACATCCGTCCCAGACGAGTGCGGCTGATTATCCACGTCAGCAGCAGCATGCCGGCAAATGAGACGATCAAAATAAACACCTTGGTATAGGTCACCTGCACAAAACCTTCGCCAATATGAAAACGAAGTACGCCGTCAAGCATCGTTGGCACGCCTTGCTGGCGTGGACCCTGGCTGATTTGCGCGTAGTTTTGCAAAATTAACGACATGCCGATGGCGGAGATAAGCGGGGCTAATCGCGTCGAGTTTCGTAACGGTTTATAGGCGATACGCTCAATCGTCCAGCCGTACACCCCGGTTACGATAATAGTGAACACCAGCGTGCCGAGTATCAGTAAAGGAAAAGAGTGCAGACCGAAGAAAGAAAGTAACGCCAGACCGATGGCACTGAGATAAGCAGAGATCATATACACTTCGCCATGAGCGAAATTTATCATGCCAATAATGCCATACACCATGGTGTAACCGATGGCGATCAACCCGTAGACAGAACCCAGCGTTAAACCATTGATAAGCTGTTGCAGAAAGAATGTACTCATCTTCGCGCGCTCTTGTTATGTACCCGTCATACCTCAGGCTGCATGTCAATTCACATGCAGCCTGAGGTGTTTATCGCGTTAGTCGAGATTGAGCGTAACGCCGTCCCGTTACTGCACTTCCTGATATTTGCCTTTGTCATCCCACTGATAAACCACATAGTCCGAGACTTTCAGATCGCCTTTATCATCCCAGGATTTTTTGCCCATCACCGTTTCCACCGGAGTGGCTTTTAACCAGGCGCTGGCTTTGGCTGAATCCGTCCCGCCGGTCGCTTTAAATGCCGCCGCGATTGCCTGCACAGAGGCGTAGGAATAGAGGGTGTAGCCTTCAGGTTCAAATTTACCGGCGCGGAATTTTTCGATGACGGCTTTGCCATCGGGAATCAGACGCGGATCTTTACCAAACGTCATGTAAATCCCGTTGGTGTATTTCGGGCCACCCGCGGCGGTGACCATCTCTTCATTGACGATACAGTCGCCGGAGAAGAATTTGGCCTGCACGCCTTGCTCGCGCATCTGGCGAACCAGCGGTCCGGCTTCAGGATGGCAGCCACCAAAGAACACCACGTCCGGTTTTTGCGCGCCAATTTTGGTGACCAGCGCATTAAAGTCTTTTTCACCTCGCGACAGACCCTCGTACAGCACATCGTTTACGCCGCGTTTCGCCAGTGCTGCCTTGGTTGCATCGGCGAGTCCCTGACCGTAGGTGTCCTTATCGTGAATAATGGCCACACGTTTAGCCTTAAGCTTATCAATGATGAAATCACTGGCGACTTTCCCCTGCTGGTCGTCACGTCCGCACATGCGGAACATATCGCTCATGCCGCGTTCGGTAATCAGCGGATTGGTTGATCCTGGGGTAATGGCAAGCACGCCCGCGTCGTTGTAAACCTCAGAGGCTGGCATTGTTGAAGAAGAGCAGAAATGCCCGACCACGGCTTTGACTTTATCTTGATCAACCAAACGGTTTGCGACGGAGACGGCTTGTTTTGGTTCACAAGCGTCATCGCCCTGGACCAGTTTTATCTTTTCGCCGTTAATTCCGCCTGCGGCATTAATATCTTCCGCTGCCTGCGTTGCACCATGCCAGTATTGATCGCCATAGGTGGCATTCGGCCCGGTGAACGGCCCTGCCACGCCAATGACGATATCCGCCTGGGCGGAAAAAGCCGTCACCAGGCAACCCGCTAACACCAGAGAAAGAGGACTTTTGATAAATTTCAGCGACATTATTATGTTCCTTAGTAAAGAGTGTGTTGCACCACGGTGTGAAGCCGAACGCCTGACGGCGCACTCAATCCAAAAGCAAATGCGAGAACAAAATGCACTAAACGAAAAACAACCTGACATTATCCCGCTGATAACGGCGAGGATTCCTTTTCTCTTTTACAGGCAGGAACATTAAGCAAAATGGTTGCCAGAGTGGTTAACCCACGGTACGGGTTTTGACATATTTCAGTATAGAGCGGCGTTTTAAGCCGCCTGGGACGGTGAACTGAAATTACAGCGGGGATCACATCTCGTTAACAACAAAGCACCTAATGTGTGCAACGGTCACGATTTACGTTTTATTGCACCAGCAAAGACCATTTAAAGTATGTTGTTATTGTGTTGATAAGCCTAGGCCAGAATAAACGTGTTTCATTATAAAGTATGATGTCAGGAAGATAACCACGCCGCATAGTTATGACATAGTGCAAACGTAACCAAGGGTAAAAATACATTACTAGTTAAGTTTGTCTAAACATTATTTTTCTTTTATTTAGCGTAATCTGGGCGGTAAATAAACTCGTCTATAGATCTATCCAGCTGACTTTAGTATCAGGGTGAGACGTTGTCCTTAATTAACGAAAAGGAGCTTATTACTATCATTGCATTCAGCGTTTTCTGGTGAGGATCATTCTTTTTTCGGCATTTATCATTCGCGGTAAAAAGAGTGGGGATAGCTTATTCGAGAAGAGGTAATTATTTATGGCCACACAATATGACTTTACCGTCACGTTGCACGATCTCGCGTTTATTTTGCAACAGATAAAAATATCTGAAGCCGCAACAAACCCGGATGGTTCCATTAATGGAGAGCTGCTGCGAGACCTGGTCTCCAGCCCGCTATTACCCTACGGGCTACGCACTGTCGATGGTTCATGGAATAATTTGTTGCCGGGCCAGGAGTTGTATGGCTCAGCCGATCAAACCATGCCACGCTTAATTGCACTTGATCTGAATAATTTGCAGGCATTAGCGAAATACCTCGATTTAAATCCTAATCAGATGGTGGTCGACGCCGACCCGCGAATCATCAGTAATTTAATTTCGGACCAAACGGCATCTAACCCCGCAGCGCAAGAAGCACACGACTCGCTGCTGGATGCCCCAGGCGGAGGAACTATTTCGGATAACGGCAGTTTGTCCATTCCGAACCTGTCCCCTGACGTTGGGTTATCCCCGGCGTTTAATGGCTGGATGACGTTCTTTGGCCAATTCTTTGACCATGGTCTGGATCTTATTCCAAAGGCGGGAAACGGAATTGTATTTATCCCGCTGCAACCCGATGACCCATTATATGTTGAAGGATCGCCGACTAACTTTATGCTCCTGACTCGTGCTGAAGTTAACGCCGCTCATGACACCAAAAATACGACTACCCCGTTTATCGATCAGAATCAGACCTACACCTCGCATCCATCACACCAGATTTTCATTCGTGAATACGTGATGGTCGATGGCAAACCCGAGCCGACAGGGCATTTATTAGAAGGCGCAAACGGTGGACTGGCGACCTGGTCTGATGTTAAGCATCAGGCGGAAACGCTGCTCGGCATTAAGCTGACAAATCAGGATGTTTTCAATGTTCCTCTGCTGGCGACTGACCGTTACGGTAACCTGATTCTCAGCGATAGTGGTAAGGTGCAAATCGTGACCGCGCACGGATTGGTTGAAGCGAACGGCGATGTTTTGCCGTCCGATACGGTACGCACCGGGCATGCCTTCCTGGATGATATCGCCCATAGCGCCGTGCCGAAAGCGGGCCTGGTAGCCGATGCCGACAGTGCCATTGGCGGCACGCCGGCTACCGGGACATATGACGATGAACTGCTCGACAGGCACTTTATTACCGGTGACGGGCGAGGCAACGAAAACATCGGTCTTACCGCCGTTCACTCGGTCTTCCATAGCGAGCACAACCGGCTGGTGGAGCAGTACAAAACCACCATTCTCGACAGTCACGACATTAGCCTGATCAACGAATGGCTGATGCCAAATCATCAAATTACGGAAATACCGGCCGATACCAGCACCTTGCAGTGGAACGGTGAATATTTATTCCAGGCGGGGCGCTTCGCCACCGAAATGGAATATCAGCATCTTGTTTTTGAAGAGTTTGCCCGCACCGTTCAGCCCGCTGTCGATCCGTTTGTTTTCTCTAACAGTGCCGACATCAATCCCGCGATTTTCGCAGAATTCGCGCATGTGGTTTACCGTTTTGGCCACTCGATGCTGACGGAAACCGTCGCGCGAACCGATGCAGAGATGCAGGACGATGACATTGGTCTTATTGAGGCGTTCCTTAATCCGCTAGCCTTTAATCAGCTAAATGGGGAAAGCATCTCTGATGAGCAGGCCATTGGTGCGATTGTACGCGGGATGACCCGGCAGGTTGGCAACGAAATCGATGAATTTATTACGGATGCCCTGCGTAATAATCTTGTCGGCTTGCCGCTGGATTTAGGTGCGCTCAACTTAGCGCGAGGACGCGATACGCTGATGCCGACCCTGAATCAGGCGCGTGAGCAATTTTACGAATTAAGCGGCAACAGTGAGTTAAGGCCGTATACCAGCTGGGCTGATTTTGCTTCCTTCCTGAAAAATCCCGCTTCCATCATCAACTTTATGGCCGCCTACGGTCAGCACGATCTCATTCGAAACGCCACGACCCTTGAAGGGAAGCGCGATGCGGTGAACTTCCTGCTGTTTGGCGATCCTGATGACCCGGCGCGTGCCGATGCGCTTGATTTCTTCATGAGCACGGGAGCCTGGGCGACAAAAGAATCAGGCCTGAATACGGTTGATTTCTGGATTGGCGGGCTGGCAGAGCGCAAAAACGAGTTTGGCGGGATGCTCGGCTCTACCTTCAATTTTGTGTTTGAAACGCAAATGGAGATGTTGCAGGACGGCGACCGATTCTACTACCTGAGCCGCGTTCAGGGGCTGAATTTGCTCAATGAACTGGAAGCTAACTCCTTCTCCGCGCTGGTGATGCGTAATAGCGACCTGGGCGATGCGGGATCGTCTCACCTGCCTGCTCATCTGTTCCAGACGCCGGACCTTATTTTGGAAGTCAACAAAGCAGTTCAGACGGATATCGATCCGAAATGGGGAAATGCGCTTAAAGACCTGCTGTTCCCGCTGGTGGTACGACGTGCGGCGGGCGCAGATGTTGACGGGGATGGCGCGGCAGACGGCGCTTATCTTAAATACTCGGGCGATGGGCATGTGGTGCTTGGAGGCTCGGCCGGTAACGACACCTTAATCGGTGGTAAAGGCATCGACAGCCTGTGGGGCGATGCGGGTAACGATCGTCTCGACGGAGGCGATGAAGCCGATGTGGTTCACGGCGGCGATGGAAACGACATTATCACCGACACGGGAACGCCGATCGGCGGGGCCGACTTCCTGCATGGCGATGCCGGTCACGACGTTATCTTCTCCGGTAACGGAAACGATCTCATCTTCGGCGGCAGCGGCAGTGATTTTATGGTTGTGGGCGAAGATGCACAGGAAATTTTCGCCGGGCGTGACAACGATTTTGCCCTGGGCGGTTCCGGCGGCGACACGCTGATGGGCAACGAAGGCGACGACTGGCTGGAAGGTGGCGACGGGTTTGACTCTCTGGCGGGTGATAACTCAGAACTGTTCTTCAACAGCACCATTATTGGTCACGATGTCCTGAACGGTCAGGGTAATGATACTGACTACGATGGCGAAGCCGGCGATGACATTATGGTTCAGGGGGCCGGGATACAGCGTAATAACGGTATGTCTGGTTTTGACTGGGCCATCCACAAAGGCGACCCCAACGCGGCAAACTCGGACCTGGGTATTCCACTTTTTGTGAACCAGCAGGAGTTCATCCTGCGGGATCGCTTCGACCTGGTCGAGGGGCTGTCGGGCTGGAAATTCGATGATGTCTTAATCGGTACGGAACGACCCATTGGTACTGCGCCAGTGCAGGGCGTCCCGTTATCCAACAATCTGACTCAGGAAGGGGTAGACAGGATCAACGGGCTTCAAACCATTGTGGGCGGCCCACGTCTACTCGACCCTCATGCCGTGGTGTTTAATCCGGATAACGGCGGCGATATTTTACTCGGCGGTGGTGGCAGCGACCGTATCACGGGTAAATCGGGGAATGACATCATTGATGGCGATGCCTGGCTGAACGTGCGCATTGCAGTGTCGGGAATGGCAGGTGTGACCAGCGCTGACAGCATGAATGAACTCAAGTCGTACATGCTGGCAGGAACCTTAAAACCCAACCAACTCTCCATTGTGCGCGAGATCGTGCGAGACGGGGACGGCTCGGAAACGGACGTTGCGCTCTATCGCGATATCAGCAGCAACTATCTGTTTAACCGCAACGCCGATGGCAGCCTGACGGTGAATCATGCCACCCCGGCGGCAGGACTGGCTTTCAATGACGGTATTGACCGCCTGCTCAATATCGAAAAGCTGGAGTTTGGCAATGGTCAGCAACTGTGGGTGACGGCGCAAAGCGCGACCGGCAATCTGACCATTTCAGATAGCACGCCCGAAGTCGGCGATCTTTTACGCGTCAATGTGGCCAACCTGCAGGATGGAAACGGTATCGCGGCAGATGCGGCCATTACGCTGACATGGCAAGCGTTGGTTGCAGGCCAGTGGCGTGATCAGGCGACTGGCGCGGAATTCCGGGTGCCGGGTAGCATTTTGGGTGCGCCGCTGCGGGTTATCGCAAGCTTTACCGACATGATGGGGGATGCAGAAAGGCTGGTTTCGACACAGACCGGCGCGGTAATGGTTCGCGACCAGCCTACGACGGGTGCACCGGTTATCAGCGACCTGACGCCGACGGAAAGCGTTACGCTGACCGCTATTGTCTCCGGGATTGCCGACAGTGATGGTCTGACCGGAGGCAACTTCACTTACCAGTGGCGAATGAGCACGGGTGGGGCATTTACCAACATTGCCGGTGCGACAGCCGCCACCTACACGCCGGGTCAGAACATGATTGGACGGACGTTGCAGGTTGTGGTGACGGTCACGGATGACGAGGGGAATCCTTCGGTCGTCCTGACTTCCGGGGCAACACAGCCTATCGGCGATATGGTTGTCGGCAATAACTCGGCAAACACCCTTGTCGGTACGGCGTGGAGTGACGTGCTGCTTGGTGAAGGCGGTAATGACACGCTGCTGGGCCAGGCTGGAGATGACCTGCTGAACGGCGGAGCAGGAAATGACAGCCTGGACGGTGGTCGCGGTCTGGATACGCTGCTGGGTGAAGCGGGCAACGATCGCCTCGACGGCGGGCTGGATGCTGACAATATGGCGGGTGGCGCTGGGGATGATATCTACATCGTGGATAACGCAGGAGATGTGGTGACGGAAGGCGTTAATGCCGGTAACGATACTGTCCAGACCGATCTCAATACCTACGTGATGACCGAAAACGTCGAGGTTCTGGTGTTTACTGGTCAGGGCAATTTTACCGCGACGGGGAATGCACTTGCCAACACCATCACCGGCGGCTCCGGAAATGACCGTCTTTCAGGGATGGGCGGAAATGACCAGCTATCAGGAGGCATCGGTAATGATGTGCTGGATGGCGGCGAGGGTGACGACAACCTGCAGGGTGCAAACGGCAATGACAACCTGTCCGGTGGCGCGGGTATCGATGTTCTGAGCGGTGGCATTGGGGTGGATGTGCTCAACGGCGGTACGGGGAATGACAGCCTCGACGGGGGAACCGGGGATGATTTCTTCGCGTTTGGCACCAGCTTCGGACGGGATCGTATCACCGGTTTCGACAGTGATTCTCGCGGTGGGCAGGATCTTATGGATATCAGTCTGCTTGGCATCACCACGGCGAACTTCACGTCACGCGTGGCAATCTCGGCGAGTGCCGGCGATGCACTCGTTAACATTGACGGCAACGTTATTACGCTCGCGGGCGTCACGGCCAGCACCGTGAACGTATCGGATTTCATCTTATAACCTCAGGCAGCCACGACCCTTTTCTGGGGTCGTGGCGATTCACTGCATAAGGAGAAAGCTATGCCGCGCCAGCCAACGTCACCAGAATTGCAAACTGCGTTAAAGGGAACCCGGCCAGCATTTTTGGTGCTGCTATTTTTTAGCAGCACCATCAATATGCTGATGCTGGCACCAGCAATTTATATGTTGCAGGTCTACGATCGCGTGCTGGTCAGTAAAAACACCACCACACTACTCATGTTAACGCTGTTGATTATCGGTATTTACACCGTTATTTCGATGATTGAGTTTGCGCGCGCCAGCGTAATGACGCGACTTGGAAATCGGCTGGATGTGAAATTAAATCAGTTAGTGTTTAACGCCGCGTTTAAGCGACGCATTGTGACGGGCGATAATAACCCGGCACAGGCGCTCGGTGACCTGGCTCAGGTTCGACAATTTCTCTCCGGCAACAGTATTTTTGCTTTACTCGATATTCCCTGGACACCTTTTTATTTATTAATTGCCTTCCTCGTTCACCCTTTGCTGGGATATATCTCCGTCGTGGGAATACTGCTTTTATTTACCCTGACGCTGATTACAGAACTGACCACCAAAAAACCGATTCAACAGGCTCATTCATTAACGCAAAGTAATAGCAGCAAGCTCAACAAGCAGCTGCAAAACTCCGATACCATCGAGGCGATGGGGATGCTTCCAACCCTGAAGCATCACTGGCTGGAGCAGCACAGTAAAGTCCTGGTGATACAAACGCATATCGCCGACAGAACCTCAGGGCTAAGTAGCCTGAGTCGGTTTGTCCGGATACTGCTGCAATCCGTTTCACTGGGCGCAGGTGCGCTGCTGGTTATTGGAGGGCAAATTACCCCAGGCCTGATGATTGCAGCATCCATTATTCTTGGGCGGGTACTGAATCCCGTTGAGCAAGTCATTGCGAGCTGGAAACAGTTTGTCCAGTTTCGCCACGCGTGGCACCAGCTCTCAACGCTGCTGAAAGAGTATCCGGAGCCTAAAGCGGTGCTGACGCTACCGCGTCCGAAAGGCAATATTAGCGTTGAGGGATTGTTTGCCGCGCCTCCCGGACAAAAGACGCCAACGCTTCGAAATATAGCCTTTCAGCTTGATCAAGGTGAAGTGCTGGGCATTATTGGCCCGTCCGCATCCGGTAAAACGTCTCTCGCTAAATTACTTGTTGGGGTCTGGGCTCCGCTTGCCGGTAAGGTTCGCATTGACGGTGCGGATATTTGCCATTGGGACAAAGCCCTACTTGGCCCGTCGATAGGCTATTTGTCGCAAGAAGTTGAACTGTTTGACGGGAGCATCGCGCAAAACATTGCGCGCTTTACACAAAACGATAGCGACGCCATCGTGGCTGCGGCGACGCTGGCAGGCGTGCATGACATGATTTTACGACTGCCGCAGGGTTACGACACGCCGCTCGGTGCAAACGGGTATCAATTATCCGGGGGGCAACGACAGCGTATTGGGTTAGCCCGGGCTGTCTATAACAACCCCGCCTTTATTGTTCTTGATGAACCCAATGCCAACCTTGATGACGCCGGGGAATATGCCCTGATCCAGGCCATTAACGCGGTGCGCGCGCAGGGACAAACCGTGGTGATTATTTCCCATCGCCCCACGTTGTTGGGGGTTGTGAATAAAATCCTGTTGCTTAACGACGGTGCAGTTCAAGAGTTCGGCACCCGCGACCAGGTTTTCGCCAATCTTCGTCAGGCGAATATTTTAAAACCGGTATCCACCGCGTCTGGACTGAATGGTGAGCCGCAGCGAGAGGCATTGTGATGAAAAAAATAAGCGATAAACCCCCGACTCCCGATACCAGCGGTGTTGATACCAATATCTGGCCGCCATTATTACGTGGGATCGTCATTATCATCCTGGGAGTAGGCGGCTTTTTACTGTGGGCAGTGCAAGCCCCTCTTGATGCCGGGGTTGTGGCGGATGGTACAGTCACCGTATCGAGCAATCGTAAAACCATTCAGCATTTAAGCGGTGGGCGGGTCACCGATATCTTTATAAAAGAAGGGGACCTGGTGAAAAAAAATCAGGTACTCGTGCGTTTAGATAAAATGCAGCTGGATATGCGCTACAGCGCGCTGAGCGCGCAGTACATTTCCGCCAAAGCCATCGAAGACCGTTTACTGGCAGAGAGAGACGGGCTTGAGATCATTTCCTTTAGCAAAACCCTGTCGCTGAATTTTGCCAATAATAAACGCCTTGAAGAGATTAAACATCTACAGGAAAAACTGTTCGAGACCCGCCGTAAAACCATTCAGGATGAACTGTCGATGATTGATGAGACGCTGGATGGTCTTGCAGGGCAGACTGAGAATCTGAATAAAATAAAAGGATTTCGTGAACATCAGTTCAACCTGATTAGCAGAGAGTTGGGGGCGGTCAGGGCGTTGAGTGAAAAAAATTATTATCCGAAGGCGCAGCTGTTGGGTCTGGAGCGTGAGGCCGCCGAGATATCCAGCAATGTGTCTGAGGACATTCTTAATATTGCTAAACTCAAGTCGCAGCAAAATGAACTGAAAATAAAAGCGTATCAGGTTAATCATCAGTATATGAAAGAGGTCGAGTCTGAGTTAACGCTTAAACAAAAAGATGTTGCCATGCTGGAAGATGAATTAGTGTCCACCAGACATGAACTGGAGAATACCGAAATCCGCTCTCCTATCGAGGGGATTGTGCTGGATGTCAAAGTCAGCACCGTAGGCGGCGTTATTCAACCGGGTGAGCACCTCATGGATATCGTTGCGGCAGGCCAACCTTTGCAGATTGACGCCAAAATCCCGGTGCAGGCGATCGACAAACTGGCCCCAGGACTGACGGTGGATGTTCTGTTCCCCGCGCTCAACCACGCGTTATTGCCGTCGGTTCCGGCTCGCGTATTAACCATATCAGCCGACAGGTTAATTGATAAAGTCAGCCAACAACCCTATTACCTTGCGGAGGTGCAGGTTTCAGCGGAGGGCGTACATCTACTCGGTGATTACAAAATTAAAGCGGGCATGCCCGCCAGCGTGACGATAAAAACCGGTGAACGCACGATGCTCAGTTATTTGTTCAAACCGTTAATCGCGCGACTGGAACTGGCCTTTAAAGAGTACTAGGGCATTCTGTGATAAGATCGCTTTCTTTTTTCATCAGGAGTGTCTGCAATGACTGAAGGCCCATTAAATGAAAGCGAACTGGAGTGGCTGGAAGAGACATTAATGTCACACGGTCATGCCGATGAATCCGTAATCGATGTTTCTGAACTCGATGGCATGCTCACTGCCGTGCTATCTGGGCCGGTTGTGGTAGAGCCAGATGCCTGGTTGGTTGCCGTGTGGGGTGGTAAGGCGAATATTCCACGCTGGAAAAACGATCGTGAGATGCATCGTTTTATCGATCTCTGCTTTAAGCATATGAATGATATCGCCGAACGCTTGAGCGACTATCCGGATCAGTTCGAACCTGTCTTTGGCTATAACGAAGTGGATGGCAAAACCTACACGGTGGTGGAAGAGTGGTGCTTTGGGTATCTGCGCGGTATGGCGCTGACCGACTGGTCCACACTGCCCGAAGCGTTAAAAGCCGATCTCGACGTCATCGCCCTTCACGGTAGCGAAGATAACTTTGATAAGCTGGAAGGGTTAACGGAAGAAGAGTTTGAAGCTAGCATCGAACGCATTAAACCAGCGGCGCTGCGCTTATACAACTACTGGCTGGAGAATCCTCAGGAATCTGTCGCGCAACAACCGATAGTGAACGGGGTAAAAGTAGGTCGTAACGATCCGTGTCCATGCGGAAGCGGTAAGAAATTTAAAAGCTGCTGTCTGCATTGATAAAAAGAGGGGCTCAATATTGAGCCCCTCTTTTTTAGCCCACTTCGGGCAGTAGCCCGGTGGCAATTGAAAACTGCACCAGAATCACCGCTATCCCGCACGCAAACACTATGACCAGCAACGGTTTTCCTCCTTTAACCCGATATCCCGCGTCAGGATGCTGCTGACGGCTTCGCCATGCGAGGAGGGAAGGGAGCAGCAGGGCAAGCACCGATAACGCCACGCCGGCGTAACCCAGCGCCATAACAAATCCACGCGGATAGAACAGCGCAAAGGCCAGCGGTGGCAAGAAGGTAATGATGCCCGTTTGGATACGCCCTGCAACAGAACGGCGACGCTGGAAAAGATCGGCAAGATAATCAAACAGCCCCAGCGCTACGCCAAGAAATGAGGTCGCCAGGGCAAGATCCGCAAACAGATGAACCGCCAGCTCGACGTGTGGTGAAGCAACGACTTCACGCAGCGCCTGCAGAAAACCGTTCAGACCGGAATGGTCAGCCATCAACCCCATAAAGGTCGAGGAACCAATGCTGCCGAGCGTAACCAACTGCCAGAAGATATAGGCAATTAACGGAACCGCACTGCCGATAATGAAAACGCGACGCAGTTTACGAATATCACCGTTCATATAGCTCACGATGCTTGGCACGCTGCCGTGAAAGCCAAACGACGTGAAAATAACCGGGATGGCGGAAAGCGCCAACCCTTGCTCAAGCGGTAAGGTTAACAGGTTCACTTTATGAACATGCGGGGCGAGTAACGCCAGCATGACCACCAGGAAAACGATCTTGGCGCTAAACAAAAAGCGGTTAAACAGATCGACAAGCGATGTTCCTACGCAGACTACGCCACCACCAATCAGGGTAAAGAAGAGAACGCCCGTTGCTGGAGAGATATCCGAGCCAAACCAGTCGTTTACGCTTGAGGCAATCAGTTCGCCAGCACCGCTCATGTAGGCTGCGGTTAAGGCGTACATCAGAAACATCATGCTAAAACCGGTGATCCACTGGCCGTAACGACCCAGATACCTTGCCGCCAGAGAACCCAGTCCGGTATCCGCAGGAACATGCTGATAAACCTCGAGGAGCAGCAACGCGGTATAACACATCAGCGCCCAAAGTCCGACTAACAGCAGCAACGTCACACCAAAACCCACGCCTGCGGCGGCCAAAGGCATCGCCAGCATTCCTGCGCCAATCGTGGTGCCTGCGACGATAAAAATACTTCCCAGAGTTCTATTCTTCACGCTTTCCTCTACTGCGCCATCACTTCGCAACCTAATCTGCGGCGCAGCGTAAGGGAAAATCATTATTTCGTCAAATCGTCGTTACAAGTGGTGTAATTAATTTTTTACAGGTGTTGGCGCTTATGTGTCGAAAGCTGTGCCAGCGCAATACGTGACGTGGGATGAACGTTTAGGCTGTGTTTTTGAACGGGAGGCTATATGGCGTCAATTCACGGGCATGAAGTACTCAACATGATGATTGAGTCGGGCGAGCAGTACAGCGAACAAAGTTTGGTTCTGGCCATCCATTCGCGATTTGGGGAAACGGCGCGCTTTCACACCTGTTCTGCGTCTGAGATGTCGGCTTCAGCGCTGGTGGCGTTTTTGGCCGATAAAGGTAAATTCATTCCGGTAGAAACAGGTTTTTCTACCCACGAAAGCAAAATATGTCGCCATTAAAAATGGGAGCCTGTTGTGGCTCCCCTTTTAATTAATTCTGCGTATCGAGAGTTGAAAGTTCTTTATCGATAAAGTACAAGCCTTCACCTGATTTACCTGCCAGAGACAGCTTATCCAGCACGGATTTAAACAGCTTCTCTTCTTCGTGTTGTTCAGCAACATACCACTGCAAGAAATTAAAGGTTGGATAATCCTGGCCAATCATGGCGGCGTGAGTCAGTTCATTAATTTTCTGGGTGATCAGCTGTTCATGTTCATAAGTGGCGCGGAACAGTTCGTCCAGTGAGGCGTATTCGGCAAACGGTGAAGCGACCGGATTGATTCGCGGCAGGCTGCCGGTATCCGCCAGATAATCAAACAGACGCTGCATGTGGGTCATCTCTTCCTGCGCATGGCGGCGAAGGAATGCCGCTGCGCCTTCAAAGCTGTGGAAGCTACACCAGGCACTCATCTGCTGATAAAGCAGGGATGAAAAAAGCTCAAGGTTCATTTGCTCATTCAGCTTGTCGATCATTTCGGTTTTCAGCATGGTTCAGCTCCATATAATTATTTATTCGTCAGCGAGAGCGTCACTATAATTTGTTATTTATTTATTTGCAAAAGGTAAAATAAATTATCTATTTATTAAAAATACGAATGGGAATAAAACGCATTGGCAATGATTTATATATTAATGAGAATTGTTCTGTTTCTTATTTAAATTGTCTGCCAGCGGATAACTGGCAGAACTATCATTAATAGTAGGTCTGCGCCGCGGCTGGATTGACGGCATAACCCAGACATTTATATTGAATGGTGACGCTCTCATTCAGGCAAACAGAACCGCTCACCAGGGTGCACGTTTTTATCGGTTGACCATAAGACGAGGCCGTTGCATAACCCATACTCTGGCATTCGCGTGTAGCGGTACCGTTAGTGACGTAGTCATCATAATGGGCATTTTGCATCATTGCCTGACCATAGTTGAGCTTGACGACTCCGCTGGTAGTATCCGCAGTGCTGACCTCAGCCTGGCGAGTCACGCTACAACCCGCGAGTAACAAAAGCATGCCTGCAACCATTAATTTCTTCATATCTCGCTCTGAGCCACTGGAAATAACCTATCGTAACGCCTGACGCGGCATACAATGCCAGGAATAGCCCGTCATTCGCCCCGTACTTTCTGCAACGATGAAGATCGGTCGGCCAGGCTGTCGAATATCATTCTGAATTTCAAATGATGCTGGCGGAAACCGTTGAAAGAGGGAGGGGCCGGCAGGTTGTGCATAAGCACTAAAAATGAGTTTCTTTGCATGAATTTGTGAGCGCCTCTTAATTTTTTAAAACTATTTTTCAGTTAATTTGAAAGTCCGTTTGCTAAGTAGTAAGGTTGACTCGAAAAGCTATCCACGGCGGAAAACCCGCAACGCATTCAGGAGATGAAGAATGAAAATTGCACTGATGATGGAAAACAGCCAGGCGAGTAAAAACTCCACCATCCTTAATGAATTAAAAACGGTTGTCGATGAAAAAGGTTTCCCGGTTTACAACGTCGGGATGAGTGATGAAAATGATCACCACCTCACCTACATCCACCTCGGGATCATGGCCAGCATTCTGTTAAATTCTAAAGCGGTCGACTTTGTCGTGACCGGTTGCGGTACGGGTCAGGGTGCATTGATGTCCCTGAACATCCATCCTGGTGTGATCTGCGGTTACTGCATCGATCCGGCAGATGCGTTCCTGTTTGCTCAGATTAACAACGGCAACGCCTTGTCTCTGCCGTTCGCTAAAGGCTTCGGCTGGGGCGCTGAACTGAACGTGCGCTTTATCTTTGAAAAAGCGTTCACCGGTCGTAAAGGGGAAGGCTATCCACCAGAGCGCAAAGAGCCTCAGGTACGTAACGCCGGGATCCTGAACCAGGTGAAAGCCGCGGTCGTGAAAGAAAACTATCTGGATACCCTGCGTGCTATCGATCCGGAACTGGTGAAAACAGCCGTGTCTGGTCAGCGCTTCCAGCAGTGCTTCTTCGAAAATTGCCAGGATAAAGAGATCGAAGCCTTTGTTCGCGGTATCGTTGGTTAATTTAACAGCCAAATGAAAAGCCAGCGACGCTGGCTTTTTTTTCACCTTTTGTTCGAGACCGCGCTTCCCGCATCGTTCGTTAGCCGTAGCGTGTCAAACATCCCCACCAGGCAAATCAACGCGATGGCGACAAAGGCCAGGCGAAAGCTAATGCCGGGTACGGCTACAATTCCAAGCAATTCACTGGCTTTTTCCCCAATCCGGATCCCTATTGCGCCAAGCGTAATCCCCAGCCCAACCGCAAGCTGTGTGGCGGTGGAAAATAGCGTATTGGCGTAGCTCATCTGCGCCGACGGGACATCAGAAAAAGCGAGGGTGCTCACCGCAGTAAACTGAACGGAGCGGAAAACGCCGCCTAAATACAAGATAAGCATTATCAGCCAGACGGGGGTGTCTGGGGTGATAAAGGCACAGGCCAACAAAGCCAGCACGTTTAATGCCCCGTTAATCAGCAGCAGTTTCTTGAAACCCAGGCTGCGGATTAAGGGGGTGGTCGCAGGCTTAATTGTCAGATTGCCAACAAACACCGCCAGCACCAACAGGCCAGAATGAAAGGCATCCATCCCAAAGCCGACCTGAAACATCAAGGGCAGCAGGAAGGGAACTGCACTGATAGAAGCCCGAAACAGCGAGCCTCCGTACATAGTGACCCGAAACGTGGGTACTTGCATGGCGTCGAGTCGAATCATCGGCCATTGAGCGCGCTGGAAATGGCGTAACGCGTAGATTAATGTCAGCGCGCCGAGGCCCAATAATCCGAGAGTGACCATTCCCTGCATCTGTTGCGCGCCCATAGACTCCATCGCGTACACCAGGCTTACCATGGCAATGGTGGTCGCAATAAACCCCGGTGTATCAAAAGGTCGACGGGTATCTTCATGAAGGTCGGGAATAATACGCAGCGCCATGATAATGGCAATAATGCCCAGCGGAACGTTGATAAAGAATATCCATCGCCAGTCGGCATAGCTGGTGATAAATCCCCCCAGCGGTGGGCCAATTATCGGGGCGACCAATGCAGGCCAGGTTAATGTGGCGATGGCCGTAATTAACTGGTTTTTCGGCGTGGTTCTCAAAACCGCGAGCCGTCCTACCGGGACCATCAGCGCACCGCCCATTCCCTGAAGTACCCGCATGGCGACGAATTGATCGACAGTCGTTGAAAGCCCGCAAAACACCGATGCCAGGGTGAATATCGCCAGCGCCACGGCGAACACCTTACGTGCGCCAAACCGATCGGCAATCCAGCCGCTGGCCGGGATAAGTACTGCGAGCGTAATCAGATAGGCGCTAATACCGATATTCAAATCGACGGCCTGAACGCCAAAACTCTTAGCCATATCCGGCAGCGCAGTGGCGATCACCGTACCGTCCAGAAACTCCATAAAGAACGCCCCGGCGACGAGCAGTGCCGCAGGGGACATGCCGCGACTCTCTTTACCGGTAATGTTGTCAGCCATCTCTTCCTGCCATATCAAAAAAAATTATAAAAATTTACTGGAACTTATAAAATCCTAACTCTCGGATTTATCGTTGTTTTTCTTAACAAGTGAGCAGCATTGTTGATTTTTTAAACGTGATTTGCATCACATAATCGTTGATTTTTGTGATATTGGTCATATTATATGCGCAAAGACAATAACATCTGCATAACAAATTACCGGAGCATGACCATGAAACTGCGCAAAATCCTGAAAAGCATGTGGGAAAACTACTGCAATACGTTTAAAGACGTACCGCCAGGCGCGATGTTCTGATGAAAAAACCTGCTTCGGCAGGTTTTTTTACGCCCATAAACGACGAGAGGGAAGATGAAAGGGCTAACGGTTTGCTACTATGGCGGCCTTTAAATTAGGAGAAGCCTATGTCTCAAAACCTGAGCGCCGATCAGGAACTGGTATCTGACGTCGTCGCGTGCCAGCTGGTCATTAAACAAATCCTTGATGTCTTAGACATTATTGCGCCCATTGAAGTGCGCGAAAAAATGTCCACTCAGCTGAAAAATATCGATTTCACCAGTCATCCTGCTGCGGCGGATCCCGTTACGCTGCGCGCGGTCCAGAAGGCCATCGCGCTCATCGAACTGAAATTTACACCGCAGGGTGAGTCTCACTAAAGTAAACCGATGTTTTGAAATTTGAAACGTTTTTAGAGTAAAACGCGAACGGGCGACAGAGAATGTCGCCCGGCTGGTATGTCAGAAGAACGTTTGCACCAGAAGATAGCTTGCCGCACAGGCGCAGCTGACGCCAATCAGCCCCGGTAGAATGAAACTGTGGTTGATAATAAATTTACCAATTCGGGTTGTCCCGGAACGGTCGAAACCAATACAGGCCAGATCGCTCGGATAAGTGGGTAACACGAAGTAGCCATAAGAGGCCGGGAAGAAGGCGATCAGCATTTTTGGGTCGATGCCCAGCATCAATCCCATTGGGGCGACCGCAGTTAACGCAGCTGCCTGGCTATTCACCAGCTTCGATACCAGGAACAGTACGATAGCGTAGGTCCACGGATGGCTTTTCACCACGCCCTCAAGCGCCATTTTCAGCTCGTCCAGATGGGCCTGGAAAAAGGTATCGCTCATCCATGCCACGCCAAATACCGAGAAAATCGCCACCATTCCTGCTTTGAAAACGGCCCCGCTAGAAATGTCAGAGGCGTTAACTTTGCAGACCACCAGCATAATGGCACCGGCAATCAGCATCATCATCTGAATGACCAGATTCATCGACAGCGCGGTCATTTTACCTTTGATTTCAAAGGCTGGCCGCAGCTCCGGCAAGGCACCCAGCATGACCACAACCGCGATACCGGCGAAGAAGATCCAGGTTGACCAGTACGCCTCTTTTGGGAACCGCTGATTCATTAAGGTTTCGGTACTGCCATAAATAAACTCGCGCTGTTTCGGGTCTTTGAGCTTTTCCTGAAACTCAACGTCATCCGCCAAATCCTTGCCACGACGCAAGCTCCAGAGCGCCGCAATGGCCACACCGAACAGGGAGGCAGGAACAGAGATGGCTAAAATCTGGAGAATACCCCATGCCTGACCAATCCCATGCTGCGCGGCAATAATAGAGACCAGAGAGACCACGGCAACGGAAACCGGAGAGGCGGTTATCGCCATCTGTGAGGCAATGGAGGCGACCGCCATTGGGCGTTCTGGACGGATCCCTTTTTTTAGAGCGATATCAGCGATGATAGGAAACATGGTGTAAACCACATGCCCTGTACCGCACAGGAAGGTCAGCATCCAGGTGGTGAAAGGGGCGAGCAGTGTGATGTGCTGAGGGTGTCGTCTGAGCAGACGTTCAGCAAATTGCATCATGACGTTAAGACCGCCTGCTGTTTGCAGCGTGGCCGCGCAGCCGATGACGGCGAGGATGGTGAGCATAACGTCAACGGGTGGTTTGCCGGGCTGCAAACCAAACACAAAGCTCAATATAAACAGGCCGATGCCGCTTATCAGGCCAAGCCCCATGCCACCGAACCGCGTACCCACCAGCAGGCAAAGAATAATGACAATAAACTCAATGGTAATCATGAAGCTCTCATCCATATTAGCGAAATTCACTAAATCATTGCATGTTGTGTGGGTATGGGTTGAGAGCCAGATCGGATTTGTTAAATTTCAATAAAAGCAAAGACTTGATAACGATTTTTTAACAATGATGGGTCTATGCAAAATAAAATGCACAGACCCGGAGAGCATTAATGTTGTTGATAGTTCACGACATTCAGCAGGTGCTGGTCGGTTTGTGCCATACCTAACCCGGCACGTTTTGCATTGCGTACCTCGTCCAGGATCGTTTTCAGGAGTAACCCATCATGCTGCTGCTCTTTTTCCATATCATGTAAGAAATCGAGGGTGGTACTGTCCTGAAGGGCTTCGGCTTCATGAGTAAGGGTGTTAAGGGTAGTGAGTCGTTGCTCGTACTCATCGAGGGTTTTCTGAAACAGTTCTTCCAGCGAGGAATAAGGTTCATCGGTGATATTGCGGGCTTTCACGATGGGGTTTGCACCCGCGCTTTTCATATAGTCAAAAACACGCATCATTTGCGTAATGTTGCCCTGGGCCTGCGTACGCAGGAAGGTTGCTGTACCGTTAAGACTATGCTCGGAGCACCAGTCGCTTAAATGTAGATAAAGATTCGATGCATTAAATTCAAGGTTCATTTGCGTATTGAGTTTTTGAATCATGCCTGGAGTTGTCATAATAATATCCTTATTTACGGAGTGCGACGATCAATGACAGAATAGATCTATTCCCCCCTTCCTTTATGTGACCCACTATCCACTTCTATCACTATATAAACCTCTCATAGCGACATCATCACTATAAAATATTACGTTATTTTTAACGCCATGATTCTTAATGATTATATATGGTGTTTTGAATAATTACATTAAATCAGTTACGCAAATTAAATTAGCTTTGCGTGCGGTAACAGTGTCGTCATTAATAATGAAACCTGCGGCAGATCATTTTTGATAGAACACTGAAAAATGTGATCCAGACGAAAGTTTGACTTTGGTCTTTTTGTGAAAATGAAACGATGTTTTAAGTCATTTTTTATGGAGGCCATGATGGCTAAAGTTGCCGTTCTTTTAGCACCAGGATTTGAAGAAGCAGAAGCAATTATCACCATTGATATTTTGCGCCGAATGAATATTGAAGTCGACACGCTTGCCTGCGCCGAATCACGTGCGGTGGTCAGCTATCATCAGATCCCAATGGTGGCGGACGGCACGCTGGCCGAGCACAGTGAAACGCTTTACGACGCCGTGGTGTTACCGGGTGGTCCGCAGGGCAGCGTGAATCTTGCGGCCAACAAAGACGTGATTCGTTTTATTTCGGCGCACGATGCGGCAGGTAAACTGATTTGCCCCATATGCTCGGCCGCCGCGCGCGTGCTGGGCGGGAACGACCTGCTGAAAGGCCGTCGCTACGTCTGTTCAGGCGATCTCTTCGAAACGGTGAAGGATGGCAAGTACGTTGATGCACCCGTGGTTGAAGATGGCAATCTGCTAAGCGGCAAAGGTTTGGGTCACGCTTTTGATTTTGCCCTGACGCTTTCTGCGCGTTTGCTTAATGACGAAGAAGCCGTTCGCGATCACGCTGACCACATCTATTACGCCTGGTAATTTTCCACCCGGACGATACGGCGTCCGGGTTACAGGGATTTCTTAGCTGACCTTATGGACTATCTTGCTTAACCCTTTCTGATTTGTCCGACAAAATCCTCCTTTTTTATGTCATTTTCCGCTGAATCTATGTACGCAATTACTGTAATTCTGCGGTGTGATGGCGCTCTCTTATGGATGATTAATTTCCCGCTAAAACTATCTCCAGCACTAACGCTTATTACAGGGTGAGCGCTAATGTCTTGTTTTAAGTCCGATTAAACGTAAAGCACACCATTATTCCCTACATAAAAGAATGCTAAAGCTGGAGTTAACCATGCACAAATTTACTAAAACGCTGGCGGCCATCGGCCTGGCTGCCGTTATGTCACAATCCGCTATGGCGGAGAATTTAAAACTTGGTTTTCTGGTGAAACAGCCTGAGGAACCGTGGTTCCAGACGGAATGGAAATTTGCCGACAAAGCCGGAAAAGATTTGGGTTTTGAAGTGATTAAAATTGCCGTTCCGGACGGTGAGAAAACGTTGAACGCCATCGATAGCCTGGCCGCCAGCGGAGCAAAAGGTTTCGTTATTTGTACCCCGGATCCGAAGCTGGGTTCCGCCATTGTGGCTAAAGCGCGTGGCTATGGCATGAAGGTCATCGCCGTTGACGATCAGTTCGTCAACGCGAAAGGCAAACCAATGGACACCGTTCCGCTGGTGATGATGGCGGCCACTAAAATCGGTGAGCGCCAGGGCCAGGAGCTCTATAAAGAGATGCAAAAACGCGGCTGGGACGTGAAAGAAACAGGCGTCATGGCTATCACCGCGGATGAGCTGGATACCGCTCGCCGCCGTACAACGGGATCAATGGACGCGCTAAAAGCCGCCGGATTCCCGGAAAAACAGATCTATAAAGTCCCGACAAAATCCAACGATATTCCGGGCGCATTTGATGCTGCCAACTCCATGCTGGTGCAGCACCCGGAAGTCAAACATTGGCTGGTGCTGGGGATGAACGACAACACGGTGCTGGGCGGTGTGCGTGCAACAGAAGGTCAGGGCTTTAAAGCGCCGGACGTTATCGGTGTGGGCATCAACGGCGTGGATGCGGTAAGTGAGTTGTCTAAAGCGCAGGCAACGGGCTTCTATGGCTCGCTGCTGCCAAGCCCGGATGTACACGGCTATAAGTCGAGCGAAATGCTATACAACTGGGTCACCAAAGACGCAGAGCCACCTAAATTTACCGAAGTGACCGATGTGGTGCTGATAACCCGCGATAACTTCAAAGAGGAGCTGGCGAAAAAAGGGTTAGGCGGTAAGTAATTTGTTGTGATTGCGCCCCTCATGGCGTCATGAGGGGCCAGACGTACACTACTGAAATCACGGAGACGTTATGCAACAGTCTGACCCGTATCTCTCTTTTCGCGGCATCGGTAAAACGTTTCCCGGTGTTAACGCGCTGACCGACATCAGTTTCGACTGCTATCCCGGTCAGATTCACGCCCTGATGGGGGAGAATGGCGCAGGGAAATCCACACTGCTGAAAGTGCTCAGCGGCAATTACGCCCCCACCACGGGTTCGCTCGCCATCCGAGGCGAAGAGGTCTCGTTTGCCGATACCAACGCGGCGCTAAACGCAGGGGTCGCAATCATCTATCAGGAACTGCACCTTGTTCCTGAGATGACGGTGGCAGAAAACATTTATCTGGGGCAGCTCCCGCACAAAGGCGGTTTTGTTAATCGCTCACTGCTTAATTACGAAGCAGGATTGCAGCTCAAGCACCTCGGTCTGGATATCGATCCCCAAACCCCACTGAAATACCTTTCTATCGGCCAATGGCAGATGGTTGAAATTGCCAAGGCACTGGCGCGTAACGCCAAGATAATCGCCTTTGATGAACCGACAAGCTCGCTGTCGGCGCGAGAGATCGAGAATCTGTTCCGCGTCATCCGCGAGTTACGCAAAGAAGGTCGCATCATCTTATACGTTTCGCATCGTATGGAAGAGATCTTTGCCCTCAGCGACGCCATCACCGTATTTAAAGATGGCCGATACGTTCGTACCTTCACCGACATGCAGCAGGTCAATCACGACCAACTGGTGCAAGCGATGGTAGGACGTGAACTAGGGGATATCTATCACTGGCAATCCCGACCGTACGGCGAAGAACGTCTGCGACTGGATAGCGTTAAGGCTCCTGGGGTGCGTACCCCGATTAGCCTGACGGTGCGTAGCGGAGAAATCGTCGGGCTCTTTGGCCTGGTAGGGGCAGGGCGTAGCGAATTAATGAAAGGGCTGTTTGGCGGAACGAGGATCACCGCGGGTCAGGTTTACATCGACGGTGAGCCGGTCGATATCCAAAAACCTGCGCATGCTATCCGTGCGGGCATGATGCTATGTCCTGAGGATCGTAAAGCGGATGGGATTATTCCTGTGCACTCCGTGCGGGACAACATCAATATTTCTGCCCGACGGAAGTTTATCCGTGCTGGCTGTCTGATCAATGACGGCTGGGAAGCGACTAATGCGGATCACCATATCCGTTCGCTCAATATCAAAACGCCTGGGGCCGAGCAGCTGATCATGAACCTTTCTGGCGGCAATCAACAGAAAGCCATTCTGGGTCGTTGGCTGTCGGAGGATATGAAGGTCATTTTGCTTGATGAGCCAACGCGCGGTATCGACGTTGGCGCGAAGCACGAAATCTACAACGTCATCTATGCGCTGGCAAAACGCGGTGTGGCAGTGCTATTCGCCTCGAGTGACCTGCCCGAAGTGCTTGGCGTAGCCGACCGCATCATCGTCATGCGTGAAGGCGATATCGCTGGTGAATTGCACCATGAACAGGCGAATGAACAACAGGCGTTGAGCCTCGCCATGCCTAAAGTCAGCCAGGCTGTCGCCTGAGTAAGGAGTTAATGATGTCCTCTGTAACTACATCCCGGGCGCCGAAATCGGCTTTCAGTCTTGGGCGAATCTGGGATCAATACGGGATGCTGGTCGTCTTTGCCGTCCTGTTCCTCGGATGTGCGATCTTTGTGCCGAACTTTGCCAGTTTTATCAATATGAAAGGGCTGGGGCTGGCGATTTCCATGTCCGGCATGGTGGCGTGCGGCATGCTTTTTTGCCTGGCCTCCGGAGACTTTGATCTCTCCGTTGCGTCGGTGATTGCGTGCGCCGGGGTGACCACGGCGGTGGTTATCAACATGACGGAAAGCCTGTGGATTGGCGTATTTGCCGGTCTGCTGCTTGGCATGCTCAGTGGTCTGGTCAATGGCTTTGTGATCGCGCGTTTGAAGATTAACGCCCTGATTACCACCCTCGCGACCATGCAAATTGTGCGCGGCCTGGCCTATATCATTTCTGATGGTAAAGCGGTGGGTATCGAAGACGAGCGTTTCTTCGCGCTGGGCTACGCTAACTGGCTGGGTCTGCCTGCGCCTATCTGGCTCACGGTGGGTTGCCTGATTATCTTCGGCTTCTTGCTCAATCGGACCACGTTTGGGCGTAACACCCTGGCGATTGGCGGGAACGAAGAGGCGGCGCGTTTGGCCGGTGTTCCAGTCGTTCGCACGAAGATCATCATCTTTGTGCTATCAGGGTTGGTATCTGCCGCGGCGGGGATTATTTTGGCATCGCGAATGACCAGCGGACAGCCGATGACGTCGATTGGTTATGAGCTAATTGTTATCTCAGCCTGCGTTTTAGGCGGTGTTTCGCTCAAAGGAGGCATCGGAAAAATCTCATATGTGGTGGCCGGTATTCTGATCCTCGGCACCGTGGAGAACGCCATGAACCTGCTGAACATCTCGCCGTTCTCTCAATACGTCGTACGTGGCCTCATCCTGCTTGCAGCGGTGATCTTCGACCGTTACAAGCAAAAAGCAAAGCGCACCGTATAACGCTTTTCCTGCCTGAACGCGACACAACTTTTAAGTGTAGTCGCACCTCTTAACCGCCCGCCAGCATCCCTGGTGGGCGGTTTGCTAAATGGCGAGCAGCGTCACACTGTCTATACTTACATGGCGATTGAGATGTTAACAGTTTTCACATCTCGCAAACTGTAAGGAGGACAAAGGTGGCTGACACGTTAACCGTACCGCCTGTGCTGGCTGGGAATTTTGCATTCTTTTTGGACCTCGACGGTACGCTCGCAGAGATAAAACCGCATCCTGATCAGGTGGCAATCCCCACTGAGGTACTTGAGGTGCTTTACCAGCTTTCACAGATGAATCATGGGGCACTGGCATTGATATCAGGGCGCTCAATGGCCGAGCTCGATACGCTCGCCGGGCCTTATCGCTTTCCGCTTGCCGGTGTGCACGGAGCGGAGCGCCGCGACATCCATGATCACACACATGTCGTCTCTTTGCCGGAGGCGTTAATTCAGACGCTTCAGGCGCAGCTGACGGCGGCGCTAGCGCATTTACCCGGCACCGAGCTCGAAGCAAAAGGGATGGCCTTTGCGTTGCATTATCGCCAGGCTCCGCAGCACGAGCTGGCGGTAACGGCATTAGCTGCGGCGATGGTTGCAGCCAATCCGCAACTGGCGCTCCAGCCCGGGAAATGCGTTGTAGAGATTAAGCCCAAAGGTATCAATAAAGGCGAGGCAATCGCGTCGTTCATGACAGAAGCCCCCTTCCAGGGGAGAACGCCGGTCTTTATTGGCGATGATCTGACTGACGAGTACGGTTTTGACGTCGTCAATCAGGCTAAAGGCCTGTCGATTAAAGTCGGGCAGGGCGAAACACGGGCCAAATGGCGTTTGCCCACCGTGGCCAGCGTCTGGCAATGGGTAACAGAAATCGCTAACCAGCAACAACAAGAAAAAATAGCGCATAACAACAGGAGAAAACATGATGGGTCGCTTAGTCGTAGTCTCTAACCGTATTGCGCCACCGGACGATAAAAAAACCAGTGCAGGTGGCCTGGCGGTAGGGATCTTAGGTGCCTTAAAGGCAGCAGGGGGATTGTGGTTTGGCTGGAGCGGGGATGTCGGCAACGAGGACCAGCCGCTAAAAAAGGTGACGCGGGGTAATATTACGTGGGCATCCTTTAATCTCGGTGAGAAGGACTACGATGAGTATTACTCGCAGTTCTCCAATGCCGTGCTGTGGCCTGCGTTCCACTATCGCCTGGACCTCGTCAAATTTCAGCGAGATGCGTGGGAAGGCTATACCCGCGTCAATGCCTTGCTGGCGGACAAACTGCTGCCGCTCATCAAGGAGGACGATATTATCTGGATCCACGATTATCACCTGCTGCCGTTTGCCAGCGAGCTGAGAAAGCGTGGCGTTAACAACCGCATCGGATTTTTCCTGCACATTCCGTTCCCCACGCCAGAAATCTTTAACGCCTTGCCACCACACGAAGAGCTGTTAGAGGGGCTTTGTGATTACGATCTGCTTGGCTTCCAGACTGAGAATGACCGCGTGGCGTTCCTGGACAGCGTTTCCAGTAAAACGCGGCTGGTGACCAACAGCGGCAAATCGCATACGGCATGGGGCAAAACGTTCTGTACCGAGGTCTATCCTATTGGTATCGAGCCTGACGAAATCGCGGCTGATGCTTCAGGGCCGCTGCCGCCTAAGCTGGCGCAGCTTAAAAACGAGCTCAAGAACGTTAAGAACATCTTTTCGGTAGAACGACTGGATTACTCAAAAGGGCTGCCAGAACGCTTCCAGGCTTACGAGACGCTGCTGGATAAGTATCCTCAGCATCATGGCAAAATTCGCTACACCCAAATTGCGCCGACGTCACGTGGCGAAGTTCAGGCCTATCAGGATATTCGGCATCAACTGGAAACCGAAGCAGGGCGGATTAATGGTCGCTACGGTCAGTTGGGCTGGACCCCGCTTTATTACCTCAACCAGCATTTTGATCGCAAAGTGCTGATGAAGGTCTTCCGTTATGCAGAGGTGGGGTTGGTTACGCCTTTGCGCGATGGGATGAATCTGGTCGCAAAAGAGTATGTTGCGGCTCAGGATCCGAATGATCCTGGTGTTCTGGTTTTATCGCAATTTGCAGGTGCTGCGAACGAGTTAACCTCAGCGTTAATCGTCAATCCTTACGATAGTGATGATGTCGCGAACGCGCTACATAGAGCGCTGAAAATGCCGCTAACGGAGCGTATCTCTCGTTATTCTGAGATGATGAAGGTCATTCGCGAAAATGACATTAATCACTGGCAGGAGCGTTTCATCAGCGATCTTGAGCGGATAACGCCACGCAGCGTGGAGAGCAATTTGCAAAAAAAGGTCGCCGCCTTCCCTAAACTCGCCTGAGTTTGCCCCTCGGTGGCCCTACGCGCCACCGAGGGGAACTAACAGCACATCCACCAGGCTTGAGCGAACAATCGCTTTAGCCGAACACGCCGCGCGTGAAAAGAAGCTTTGGTTATGGTTTCCGCAAATAACCAAATCAATATTCTGTTTACGGCAAATATCGAGAATATGTTCGCTTAATTCCCCCGTTGCAATAAACGTCCGTTCAATTGGATATTGCGCCTTCTCTTCCAGCTCCTGCAAAAACTGCTGCGTCTCTTCCTGCAATACGCCACGGAGGTCTTCTAACATCGGGGCTGCCATCTGATTAAACATTTCCGGCTCAGCGGCAAGAGTGACCAGGCTTACCCGCGCGTTGTGGGGTCTGGCGATGGAAACCGCGCGAGATAAAAGAAGGTGGCTTTCTGGTGAAACGGCTACGCAAACAAGTAGATGTGAGTAACTCATCGCCCACTCCTTAGATGAGTGAAAACAGGTTATGAGAAACCATTAGCGCGATTTGCGCCGCTTCGCAAGAGGGCAATACGACATTAGTGTGACGCTTCTCATAATTATTCATTAATTATTCTTATAAAAAGAATAATGGCATAAGTCGGGTTGCTAACTAAAATTAGATACTTAACGGAAATCTTACAAATTAAATAATGTACTGTTAAATCGTCTTAACGGGTTATCAACAGAATGATTATGGTTACCCACCGAAACCATTGCGTTTTGCTTACTCAATAACTGCCTGTTTTTTAAGAATATTAACTTAACGTTTCTAACTAAGAGATCGCATGACATTCTGAGCCTCTGGAATCGCCCCCCGAGAGCAAGATACGTGCCCGGATCGATAATGCTTCTGAATGAGTATTCGTCAACAAGGAATAGATAACGCCTTCGACTGAGCATATTTTGTCCAATTTACAAGACACGCTGATGGATTTATGCGTGATTCTTGGTTAAATTATGTGACGCACGTCACATTTTTTTTAAATTTCGGGAGGGGCTGCATTGTATGTGTGAAAACTGACGAGTAGAGTTGCCTCGAATTAGGAAAAATCTTAGTTATTTGTAAGAAATGATAAAGCGTGTAAGCAAAAGGACATCATTTTCCGCACCATGCGCTTTAATCACAGAGCCCTTAATTCAACTATGCATTTACGCCTTTTCTTTTTTTTTACCGGGGTTTTCCCGGCGACATCACGGGGTGCGGTCTTACCGCATAAAATAATAGTTGGTTATTCTGGATGGGAAAAATGCATACATCCGAGTTGCTGAAACACGTGTATGACATCAATTTGTCATACTTATTGCTTGCGCAGCGTTTGATTAGTGAAGACAAAGCGTCCGCAATGTTCCGCCTGGGTATCAGCGAAGAGATGGCAACGACGCTGGGCGGATTGACCCTCCCTCAGATGGTGAAACTGGCGGAAACAAATCAACTGGTTTGTCAGTTCCGCTTTGACAGCCATCAGACAATTACTCGTCTGACTCAGGATTCTCGCGTTGACGATCTGCAACAGATCCATACCGGAATATTGCTTTCGACACGCCTCCTCTCTGAAGTCAGTAAGTCTGATGACGTGGCCCGTAAGAAAAGGGCTTAATGATGAGCGTAAAAAGCATTGTTCAGGAAGCTCGCGACATTCAGTTGGCAATGGAACTGATCACGCTGGGCGCCCGCTTGCAAATGCTGGAAAGCGAGACTCAGTTGAGTCGCGGTCGTCTTATTAAGTTATATAAAGAATTACGTGGCAGCCCCCCACCAAAAGGCATGCTGCCATTTTCAACCGACTGGTTTATGACCTGGGAACAAAACATTCACGCATCGATGTTTTGTAACGCCTGGCAGTATCTTTTGAAAACCGGTTTATGTAGCGGCGTCGATGCCGTTATTAAAGCTTACAAGCTCTATCTTGAACAGTGTCCGCAGCCAGAAGAGGGGCCATTGCTGGCGCTGACTCGCGCATGGACGCTGGTTCGTTTCGTTGAAAGTGGTCTCTTACAATTGTCTAGCTGCAACTGCTGCAATGGCAACTTTATCACCCATGCTCATCAACCCGCGGGTAGCTTTGCCTGTAGTTTATGCCAGCCGCCATCCCGCGCGGTAAAAAGACGTAAACTTTCCTCGAATGCTGCCGATATTATTCCACAACTGCTGGATGAACAGATCGAACACGCTGTTTAACCCGAACGTGTGGGAAAGATTCCAGCAGCGGTAAATTATTACCGCTGCTTTTTTTTGCCCTGAGCTCGGACAATCATGCGATCTGAACATCCCGCCAAAGTCACTAGCGGAAGGATGATGTCGTGCTTATCTTATTAGGTTACCTTGTTGTAATCGTAACAGTTTTCGGCGGTTATATGATGACCGGCGGGCACCTTGGAGCACTCTATCAACCGTCTGAGTTTATTATCATTGGCGGGGCGGGAATTGGTGCGTTTATCGTTGGCAACAACGGTAAATCGATTAAGGGAACGCTGAAAGCGCTTCCGCTGCTGTTTCGCCGTTCGAAATACACCAAAAGCATGTACATGGATTTACTGGCGCTGCTGTATCGCCTGATGGCGAAGTCACGCCAGCAGGGGATGTTTTCGCTGGAGCGGGACATTGAAAACCCGAAAGAGAGCGAAATCTTCGCCAGCTACCCCCGGATTCTGGCCGATCCGATGATGCTCGATTTTATTGTCGACTATCTGCGTCTCATCATCAGCGGCAACATGAACACCTTCGAAATCGAAGCGCTGATGGACGAGGAAATTGAAACCCACGAAAGTGAATCCGAAGTCCCGGCAAACAGCCTGGCACTGGTCGGCGACTCGTTACCGGCATTCGGTATCGTTGCGGCGGTAATGGGCGTGGTTCACGCACTGGCCTCGGCGGATCGCCCGGCGGCGGAACTCGGCGCATTGATTGCCCACGCGATGGTGGGAACCTTCCTCGGTATTCTCCTCGCTTATGGATTTATCTCTCCACTGGCAAGCGTACTGCGTCAGAAGAGCGCCGAAACCACCAAAATGATGCAGTGTGTGAAGATTACGCTGCTGTCGAATCTTAACGGTTATGCACCGCCAATCGCTGTGGAGTTCGGACGTAAAACGCTGTACTCCAGCGAGCGCCCATCGTTTATTGAGCTCGAAGAGCACGTGCGCGCGGTGAAAAACCCAAACCAGCAGACGACGACTGAGGACGCATGAAAAATCAGTCCCATCCCATCGTCATCGTAAAAAAGCGCAAGCACAAAAGTCATGGGCATGGATCCCACGGCTCGTGGAAGATCGCGTATGCGGACTTTATGACCGCCATGATGGCGTTTTTCCTTGTGATGTGGCTGATTTCTATCTCCAGCCCGAAAGAGCTGATACAGATTGCAGAGTATTTCAGAACCCCACTGGCCACAGCGGTGACAGGTGGGCAGCGTATATCTGAAAGCGACAGTGCCATTCCAGGCGGGGGTGATGATTTCACCCAGCAGAAGGGTGAAGTCAAAAGAGAACCTAACATCAATGAGCTGAAAAAACGCATGGAGCAAGCGCGCCTGAAAAAACTGCGCGGTGACCTCGACCAGCTTATTGAGGCCGATCCGAAACTGCGCGCATTGCGCCCGCACCTCAAGATTGATTTGGTGCAGGAAGGTTTACGTATTCAGATTATTGATAGCCAGAATCGCCCAATGTTTAAAACCGGCAGCGCGGACGTCGAGCCTTATATGCGCGACATTTTGCGCGGTATTGCGCCCGTCCTGAACGGTATTCCAAACCGTATTAGTCTCTCGGGGCACACGGATGATTTTCCGTATGCCAACGGCGAGAAGGGATACAGCAACTGGGAGCTTTCTGCCGACCGTGCCAACGCCTCGCGTCGCGAGCTGGTCACCGGTGGGCTTGATGAAGGCAAAGTTCTGCGCGTCGTTGGCATGGCCGCAACCATGCGAATGACCGACCGTGGACCGGATGACGCCGTTAACCGTCGTATCAGTCTTTTAGTGCTCAATCAGCAGGCGGAGCAGACCATTCTGCATGAAAACGCCGAAAGCCAGAATGAGTCACTGGACGATTTAAAACAGCCAGGGGCAGTGCCTTCGGCTGCCGTTCCAACATCGCCACCAGCCAATCCGAGGTGATAGCGTGAGCATGGATATTAGCGATTTTTACCAGACATTTTTTGATGAAGCCGACGAGTTGTTGGCTGACATGGAGCAGCATCTGCTGGATTTGGTGCCTGAGGCACCGGATTCAGAACAGCTTAATGCCATTTTCCGCGCGGCACACTCGATAAAAGGTGGCGCCGGAACCTTTGGTTTTACCGTCCTGCAGGAGACAACCCATTTAATGGAAAACCTGCTGGATGAAGCTCGACGCGGTGAGATGCAGCTGAATACCGACATTATCAACCTGTTTTTGGAAACCAAAGATATTATGCAGGAACAGCTCGACGCCTATAAAAGCTCGCAAGAGCCTGATGCTGCCAGCTTCGAATACATCTGCAACGCGTTGCGCCAGCTTGCGCTGGAAGCAAAAGGTGCAGTAGCCGCGCCTGCCGTGAATGCGGCAAAATTAAGCGTGGTTGATGCACTAGCCGCTGAAGGCGCGACCGCGCCCGTGGAGGAAGCAAAGCTTCGCGTGATTCTCTCTCGCCTTAAAGAAGGCGAAGTGAATTTACTCGAAGAGGAGCTCGGTAATCTGGCAACCCTCAGCAACGTGGTAAAAGGCAAAGACAGTCTTGCCGCGACGCTGGATGGTGGTATCGGTCAGGATGATATCGTGGCGGTGCTGTGCTTTGTGATTGAAGCCGATCAAATCGATTTTGAAACCGAAGCCGTCGCAGAAAGCGCGCCTGCTGAAAACGAAGAAAAGGGTGTTGCGCCAGAAGTGGCTGCGCCCGCCGTGGCGGCAAACGCGCCTGCGCTGAAGGCGGTGCCGAATGAAGCGGGTACGCCAAACCGTGCGGAACGCGAAAAACCAGCAGCACGCAGCAGTGAATCAACCAGCATTCGCGTGGCGGTTGAGAAGGTTGACCAACTGATTAACCTGGTCGGCGAACTGGTCATCACCCAGTCGATGCTGGCTCAGCGTTCTAATGAACTTGATCCCGTAACGCATGGCGATTTGATTACCAGCATGGGTCAGTTACAACGTAACGCCCGTGACCTGCAGGAGTCGGTGATGTCCATCCGCATGATGCCGATGGAATATGTCTTTAGCCGCTTCCCGCGTTTGGTCCGTGATTTAGCCAGCAAGCTGAACAAGCAAATTGAACTCACCCAACTGGGGAGTTCGACCGAGCTTGATAAGAGCCTGATTGAACGCATTATCGATCCGTTGACGCACCTGGTGCGTAACAGCCTGGATCACGGCATTGAGTCACCGGAAAGCCGCATCGCGGCGGGTAAATCCCCAGTCGGGAACCTGACGTTGTCCGCTGAACACCAGGGCGGAAACATCTGTATCGAAGTGACCGACGATGGCGCAGGCCTCAATCGCGAACGTATCCTTGCGAAAGCACTTTCTCAAGGGATGGCCGTTAACGAAAACATGACCGACGAAGAAGTGGGGATGCTTATCTTCGCGCCTGGCTTCTCGACGGCAGAACAGGTTACGGACGTTTCAGGTCGTGGTGTGGGCATGGATGTGGTGAAACGTAACATCCAGGAGATGGGTGGACACGTTGAGATCAAATCTAAACAAGGCACCGGTACCACTATTCGAATTCTGCTTCCGCTGACGCTGGCGATCCTTGACGGTATGTCGGTGAAAGTCGCCGGGGAGGTCTTTATCCTGCCGCTGAATGCGGTCATGGAGTCCTTGCAGCCAAGCGAAGAAGATTTACATCCGCTGGCCGGCGGTGAGCGCGTGCTTGAAGTGCGTGGCGAATACCTGCCGCTGGTAGAACTGTGGAAAGTGTTTGAGGTTGACGGTGCGAAGACTGAAGCCACTCAGGGCATCGTCGTCATTCTGCAAAGTGCAGGCCGTCGCTATGCACTGCTGGTTGATCAACTGATTGGTCAGCATCAGGTCGTGGTGAAGAACCTCGAAAGCAACTACCGCAAAGTGCCGGGAATTTCAGCTGCCACTATCCTTGGCGATGGCAGCGTCGCACTGATCGTCGATGTGTCGGCGCTTCAGGGTTTAAATCGTGAACAACGTGTGGCGTACACAGCCGCCTGATTAGTTAAGAAGGTAAAAACATGACCGGTATGAGTAATGTAACGAAACTGGCGGGCGAGCCATCAGGGCAGGAATTCCTGGTTTTCACTTTAGGCGATGAAGAGTACGGCATCGATATTCTTAAAGTGCAGGAGATTCGTGGCTACGATCAGGTGACTCGCATTGCCAACACGCCTTCGTTTATCAAAGGTGTGACTAACCTGCGCGGCGTCATCGTGCCGATTGTCGACCTGCGCGTGAAGTTTAGCCAGAGCGATGTCGAGTACAACGAGAACACCGTGGTAATCGTCCTGAATCTGGGACAGCGCGTGGTCGGTATTGTGGTTGATGGCGTATCTGATGTGCTGTCGCTGACCACCGATCAGATTCGCCCGGCACCAGAATTTGCGGTGACCTTGTCCACCGAGTACCTGACGGGTCTCGGCGCGCTGGGCGATCGTATGCTGATTCTGGTTAATATCGAGAAACTGCTGAATAGCGATGAGATGGCACTGCTGGATATCGCGGCAAGCCACGTAGCGTAATATCGACTTGCCCGGCGGCGCAATGCGTCTGCCGGGCATTTTTTTAGCTTAGGCTTCTTGCTCTACCAAATCGCTTTCTTCTTCCAGCAGCCCCTCATTCTGCGCCAGCATCGCCGTGGCAATCCCGTTCCCCAGAACGTTAATCGCGGAACGACCCATATCCAGGAAATGGTCTATCCCCATGAGCAGCAGGATCCCGGCAACCGGAATATGAAAACTCGGGATAGTCGCCGCCAGTACCACCAGTGCTGAGCGCGGTACGCCAGCAATGCCTTTCGATGCCAGCATTAAGGTCAGCATTAACACGGTGACTTCGGCAAAGCTCAGGTGAATATTGTAAGCCTGCGCGATAAACATCGACGCAAACGAGCAATACACCATCGAGCCCACCAGATTAAACGAGTAGCCAATCGGCAGTACAAACGACACGATATTGCGTGAACAGCCGAAACGGGTGAGCTGTTCCAGCGTTTTCGGGTAGGCCGCTTCGGAGCTGCTGGTGGTGAACGCGACCAGCACCGGGTCTTTTAGCATGACGACCAGGCGGAAGACTTCTTTCTTCAGCACCATGTATCCCACCGCCAGCAGCACCAGACAGGTGAGCAGAATAGCCACATAGTATCCGCCGATAAACGAGGCGTAATTCAACAGAATGCCCAAACCCTGCGTGGCAATAACCGACGAAATGGCGGCGAAGATAGCCAGGGGTGCCACGTACATTACGTAGCCCGTGACTTTCAACATGATGTGAGAAACCACGTCCAGCGCCGCGACGAGCGGGGCGTTAAATTTCTCGCCCAGCGACGCGCCGCCAATACCAAAGAACATCGAGAACACGACGATCTGTAGGATCTCATTATTGGCCATCGCCCCCACGATACTGGTCGGGATCGTATGCGAGAGAAAACCTTTCAGCGACATGCCGCCGACCGCAAGACCGGTATCCACCGCTTCAACCGGAATGCTGAGATTAAGACCGCTGCCCGGTTGTTCGAGGGTGACGATAAACAATCCCACCAGAATAGACAGCACAGAAGAGCTGATAAACCAGACCATGGCTTTACCGCCAACGCGGCCAATGGTTGAGGTTTCCCCGAGCCTCATTATCCCAACCGTGAGGGTGCTAAATACCAGCGGGGCGATAACCATTTTAATGAGTCGAAGGAAGATGTCGGTCAGGAGTGTGATGTTGTCTGCCCAGCCGGTGATGACGTCAGTTGACGCATACTCATGAATAACGGCCCCGGAAAGAATGCCCGCCAGCATGAAGATCACGATGAAGAGCGTGAGTTTGTTTGCACTTGCCACGAAAAAATACCCTCTATGCGCTTATGATTTTAACCGTGCGCTGAGACATATTATTTTCTAATTGCAGCGCACCAATACATTCATCACATAAATTGAAGTAAAGCCAAAGTAGATACAACTATTTTTTAGTTTTTATTAGATTTGTTGTTGGTGTCGGTGCGATATATTGTGATGCTTATCACATTAACACCAATATATCCTCAGTTTATGGCGACTCCGCGAGATGTTTGAAATGTTAACTTTCTGTATTTAAACAATAATTATCGTCAATAAGGCAAAAGTATCAGCTCAAACCCCTCTGGTGGTTGAAGCGAGATCCATAAACTAAATTCTCAATAACTGCTTATCAGCAAAGTTAAGCGGTGCTAACAGATTGAGCATTATGAATAAAATACAAAAAGCGAAAGGCAATATTCTCTGGAGGGCTGTACATGAAAAGAAAACTCCTTCTCATTGGCATGGGCAGTATGCTGGCTATGGCGGCAAGCAATGCCGTTGCGGTGACCAGTAACGGGACCATCGGGGCCACGCTCACCTTATCAAACGGTTGCCTGATTAACGGCTCGCCAACCCAAAACGGCATTAACTTCGGGACCCTGGATTTTGGTACTCATCCAGCCACCTTCTCAACGCTCACGACCCAACTTGCCGGTGCCAGTGGCGGGAATACCTTTACCGTTCAATGCACCACCGCCAGTTATTCGGTAGCGATAACCGGCAACACCAACTCCACCGCACCTGGCACCGTCGTCGGGACCCCAGGAACGCCAGCACGTTATTTGGTAAATGCGACGAATACGGCTCAGGGCGTCGCGTACAGCCTCTTTAGTGATAGCGGCTTCAACAACATCGTGGCCAACAACGCGCCGATCCCGGTGGCCTCAACCGCAGGGGGGGTAGACAGCTATACCCTTTACGGACGCATTACCGGCGGCGGAAACAGCGTAACGGTGGTGCCTGGCACCTACACCGATACCATCAACGTTAGCGTGACCTACTAGTTACACACCGTTAATGACCGTTGTGATCCCAGATCTGCGAATACTCGCAGAGGGAAAATTGCATCTTTTTTTTACCCTGCCGTTATGTCTGCTTTATGCGACATCGGTGGGGGCGGTTACCACGCAATCTTTTCAGGTCTCCGCCACTATCACGCCGGGCTGTGCCGTGACGACGGGAACGGGGGGAGTGCTGGGTACGCTGAATTTTGGTGCTCGCAGTGGGGTAGCAACGGGCCAGGTCAGTACCAGCTTTGTGCCTAACGGTGCGCTGTCTATCGCCTGTACGCCCGGGGTGGCGCTGAGCATGAGTATCGATGGCGG
This sequence comes from Enterobacter sp., assembly GCA_022649305.1. GTDB lineage: Bacteria > Pseudomonadota > Gammaproteobacteria > Enterobacterales > Enterobacteriaceae > Enterobacter. Next base: position 94,417 of record JALCNW010000004.1, read on the forward strand.
GCAGCATTACTCGTCGGTGCGTCGGATGCAGCGAGCGAGCGGTAACGACATGGTGGGTTACCGGCTTTACAGCAGCAGTTCGCTGGCCGCAAACAGCGAGATAGGGGTTAATCAAGCGGTGCCAGTGACCTATACCAACAGCAATAATATTGCGCTGCCGTTATTTGGTGTGGCGCTCCTGACGGGGTTTAGCCCCGCAGGAACCTATACAGATCAACTCACCGTGACCCTGTCATGGTGAAACAGGGAGAAGGTCAATGAAGGCATCTTTTTTACGCTATGGCGTGCTGGGTCTAGGGGTGATATTTGCCTCAGCCATGGGGAGAGCAAACGCGGCGGCAACCATTTTGCTTTGGCCTATCGATCCCTGGCTTTCCGCTGATACCAAAGCCACCGAATTATGGATCCAGAATCAAGGGAATAGCGCGACCACCATGCAGGTGCGCATCGTGCGCTGGCGGCAGGAAAATGGCTTCGAGCGCTACACTGCCCAGCAGGATGTGGTCGCCAGCCCGCCTATCGTTAATATTTCTAAGGGCAGCAAGCAGTTAATTCGACTGATCAAACAAAGCGATGTTCCGATGGGGGTCGTACAGCCTATCGCATTATTGTCGATGAAATCCCTCAACCCAGCGACACATCCCAGCCTGAAATGGGCCTCAAACTCCAGATGCGCTATTCCATTCCGCTTTTTGTTTATGGTCAGGGTATCCAGACCATCAAAGAAGGGGCGCATCATGCGCTGGTGGAAACCAATAACCTGAGCTGGCGAGTGGTTCAGGACGGAGGGCACCCTGCGTTACAGGTTAGCAATCGAGGGGATGTTCACGTGCGGTTAAGTCAGGTTGCGCTCGGTCAGGGAGGGCAAAAACGCACGCTGGCAGAGGGGCTATTGGGCTACGTTCTGCCGGGCAGCACCCGTAGCTGGCCGCTTCCTGCGGGGCTTCGCCAGCCACATCAGCTGAGTGCGCAAATTAATGCCCGGGATCCGCAATGGCAGTCGGCGCCTGTCAACTGAAGGCGGCGATGATAATCCTGCTCTGCGTTACGACACGCTCCTGGGCCGAGTCCGGCGATGACAATTTACCGCCACCGCCAGGTGCGCAGGCGGTCAATAGCGAAGCAGTATTTCAGCTGTCGGTGGTGATTAACCACTACGACACCGGGCTGGTGGTCCCCGTCACGCAGCGTGAAGGGATGTTTTTCATCTCCAGCGCAGATTTGCTGCGCGCGGGGCTGCCGCCAGAGCAGGTGCCCGTTGGCGAGGTAAATCTCTCGCAACTGGCGCAGGTGCGGGTTGAATATGACAGCACCGCGCAGCGTTTGCTGTTAAACGTGCCGCGCGAGTGGGTATCCGCCCGCGTGACGCCTTTCGGTGGACAGCGTGCTCAGAGCAAACCCTATTACGGCACCGGGGCTTTACTCAATTACGATCTCTACACCAACCACACCGAACATATTGGCGGTCAGGCCTCGCTATGGCATGAGTTCCGCTACTTTAATGAAAACGGCTCTCTCTCCTCTACGGGCTATACGCGCCAAAGCTTTGACGGGAATACCGGCCAGCAGGAAGGCTATGTGCGTTACGACACCACGTTGACGATGACCAACGAAGACGATGCCACCACGTGGACCGTGGGGGATGTGATCAGTGATGCGGTGAGCTGGAGCAGCAGCGTGCGAATGGGCGGCATCAGTTACGGACGCGATTTTTCGTTGCGCCCGGACCTGGTCACCTGGCCGCTGCCTGAGTTTTCCGGCGAGGCCGCCGTGCCGACATCGGTCGATCTGTTTATTAACGGCTACCGTTCCGGTTCAACGCAACTCCAGCCGGGACCCTTTACCCTGACCAACCTGCCGTACATCAATGGGGCGGGGGATGCGGTGCTAATCACCACCGATGCCCTGGGGCGTCAGGTGAGTACGACCATGCCGTTTTACGTCACCAGCGATCTGCTAAAACAAGGCCTGAGCGACGGGGCGTTCACGCTGGGCAGCCTGCGCCGTAGTTACGGCATTGATAATTTTGACTACGGCCCGGCGGCAGGGAGCGGATCCTATCGCTACGGCGCGACCGACTGGCTGACGCTCGAGGGGCACGCCGAGGCCGCCGAGGAGCTGGCGTTGGGCGGAGCAGGGGCGGTGGTGAAACTGGGTCGCTACGGCGTGGTGAACTCCTCTTATACCCACAGCCAGATGCGGGGCGACGACGGCGGACAAATCAACTGGGGCTATCAGTACAGCACCAGCGCGTTCAGCCTCGCCACTCAGCATTCCCGACGCGATCGCGGCTACGGCAACCTGGCGCTCTACGATCAGCCCACTATCTACGATGAACAAAACCAGCCTATCGCGAGTCTGAGTCGCAACACCGACCAGTATTCCCTGACCTTTAATCTGGGTGATTTCGGCAATATCGGTGCCGCATGGATTGGCGTCGAAAGCTTTGACAGTCAAAAAACAGAGCTGCTCAATCTCTCCTGGAGTCGCAACCTGTGGGGCAACAGCAGTCTCTATCTTGCCGCCAGCCGCGACCAACAGCGCGGTGACTGGACGGTGGCGATGTCGCTGCAAATCCCGCTAGGAGAGCGGGACAGTGCGGCGATTACCCTCGAAAACACGCCTGATTCAGGCAGCACCCAGCGGGTTAACTACAACCACTCGATGCCATCGGACGGCGGTTTTAGCTGGAATATGGCGTTGGCTAACCAGTCGACATCAAGCCACTACCAGCAAGCCACACTGGGTTGGCGTAACAATAACATCGAGTTGCAGGGCGGCGGCTACGGTGAACGGGACATGATGACCTGGTGGGGCGAGGCGATGGGGTCGATAGTCCTGATGGATAACGAACTGTTCGCCGCGAATAAAATCAATGACGCCTTTGTGGTGATCAGCACCGACGGGCATCCGGACGTGCCGGTCAATTATGAAAACCAGCCTGTGGGCAAAACGAATCATAACGGCTATCTGCTGATCAGCGGCGTGTCGGCCTATTACCCTGCAAGTTACAGTATCAACACGCTGAATTTGCCTGCTGACACGCGGTTAAAAGAGACCGAGCGCCGTGTGGCGATCCGCCGTCACAGCGGCTATCTGGTTGATTTTCCGATGGAGCAGGAGCGCGTGGCAAGCGTGATCCTCCACGATACCAACGGGAAAGATATCCCGGTGGGAAGCCAGGTCAGGCGGCCATCGCGCAATACGGCGGTGGTTGGCTACGACGGTATTGCCTGGCTGGAGAGCCTGAACGACATCAATGCGCTCAGTGTCACGACGCCGGAGGGTAAACGCTGCCATGCCACCCTGACCATTGACGCCAACCCGGAGCACAAGCTCAAGACCTATGGCCCGCTGGTTTGCCGGGAGGGGCAATGAAACGCGTGCTGCTCATGTTGCTGCTGCTGGTCATTGCGGGCGGCAGTAAGGCGGCCTGTACGGTCAGCACCGTGAATGCCGCCTTTGGAAGTGTGACGTCATTTGCGTTAAGCGGAACCGGCGAGGTGGAAACCACTGGCACGCTGGTGGTCACCTGTGACGCAGTGCTCAATTTATTGACCAACGACTCCGTGACGCTCAACTACACCGCCGCTACCGTGTCGGCGAATAGCCGGGCGACCATGAAACGTACCGATAACGCGGCGATTACCGACGTGATCCCCACGCGCCTGTGCGGGCTGACGGGCTGTTCGGGCAGCTCAGAAGTTCAAATCGCCAAATCCTATACCTGGAGTGGTAACACGCTGTTAAACCTGATTGGCGCGAAGCAGTACAACATCCCGCTCTACTTCCGTACGGTCTCTGGGCAAAACGTGACGGCAGGCCCGTATCAGGTTGTCCTGACGTTTAGCATTAACTACAGCGTCTGTTCGGTCGGGTTGGGTGCGGTGTGTCTTACCCCGCAAACCGGTACGGCAACGACCAGCATTACCCTAAATATGAACGTCACCAACGACTGTAGCGCCATGACCACACCCAACGTCAGCTTTAATAGCGCGCCGTTGGTTCAGAATTTCCCGACGATTTCCCAGGCTGTCGCCGTGACCTGTACCAAGGGCAGCACCTATACCATCGGCATTAATAATGGGCTAAACGCACTTAACGGCGTGCGCCGGATGGTGAATAGCGGAAACTACATGAGTTATGACATCTATAAAGAAGCCACCAGCAATCGTTGGGGCGGTAGCGGGACCGAACGCTGGGCCAGCGCGGCCTCATCGCAGCTCAGTGCCGATGGGCTTTTGCGTACCTACAACTACACCGCCAAAGTGTTGACCAGCCAAACCACACCCCCCGCCGGAGCCTATACCGACACCCTCGTGGTTGATGTCGCGTTCTGAGCCGACGCTTTTCCCTTTCGCAAATGTAAAGTTCCCGCCGTCCGTGCCGATAACACCGTTAATAAAACTTAGAGAAGGTGTTGTATGTTGAACCGTATCCGCGTAGTCACGATGCTGATGATGGTGCTGGTCATTTTCGCACTTCTTCAGCTCCTTTCCGGTGGGCTGTTGTTCTCATCTTTAAAACAAAACCAGCAAAGTTTTGCGGTATCGAACGATCTGCGTTTACAGCAAAGTGAACTGACGTCCACTTGGGATTTGATGCTGCAAACGCGTATCAACCTGAGCCGATCTTCAGCGCGCATGATGATGGATCCCGCTAATCAGCAGAGCAGTGCAAAAACCGATCTCCTGAAAAATGCCCGCACCACGCTTGCTGAGGCCGCAAAGCATTACGATGCCTTCAAAAAAATCACGCCCCTTCCCGCGATGGAGCAGGCGAGCCAGAACATTGACGAAAAATACACCCGCTATGCTGCCGGTCTGACGGAGCTGATTCAGTTCCTCGAGAGCGGCAATACCGACGCTTACTTTGCTCAGCCAACCCAGGGGATGCAAAACGCCCTCGGTGCCGCGTTGAGCGAATACGCGAAGGCCAGCAGCGAGCAGTATCATTCCGCCTTTACCGAGAGCAAGAACGACTACCGTTTTGCCAAGTGGCAGATGGCGTTTTTAGCGTTGGCACTGGTCATTGTGCTGGTGGGCGTATGGTACGGCATCCGACATGTTTTGCTGAATCCGCTGGGTCGTGTCATCGCTCATATTCGTGAGATTGCCAGCGGCGATCTGACTAAAACGCTCACCATTTCCGGGCGTAACGAAATGACCGAACTGGCAACTACCGTTGACCATATGCAGCGTTCGCTGACCGATACCGTCACCAACGTGCGTCAGGGTTCGGATGCGATTTACACCGGCACCAGCGAAATTGCGATGGGCAATAACGATCTCTCCTCACGTACGGAGCAGCAGGCTTCCGCGCTGGAAGAGACGGCAGCCAGCATGGAAGAGCTGACGGCAACCGTGAAGCAAAACGCCGATAACGCGCGTCAGGCGGCTCAGCTGGCGGAAAGCGCTTCTGAAACCGCACAGCGCGGCGGCAAAGTGGTGGATGGCGTGGTGAAAACCATGCATGACATCGCGGGCAGCTCGAAGAAGATCGCCGACATCACCAGCGTTATCGACGGTATTGCCTTCCAGACTAATATCCTGGCGCTTAACGCGGCAGTGGAAGCGGCGCGTGCCGGAGAGCAGGGGCGCGGTTTTGCGGTTGTTGCTGGCGAAGTGCGTAACCTTGCCAGCCGAAGCGCCAATGCAGCGAAAGAAATCAAAGCGTTGATTGAAGATTCCGTCTCGCGTGTGAATACCGGTTCGGTGCTGGTAGAAAGCGCCGGGGAAACGATGGATGAAATCGTCAATGCGGTGACTCGCGTGACCGACATCATGGGCGAAATCGCCTCTGCGTCGGATGAACAGAGTCGTGGTATCGACCAGGTTGCACTGGCGGTACAGGAAATGGATCGCGTCACACAACAAAACGCCGCGCTGGTGCAGGAGTCTGCTGCGGCGGCCGCTGCGCTGGAAGACCAGGCGAGTCGTCTGAAGATGGCCGTCTCGGCGTTTCGCCTTACCTCTACACCACTCAATACGGATACGTCACGGAGAAGACCTGCCGGGACGGCGTCTGTCGCTGGGGTGAAAAACACCCGTGCGACGACACATGGACAGGGACAAGAAGAAAACTGGGAAACATTTTGACTGATATTTAACCGCGGCTGCTTGCCGCATGATGGGAGCGTGGATGTTAAATCGTATTCGTATCTCGACCACATTGTTTTTAATTTTGATTCTTTGCGGTGTATTGCAGGTTGGCAGTAACGGGTTGTCATTTTGGGCGTTTCGCGATGGTTATCAGAATTTGCAGGAAGTCGAGACGAGTAACCAGCAACGCTCCTCGCTCGCAGAAACGCGAGTGGTGTTATTGCAGGCCAGCACCGCGCTGAATAAGGCGGGCACGCTCACGGCATTAAGCTATCCACCGGATGACATCAAAGCACTGATGGTCACCGCTCGCGAAAGTCTGAAGCAGGCCGATGTGCAGTTTAAAACCTTTGGCACACAGGACGCGGTCAGTGAAAAGGGCAAAGCGCTGAAAGCGGAAATGCAGAAAAGTTATACCCAGTGGCACAGCGATTTGGAGCATCAGGCCACCTGGCTTGAAAACAATCAGCTGTCAGACTTCCTCACCGCACCGGTGCAGGATTCTCAGGCTGCTTTCAATAAAAGCTTTAACGCCTGGCTGGTGGACATGAACCAGTTTGTCGAACACGCGAGTAGGGATAGCCGCACCAGCTACCACATGTCGGGAGTGATATTTGCCACGATGGTAATTTTGGCCGCACTGCTCACTGGTGGGGCATTGCTCTGGTCGCGCAGGATGATTGTGTTACCGCTGGCGATTATCAGTAGCCATTTTGACAGCATTGCAAAAGGTAACCTGGCGCGTCCGGTCGCGGTATTCGGTAAGAATGAAATTTCGGCTATTTTTGCCAGCCTCAAAGCGATGCAGGGTTCTTTGCGTGAAACGGTAACCGAAGTGCGTCACGGCAGTTACGCGATGCACACCGGTATTTCGGAGATTGCAGCAGGTAACAACGATCTGTCATCTCGTACTGAACAGCAGGCCGCTTCGCTGGCGCAAACTGCGGCCAGTATGGAAGAGCTAACGGCGACGGTTGGCCAGAACGCCGACAATGCTCGTCAGGCGTCAGATTTGGCAAAAAGTGCCGCGCAAACGGCGAGGAAAGGCGGGGATCAAACGTCACACGTTGCCAGCACAATGCAACAAATCGCCACCAGCTCGCAGAAAATTGGCGACATTATTAGCGTGATTGACGGTATTGCTTTTCAGACCAATATCCTGGCACTGAACGCCGCGGTGGAAGCGGCGCGCGCGGGTGAACAGGGACGCGGTTTTGCCGTCGTTGCGGGTGAAGTTCGCAATCTCGCCAGCCGCAGCGCAAACGCAGCAAAAGAGATCAAAGTATTGATTGAAGAGTCCGTTTCCCGCGTTAAGCAGGGCGCTGAACTGGTCGATACCGCCGCGCACACCATGACTGAAATTGTGACATCGGTGACGCGCGTCAACGACATTATGGGTGAGATAGCTTCCGCCTCAGATGAACAGCGTCGCGGAATAGAGCAGGTTGCTCAGGCCGTGTCGCAGATGGATCAGGTAACGCAACAGAACGCTTCTCTCGTAGAAGAAGCGGCGGCCGCTACCGACCAGCTCGCTAATCAGGCCGATCATCTTACCGGTCTGGTTGCGGTATTTAACGTGAAAGAGCAAGTCGAAACAGTAGCAGAAGTCGGACGGTCACAGGCCGTGCCAGTTGTATCCTGAGAGTGATTAAGAAGGCGCTATGACATCATCACAGCCCAATGGGCAATCGTCATTATTGTTACAGATGACACAGCGTCTCGCGCTATCTGACGTGCATTTTCGTCGGATATGTCAGTTGATCTACCAGCGTGCAGGGATTGTGCTCGCCGATCATAAGCGAGACATGGTCTACAACCGTCTGGTGCGGCGCTTACGCACGCTTGAACTGGATGACTTCGGTCGCTATTTGAGCATGCTGGAAGCCAACCCGAACAGTGCAGAATGGCAGGCGTTTATCAACTCGCTGACCACTAACCTGACGGCGTTTTTCCGCGAAGGCCATCACTTCCCGGTGCTGGCAGAGCATGCGCGTCGTCGCAGCGGTGAATACCGTGTCTGGAGTGCGGCGGCATCGACAGGAGAAGAACCTTACTCTCTGGCGATCACGCTTGCCGACACGCTGGGAATGGCCCCAGGGCGTTGGAAAGTATACGCCAGCGATATTGATACCGAGGTACTGGAGAAAGCGCGGAACGGCGTTTATCGTCAGGATGAGCTGAAAACGTTGTCGCCACAACAGCTACAGCGCTACTTCATGCGCGGTACGGGACCGCATGAAGGCCTGGTGCGCGTCCGTCAGGAGCTGGCGAACTGTGTTGAGTTTGCATCGGTTAACCTGCTGGATAAACAGTACAACGTGCCGGGGCCATTTGACGCCATTTTTTGTCGTAACGTCATGATTTATTTTGATAAAACGACGCAGCAGGAGATTCTGCGTCGTTTTGCCCCGCTGCTTAAGCCTGACGGATTATTGTTTGCCGGGCATTCGGAGAACTTCAGCAACCTTGCTCGCGAGTTTAGCCTGCGCGGGCAGACGGTTTATGCGCTGAGTAAGGAAAAAGCATGAGTAAGATCAGGGTGTTGTCTGTAGATGATTCAGCGCTGATGCGTCAAATCATGACGGAGATTATCAATAGCCACAGCGATATGGAGATGGTGGCAACGGCGCCTGATCCGCTCGTTGCCAGGGATTTAATTAAAAAGTTTAATCCGGACGTGCTGACGCTGGACGTTGAAATGCCGCGCATGGACGGTATTGATTTCCTTGAGAAATTGATGCGCTTACGCCCTATGCCGGTGGTGATGGTTTCCTCACTGACGGGTAAAGGGTCAGAGATAACGCTGCGGGCGCTGGAGCTGGGAGCGGTGGATTTTGTCACCAAACCGCAGTTAGGCATTCGTGAAGGGATGCTGGCTTACAGCGAAATGATCGCTGAGAAAATTCGTACCGCTTCGCGGGCGAAACTGGCGGCACATAAGCCGATGGGCGCACCCGTCACGCTCAAAGCCGGGCCGTTGCTGAGTTCGGAAAAACTGCTGGTGATCGGCGCGTCAACCGGGGGAACAGAGGCAATTCGCCATGTACTCCAGCCATTGCCGCTCTCAAGCCCGGGTATTCTGATTACTCAGCATATGCCGCCGGGCTTCACCCGTTCGTTTGCCGAGCGTTTGAATAAGCTCTGTCAGATAAGCGTGAAAGAGGCAGAAGACGGTGAGCGTGTGCTGCCAGGGCATGCGTATATCGCGCCGGGCGACAAGCACATGGAACTGTCGCGCAGTGGGGCAAACTATCAGATCAAAATTCATGATGGGCCGCCGGTTAACCGGCATCGTCCATCAGTGGATGTGCTGTTTCATTCGGTGGCAAAACATGCGGGGCGCAACGCCGTTGGGGTGATCCTGACGGGGATGGGCAACGATGGTGCCGCCGGAATGCTGGCAATGCACCAGGCGGGCGCCTGGACCATTGCACAGAATGAAGCAAGTTGTGTGGTGTTCGGCATGCCGCGCGAGGCCATCAATATGGGTGGCGTGAGCGAAGTGGTCGATCTTAGCCAGGTAAGCCAGCAAATGTTGGCAAAAATCAGTGCCGGACAGGCAATACGTATTTAATGAGGAGTGGTGTTATATGGCGGACAAAGAGCTCAGATTTTTGGTTGTGGATGACTTTTCCACCATGCGTCGCATTGTGCGCAACCTGCTGAAAGAGCTGGGTTTTAATAATGTTGAAGAAGCAGAAGATGGTGTTGATGCGCTAAACAAGCTACAAGCGGGTAGTTTTGGTTTTGTCATCTCCGACTGGAACATGCCGAATATGGATGGCCTGGAACTGCTGAAAACCATTCGTGCTGACGGCAAAATGTCTTCTCTGCCGGTTCTGATGGTGACCGCAGAAGCGAAGAAAGAGAACATTATTGCGGCAGCACAGGCAGGCGCGAGCGGTTATGTGGTGAAGCCATTTACCGCCGCGACGCTGGAAGAGAAGCTCGGCAAGATCTTCGAGAAACTAGGCATGTGAGGAGCTGGTCATGTTGCACTCTACGATGAAACCTGTTGAAGAACATTCGCCGAGCGACATTATTGCTCGTATCGGCAGCCTGACGCGTATGTTGCGTGACAGCCTGCGTGAACTGGGGCTTGACCAGGCAATTGCTGAAGCGGCAGAAGCGATTCCTGACGCCCGCGATCGTCTGGATTATGTGGTCCAGATGACGGCGCAGGCCGCTGAACGCGCGTTAAACAGCGTCGAAGCGTCTCAGCCGCATCAGGATGAGATGGAAAAAGGCGCAAAAGGGCTGAGTAAGCGTTGGGACGAATGGTTTGAAAAACCAATCGAACTGGCCGATGCCCGTGAACTGGTGACCGACACCCGTCAGTATCTTGGCGAAGTGCCCGGCCACACCAGCTTCACCAATGCCCAGTTGATGGACATCATGATGGCGCAAGATTTCCAGGACCTGACCGGCCAGGTTATCAAGCGCATGATGGACGTTATTCAGGAAATCGAACGTCAGCTGTTGATGGTGCTGTTGGAAAACATGCCGGAGCCAGCGGCTCGTCCGAAACGCGAGAACGAAAGCCTGCTTAATGGCCCGCAGCTTGATACCAACAAGGCCGGTGTTGTTGCCAGCCAGGATCAGGTTGACGATCTGCTGGATAGCCTCGGCTTCTAGTCATACGGTTGGTTCTCAGGTTGTCCTGCAACCTGAGAACCTTTCACCGCAAATCCATTTTTACCGTCATGTTGCCTTCAAATCCCCCCGGTTTCGGCGAGGCGTTGCTGGTCCCCACGGGAGCGGCTTTAATTCGCACCGTACCATTTCCCAGTTCATCCATCGTGACCGGAAATTCGAACGTACCATCAAGCGCCACGTTTTGACTGTTTTCGTCGTACACCCTGATGCCCAGATCATCCCGGTTGAGCATCTTAGCAATGAGCGGTTCACCGCTATCGACAACCCCCTGGTCGGCAGTCAACGTGAGCTTAATTCTGTCGTTATTGCCAACGGCGTTATCATCGCAATGGTATGAGATATCAACATTTTTAAGGGCGTATCCCTTGGGAGGTTGGCCTTTATATCTGAACTGTTTACTGACGAGATTATTGCCAAGGTCCACCTCGATGGTACTGCCTTCATTGATCGTACAGCTTAGCGGGGCGGAAAGAGTGCCACTGAGCCATATATTGGATACCAGCCGGGCATTGTTGACATCACAGCTGCCTGAGCCGAAGTAAAGACAGGCGTAGTTTTGTACGATTATCGTGGAGGGAATGGTTTCTTTGCCCAAAATGGGTTTTTTGATGTAAAAAGTCACCCCGACAACATCCCACTTAAACTGACGTTTAACCGTCGCGGCGCCTTCGGGGCGCGTATCCTGGCTACATACGCTGGCAGTTCCTTCGGTGGTTTTGATGTTTTCAATTGTTTTCGACATCGAAGAAATGTCCGAAGGATACTGAGTGATATTGATCCCGATTAATCCCGTTGCTTCCGGGGAATTGATGGCATCGCTGTAACCCTTGACCTTAATATCCAGCTTTTCGGTGAGGTATCCGTAGCCACTGGTTCCGGGATTAAGCGGGCTTCCGGCCAGCGTCAGTTCGAGCACCTGATTAGACGCTACCATGCTGCCGGGGCATTCACAATTTGCTTCCATTGCGGCTCCGCCACCAATCAGATGTTCAAGGACGTCAACGTCACGATGGGCGACGTTTTCACTCGCATTAAGTTCGCGGTCGTAGACGATATTGTAGTTCTGCGGGTTATCGAAACACCCATGCAGGACCGTGACGGCCTGCGCAGGGAAGGGTAATGCAACCCAGAATAGCGCGGCAATACAGGCGGAAAACAGCGGTTTGAGTGTGTCAGTTAACATAAGGTTTTTCCTGCTGGCAAAGGGCACTGACGGAACGGATGCCGGTGGGGCTGATAGCAGATGGCGAGGCATCAAGCGTAACGTTGGCGCGGCACTGTTGTTGTTCTGCGTTACCCCATTTCACGTTGACTTGCAGGGTATCTGAGACCCCCGTCAAATAGAGGTTTCCGGTATCGTCAACAATGCCGCTCATGGCGGGTGCGCTCGCAGTAGCGATGGCACCAAAAGGCACCGGCCTGCCGTCGGGACGCGTGAGTTTAATCAGTACGCGATACCCTACACGAGCGTCAAAGCGGGCAATAACAGCGGCATTGCGAGAAGGGATCACGGTCACTGCCGTTTCACTGGTATCAACATCCTCAGGAAGGCTTGTGGTATCGACGCGGATGCTATTTTCCTGGTACGGGCTCAGTGAGGGAATGATGGCGTTGCCTTGCCAGTCGGTACGTACGCCACGGTAATTCTGGAATCGCAGGCCGGAGGCTCCGTTGGCATTCACAATCGCAAACTGGCTACCCAGCGGTTGGGCAAGAGTGACGCCCTGTGGATGCGCGACTATCGCGCCACTGACGCCGTAGCTCAGCTGCTGTGAACTATCGGAAGAGGAGTAATATCCGGCATTCAGATTGGCGTACTGTGAGCGATAGCTTCCGTAGACGCTGCTGGTATCTTCGCTATCATGGTTGGCGTGGCTTTGCTGTAGCGAGTAGCTTAGCCGCTCGTCATCAAGCAGCGTGCCGTTCAGCCCCAGGTTTTGCCGGGTGTAGCCATGTCGACTATTGCTCAGGTTGTAGCTGCTCCAGGCGCGAGGAAGCCATTGACTCAGCGGCATGCTCAGGCCGAAAGCGATCATTTGGTCGCTGCCTTCGCCGTTGGTTTTGCTGTAGGTATAGGCCAGATGAAGGCTGACGCTTTGAATGACGGTATTCAATCCGGCCGATACGCTCCGTTCCTTTTGCGTGGTTCCCCAATAATCCTGCTGGTAACCGTTCAGGTACAGGCTGACCCCCGCGATATTCTGGCTAATGCTGGCCTGGATACGGTTGCGCTTGTTGTAACGAAATAGCATGTCATCTTCGTGCCGCTCATATTTTTGATTCGCATCGGCAAAGCTGTAATAACCGCTGGTGGAGTAGCGATAGCTCGCTAACGAGAAGTTGGTGTCGGTGGTATCGATTTTTCCTGAATAGAGCAGTCGGTAGGACTGACCGGTGCTTTCGGTCTCGTTGTCGAGGTGCGTTTTCGCGACGGTGACGTCTGCTGAGATAGAACCCAGCGTTCCGAGTGCGATACCGGTGCCGGTATTCACCGCCTGATAATCTTCTGATGCTGTCATCCCACCAAATAGCGTCATGGTGTTGTTCAGACCATAAATGAGGCTGCTTTGGGCAAAGACGGGCTCATTCTGGTCGCTACCACTGTCGGCGCGGTAACGGGCTGCTGTGAACTCATATTTTTTATGTCCAGGACGCTGCATCACGGCGACGCTGGAGTAGGGCTGGGTGAAATGGTGCTCGGTCCCGTCGGCTTCTTTGACGGTCACCTCCAAATCGCCGCTATTAGTGGTTGAGTAAAGATCGTTGATTTCAAACGCGCCAGGGGCGACGTTTTGCTGATAGATAAGATAGCCATTCTGGCGAACAGACACTTCCGCATTTGAGCTCGCAATACCGCGTATCACGGGAGCAAAGCCGCGTTGACTGTAAGGCAGCATCTCCTCATCAGAGGCGATATTGATGCCACGATATTGCAGGCTATCGAAAACTTCGCCACGGGTACTGCTCTCGCCGCCAGTGAACTGGGCTTTCAGGGCATCAATATCATGCTGCAAATAGGTGTTGATGGTATCCCAGTGATTCTCATCAATCGTTTTGCTCCAGGTGGAATAGTTCCGAAGACGCCAGCCGCCGAGATTGGCCCCGTTGCGCAGATTGAGATAGTGATTTTTAGTGGTGTTATGCGCGTCATCTTCGTTTTGCGATCCAGAAAAAGCATAGTCGGCAAAGACGACCGGAACACCGTCGTCCCAACGGGAAGGACTGATGTAGCCTTTGCCGTTATTCTCAATCGCTGCTTGAGGCAGGCTTAGATGTAACGTCATCACCGAGAAATCGAGCGTTGCCGAGGCAAGCGGTATGTAACGTCCCAAGGGTTCTGTCAGCGGCATTGCGGCATCAAGCGCGGCCAGAGCGTCGAATTTCTCAATGCTGACACCCCATTTACGCAGCATATTCGGGGTGATTTGCGCCACAAGCTCACCGTCGGAATTGCTGAGATAGCTAATGTCAGTCTCATCTTGTCGAGAATCATTGATCATCACTTTGGAAGGATAGATCCCAGGCAATTGGGCATTGCTCTTTGAGAAGAGGGAGAGATCGACATCTTGTTGCGTTAGCATGTCGCCTTCCAGCGCAGAGGGCGAAAAATGGTATTCCCGAGCATCCGATCCGCTTGACGTTATCAGCAACACTCCGCCCAGATAGCCCATCACTGAGCTCTTGTGTATCCCTCTTCGCGGGGCTGGTCCTGTAGTCATTTTGTTACTCTATTCCTGGGCCAGAGAAGCGGTGTATTGTTCAGAGGCGTTACCGTAATCCGTAATACAACGCCAGCTTACGGAGGTGCCAGATGTGGTATCGGGTAAGGCGATTGGAACGCGAGCGTGAGGGCTGACCATGTCTGCTTTTACAAGCTTCGTTTTGCCTAATGACAGGCTGTCAAAGGTGCTGTGATAAGCGCCGTTGTTCACCACGATCAACTGTTCGCCATGACGGATAAATTTCAGGTTTTTGCACGCTTCACCCGGTGTTCCATTTAGACCCGTTGGTCGCCAGAAGAGCTTCAGGCGCGTTTTGTAGATCAGGCGTAGAACGTTTTTATCGTCATTTTCTTTTGCTGTTGCGGGGATGGTGCGTACGTTCAGGTAAAACAGCGACTCGCTGTCGCCAGGCAACGCTGTTCCATTCCAGGCAATGCGGAGACTTTGTTCTTTTTCGGGATCGAGGCGAAATAGTGGTGGCGTGACGATAAATGGCCCTCGCGTTTTTCCGTCTCCGGTATCTATCCACGACTGTACTAACCAGGGGAGTTCTTTATCCTTGTTGACCAACGGGAGTGCGATCTCTTTTTTGTTAGCATCATAAACTATGCGCGTGCGACCAATTTGAATGCCTGCCGCATAGCTAAAGGATGTAAAAATCAATGGAAGGCATATTATTATTTGCGAAAGAGTACGCATAAAAATCCCTGTTGAATAAACATGTAAAAAGAAAAGGTAATAGCCCGCAAGAAACGGGCCGTAATACTACTGACTTTTCAATATTCAATAATGGCTACCCAATTATTAATTATGGGTTTAATGAATGCTTCGAGTCTGATGATTAGCGGTAAAGAATATTCACCGTTAAGTCTGCATCCGCAGGGCCAGCAGTGACCGTTTTAGAAAAAGACTTATATCGGGCATTAAAATCAGCCTTAATAGTGTCTTCCTTTTTGGTGGGTAATTCGATTGAAACCTGCTCTTCTGTGCCATCCATCGCAATGAGTTGGGTGTTTTTGCCGTCAGGGCTAATGGCAATGCCAACGCCTGTTGCCGCTGTATCACCGTCAGTTGTGATTTTACTGACGTCCAACAACGTCGTGGAGGCCGTCAGCGTGGTTGGCCCGTTGAACGTCAACTGAACGGAAGGCAGACCATCACTTTTGAGCGGACAATCTGCTAGCGTGACGGAGAACGGCATTAACGTTGATTCTGTGCCAATATCGGTAAATAAGGATTTAGGATAGGTACCCAACGGCACTGTGCTATCGGTACCATTGTCACCGACAATCGTACAGCTTGGTTCGATAATTTGGCCGGTGAAATGAATAGTGCCAGCATTCATTTCACTGGCAAATACCGAGTTTGATGAAAGTGCGAGAATAACACTCGCTATCGCTTTTTTCGTAACGTTCATTTTCGATAGTTCCTCCAGGAAAAATATTGCATTAAAAAGTACGCGAGCAGTAAGCAGAAGTATACATGGATATTAAACAGCAAAAAGACGTGGCTTTTAAAATATTAAATGGTGTGGTTAAGTGTACCCGTTAATTGTGGTGGTATAACAATTTGATTTCACATTTCTATGCGTTATACATATATTCAAATATATATCCAATGTCTATTAGATGATCTTTTTTTGCTCAAAACTAATCAGTTCAAACGATGATAGTTAACTATTTATTATTAAAGTGTATTTTTCATTTTCTTTGGAATTATATTCCACAGCATTGTCAATGTTAATTTTTGTATTTTTGGTACAGGGCTGGACTATTTTTTTTGTGAGTATATGTAACCCGATTTTTCAGTTGAACAGGGTAAAAAGGGGGCGTTATACGGGCTTTTCCGCCCATTGATTACGGCATGCTCTGGCATGATACCCGTGACGTAATGGGCAACGAGTGCGCACTGTGGCAGAAGACAGCGACGACAAAACAGAAGCCCCCACACCCCACCGACTTGAAAAGGCGCGTGAGGATGGGCAAGTCCCCCGATCCCGAGAATTGACCTCCCTGCTGATATTGCTCGTAGGCGTGTGCATCATCTGGTTGGGTGGGGAGACGCTCGCCCGTAAACTGGCGGGAATGCTCTCTGCCGGGCTGCGTTTCGATCACAGCATGGTTAACGATCCCAATCTCATTCTGAGCCAAATCATCCTGCTAATTAAAGATGCCATGATTGCCCTGTTGCCGCTGATCACAGGTGTAGTGCTGGTGGCGCTGATTTCCCCGGTGATGTTGGGTGGCCTGGTATTTAGCGGCAAATCGCTGCAACCTAAATTTTCAAAACTCAACCCGCTGCCCGGCATTGCGAAAATGTTTTCTGCGCAAACGGGAGCGGAGTTGCTGAAAGCAATACTCAAATCGACCCTGATGGGCAGTGCGGCAGGTTTCTATCTGTGGCACAACTGGCCCGAAATGATGCGCCTCATCAGCGAGTCCCCGCTCACCGCAATGAGTAACGCCATGGATCTGGTGGGATTCTGCGCGTTGCTGGTAGTGTTGAGCATTATTCCGATGGTGGGTTTTGACGTCTTCTTCCAGATCTTTACCCATATCAAAAAGCTGCGAATGTCACAGCAGGATATTCGCGACGAATACAAGCAGATGGAAGGTGACCCGCACGTTAAAGGGCGTATCCGCCAAATGCAGCGTGCCGCGGCGCGTCGACGCATGATGGAAGATGTGCCGAAGGCGGACGTTATCGTGACCAACCCGACGCACTACTCCGTTGCCCTCAAATACGACGAAAACAAAATGAGCGCGCCAAAGGTGGTGGCTAAAGGGGCAGGGCTGATTGCGTTACGCATTCGTGAAATTGGCGCAGAAAATCGCATTCCGGTACTGGAGGCACCGCCGCTGGCGCGTGCGCTCTACCGACATGCCGAAATTGGACAACAAATTCCAGGCCAGCTTTATGCCGCTGTGGCAGAAGTTCTGGCATGGGTATGGCAACTGAAGCGCTGGCGTCTGGCTGGCGGTCAACAGCCTGTTAAACCGAAAAATCTTCCGGTGCCTGATGCACTGGATTTTATGAACGAGAAGGACTCTGATGGCTAATCTGGTGGCAATGTTGCGCTTGCCGAGCAACATTAAATCGTCGCAATGGCAAATCCTTGCCGGGCCGATTCTCATCCTGCTAATTCTGTCGATGATGGTGCTGCCGTTGCCAGCATTCATCCTTGACCTGCTTTTTACTTTTAACATTGCGCTTTCCATCATGGTGTTGCTGGTGGCGATGTTTACCCAACGCACGCTGGAGTTTGCCGCATTTCCAACCATTCTGCTGTTTACCACGTTGCTGCGCCTGGCGCTGAACGTAGCCTCTACGCGTATCATCCTGATGGATGGTCATACGGGTGGTGCAGCGGCGGGTAAAGTGGTTGAAGCCTTTGGTCACTTCCTTGTTGGCGGTAACTTCGCCATCGGTATCGTGGTGTTTATCATCCTCGTGATCATTAACTTTATGGTCATTACCAAAGGTGCGGGGCGTATCGCCGAAGTTGGCGCGCGTTTTGTGCTGGACGGGATGCCGGGCAAGCAGATGGCGATCGATGCCGATCTGAACGCTGGGTTAATTGGCGAAGATGAGGCTAAAAAACGCCGTTCTGACGTTACGCAAGAAGCCGATTTTTATGGCTCGATGGACGGTGCGAGTAAGTTCGTGCGTGGCGATGCCATCGCCGGCATCTTGATCATGGTGATAAACGTAGTCGGCGGCCTGCTGGTTGGCGTTTTGCAACACGGCATGGACGTAGGTCACGCGGCGGAAAGCTATACGCTGTTGACCATCGGTGACGGCCTGGTGGCGCAGATACCGGCTTTGGTTATCTCCACCGCGGCGGGCGTTATCGTCACCCGCGTGAGTACCGATCAGGACGTGGGCCAGCAGATGGTCGGGCAACTGTTCAGTAACCCAAACGTACTGATGTTGTCCGCTGCGGTTCTGGGCCTGCTGGGGATGGTCCCGGGAATGCCAAACTTCGTCTTCCTGCTGTTCACCGCCGCATTACTCGGCCTGGCCTGGTGGCTGCGCGGTAAAGATATTAAGCCTGCGGCAGAACCTGCTCCGGTCAAAATGCCGGAAAACACCCAGGCCGTTGAAGCTACGTGGAATGACGTCCAGCTTGAAGACTCCCTGGGGATGGAGGTGGGTTATCGTCTGATCCCGATGGTTGATTTTCAGCAGGATGGTGAGCTGCTCGGGCGCATTCGCAGCATCCGTAAAAAATTCGCGCAGGACATGGGTTTCCTGCCGCCGGTGGTTCACATCCGCGACAATATGGATCTGCCGCCCGCGCGCTACCGCATCCTGATGAAGGGCGTGGAAATTGGCAGCGGCGATGCCTACCCTGGACGCTGGCTGGCGATCAATCCAGGGACGGCCGCAGGGACATTGCCTGGCGAACAAACTATCGATCCGGCCTTTGGGCTGGCGGCCATCTGGATTGAGAGCGCGCTAAAAGAGCAGGCGCAAATTCAGGGGTATACCGTGGTTGAAGCCAGTACCGTCGTCGCGACGCATCTCAACCACCTGATAGGACAATTCTCTGCCGAACTGTTTGGACGTCAGGAAGCGCAGCAACTGCTTGACCGCGTGACGCAAGAGATGCCAAAGCTGACGGAAGATCTGGTACCGGGCGTCGTCACGTTGACCACGCTGCATAAGGTCCTGCAAAACCTGCTTGACGAAAAAGTGCCGATTCGCGATATGCGTACCATTCTGGAAACGCTGGCGGAGCATGCACCGCTGCAAAGCGATCCGCATGAGCTGACCGCCGTTGTGCGCGTCGCACTGGGCCGCGCGATTACTCAGCAGTGGTTCCCGGGTTCGGGAGAAGTGCAGGTCATTGGGCTTGATACGCCGCTCGAACGCTTGCTATTGCAGGCATTACAGGGCGGTGGCGGGCTGGAGCCGGGTCTGGCGGACCGACTGCTGGCGCAAACGCAAGAGGCGCTAGGACGTCAGGAGATGCTCGGCGCACCGCCGGTGTTGCTGGTTAATCACGCACTGCGTCCACTGCTCTCTCGCTTCCTTCGTCGTAGCCTGACCCAACTGGTGGTGCTGTCGAATATGGAGCTGTCGGATAACCGCCAAATTCGAATGACGGCGACGATAGGAGGTAAATAATGCGCAAATGGCTATGGGTTTTATGGTTGCCACTTGCGGCGCAGGCCGCGGGCGATGGAATGTGGCAGGCCAGCAGTATCGGCACTACGTTGAGCAACCGTGGCGTGGCGGCTTCGTCGCGCCCTCTGGCGTCGTCTGAACCGGTTTCAGGACTGATGACGCTGGTGGTCTGGCGTTATCAACTGATTGGCCCAACGCCTGCTGGCCTGCGCGTGCGCCTGTGTTCGCAAACACGATGTACCGAGCTTGACGGCGAAAGTGGCACCACCCACGCCTTCAATAATGTGCCCGCTATTGAGCCGCTGCGCTTTATCTGGGAAGTGCCGGGCGGTGGACGTCTGATCCCGGCACTCAAAGTGCAAAGTAATTCCGTTATCGTTAACTACCGCTAGTTGCCTGCCTTTTCACCAGCCTTCAGTCTAATCTGACGGCTGGTTCGCAAAAATGACCCTGCCTTTTGATAGTAAAGAAACGCTGTTTTATAAATCGGTGACACGCGTACTGATTCTCTTTGCATTTTTGCCATTCGCCTGGCCGTGGTGGCAAAAACAGAAAGGTATCAACACAGCGATACTTTTACTGTAGCCGTGTAAAAACTCCCGGACGAGGTTTGCATACAGGGAGTCTCCCAAAACTTATAGGGTTGACGGCAATGAAAACACGTAAAATTGGACTCACAAATTACCTTGCTTATGGATCAGGCGATTTTCTTGGCGCGGGCACGACGGCGTTGACTGCTGCCTGGCTTTTGTACTTCTATACCACCTTCTGCGGACTTTCGCCTATTGAGGCGACATTCATCTTTGCGGCGGCCAGGGTGCTCGATGCGGTTGTCAGTCCGCTCATGGGCTTCTTAACCGATAACTTTGGTACGACCTGGCTCGGCAAACGCTTTGGCCGTCGTAAGTTCTTTATTCTGCTGGGTATTCCATTCGTGTTCAGCTACTCGCTGATGTGGGTGGGCGACATGAGCTTTTGGTATTATCTGGTCACTTACCTGGTGTTTGACATTGTCTACACCATGATTCTGGTGCCGTACGAAACGCTGGTCCCAGAAATGACCGACGATTTCAAACAGAAAACCAAATTCTCAGGGGCGCGCATTTCGATGGCGCAAATGTCGGCGATTCTGGCCTCCTTCCTGCCGGGCATTCTGCTGACGCATTTCGGTAAAGACAACGCGGTGTCCTTCTTCTATGCGAGCCTGGTGTTCTCCGTACTGTGCGCGGTGATGCTGACCTTCGTCTGGTTCTTCACCTGGGAACGTCCACGAGAAGAGTGGTCTGAAGCGGCGCTTCGTGCTGAAGAAGAGAAGAAAAAACTGAACCTGAGTCAGAGCCTCAACCGTCTGTTTGTTGAGCTCAGCTCTACGCTGCGCGTGAAGATTTTCCGCCAGCATCTGGGGATGTATCTTGGCGGCTATATCGCCCAGGACGTGTTCAACGCCGTGTTCACCTATTACGTGGTGTTCGTACTGATGCAGGAAGCCTCGATGGCGTCTAACCTGCTGGGAACAATGGCAATCTTCCAGTTCATCGCCGTTATCGCAATGATCCCACTCTGTATTCGCTTTGGACCAGCACCGTCTTACCGGATGGTGGTGGTGCTGTTTGGCCTGGCGTCAATCTCCTACGCTGTACTCTATTACGCAGGGCTGAGTGATGTGTATTCCCTTCTGCTGCTGGTTTCTGCCGTTGCAGGTCTGGGACGCGGTGGTATCAACTATGTTCCGTGGAACGTTTACACCTATATTGCCGATGTGGATGAAGTGATCACCGGGCAGCGTCGCGAAGGCATCTTCGCAGGCATCATGACCTTGACCCGTAAAGCCTCGCAGGCAGGTGCCATTATGCTGGTGGGGATTGTCATGCAGATGTCCGGCTTTGTGAGCGGTCAAAAAACACAGCCAGCGGAAGTGAGTCACACCATCCTGATGATCCTGAGCGTTGGTACCATTCTGGTGCTGTTCTGCGGCTTCCTGGTTTCGCTGCGCTTTAAACTCAATTTGCAAACCCACAGCACACTGCGCGAAGAGACGGCCAAAATGCGCGAGTCAGGTCGGGCGATGCCGGACACCGCTACGCCGCAGGCGCGCGAAACGGTGGAACTGCTGGCGGGTATGCCGTACGAATCGCTGTGGGGCAACAACAACATTGGTTATCTGAATCGTAATAAGCCTGCTGCACCTTCGCTGAAGGATCGCGCGGTACTGAATTCGACTTATCACAGAGGTTAAGATTATGAAGGTGTGGCCTGTCAAACATAGCCCTTTACTGCGTCAGCCCGAGCATTTCATTGCCAGGGATGAACTGAAATCGCTGATTCAGAAGATGACGCACGGCCTGGTGAATATCCATGACAAAACGGGCGAATTTTTGCTGCGTCTCGACGATGGACGTGTGATTGACACCAAAGGCTGGTCGGGATGGGAATGGACGCACGGCGTCGGGCTATATGGTATCTGGCAGTATTATTGCCAGACCGGCGATGACGACATGCGTGACATCATCGACGGCTGGTTTGCCGATCGCTTTGCCGAAGGCGCAACCACCAAAAACGTGAACACCATGGCACCGTTCCTGACGCTGGCGTATCGCTACGAAGAGACGCGCAATCCCACGTATTTACCGTGGCTGGAAACCTGGGCTGAATGGGCAATGAACGACATGCCGCGCACCAGTCACGGTGGTATGCAGCACATTACCCTGGCAGAAGAGAACCCTCAGCAGATGTGGGATGACACGCTGATGATGACCGTCCTGCCGCTGGCGAAAATCGGCAAACTGCTGAACCGCCCGGAATACGTTGAAGAAGCGATCTATCAGTTCTTGCTTCACGTGCAGAACCTGATGGATCGTGAAACCGGGCTGTGGTTCCACGGCTGGAACTACGACGGGCAGCATAACTTTGCGAACGCCCGCTGGGCGCGCGGAAACAGCTGGCTAACGATAGTTATTCCGGACTTCCTTGAACTGGTGGATCTGCCGGAAAACAACGCCGTGCGACGCTATCTGGTCCAGGTGCTAAACGCGCAGATTGCCGCGCTGGCGAAGTGCCAGGATGAGAGCGGCCTGTGGCACACGCTGCTTGACGATCCTGATTCGTATCTGGAGGCGTCGGCGACGGCGGGGTTTGCGTATGGGATCCTGAAAGCGGTGCGCAAACGTTATGTGGGCGCGGAGTATGCTGAAGTCGCAGAGAAAGCCATTCGTGGGATTGTGAAAAACATCTCGCCGGAAGGCGAGTTATTGCAAACGTCGTTTGGTACAGGAATGGGCAGCAATCTGGAGTTCTACCGCCAGATCCCTTTAACATCGATGCCGTACGGACAGGCGATGGCAATTTTGTGTCTTACAGAATACTTACGGAAATATTTCTGAGGAGGCCCTACAAATTGCCGATTTGCACAATGTACGCCCTCTCCATTTTATAATCTGAACCCCATCACCTGGAACAGATTCAGGTCAGACAGCAGGACTAAGTCCGGTAATTTACCGGGCTTAGTCCTCTTAGTCTCAACTTTATTCTTTCGGTATTACATACGCTCGACGGTTTCGATCCCTAAGGTATCCAGACCAAGCTTAAGCGTTTTCGCGGTGAGCTGTGCCAGCTTCAGACGGCTGTTGCGAATCTCTTCGCTTTCAGCGGTGAGAATAGGGCAGTGCTCGTAGAATCCTGAGAACAGACCAGCAAGGTCGTACAGGTAAGCACACATCACGTGCGGCGTCCCTTCACGCGCGACAACCGTCAAGGTCTCTTCAAACTGCAACAGACGTGCCGCTAACTGAGCTTCACGATCTTCGTTAATCACAACCGTGGCATTGGCCAACTGGCTTTCATCCATATTCGCTTTACGGAACACGGACAATACGCGGGTGTAGGCATACTGCATGTATGGCGCAGTGTTGCCTTCGAAGGCCAGCATGTTATCCCAGTCGAAGATATAGTCGGTGGTGCGGTTCTTTGACAGATCCGCATATTTCACCGCACCGATACCGACAGCATTGGCCAGTTTTTCCAGCTCGTCGGCTGGCATGTCTGGGTTCTTCTCGGCGACCAAACGACGGGCGCGTTCCAGCGCTTCGTCCAGCAGATCGGATAGTTTGACCGTACCGCCTGCGCGGGTTTTAAACGGTTTGCCGTCTTTACCCAGCATCATGCCGAACATGTGGTGTTCCAGCGGAACGGAATCAGGAACGTAGCCCGCTTTACGCACGATTGTCCACGCCTGCATCAGGTGCTGGTGCTGACGGGAATCGATGTAATACAAGACGCGATCGGCATGCAGTGTTTCGTAGCGGTATTTTGCACAGGCAATATCGGTGGTGGTGTACAGATAGCCGCCATCCTTCTTACGGATGATCACGCCCATCGGTTCGCCTTCCTTGTTTTTATATTCATCAAGGAATACGACCGTTGCGCCTTCGCTCTCCACCGCCAGCCCTTTGGCTTTCAGGTCTTCAACGATACCCGGCAGCATTGGGTTGTACAGGCTTTCGCCCATCACGTCATCGCGGGTCAGGGTCACGTTCAGACGATTATAGGTGAGCTGATTCTGGGACATAGTAATGTCGACCAGTTTGCGCCACATCTCGCGGAAGTACTCGTCGCCGCCCTGCAGTTTGACGACGTAGCTGCGCGCGCGCTCGGCGAAGGCTTCGTCTTCGTCGTAATGTTTTTTCGCTTCGCGGTAGAAACCTTCGAGGTCGGCCAGCGCCATTTCACCGGCATTTTCCTGCTGTTGTTTCTCTAAATAAGCAATCAGCATGCCGAACTGGGTGCCCCAGTCGCCGACGTGGTTGGCGCGAATAACGCGATGGCCCAGGAACTCCTGCGTGCGTACTGCCGCATCGCCGATGATAGTTGAGCGCAGGTGGCCAACGTGCATCTCTTTCGCCACGTTTGGCGCGGAATAGTCAATCACAATGGTCTGTGCTGGCGGTTGGGTCACGCCCAGACGGTCGGATTTAAGCGCGGCATCAACGTGGGTTGCCAGGAACGCAGGCTCAAGGAAAATGTTGATAAAGCCCGGACCGGCAATTTCGGTTTTGCTGGCGATACCGCCCAGATCCAGATGAGTCAGCACCAGCTCAGCGAGTTGTCGCGGCGGCATGCCCAGTTTCTTGGCTACTGCCATCACGCCATTGGCCTGATAGTCGCCAAACTGTACTTTCGCTGACTGACGAACCTGTGGTTCGCAATCCGCAGGCGCGCCTGCGGCAATCATTGCCTGACTGACTTTTTCGGAGAGAAGAGCCTGAATATTCACCTGGGTACCTTACATTTTTGACGCGAGTAAAAAGACCGCTCGCACCAGTTTGAGAATTTAGGGCGGGAGTATACTGCAAATGCCAACTGGCGTCAGCATTGCACCACCTCTGGAGCGTTTAGAAAACAGCCAGAGAAATAGTGCATAAACATGCAGTGATAAAATCCCGAAATCTACGGTTGGTTGGCAAGGCCCAACAGAGTAAATTAGCGGCTTTGCAACATGAAAAGAGTATCCCCTATGGCGAACTGGCAAACCATTGACGAACTGCATGATATTTCCGCAGATTTACCTCGTTTCACTCAGGCGTTCACAGAACTTGCCACTCGTCTCGGGCTTGATATCACGCCGCTCGATGCCGATCACATTTCTTTGCGCTGCCATCAAAATGCGACGGCGGAGCGCTGGCGTCGCGGGTTTGAACAATGTGGCGAACTGTTGTCAGAAAACCTGATCAATGGTCGCCCCATTTGTTTGTTTAAACTGCATGAGCCGGTTTGTGTCGCGCACTGGCAGTTCAGCGTGGTGGAATTACCCTGGCCTGGTGAAAAGCGTTATCCGCATGAAGGCTGGGAACATATCGAAATTGTCCTGCCGGGCGAGCCTGATGCGCTGAATGCGCGTGCGTTGGCCTTGATGTCTGACGATGGGCTGAGCCAGTCGGGCATCTTTGTCAAAACCAGTTCTCCCAAAGGAGAGCGTGAACGTTTGCCGAACCCAACGCTTGCCGTCACGGACGGTAAGGTAACGGTTAAGTTTCATCCATGGACTATCGAGCAAATTGTCGCCAGTGAAGAGTAGGCCGCAACAGTTTGTGAACTCACGCTGAGTTGGCAACTTTACGGCATGGCATGATGGTGTGTTGAAGTGGGTTTTAAGGAGGATGACTTGGCGATTCTGGAGATTTGCTGTTACAGCAAGGAGTGCGCGCTTACCGCACAAAAGTACGGTGCGGATCGCGTTGAACTCTGCGCCGCGCCGAAAGAAGGTGGATTAACGCCATCCTATGGCGTGCTGAAGTCGGTACGTGAGGCCGTGACGATCCCGGTGCACCCGATTATTCGCCCGCGTGGGGGGGATTTTTGCTATAGATCCGATGAATTCAGCGCCATGCTTGAGGACGTTGCTCTGGTGCGCGACCTTGGTTTTCCGGGGCTTGTGATTGGCCTGCTGGACAAAGATGCCAGGATCGATATTGCACGTATGCGCCACGTTATGACTGCTGCAAAAGGAATGGCGGTGACGTTTCATCGGGCCTTTGATATGTGCGTTAACCCGTTGCAAGCTTTTGATAATCTTGCAGAGTTAGGGGTTGCACGTATCCTGACATCGGGTCAGCAATCGTCGGCGGAAAAAGGAATTAAATTAATTACGGAACTAAAAGCACATTCAGGTGTTCCAATAATTATGGCGGGTGCGGGTGTCCGTGCCAGCAATCTGGAAATGTTTATCAACGCAGGGGTTGAGGAGCTTCATAGCTCTGCTGGCAAATGGACGCCTTCACCCATGCGTTATCGCAATACAGGGTTGTCAATGTCGACAGATGCCGAAGCGGATGAGTACTCCCGCTACGGTGTAGATGGAGAGTCGGTTGCGGTAATGAAATCGATAATAGAGCGTCATCACGTGTAGCAACGTAGCGATTTTTACCGCGCATCATCTTGCCCAATATGATGCTTGCTTGTACCAGGCCCCTGCAATTTCAACAGGGGCCTTTTTTTCACCTGTGCATTTCTGGTCGCCGCGTCGATTAAGGCTTGGTGGCGATCAATACCGCACGCATCGGTGCCGGATACCCTTCAATCGTTTTTGTGCTGTCATTCGGATCGAGGAATTCGGCCAGAGACTCGGTTGTTAGCCAGTCGGTACGACGCTGTTCTTCAGTAGATGTTACGGACACATCAGCGATACGCACATCAACAAAGCCACACTTCTCCAGCCAGTTTTTCAGCGCCGGGGCTGAAGGGATAAAATAGACGTTACGCATTTGCGCGTAGCGATCGCCCGGTACCAGAACCGCATTTTCATCGCCTTCAATCACCAGCGTTTCCAGAACCAGTTCGCCACCGCTGACTAACTGATCTTTCAACTGCCACAGATGTTCGAGCGGCGAGCGACGGTGGTAGAGAACACCCATCGAAAATACAGTGTCAAAAGCGGCCAGGGCCGGTAACTGTTCGATGCCCAACGGCAGCAGGTGCGCGCGCTGGTCGTTACCCAGCAATTTACGAACCGCTTCGAACTGGCACAGGAACAGCTGCATCGGATCGATACCGACGGCCAGATGCGCACCCGCGCCAATCATGCGCCACATGTGATACCCACTGCCGCAACCGACGTCGAGGATGGTACGCCCGGTAAGATCGGAAAGATGCGGTAGCACCCGATCCCACTTCCAGTCGGAACGCCATTCGGTATCGATATTCAGCCCGTACAGCGAAAACGGCCCTTTGCGCCACGGCATAAGGTTACGCATCAGCTTATCGAGACGAATCATCTGACCTTCGCTGAGCGGCTCTTCGCTTTCGGCGGTGACGCTGTGCAGCAGGTCGAGTTTATAAGGCGTCATTTCCGGCAAGAATTCGACGGCGTTGCTCCACTGCTTAAACTGACCGTGCAGTTGCTCGCGTTGCCAGGCGGCAACCTGACCCGGTAACGTTTCTAGCCAGTGGGAAAGATGGTTTTTGGCGATAAGTTGATAAAAATTACTGAACTCAATCATGCCTTACCGCCTTTTAACGCGACCAGTGAACCGAAGTTAAAGCACTGGAACCACAATTCACTGTGTTCAAAACCTGCCTTATGCAGACGGGCTTTATGCGCTTCAACCGAGTCGGTCAGCATCACGTTTTCCAGCATGCTGCGTTTCTGGCTGATTTCCAGCTCGCTATAGCCGTTGGCACGTTTGAAGTCATGATGCATGTTGAATAACAGCTCGCCCATGCTGGTGTCTTCGAAACTGAATTTTTCTGATAGCACCAGCGCGCCGCCGGGGTTGAGGCCTTGATAGATTTTATCCAGCAACAGCTGGCGGTCTTCAGGCTCCAGAAACTGCAAGGTAAAATTCAGCACTACCATCGAGGCATTTTCGATCTCAACGTGGCGAATATCACCCTCAATCACCTCAACCGGGGTTGGCGCTTTATAGGCGTCAAGATGACGGCGACAGCGTTCTACCATGGCCGGAGAATTATCAACGGCGATGATTTTGCAACCGTCATGGTGCACGTTACGACGAACGGACAGCGTTGCCGCTCCCAGCGAACAGCCCAGGTCATAGACCTGCGTGCCGGGCTGAACGAAACGCTCAGCCAGCATGCCGATCATAGAGATAATATTGGAATAACCTGGAACAGAGCGCTGGATCATATCCGGGAAGACTTCGGCTACCCGTTCATCAAAGGTCCAGTCGCCCAGGCTGGCGATAGGCGCGGAAAAAAGCGTGTCGCGATCAGACATAACGTAAAAATCCGGGAAAAATAAAGTGGCGTATTGTGCGCTAATGGAAAGAGAAAACCAACTCCCACGGCATATACCACAGGTTGGCCAGCACCATTAGCAACAGCGAGCACCACGTTGCGCTCATGCCGGAACGACGCCAGCGGAATAAGCGGTGGTGAAAGCCGTAGTAATGCATTAAACGTCCGGCGATCAACAGCAGTCCGCAAACGTGGACCATCCAGGTTTCGGCACCGTCCATTTCCATCAGCAGTAACAGTATCAACGCAACGGGAATATATTCCACCGCATTGCCGTGAACACGAATCGCGCTTTGCAGCTCAGAAAACCCGCCGTCACCATACGAAACGCGGTATTGCATTCTCAGGCGCACAACATCGAACGAAAACTTAATCAGCAGTAATGCACCTAAGACGGCATACAGCGCGCTGACCATACAAACTCCCTGTTTTTGGCAGATGGCACTTCTATGATAGGGGCTGATTTCAGAAAAGAGAAGATTGTTGTGGGATGGCAGGGGCCGGTCCGAGTGACGGAACCGCAGCCTGCAAGGCTTGCCAAAGAGCATCGACCAGTTCAGGTGCCTGAGCGATATCAGGAGTATGCAAAAAGAGGTACGGGGTGGTGGTTTGCTCCCATTTCGGCAACGTTTGCAGCCATACGGCAAATAAATCACGATTTTGCTGCATATTATCGCTGCCGATAAACCTCACCATCGGATGATTCGCCGTGACAATGGCATGCACAGGCACTTTAGGCTTTTTGCGTTGCGCATCAATAATCGCTTCGTTATGCGCAATGGCGCTGTGAACTGGCCGACTGTCGAGGATGACTCGGTTTACGCCACGTTCGAGCAGGCCCCGATTGAACGTTTTCTCCGCTTCGCCTTTGGTAAAAAATTCCTGATGTCGCACTTCAACGCCGTAGCTAAAATCGCGCGGCAGGGCATCAAGGAAGTGCCACAGCGCAGGGAGATCGCGCGGGCCAAAGGTGGCAGGTAATTGCAGCCAGTACTGGCCGATACGGTTTGCAAGCGGCGACAGGCGCTCGAAAAATTCCTGAGTGAGATCGTCACAGTTGCGCAAAGCCGCATTGTGGGAAATGGTTGCCGGGAATTTAAAACAAAAGCGAAAGTTATCGGTGGTTTGGTCGCGCCAGCGCTCGACAATTTCCGCCCTTGGCAGGGCATAGAGCGTGGTATTTCCCTCAACGCAGTTAAAGTGTCGAGCGTATTCTTCAAGGCTGGTGATGCCAAGGCGCACCCATTTCGGGTGCGACCATTGGGGCAGGCCCAGATACATCATAGCGCGCGTAAAATCTCGTCAGTGGTGCGCACGCGACCGATGCGTGGGAAGATGTTCGTCATGCTGCCCTGGTGTTGGTCAGCGGAGGCCGCACTACAGGCATCTTCGGCAATGACCACATTAAACCCAAGCTCCCAGGCGTTCCGCGCCGTGGATTCCACGCCAATATTGGTGGAGATCCCGCACAGAATAATGGTGTCGATTCCGCGACGGCGAAGCTGTAACTCAAGGTCGGTGCCATAGAAAGCGCCCCATTGACGTTTGGTCACTTCGATATCGCTATCCTGTTTACCGAGTGAAGCAGGATAGGTCCACCAGTTGTCCGGTAGAGCGGAGGCAGGCGACTGGGCGTCGACCGACTGCTTTAGGGCTTCGGCAAAATCAGCCGACCAGCCAACGCGTACCATGACGACAGGCGAAGCGTTCTCACGGCACTTTTCGGCCAGTCGCGCGCTGCGGCTGACAACGTTATCAGCCGTATGGGGACCTCCGGCGAATGGCAGAATCCCTTCCTGCAAATCAATCACGACAAGCGCGGTTTTGGTGGCATCAAGTGTAAACATGGTAACTCCAGTCAAATGAATAGCTTCGGCTACACCATACGACGATAAAGGCTGTTGAAGATCGGATAATTTTGTTAATTTTTGTGAGAATGCGCAATAAGAGCGCAGCAATCGCGCGTCTGGCGCGCTTCTCTCTTATCGTACGGCGGAATTTCCAGTATAATAGCCGCCTTTTTTCACCCATTTGTGACATACAGAAAGCTGCGACATAGTAGCCTGTCAAACAGGCGACATTTAGCCGGCGGCTAAATTAAGGGATATCTCATGCGTACAGAATATTGCGGGCAATTGCGTCAGTCCCACGTCGGACAGCAGGTGACCCTGTGTGGTTGGGTCAACCGTCGTCGTGATCTTGGTAGCCTTATTTTTATCGATCTACGCGATCGTGAAGGCATCGTACAGGTGTTCTTCGATCCGGATCGTGCAGATGCGTTGAAGCTGGCTTCCGAACTGCGTAATGAGTTCTGCATCCAGGTTACCGGCACCGTGCGTGCGCGTGACGAAAAAAACATTAACGCAGATATGGCGACTGGCCAAATCGAAGTGCTCGCATCCGATCTGACCATCATCAACCGTTCAGAATCGCTGCCGCTTGACTCCAACCACGTCAACACCGAAGAAGCGCGTCTGAAGTTCCGCTATCTGGACCTGCGTCGCCCGGAAATGGCTCAACGCCTGAAAACCCGCGCTAGGATTTCCAGTCTCGTACGTCGCTTTATGGACGATAACGGTTTCCTTGATATTGAAACCCCGATGCTGACCAAAGCCACGCCGGAAGGTGCGCGCGATTACCTGGTTCCCTCGCGCGTTCATAAAGGCAAATTCTACGCACTGCCGCAGTCTCCTCAGCTGTTCAAGCAGTTGCTGATGATGTCTGGCTTCGATCGCTACTATCAAATTGTAAAATGCTTCCGCGACGAAGACCTGCGTGCTGACCGCCAGCCTGAATTTACCCAGATCGATGTTGAAACCTCCTTCATGACCGCGCCACAGGTGCGTGAAATCATGGAAGCGCTGGTTCGTAGCCTGTGGCTGGACGTGAAGGGTGTGGATCTGGGCGATTTCCCGGTCATGACCTTCGCCGAAGCGGAACGTCGTTACGGTTCTGATAAACCGGACCTGCGTAACCCGATGGAACTGGTTGACGTTGCTGACCTGCTGAAAGCGGTAGAGTTCGCGGTCTTCGCTGGTCCGGCTAACGATGCGAAAGGTCGCGTGGCGGCACTGCGCGTTCCTGGTGGCGCTGCCCTGAGCCGTAAGCAAATTGACGACTACGGCAATTTTGTGAAGATCTACGGCGCGAAAGGTCTGGCTTATATTAAGGTGACCGAGCGTGCGAAAGGCATTGAAGGGATCACCAGCCCAGTGGCTAAATTCCTGAACGCAGAAATCATCGACGCTATTCTTGAGCGCACTGGTGCGCAGGACGGCGACATGATCTTCTTCGGCGCAGACAACAAGAAAGTGGTGGCTGATGCCATGGGCGCACTGCGCCTCAAGCTGGGTAAAGACCTGAGCCTGACCGACGAAGCCAAATGGGCACCGCTGTGGGTTGTCGACTTCCCCATGTTTGAAGACAACGGTGAAGGCGGCCTGACCGCCATGCATCACCCGTTCACTGCGCCAAAAGACATGAATGCGGCAGAGCTGAAAGCGGGGCCAGAAGAGGCCGTCGCTAACGCCTACGATATGGTGATCAACGGCTACGAAGTGGGCGGCGGTTCTGTACGTATTCACAGCACTGAAATGCAGCAAACCGTGTTTGGCATTCTGGGTATCAATGAGCAAGAACAGCGCGAGAAGTTTGGCTTCCTGCTGGATGCGCTGAAATACGGTACCCCGCCGCACGCGGGCCTGGCGTTTGGTTTGGATCGTCTGACCATGCTGTTGACCGGTACTGATAACATCCGTGACGTTATTGCCTTCCCGAAAACCACCGCAGCGGCGTGTCTGATGACCGAAGCGCCAAGCTTTGCGAACCCGGCTTCTTTAGCTGAGCTGGGTATCGACGTGGTGAAAAAGGAAGAGAAAAACTGACATGGCCTATAAGCGCCCCGTTTCTGTTCTGGTTGTTATCTTTGCGCAGGACACGAAGCGGGTGCTGATGTTGCAGCGGCGTGATGATCCTGATTTCTGGCAGTCGGTTACCGGCAGCCTGGAAGAGGGTGAAACCGCGCCGCAGGCCGCCGCGCGTGAAGTAAAGGAAGAGGTCCTGATTGATGTTGCCGACGAGCAACTGACCTTGATGAACTGCCAGCGCACGGTGGAGTTTGAAATTTTTAGCCATTTACGCCATCGCTATGCACCGGGAATCGAGCGCAATACGGAATCATGGTTCTGCCTTGCGCTACCCCACGAACGGGACGTCGAGTTCACCGAACATTTGACCTACCGCTGGGTTAATGCAGCCGAAGCCGCTGCGTTAACTAAATCGTGGAGCAACCGGCAGGCGATTGAAGAATTCGTAATTCATGCTGTCTGAACAGACGGTTTATTGGAGATATTTTTATGGCAGGTCATAGTAAGTGGGCCAACACAAAGCACCGTAAAGCGGCACAGGATGCCAAACGCGGTAAAATTTTCACCAAAATCATTCGTGAGCTGGTTACAGCTGCGCGTCTGGGCGGCGGCGATGCGGGTTCTAACCCACGTCTGCGCGCGGCCATCGACAAAGCGCTGGCGAACAACATGACGCGTGACACCCTCAACCGTGCAATTGCGCGTGGCGTAGGTGGTGATGATGACGCGAACATGGAAACCATTATTTATGAAGGTTACGGCCCTGGCGGCACCGCAGTAATGGTGGAATGCCTGTCCGACAACCGTAACCGTACCGTCGCTGAAGTGCGTCATGCCTTCACCAAAACGGGCGGAAACCTGGGCACCGACGGCTCTGTTGCGTATCTTTTCAGCAAGAAAGGGATTATCTCTTTCGATGCAGGTGATGAAGACGCGATCATGGAAGCGGCGCTGGAAGCCGGTGCAGAAGACGTTGTGACCTTCGACGACGGCGCGATTGACGTTTACACCGCGTGGGAAG